>NZ_JBVJNO010000007.1:156815-281785 GCF_055583645.1 Amycolatopsis sp. NPDC104587
GGGGGAGGGGGGGGGGGGGGGGTGGTGCGGGGGGGGGGGGGGCGGGGGCCCCCCCCCCCCCCCCCCGGTGCACCGCCGGCCGGGGCGGGAAGTCCACAGTGGACACCGCCTCGGCCGGCGTCGTTCGCTTCGGCGGCCGACGAAGCGTCGCGGGCCTAGGTTCGGGGCATGGACGAATTCCGTGCCCTGCACGTCCCCGGGTCCCCGCTGCTGCTGCCGAACGCGTGGGAGTTCGGCGTCGGCGCCTTCCTCGCCGCCCAGGGGTTCCGCGCCCTCGGCACGACCAGCCTCGGGGTGTCGGCCGCGGCGGGGGAGCCCGACGGCGCGCCGTCGACGCGGGACACGACCGTCGCGCTGGCCGCGCGCCTGGCCCGGCTGGACGCGCTCGTCAGCGTCGACATCGCCGACGGCTTCAGCGCGGATCCCGCCGCGGTGGCCGATCTCGCCGAGGAGCTGGCCGGAGCGGGCGCGGTGGGCGTCAACCTCGAAGACGGCCGCGCCGACGGCTCCCTGGCTGCCGTCGACGTTCAGTCCGCGCTGGTCACGGCGGTGAAGGAGCGCGTGCCGGGGCTGTTCGTCAACGCCCGGACCGACACGCACTGGGCGGGTGACCGTTCGGTGGCCGAAGCGGAGACGCGGGTGCGCGCGTACGCGGCGGCGGGCGCCGACGGCGTCTTCGTGCCCGGCCTGGCCGACCCGGCCGACGTCGAGCGGATCGTCGCCGTGGGCCTGCCGGTGAACCTGCTGTTCCTACCCGGGAAGGTGACGCTCGCCGAGCTGGCGGAGCTGGGCGTGGCCCGGGTCAGCCTGGGGTCGCTGCCATACCGGATGGCGCTCGCGGCGGCGGCCGAGACGGCGTCGGCGGTGCGGGACGGCCGGGAGCTGCCGCTGAGCCCGCCGAGCTACGGCGACGTCACCGCGCTGCTCCCCGTGAACCCGTAATCGGCTTGCCCCGGTCTGCTTCGCTCGGAGCATGCACGCCTTCGGAAGCGACTTCGCCGTCCCGCCCGGTTACCTGAACACCCCCAGCGTGGGCGTCCCGCCCGCGCCGGTGGCCGCCGCGGTGGCCGAGTCGGTCGACCGCTGGCGGACCGGCGCGAACCGGCCGGGGGACTTCGACGAGCACGTCGCGCGGTCGCGGGCCGGGTTCGCGCGGCTGCTGGGGGTGGACGCCGGGCGGGTCGCGATCGGCGCGTCGGTCTCGCAGCTGGTCGCCAACGTCGCCGCCGCGCTGCCCGCCGGCACCCGCGTGCTCGCCGCCGAAGGCGACTTCACCAGCGTGACCTTCCCGTTCGCGGCGCAGGACGTCTCGATCACCGAAGTGCCCCTCGAGCTGCTGCCCGAGCGGGTCGAGGGGCACGACGTCGTCGCGGTGAGCGTCGTGCAGTCCGCCGACGGCCGGATCGTCGACCTCGCGGCGCTGCGCGCGGCCGCCGAAGCCGCCGGGGCGGCCGTCATGCTCGACGCGACCCAGGCGGTGGGCTGGCTGCCGCTGGACGTCGCCTGGGCGGACTGGGTCGTCGCGGCGGGGTACAAGTGGCTCCTCTCGCCCCGCGGCAGCGCGTGGCTCGCGGTGCGCCCGGACGCCCGGCAGCGGACACGGCCGGTCGCGGCGAACTGGTACGCGGGGGAGGACCCGTGGACGACGGTCTACGGCCTGCCGCTGCGCCTGGCCCGCGACGCCCGCGCGTTCGACCTCTCGCCGGTCTGGCTCGCCCAGGTCGGCGCCGCGGCGGCGCTGGAGTACCTCGGCGGGCTCGACCTCACGCAGGTCAGGGCGCACAACACCGGCCTGGCCGACCTGCTGCTGGAGAAGCTCGGCCTGCCGCCGCGCGGCACCGCGATCGTGGCGCTCGACGCCGACCCGGAGCGGGTCGCGGCGGCCGGGATCGTCTCGAGCGTGCGGGGCGGCCGGGTGCGCGTCGGATTCCACCTCTACAACACCGCTGACGACGTCGAACGCGTCTTACACGCATTCGAGTGAACGCCGCCGAGCCGGTGAACTACCGTATGGCCCCGTGGTTGGTGCGCATTTCACCCCAGGCCCGTCCGACACGGCCCCGCTGGGCGCGGTTCCCCCGCAGCCCCGCCCGCCGGCGCCGGGCCCGCCGGCGCGTGACACCCGGTCCCTGCTGCTCAAGGGTGCCGGGCTGGTCGCGATCGCCGTCGTCTCCGGCCTGCTCTGGTTCCTGATCCGGCACGACTCGACGCCGGCGGAGCCGGTCGCGCAGCCGCCGGCGCAGAGCACCGGGCAGTACCAGTTCACCAAGGTCGCCGGCCCGGACCGCGTCAACGACTGCACGGCGAAGGCCTACGGCCAGACCCAGAAGTTCTTCCAGGACACGCCGTGCCAGTCGCTGGCCCGCGCGCTGTACACGACGGAGGCCGGCGGCGCGAAGGCGCTGGTGTCGGTGGTCGTGGTGGGGATGCCGGACTCGACGAAGGCGAAGGCGCTCAAGACGCTGACCGACAAGGACGACACCGGCAACGTCACGGACCTGGTGCGGGACAAGACCTACACCGGCGGCGGCGCCCCCAGCGTGAGCGGCAAGAACTCGGCCTACTCGTCGAAGGTCGAGGGCACGAGCACGACGATCGTGCTGGCCGACTTCTACGACAAGCACACGGACAAGAACCTGATCGAGAAGATCGCGGACGACGCCCTCCGCCTGTCCGCCGAGCTCCAGGGCTGACCCGCCCCGAGCGCCCCAATGTGGCCTTCGGTGCGTTCAACGCACCCAAGGCGGCCTTCGGTGCGTTGAACGCACCCAAGGCCACATTGGGGCGCTTGACCGGGCCGGTCAGCTCGCCTGGCCGGGCATGGCGATCGCCACCGGTTTCTCGCCCGCCTCGGACCGCCACGGCGTCCCGCGCCGCGAAGCCGCCACCAGCGCGTGCAGCGCCGTGGTCCGCAGGCCCGCGTCGTCGGTGTGGTTCACCACCGCGAGCCAGGCCGACGCGCAGTCCGCCTCGGCCGTCGCGACCACCAGGGCCGCCGACGCCGAGTCCGTCACCGGCTTCTTCGGCACGTACGCCGCCTCAGGAGCCACCGGGGTCGCTCCGGACGCCGCGAGCATCGTCTGCACCAGGTCACGGCGCAGGGCGTGCTCGGCGGCGCCGCTCTTCTCGGCGTCCCCGAAGTCGGCCGGCAGGAACGCGCCGACCAGGCCGTACACCCAGACCGCCGCGTGCTCGGCCGCGAGCGCGACCTGTAGCGGGTCGACGGCCTCGGCGGGCACGGCGCCGCCGGACCCGGTGAGCGCCGGGGCGTCCTCGCCGGGGCCGAGCGCGGGTGCCGTGCGCTGCAGCGCCGCGCACCCCGCCGCCACCGCCGCGACCAGGCCGGCGCGGTAGCGGGGCAGCCCGCCGACGAGGTCTTCGGCCTGCTTGCGCGCGGTCGCCAGCCGCTCCTTCAGCTCGCTCAGGGCCGCCGGCGCGGGCGGCGGCGCGGCCGACGTCCGGGGCCGGTTGAGCCGCTCCACTTCGGACTTCAGCGCGGCCGCGTGCGCCGCGCGGGCGTCGGCCAGCTGGCCCGCGGCTTCGGCGTCGGCGCCCTTGGCCAGCGCCCGCGCGGCGGCGGCGTCCGCCTCGGCGGCGGCCAGCAGCGGCTGCAGCGGGTCGGGGCTTTCGTCGTAGCCGAGCCCGCACGCGGCCAGGGGGACGGCCAGCGCGGCCAGCGCCCCCGCGCGGAGGGCGGCTCGACGGGTCAGGTCGGTCGGTCTTCCGGTCACGTCGGCCCATCCTGCCAGGCCCCGGGCCGCCCCCGCCGCTCGCGCGTGCCGAGGGGGCGACCGGATAAGCTGGTCCACCACCGACCCGAACGCCCGGACCCGAACAAGGAGAGCCCCACGTGCCAGGAGAACTCGCCAGCCGGCTTCAGCCGATAGTGGCCGAAGCCGTCACCGCCGCGGGTTTCGACCTCGACTCCTTCGAGGTGCAGCAGGCCGGCCGGCGGCAGCTGGTCAAGGTCGTCGTCGACTCCGACGACGGGATCGGGCTGGACGAGGTCGCCGAGATCAGCCGCACGGTCTCCGCGGCGCTCGACGAGAACGACCACGTGCTCGCGAGCGCGTACACGCTGGAAGTCACCTCGCCGGGCCTCGACCGGCCGCTGACCCAGCAGCGGCACTGGCGCCGCGCGCGGTTCCGCCTGGTGAAGGTCACCCCGGCCGAAGGCACGGCCTTCGTGGGCCGGGTCGGTCACGCGGGCGAGGACGCCGCCCGCGTCCTCGAGGGTGGCAAGCTCCGCGACGTCCGCTACGCCGACGTGGCGAAGGCGGTCGTGGAGATCGAGTTCAAGCAGCCGCCCGCCGAGGACCTGAAGCTGTTGGAAGACGACGCGTCCGGCATGATCGGCGCCGGTCAGGCCGAGACGGAGAAGGGGTCGAAGTGAACGTCGACATCGCCGCGTTGCGGGCGATCGAACGGGACAAGGACATCCCCTTCGAAACGGTGATCGAGGCCATCGAGACGGCTTTGCTCACCGCGTACAAGCACACCGAGGGCCACCAGCCGCACGCCCGCATCGACATCGACCGCAAGACCGGCCTGGTGCGCGTGCTCGCGCGCACGCTGACCCACGACGGCGAGACCGACGAGGAGTGGGACGACACCCCCGAGGGGTTCGGCCGGATCGCCGCCACCACCGCGCGCCAGGTCATCCTGCAGCGGCTGCGCGACGCCGAGCACGAGAAGACCTTCGGCGAGTTCTCCACCAAGGAGGGCGAGATCGTCGCCGGTGTCATCCAGCGCGACGCCCGCGCCAACGCGCGCGGCATGGTCGTGGTCCAGGTGGGCGACACCGAGGGCGTGCTGCCCTCGGGCGAGCAGGTGCCGGGGGAGTCCTACGAGCACGGCAGCCGGATCAAGGCCTACGTGGTCACGGTGGCGCGCAGCAACCGCGGCCCGCAGATCACGCTCTCGCGCACGCACCCGAACCTGGTGCGCAAGCTCTTCGCGCTCGAGGTGCCCGAGATCGCCGACGGCACGGTGGAGATCGCCGCCGTCGCGCGCGAGGCCGGGCACCGCACGAAGATCGCGGTCAAGTCGACGGTGCCGGGGGTCAACGCCAAGGGCGCGTGCATCGGCCCGGTCGGCGCCCGCGTGCGCAACGTGATGAGCGAGCTGGCCGGCGAGAAGATCGACATCATCGACTTCTCCGACGACGCGGCCCGCTTCGTCGGGAATGCGCTGTCGCCCGCGAAGGTTGTTTCCGTCCGAGTGGTGGACGAGCGGGCCAAGACCGCTCGTGTCGTGGTGCCGGACTTCCAGCTGTCGCTGGCGATCGGCAAGGAGGGCCAGAACGCCCGCCTCGCCGCCCGGCTGACCGGCTGGCGGATCGACATCCGCAGCGACGCCGCACCGGTGGACGACGAGGGTGATCAAGACCACGCCAGTCCGTCGCGGCCCGCCGCGACAACCGGTTCGGCTGAGTGAAGGTCGAAGCGCTAGACTCAGGAGTGGTTCAACGCCCGCGGCGGGTAGCCGAGCACCAGCCCCACCGGAACGCTCCGGTGCGGACTTGTGTCGGTTGCAAGCGGCGGGCATTGATCGGTGAGCTGCTGCGCGTGGTCGCGGTGGCCGGGCGGGTGGTCGTCGACGAGCGTCGGCGGCTGCCGGGCCGGGGAGCTTGGCTGCACCCCGACCCGGACTGCCTGGTCAAGGCCGAACGGCGGCGAGCCTTCCCGAGAGCCTTGCGGGCTCCCGGGGCGCTCGACGCCCGCGAGGTCCGCGAGCACGTCGGGCGCACCACTACGCACCACGAAGCCGGGACGCTCCCGGCTTCGCGAGGAACCAAGGAAGCAGGTCGACCCGTCATGAGTCAGCCGTGAAGCTGAAGCCATGAACGCGAGACAATAAGGACGAGGTCAGCGGGTTTTCCGCCTGGCCTCCCCTAGATGAGGAGAGCTGTGCCAGGCAAGGCCCGCGTACACGAGCTCGCTAAGGAGCTCGGCATCACCAGCAAGGACGTTCTCGCCAAGTTGAAGGAACAGGGCGAGTTCGTGAAGTCCGCGTCGTCCACGGTCGAGGCGCCCGTCGCCCGCCGTCTCCGGGACGCGTACGCGCCCAAGGGCGCCAAGAAGCCCCCCACTCCCGGTCCGTCGGCCCGTCCCGGGCCCCCGGCCGCCAAGCCGGGCGCTCCCGCGCCCAAGCCCCCGGCGCCCGCGCCGCAGCAGCAGGCCCCGGCGGCGAAGGCCGCCCCCGCGCCCGCTCCGCAGCAGCAGGTCCCGGCTTCGAAGCCGGCCGCGAGCTCCGGTTCCCGTCCCGCGGGCCCCGGCCCCCGGCCCGGTCCGCGCCCGCCCGCGCCCGCTCCGCAGGAGCAGGTCCCGGCGGCGAAGGCCGAGACACCGGCCGCACCCAAGCAGGAGACCCCGGCCGCGCCTTCGGGCAACACCGGTTCGGTCGTCCCGCCCAAGCCGCAGGGCCCCAAGCCCGGCGGTCCCAAGCCCGGTCCGCGCACCCCGCGGGTCGGCAACAACCCGTTCGGCGTCGGTTCCGGCGCCCCGCCGCGCCCGCAGGGCCCGCGCCCCGGTGGCGGTCAGGGCGGCGACACCCGCCCGCCGCGTCCCGGTGGCACCGGTGGCGGCGGTGACCGCCCGGCTCCGCGTCCCGGCGGTGGCGCCGGTGGCAACCGGCCGAGCCCGGGCAACATGCCCCCGCGGCCGAACCCCGGCATGATGCCGGGCCGCACGCAGCGTCCCGCCGGTCCCGGTGGCGGCGCTCGTGGTGGACCCGGTGGCGGCGCCCGTGGCGGCCCCGGTGGCGGCGGCGGTCGTCCCGGTGGCGGTGGCGGTGGCTTCCGCGGCGGTCCCGGTGGCGGTGGCGGCGGCGGTGGCTTCCGCGGCGGTCCCGGTGGCGGCGGTGGCGGCGGCGGCTTCCGCCCGGGTGGCGGTGGCCCCGGTGG
This sequence comes from Amycolatopsis sp. NPDC104587, assembly GCF_055583645.1. NCBI lineage: Bacteria > Bacillati > Actinomycetota > Actinomycetes > Pseudonocardiales > Pseudonocardiaceae > Amycolatopsis > Amycolatopsis sp. NPDC104587. Next base: position 163,720 of record NZ_JBVJNO010000007.1, read on the forward strand.
CGGCGCCCCGGCCGGTGGCGGCGGTTTCCGCGGCGGCGGCGGTGGCCGTGGTGGCCCCGGTGGCCGTGGCGGCACCGCGGGTGCCTTCGGGCGCCCGGGTGGTCCCTCGCGCAAGGGCCGCAAGTCGAAGCGGCAGAAGCGCCAGGAGTACATGGACAACATGCAGGCGCCCAGCGTCGGCGGCGTCCGCCTGCCCAAGGGGCAGGGCGAGACGATCCGGCTGCCGCGTGGCGCTTCGCTGACCGACTTCGCCGAGAAGATCGACGCCAACCCGGCTTCGCTGGTGCAGGTGCTCTTCCACCTCGGCGAGATGGTCACCGCGACGCAGTCCGTGTCGGACGACATCCTCGAGCTGCTCGGCGGCGAAATGAACTACAACGTTCAGGTCGTCAGCCCCGAGGAGGAGGACCGCGAGCTGCTGGAGACCTTCGACATCACCTACGGCGACGACGCGGGTGGCGAAGAGGATCTGCAGGTCAGGCCGCCGGTCGTGACCATCATGGGTCACGTCGACCACGGTAAGACCCGCCTGCTCGACACGATCCGGAAGACGAAGGTCCGCGAGAGCGAGGCCGGCGGCATCACGCAGCACATCGGTGCGTACCAGATCGAGACCGAGCTCGAGGGCAACCCGCGCCTGATCACCTTCATCGACACCCCGGGTCACGAGGCGTTCACCGCCATGCGTGCCCGTGGCGCCAACTCGACCGACATCGCGGTGATCGTGGTGGCGGCCGACGACGGTGTGATGCCGCAGACGGTCGAGGCGATCAACCACGCGCAGGCCGCCAAGGCCCCGATCGTGGTCGCGATCAACAAGATCGACAAGGAAGGCGCGAACCCGGACAAGATCCGGCAGCAGCTGACCGAGTACGGCCTGGTCGCCGAGGAGTACGGCGGCGACACGATGTTCGTCGAGATCTCCGCGCGGCAGAACATCAACATCGACGGCCTGCTCGAGGCGATCCTGCTGACCGCCGACGCCGCTCTGGACCTCCGGGCCAACCCGGACATGGAGGCCCAGGGTGTCGCGATCGAGGCGCACCTCGACCGCGGCCGCGGCCCGGTGGCCACCGTCCTGGTCCAGCGCGGCACGCTGCGCGTCGGTGACTCGGTCGTGGCGGGTGACGCCTACGGCCGCGTCCGCCGGATGGTCGACGAGCACAACGTCGACGTCACCGAGGCGCTGCCGTCGCGGCCCGTCCAGGTCATCGGGTTCACCTCGGTGCCGGGTGCGGGTGACACCTTCCTGGTGGTCGACGAGGACCGCGTCGCCCGGCAGATCGCCGAGCGCCGGTCGGCTCGCACGCGGAACGCGCTCAACGCGTCGCGCCGCAAGCGGGTCAGCCTCGAGGACCTCGACTCCGCCTTGAAGGAGACGAACAGCCTCAACCTGATCATCAAGGGTGACAACTCGGGTACGGTCGAGGCCCTCGAAGCCTCGCTGCTCCAGCTGGACGTCGGCGACGAGGTCGAGCTGAACGTGGTCCACCGCGGTGTCGGTGGCGTGACCGAGTCGGACATCGACCTGGCGACCGCGTCCGACGCGATCGTCCTCGGGTTCAACGTCCGCGCCCAGGGCAAGGCGACCGAGCGGGCCACCCGCGAGGGCGTCGACGTCCGGTACTACACGGTCATCTACCAGGCGATCGACGAGATCGAGCAGGCTCTCAAGGGCATGCTCAAGCCGGAGTACGAAGAGGTCGAGCTGGGCCGCGCGGAGGTTCGCGAGGTCTTCAAGTCCTCCAAGATCGGCACGATCGCGGGTTGCCTGGTCATGTCCGGCGAGATCCGGCGCAACGCGCGGGCCCGGCTGCTGCGCGACGGCACTGTCGTCGCGGAGAACCTGCCGATCAGCTCGCTGCGGCGGTTCAAGGACGACGTGGTCGAGGTCCGCGAGGGCTACGAGTGCGGTCTGACGCTCGGTTCGTACGGCGACATCAAGGTCGACGACCAGATCGAGACGTACGAGCAGCGCGAGAAGCCTCGCGCGTAAGGAAGTTCGACACCGGGTGTGCGTTCTCGCGCACACCCGGTGTTTCCCTACTACACCACCAAAACTGCTTATGTTCGTCGGAGCCCTCGAGCTCGACATCCTGCTCGGTGACGTTCACTCGCTGAAGCAGAAGCGATCCGTGGTCCGTCCGGTGCTGGCCGAGGTGCGCAAGCGCTTCGCCGTGTCGGTGGCCGAAGCCGGTCACACCGACCTGCACCGGCGGACCCTCATCGGGGTGGCCGTGGTCGCCGAAGGTGGCGAGCACGTGCGCGACGTGCTCGACTCGTGTGAGCGGTACGTGGCGAGCAGACCGGAGTTCGAGCTGCTCACCGCACGCCGCCGGCTGCTCGGTCCGGAAGACTAGGAGAGAGACATGGCTGATCCTGCTCGGGCTCGCAAGCTCGCCAAGCGGATCTCGCAGATCGTGGCGTCCGCGATCGAGCACGAGGTCAAGGACACCCGGCTGGACTACGTGACCATCACGGACACGAAGGTCACCGGCGACCTGCACGACGCCACGGTGTACTACACGGTGCTCGGCGAGAAGCTGGACGTCCCCCCGGACTTCGCCGGCGCCGCCGCCGCGCTCGAATCGGCGCGCGGGATGCTACGCACGAAGGTCGGGCAGGGCACCGGGGTCCGCTACACGCCGACGCTGACGTTCGTCGCGGACACGATTCCCGAGGAGTCGAAGCGGATCGAGGACCTGCTCGCGAAGGCCCGTGAGGCCGACGCGGAGGTCGCGCGCCGCTCGGCCGGCGCGCAGCACGCCGGTGAGGCCGACCCGTACAAGGCGCCTCGCGAAGAGGCCGAAGACGACGAGTTCGCGGAGGAGGAGAGCCGGGGCTGACCCCGTGCTCTCCCGCCGCGGCCTGCTCGCCGGCGGCGCGCTGGCGCTGCTGGCGGGCTGTTCGGCTGCCCCGTCCGGGCCGCCGCCCGGCCCGTCGGCGGTGGACGCACCGTCCCGGCCGACCGCGCCGCGCGACCCGGTGACGGTCCAGCGCATGCGGTCGGTGGCCCGCGGCGCCGACGTCGACCTCGTGCTGATCACCCCCGCCGGGGTTCCGGCGTCGGGGCTGCCGGTGTGCCTGGCCCTGCACGGCCGCGGCGCCCGTGCGCGAACCTTCCTCGAGCTGGGCTTCCCGGACCTGCTGACGGCGGCCGTGCGAGCCGGCGCCCCGCCGTTCGCCGTGGCCGCGGTCGACGGTGACCACTACTGGGTGGACGTCGGCTCCGGCGACGACCCGCAGCGCATGCTGACCGAGGAGCTCCCGGGCTGGCTGACCGCCCGCGACCTGCGCCCGGCGTCGGCGGTGCTCGGCATTTCGATGGGCGGCTTCGGCGCACTCCGGTTCGCCCGCGCCCACCCGGACCTCAAGGCGGTGGCCACGGCGAGCGCGGCCTTGTTCGTCAGCTGGCCGGATGCCCGCAGCCGCAAGGTGTTCTCCGGTGAGGACAACTGGCGCGCGGAAGAACCCTTGCTGCACCCCGGTGAGCTGCGTCCGGACGCGCTCGGCGTCTGGTGCGGGGAGTCCGACCCGTTCCTGGGCGCGGACCGCAAGCTCGTGAAGGCGGTTTCCCCGGCGGTGTCCCGGTTTTCCCCCGGCGGGCACGAAGACGAGTACTGGCGCGGCATCCTGCCGGACGTGCTGAAGTTCGTCGGACAGCGGCTAGCGTGACGCGAAGAGGATCGCCTGGGGCACTTCGGCTCCCGGGTTCAGCCGCCACTCGGCGTCGACGGTGAACCCCGCGTTCCGCAGCCACCGGGCCAGGTGCGCCGGCTGTCGCAAGTGGACGTTGACCCGCATCGGATGCCCGTAACCCTCGGTCTTGAGCCGGGTTTCGTCGCCGACGTGGAAACCGATCACCAGCCGGCCGCCGTGGCGCAGCACTCGCCGGAACTGGCCCAGGGCCACCGGGACCTCGGCGTCCGGCACGTGGATCAGCGACCAGAACACCAGCACCCCCGCGACGGACGCGTCCGGGAGGGCGAGGTCGGTCATCGAGCCGACCTCGAACCGCAGCTCGGGGTGGTTCCGCCGGGCCAGGTCGACCATCGCCGGGGACAGGTCGACGCCGGACGCGTCGACCCCCAGCCCGGCCAGGTGCGCGGTGAAGTGCCCGGGACCGCAGCCGACGTCCACCACCGGCCCGTCGGCCTGCGCGGCGAACACCGAGAGCGCCGCGCGCATGTGCGGGTGCTTCTCGAGGGCGTCCGACACAAACTCGGCGTAGTTTTCCGCCACCGTGTCGTAGGACGAGCGGGTGTCCGCGAGCCAGGTCACCGGGCGCGCAGCCCGTCCAGGACCATGCCGAGCGCGCGCCGCCAGTCCGGGGTCGCCGTCGCCGCGGCGAACACGATCGCCAGGTCCGCACCGCGGAAGTCCCGCCGCAGCGCCCCGGCCTCCTGGGCCCGGGTGATGATCCGGTTCATCCGGGAAGCGTTGTCCTGCTTGGCTTTCTCCAGCCCGGACGTCGGGTCGAAGGCCCGCGAGCAGATCTCGGTGAAGCCGCGGTCGGACACCTGCATCAGGACCGACCGTTCGAGGAAGAGCACAAAACCGTCCCAGGGGTCGTCGCCGGCGAGCGCCTCGTCGGCGACCGCCCGCGCTTCCTCCAGCGTCGGCAGGAACGCGGCCTCGACGAGGTCGGCCCGCGTCGGGAACCGGTTGTAGAGCGTGCCGATCGCGACCTCGGCGCGGCGGGCGATCTCGTCGAGCGGGGCGTCCACGCCCTTGGCCCCGAACACCTCGCGCGCCGCCACGACCAGCGCCTCCCGGTTGCGCCGGGCGTCCGCGCGCAGGGGGCGATGCTCGACGGTCACCTCCGGAGCATACCCAAGGTGGCGGCACCCTCGGGTTCGGTTCGTGACCTCGCGCTGCGGCGCGAGGTCGCCCACCGGGAGCACAATGGGGTCAGCGGGAGTGGCCCGCACCGAGGCAGCCCACCGAGGGGAGGTCGGGTTCGTGCACTCCGATCTCTCGCCGTCGGGCCGCACCGGAGTCCTCCTGGTCGGCACCCGCGGGCAGCGTGGTCCCGGGGAGGTGCTGATCAGGATCCGGGGTGGCTTGGAAGCCTTCCTGGCCTGGTCCGACACGGAGCTGCCGAAGGGGACGACCGTCCTGGTCGTCGAAACCCGGGGCCGGCGCACGGTCGATGTCGTGGCGTGGGACGCCTCGGATCCCGTTTCCTGAGTGTTCGCAGAAGGACAGGCCATGTTCGGTTACCGCGTTCCGGCCCCCAACGAGGCCATGCTGATTTCGGGCGGCAAGAACAGCAAGGGTTCGTCGCCGTTCCGGGTCGTCACCGGGCACGGCGCGTTTGTCATGCCGGTCTTCCGGAAAGTCCGGTTCCTCACGCTTTCCATGTGTGAGGCCGAAGTGACCGAAGTGTGCGTCACGAAACAGGCGATCGCCCTGACCGTGCGGGCGGTGATCGCGTTCAAGGTCGGCAACGACACCGAGAGCATCGTCAACGCCGGGCAGCGCTTCCTCTCCGACCAGGACCAGATGTCGGTGCTGACCGGCCGGATCTTCTCCGGGCACCTGCGTTCGATCATCGGGTCGATGACCGTCGAGGAGATCATCACCGAGCGGCAGAAGCTCGCCACCGAGGTGCTGGACGGCTCGGCGGTGGAGATGGCGAAGATCGGCCTGTCCGTCGACGCGCTGCAGATCCAGTCGATCGACGACATGAAGCTCGGCTACATCGCGGCGATGGCCGCGCCGCACAACGCCGCCATCCAGCGGGACGCCCAGATCGCCCAGGCCGTCGCGAACAAGGCCGCGGCCGAGGCCGAGCAGGAGTCGCAGCGGACGCAGGCGGAGTACGCCCGGCAGACGTCGATCGTGCAGGCGCGCTACCGCGCCGAGGTCGAGGCGGCCCAGGCGCAGGCCGCCCAGGCCGGGCCGCTGGCGCAGGCCAAGGCACAGCAGGAGGTCATCGACGCGCGCACCGAGCTGGCCCAGCGCGAGGCCGAGCTGCGGCAGCAGCAGCTGGTGGCCGAGGTGATCAAGCCGGCCGACGCGGAGGCCGAGCGGATCCGCATCCTCGCGCTGGCCGACGCGGAGAAGATGCGCGTGCAGGCGGAGGCGGCAGCGTCGAACAACCGCGTCGCGCTCGACCGGATGCTCATCGACCAGCTGCCGATGATCGTCAAGGAGGCCGGGCGCGGGCTGGCCGGCGCGAACGTCAACATCCTCAACGGCGCCGACGGCCTGGGCGAGATGGCCGCCGGGCTCGTCGGCCAGGGACTGTCCATTCTGGACTCGGTGAAGCGCGGGCTGAGCACCCCGCCGCCCGAGCCCGCCGGGGCGCCGGAGGAGAACGGGCAGGCGCCGGTGCCGGGTGAGCTCACCCAGTAGCGCTTTGTCGACTCAGGAGGCGGGCTTCACCGCGACGACCAGGTCACGCAGGATGGCCTGGTCGACCCGGTGGGTGAACTCCGCCCACGGGCCGCCCTCGCGGACGTCGAGCCCGGCCTTGCGCAGCACCTCGGTGAGCTCTTCGCGGGGCAGGACCGTGGTGTTCCAGGAGATGCCGAGCGCGCCGCCCGGGCGCAGCACCCGCGTCCACACCGGGACCGCCGCTGCCAGCAGGTCACGCGGGCTGCGTTGCAGACCGGCTTCGCGGTGGCTGCCGTGCTGCACGCCGTACGGGGCGTCGGTGACGATCACGTCGCACGAGTTCGCCCGCAGCACCTCGTCGGTGGTGAGCGTGTCGGCCTGGAAGTAGGTGAGCTTGCGGGTGTCGCCGGTTTTGTAGTCTTCCTTGCTCAGGGCGTACTCGATGTCGAGCCGGCGGCCGAGGCGGACCTTGTTGCGCCGCAGCTGTCCCGAGTCGGCCGTGTGCTTGACGCGGTTGTTGCGCAGCCACGTCTTGATGAACGCCTCGTAGGCCTCGAAGTCCTTGGCGTCGACGTCCAGGCCGGTGGCGTGCAGGCCGTACATGATCGCCTGGTTCAGCGTGGTGCCGCGGCCGCACAGCGGGTCGAGCAGGTACTTCGGCTTGTCGCCGAAGGGATCCGCGGTGGCCAGCAGCGTGACGTTCAGCAGGAGCTTGGTGAACGACTCGTTGGTCTTGCCGGCGTACTTCAGGATGGTCAGCAGGTCCGAGCCAGCCTTCGCCAGCGGTGTCACGGTGACCGGACGGAGGACGCCGTCACCCAGCTCGAACAGCGCGTAGAGCGAAGACAGGTTCGACAGCAGCGCGATGTCGGGCTCGCCGAGCGCCGCCGAGCTGGTGAACCGGGCGTAGCCGACCCCGCCGAGCTCGACGTCCTCGATCCCGGACAGCTCGGCCGACAGCGCCGCGCCGAACACCGCCAGCTCGGCCCGCAGCAGCGCGGGCGCGGAGGCGGCGTAGACCCGGTTGGCGGACGGGTGGACCAGGATCACGTACTCAGGCATCCCGCAGAGCGTAGCGTGACGCACCGTGACCCCTACTTTGGCGCAGGACATCCGCGACGCGGCGGCGCTGCTGCGGTCGGCCACCGACGTGACCGTGCTCGGCCACGTGCGCCCGGACGCGGACGCTCTCGGTAGCGCGCTCGCCCTCGGCCGGGCACTGCGCCGGCGCGGCGCTCGCGTCCGGGTGTCCTTCGGCGAGCCCGACGAGGCCCCGGAGACACTGCGGTGGCTCGACGAGGACGGCCTGCTCACCCACCCGGACGACCTGCCGGACACCGAGGCGCTGCTGGTCTGCGTCGACACGCCGGTGCCGAAGCGGCTGGGCCGGCTGGCCGGGCGCGTCGAGCTCGCCGGGTCGGTGCTGGTCGTCGACCACCACGCGACCAACACGTTCTACGGCTCCTGCAACGTCGTCGACGAGACCGCCGAGGCCAGCGCGATCCTGGTGCTCCGGATCCTGGACGAGATGGGCGTCACCCTCGACGAGCCGATCGCGCGCGGGATCTACGCGGGGATCGTCACCGACACGAGTGGTTTCCGGCGGGCGAGTCCCGAGACGCACCGGATGGCGGCGCGGCTGCTGGAGGCGGGCGTCGACGCCGAAGCGGTGGTGCGGCGGATCGTCGACGAGCGGCCGTTCACGTGGCTGCCGATGCTTTCGGCCGTGTTGCGCGAGGCCGAGCTGGAGCCGGAAGCCGCGCAGGGCAAGGGTTTTGTGCACGCGGTAGTCCGCGTCGACGAGGCGCGCACGGTACGCGGCGAAGAGGTCGAGTCGGTGATCGACGTCGTCCGTTCGGTGCGCGAGGCGGCCGTCGCGGCGGTGCTCAAACAGGACGTGACGAACCCGGCGCAGTGGCAGATCTCGTTGCGCTCGATCGGAATCGACGTCTCGGCGGTGGCCTCGGAGTTCGGCGGCGGCGGGCACCGGCAGGCCGCGGGCTGCACGATCGCGGGCAGCGCCGAGGAGGTCCTGGCCGGGCTGCGGGCCGCGCTGGAGCGGGCGCCGCTGCTGTGAGATTCCCGTCAGCCGGAACTGTCGGTGGCGGCGGTTAGAGTCCGGTTCGTGGTGAACGTGGACGAGATCGAACGGGTGCCGGCGAAGCGCGTGCTGGGCCTGGCCGTGCCGGCGCTGGGCGTGCTGGCCGCCGAGCCGTTGTACGTGCTGGTCGACACGGCCGTGGTCGGCCACCTCGACGCGCTGTCGCTGGCCGGCCTCGCGCTCGGCGGGGTCGTGCTGGCCCAGGTGTCGAGCCAGCTGACGTTCCTGTCCTACGGCACGACGTCACGCACCGCCCGGCTGCACGGCGCGGGCCGGCGCGGTGACGCGGTGCGCGAGGGTGTGCAGGCGACGTGGCTGGCGCTGCTGGTCGGGCTCGTCGTGCTGGCCGCCGGGCAGCTGCTGGCCTGGCCGATCGCGCGGGTGCTCTCGGGCAGCGATGTCACGGCCGCCGCGGCCGTGTCGTGGATCCGGATCGCGTTGTTCGGCGCGCCGATGATCCTGGTCACGATGGCCGGCAACGGCTGGATGCGCGGGGTGCAGGACTCGGCGAAACCGCTGCGGTACGTCCTGGCGGGCAACGGGATTTCGGCGGTGCTGTGCCCGGTGCTCGTCTACTGGGCGGGGCTGGGCCTGGAGGGCTCGGCGATCGCGAACGTCGTCGCGCAGGTGATTTCGGCGTCGCTGTTCTTCGCGGCGCTGGTGAAGGAGAAGGTCGGGCTGCGGCCCGACTTCAAGGTGATGCGCGCGCAGCTCGGCCTCGGCCGCGACCTGGTGCTGCGCAGCCTCGCGTTCCAGGCGTGCTTCGTCTCGGCGGCGGCCGTCGCGGCCCGGACGTCGACGGAGGCGGTGGGCGCCCACCAGATCGTGCTGCAGCTGTGGTCGTTCCTCGCGCTGGTGCTGGACTCGGTGGCGATCGCCGCGCAGTCCCTGGTCGGCGCGGCCCTGGGGGCGGACTCGGCGCGTCAGGCGCGCGGGGTGGCCGGGCAGATCACCCGGTACGGGCTGCTGCTGGGGTGCTTCCTGGGGGTGGTGTTCGCGGCGCTGTCGTGGGTGCTGCCGCACGCGTTCACGTCCGACCCGGGGGTGCTGGCGGAGATCCCGCACGCGTGGTGGTTCTTCGTGGCGCTCCAGCCGATCGCGGGGGTGGTCTTCGCCCTGGACGGCGTCCTGCTCGGCGCGGGCGACGCGGCGTTCCTCCGCAACGCGACGCTCGGCAGCGCGGCCCTCGGTTTTCTCCCGCTGATCTGGGCGTCCCTGGGCTTCGGCTGGGGCCTCACGGGCATCTGGATCGGCCTCTCGCTGTTCATGGTCTTCCGCCTGGCGGCGGTCCTGGCCCGCTGGCGCTCCGGAAACTGGGCCGTCACCGGCGCCATCCGCCCGGCCTGACCGTGCGCCAAGAGGCGTCACACGTGATTGGGCGGGCATCACGCGTGATTGGGCGGGCATCACGAGTGATGCCCCTCTGATCACACGTGATGCCCCTTCAATCACGTGTGATGCCTCTCTGATCACGCGAGTTTCGGGGTCAGGTTCGGGACTGGCGGACCCGGCGGTCCACCAGGCGGCGCAGGATCGGGGCCGCTAGCGGGCCCAGCGCCGCGAGCAGGGCCACCGACCGGTCCGGGTACACCGCGTACCGCTCCCGCTCCACCGCCCGGACGATCGCCGACGCCACGGCCCCGGGCGCCATCGGGCGGATCGTGCCGCTGATCGCCGCCGTCGCCGCGGGCTTCCAGCGGTTCTCCTCCGCAGCTGCGGGGTGTCGACGTCCGGCGGGTACACACACGCGACGTGCACCCCGGCCGGGTTCAGCTCGTCGCGCAACGCCTCCATCAGCCCGCGCACCGCGAACTTCGCCGGTGCGTACGCCGTGTACCCGTAGATCCCCAGCACCGCGGCCGCCGACGAGATCGCGACGATCGAGCCGCGGCCCCGCCGGACCATCGGCGGCGTCACCGCACGGACCGCGTGCAGCGTCCCGAAGTAGTCGACCTCCACCATCCGCCGGAAGACCTCGTCGTCCAGCTCCAGGAACTCGCCCGGACGCGCCTGGCCCGCGCACGTCACCAGCACGTCGCACGGCCCCGCCGAAGCCACCAGCTCCGCGAAGACCGCGGACACCTCCGCCTGCACCGAGACGTCGGCGACGGCGGTCCGGACCGAAGCACCGCGTGACTTCAGCGACACCGCGGCCTTCCGCAGCCGCGATTCGTCCCGCGCCACCAGGGAGACCGACGCGCCGCGCGCGGCCAGCGCCGCCGCCGTCGCCAGCCCGATCCCGCTGGACCCGCCCGTGATCACCGCGTGCGCCCTGTGCAGCCCGGTCACGACACCACCCCCGAATGTGAAGAACATTCAGATACAACCATGTGGTGAACGCCACCGGGATCACAGCTATGTTTCGTCGTTGCTTAGGCGCTACAAGTAGTAGGGACGGCAGCGCAGGCGTCCGCACGGAACGAACGCCGAAACCCTGGAGGAACTTGTGCCGCCCGCCACCGGCCGCGCCACCGCCCGGTCCTGGCTCATCTGGCTCGCCGCCGTCACCGTCTACCTCCTCGCGGTCTTCCACCGCACCTCCTTCGGCGTCGCCGGCCTGCAGGCGGCCGAGCGCTTCGGCGTCGGCGCGGCCGCGCTCGGCACCTTCACCGTCCTGCAGGTCGGCGTGTACGCCGCGATGCAGATCCCGACCGGCGTCCTGGTCGACCGCTACGGCCCCCGCCGCGTCCTCACGGTCGCGGTGCTGGTGCTCGGCGCCGGCCAGCTCCTCCTCGGCATCGCCCACTCCTACGGCCTCGGCCTGCTCGCCCGCGGTGTGCTCGGCCTCGGCGACGCGCTCACGTTCGTCAGCGTGCTTCGCCTGGTCGCGGCCCACTTCCCGGGCCGCCAGTACGCGCTGCTGACGTCGTTCACCGCGGCCGTCGGGTACATCGGCAACCTCGCCGCGACCGTCCCGCTGTCGCTGCTGCTCGACTCCGCCGGCTGGACCCCCACCTTCCTCGCGGTCGGCGCCCTCACCGTCCTCTACACCCTGGTCGTGACGCTGCGGGTCCGCGACGTCCCGGCCGGCGTGGAGCAGCCGGCCCGCGAAGCCGTCCGTCCGCGCGAGCTCGGCCACCAGGTCGCCGAAGCGTGGCGGACGCCGGGGACGCGCCTGGGCTTCTGGGTGCACTTCAGCACGATGTTCGCGCCGAACGCGCTGACGCTGCTGTGGGGCGTGCCGTGGCTGGTGCAGGGCCAAGGCCAGTCGAAGGCCACCGCGAGCGCGCTGCTCACCGTGTTCGTCTTCGGCTCGATGGCGGGCGGCCCGCTGCTGGGCGGCCTGATCGGGCGCCGCCCGTCGCTGCGGATGCCGCTGGTCGGCGGGTACATCGGCGGGGCCGCGCTGGTCTGGGCGGTGCTGCTGAGCTGGCCCGGGCAGGTCCCGGTGGCGCTGCTGGTGCCGACGTTCGCGTTCCTCGCCCTCGGCGGCCCGGCGTCGATGATCGGCTTCGCGCTGGCCCGCGACTACAACCCGCTGGCCCGCGTCGGCACGGCGACCGGCGTGGTCAACGTCGGCGGTTTCGTCGCGACGACGATCGCCGCGCTCGCGGTGGGTGTCCTGCTGCAGTGGACGGGCGGCAGCTTCCGCCTCTCGCTGCTGGCGATCGTCGCGATCCTGGCGCTGGGCACCTGGCGGATGCTCACCTGGTGGCGCCGCACGCGCGCCCACCTGTTCCTGGCCGAGGCCCGCGGTGAGGAGCTCCCGGTCCGCATCACCCGCCGCCGCTGGGACGCCGCGCTGCCCGAGACACCGATCGTCGCCGCCTGAGCGCACCTGATCGTTCCGCGAGACCCGGCCGCTAGGGTTGCCGCGTGTCGAGCCCGAAACCGCCCCGCCGCCCCGCCCCGCCACCCGGCCTGCTCATCGTCGACAAGCCCGCCGGCATGACGTCGCACGACGTCGTCGCCCGCGCCCGCCGGATCATGGGCACCCGCAAGGTCGGGCACGCCGGCACGCTCGACCCGATGGCGACCGGTGTGCTGGTGCTCGGCATCGAACGCGCCACCAAGCTCCTGGGCCACCTCGCGCTCGACCGCAAGACCTACCTCGCCACCCTGAGTCTCGGCAGCAGCACCACGACCGACGACGCCGAGGGCGAAGTCCTCTCGAGCGCGGACACCCAGGCCGTGGAAGACGACGCCATCGCGCGCGGGATCGCCAAGCTCACCGGCGACATCCAGCAGGTGCCGAGCGCGGTCAGCGCCGTCAAGATCGACGGCAAGCGCGCCTACGCCCGGGTCCGCGCCGGCGAGGACGTCGTGATCCCGCCGCGTCCGGTCACCGTCTACCGCTTCGACGTCCTCGCGATCCGCCACGAGGACGCCCGCGTGGAGGTCGACGCCGTCGTCGAGTGCTCGTCCGGCACCTACGTCCGCGCGCTGGCCCGCGACCTCGGCGCGGACCTCGGCGTCGGCGGCCACCTGCGGGCCCTGCGCCGCACCACGGTCGGCCCGTTCACCCTGGCCAAGGCGAGGACCCTCGACCAGCTCGAGGAGACGCCCGAGCTGAGCCTGGACCTCGACGCCGCGGTCGCCGCGGCCTTCCCGCGGCGCGACCTCGACGCCGCGACGGCCAAGGCGGTCCGCCACGGCCAGCGCATCCCGGCGGCCGGCGTCGAGGGCACCTACGGCCTCTTCGGGCCGGACGGGCGGGTGCTCGCGCTGGCGGCAGATGAACAAGGTGTGTCCCGAGCAGTGGTCGTGTTGCTGCCCGCCTAGGGTGGGCCCGGAGAGACGGGAGTCTGACGTGCTGCGGTGGCGTGGGCTGGGGGACCTTCCCGGCGGCTGGGGCCGGTGCGTGGTCACCATCGGCGTGTTCGACGGTGTGCACCGCGGGCACCAGGAGCTGGTGAACCGGACGGTCGCGGCGGCGGCCGAACGCGGGCTGCCGAGCGTCATGGTGACGTTCGACCCGCACCCGTCGGAGGTGCTGCGCCCGGGCAGCCATCCGGCGCAGCTGACCACGTTGCGGCGCAAGGCGGAGATCGTCGAGAGCCTCGGCGTCGACGTCTTCTGCGTGCTGCCGTTCACCTTGGAGCTGTCCCGGCTGCAGCCGGAGGAGTTCGTGCACGAGGTGCTGGTCGACCGGCTGCACGCGGCCGCGGTGATCGTCGGCGACAACTTCACCTTCGGCGCCAAGGCCGCGGGCGACGTCGCGCTGCTGCGCACGCTCGGCCGCCGGTTCGGGTTCGCCGCCTACGGCGCGGAACTGCAGGGCAAGGAACTGTCCGAAGAGGACCAGTCCGCCATCACCTTCTCCAGCACGTACGTCCGTTCGTGCATCGACGCCGGGGACGTGGTCGCCGCCGCCGAGGCGCTCGGCCGCCCGCACCGCCTGGAGGGCATCGTCGTCCGCGGCGACGGCCGGGGCCACGAGCTCGGTTACCCGACGGCGAACCTGTCGACACCACGCTTCGCCGCCGTCCCGGCCGACGGCGTCTACAGCGCCTGGTTCACCCGCTCGGCGGACCCGTCGCGCCGCCTGCGCGCGGCCGTCTCGGTCGGCACCAACCCGACGTTCTCCGGGCGCGAGCGGACGGTCGAGGCGTTCGTCCTCGACGTCGACGAGGACTTCTACGGCCAGCACGTGGCGATCGACTTCGGCACCCGGCTGCGCGACCAGGTGCGGTTCGCCGACTCGGCCGGGCTGGTCGCGCAGATCGACGAAGACGTCGTCGCGACGAGAAAGGCACTGGAGCTGCCCCCGGACGCCCCGACCGGGGGCGAATAGGGGCGTTTCGCGTTCACGCACGTGACAGCGGTGGCAAGATGCTCAGGCAGAGCGGGCGAGCGGGTTTAGGGGAGCGGAACTGGTGGAGGACCACAAGATCGTCCAGCGGAACATCGCGCTGCAGCGGGAGTGGTACGGCGAGCCGCTGGGTGACCGGGTGCGCCGCCTCGTGGTCGCGTTCGACGTTTCGCAGGCGTTCCTGGCCGAGGTCCTCGGCATCAGCGCCCCGATGCTCAGCCAGGTGATGAGCGGACGCCGGGCCAAGATCGGCAACCCCGTCGTGCTGGCCAGGATGATCATGCTCGAGCGCAAGATCCTGGTGCCCGAGGTCGCCGCCGGCAACCGCGACGCGATGCTGGCCGCGCTCGAGGACGTCCGCGACTCCCGGCCCACCGTCGGCCGCGACAACATCCCGGTGGTCAACGACGACCAGGCCGTCCTCACCTACCTGCGCGACCTGGCCGAGGACGAAGACCTGGGCGAGGCCGCCAAGCGGCTCGACGACGACTTCCCGGCCATCGCCGACCTGCTCCGCCGGGCGGGCCACGGCGCCTGATGCCGGTCCTGTTCAGCGCGCTCGTCCCGCCCGCCGACGTCGTCGAGGCGGTCGCCGAGGCCCTGGCCGACCCGGACGACGGCCTGCGCTGGGAGCCGCCGGAGCGCTGGCACATCACGCTCGCCTACTACGGCCAGGACGACCTGGACGTCCGCGGGGCCTGGCTGGGCGAGCGCCTGGCCGGGCGGCCCGCGGTCGACGTCCGGCTGGAAAAGGCCGCGACGTTCCCCGGGGTGCTGTGGTTGACTGCCGCCGGAGCACAGCTGACGCCCCTCGCGCACGCCGCGGGGGCCGGCGCCGAAGCGAGGCCGTACCGGGCCCACCTGACGCTCGCGCGGTTCCCCCGGGAAGAACCGGAGCGTGCCGGACGTTGGACATCGGCGCTGGCCGGTTTCACCAGCCGGAGCTGGACCGCCACGCACGTCGTGCTGATGACCAGCGAGCGCCAGCCGGGCGGGAGCCGCTACCGGGTGGTTCGCTCGTTCGGGCTGGACGACGCCTGAAGGCCCTGCTCAGGGGCGCTTGCGGCCTGAATGGTAACGTCGTGACCGGGTCCGGCTGCAGTCCGTGGCGGCCGTGACCGTCTTCCCGGCGTTCATTCCGCGTCCGGGGCCGCACGGCACTGATCATCGAGGAGCAACACAAGTGGCGCTGTCCACCGAAGACAAGAAGTCGATCCTGGCCGAGTACGGCGTGCACGACTCGGACACGGGATCCCCCGAGGCCCAGGTCGCGCTGCTGACCAAGCGGATCGTCGGCCTCACCGAGCACCTCAAGGCTCACAAGCACGACCACCACTCGCGTCGCGGGCTCCTGCTGCTGGTCGGCCGTCGCCGCCGGCTGCTGAACTACGTGATGAAGGTGGACATCGAGCGTTACCGTGCGCTGATCCAGCGCCTCGGCCTGCGCCGATAGCTTGAACCCGAGGGGGAGTGACCACATCGGTCGCTCCCCCTCGGTCCGAAAAGAACAACGGCGCGAGCGCGCCCGAGGAACCGTCCGCCGGTCCTCGGTAGTGGTTCCCGGGAAGCGTCCCGGGGGCTTCGATCGAAGACCGGCACCTCTCCTCGAGCGTCCTCAGGCGAAACGGGTCCCAGGGTGGGAGACTCGCGCCGGATAGAAGGAACCAAAGAGGAGAAACATCTATGACCGACTCCACCGGAGTCACCGTGCACGAGACCGAAGCCGTGATCGACAACGGCCGGTTCGGCACCCGCACCGTCCGCTTCGAGACGGGCCGCCTGGCCAAGCAGGCCGCCGGCGCCGTCGTGGCTTACCTCGACGAAGAGACCATGCTGCTCTCGGCGACCACGGCGTCGAAGCACCCGAAGGACCACTTCGACTTCTTCCCGCTGACCGTGGACGTCGAAGAGCGCATGTACGCCGCGGGCCGCATCCCGGGCGCGTTCTTCCGCCGCGAGGGCCGGCCCTCCACGGACGCGATCCTGACCTGCCGCCTGATCGACCGGCCGCTGCGCCCGTCGTTCACCGACGGTCTCCGCAACGAGATCCAGGTCGTCATCACCGTCCAGAGCCTCAACCCGGACGACCCGTACGACGTGCTGGCCATCAACGCCGCTTCGGCGTCGACCCAGATCGCCGGCCTGCCGTTCTCGGGCCCGGTCGGTGGCGTGCGCGTCGCCCTGATCGAGGACCAGTGGGTCGCGTTCCCGACCTGGTCGCAGCTGGAGAAGGCGACCTTCAACATGGTCGTCGCAGGCCGCATCGTCGGTGACGACGTCGCGATCATGATGGTCGAGGCCGAGGGCACCGAGCACACGCTCGACCTGATCGCCGCGGGCGGCAAGGCGCCGGACGAGGTCTCGGTCGCCGAGGGCCTCGAGGCCGCGAAGCCGTTCATCAAGGTGCTGTGCGAGGCCCAGCAGAAGCTGGCCGAGGTCGCCGCCAAGCCGACCGGCGAGTTCCCGGTCTTCCTGGCCTACGAGCAGGACGCCTTCGAGGCCGTCGCCGCGATCGCGACCGACGACCTGGCGAACGCCCTGCAGATCGCCGGCAAGCAGGCCCGTGACGCCGCGACCGACGAGGTCAAGGCCGCCGTCCTGGAGAAGGTCGGCATCGGCGAGGGCGAAGCCTTCGAGGGCCGCGAGAAGGAGATCGGCGCCGCGTTCAAGGCGCTGTCCAAGAAGGTCATGCGCAAGCGCGTCCTCACGGACAAGATCCGCATGGACGGCCGTGGCCTCACCGACATCCGGTCGCTTTCGGCCGAGGTCGCCGTGATCCCGCGGGCGCACGGCTCGGCACTCTTTGAGCGAGGGGAAACCCAGATCCTGGGTGTCACCACGCTGAACATGCTCCGCATGGAGCAGCAGATCGACTCGCTCTCCCCGGAGACGCACAAGCGCTACCTGCACCACTACAACTTCCCGCCCTTCTCCACCGGTGAGACCGGCCGCGTCGGTTCGCCGAAGCGCCGCGAAATCGGCCACGGCATGCTCGCCGAGCGCGCCCTGGTGCCGGTGCTGCCGAAGCGGGACGAGTTCCCGTACGCGATCCGCCAGGTCTCCGAGGCGCTGGGCTCCAACGGCTCGACGTCGATGGGCTCGGTCTGCGCGTCCACCATGGGCCTGTACAACGCCGGTGTGCCGCTGAAGGCGCCGGTCGCGGGCATCGCGATGGGCCTCATCTCCGACGAGGTCGACGGCGAGACGCGTTATGTCGCGCTGACCGACATCCTCGGGGCCGAGGACGCCATGGGCGACATGGACTTCAAGGTCGCCGGCACCAAGGACATCATCACCGCCCTGCAGCTGGACACCAAGCTCGACGGCATCCCGTCGGAGGTGCTCGCCGCCGCGCTGAAGCAGGCGAAGGACGCTCGCCTCACCATCCTGGAGGTCATCGCCGAGGCGATCGACGGCCCGGACGAGATGAGCCCGTTCTCGCCGCGCGTCACCAGCGTGAAGATCCCGGTCGACAAGATCGGCGAGGTCATCGGCCCGAAGGGCAAGATGATCAACTCGATCACCGAGCAGACCGGCGCCGACATCTCCATCGAGGACGACGGCACGATCTACGTGGGCGCGGCCGACGGCCCGTCGGCGGAGGCGGCGATCGACCTGATCAACGCCATCGCCAACCCGCAGCTGCCCAAGGTCGGCGAGCGTTTCCTCGGCACCGTGGTGAAGACGGCCGCGTTCGGCGCGTTCGTCTCGCTGCTGCCGGGCAAGGACGGCCTGGTGCACATCTCCAAGCTGGGCAACGGCAAGCGGATCGCCAAGGTCGAGGACGTCGTCAACGTGGGCGACAAGCTCCGCGTCGAGATCGCCGACATCGACAACCGCGGCAAGATCAGCCTGATCGTCGTCAAGGAAGACGAGGCCCCCGCCGAGGGTGCCGCGCCCGCCGCCGACGCCGAGAAGGCCGACGCCTGATCAGCCCCGGCTAGTCCGGTTCAAGACAGTTCCGTCGAAGGCCTCCTCGTCGTTTCCGGCGAGGGGGCCTTCACGGCATCGTGAGTAAGGAACCCATGGCACGGCAGGTTTCCGGGCACGAGCAGCCCGTCGGCACCACCCGCACGCTGGAGTCCACTCCGGACGGCGCGGTCGTCAAGCGCAGTGTGCTGCCCGGCGGCCTGCGCGTGATCACCGAGCACGTCCCGGCGTCCCGCTCGGCCACGGTCGGGCTGTGGGTCGGCATCGGCTCCCGCGACGAGCCGGTGGCCGTCGCCGGCGCCGCGCACTACCTCGAGCACCTGCTGTTCAAGGGCACGAAGAACCGCGACGCCACGCAGATCGCCGAGGAGATCGACGCCGTCGGCGGCGAGTTCAACGCCTTCACGGCGAAGGAGCACACCTGCTACTACGCGCAGGTGCTCGACGCCGACCTCCCGCTGGCCGTCGACCTGGTCACCGACGTCGTGTTCGAGGCGCTGTGCACCGACCGCGACATGGACATGGAACGCAGCGTCGTGCTCGAGGAGATCTCGATGCGCGACGACGACCCCGAGGACCTGCTGCACGAGACGTTCGTCAGCGCGATCCTCGGTGAGCACCCGCTCGGGCGTCCGGTGCTCGGCACCGAGAAGTCGATCATCGAGATGTCGCCCGCCGCGCTGCGGAACTTCTACAAGCGCCGTTACACGCTGCCCCGGATGGTGCTGGCGGTGGCCGGGAACGTCGACCACAGCCAGGTGCTCCGGCTGGTGCGCAAGGCTTTGCGCGGCCGCCTGGACGGCACGGCCACGCCGGTCGCGCCGCGGGAGGGCCGCGCCCGGATCAAGACCCCGCCGAAGCTGGCCCTGCACACCGACGACACCGAGCAGGCGCACGTCATGCTCGGCCTGCGGTCGCTGTCGCGTCACGACGAGCGCCGTTTCGCGCTGTCGGTGCTCAACGCGGCCCTCGGCGGCGGCATGAGCTCGCGGCTGTTCCAGGAGATCCGCGAGCAGCGCGGGCTGGCGTACCAGGTGTACTCGTCGGTCGCGAGCTACTCCGACACCGGCCACATGTCCGTGTACGCGGGCTGCCAGCCGGAGAAGCTCGGCGACGTCGCGGGCGTGATCCGCGAGGTCCTCGACAAGGTCGGCGTCGACGGCCTGACCGAAGCCGAGGTGGCCCGCGCGAAGGGCCAGCTGCGCGGCGGGCTGGTGCTGGGCCTGGAGGACACGTCGTCGCGGATGTCGCGGCTCGGCAAGACCGAGCTCAACTACGCGCGTTATCTCGGCGTCGACGACACGATCGCCCGCATCGACGCCGTCACCACCGAGGACGTGTGTGCGCTCGCTCGCACTTTGTTCGCGCGGCCGGGCGGGGTCTCGGCGGCGGCGGTCGTCGGGCCGTACGCTCACGCCGACGACCTGCCCGACGACTTGCACGAGGTGATCGCTTCATGACCATCAACGTCGGTGTGCTCGGCGCTCGCGGCCGGATGGGCGCGACGGTGGTGAACGCCGTCGAGGGGGCAGGCGACATGAAGGTCGTCGCCGCTTTGGACGCGGGCGATGACTTCTCGGCGCTGGCCGAGGCCGAGGTCGTGGTCGACTTCACCCACCCCGACGCCGTGATGGACAACCTGAAGTACCTGATCTCGCACGACATCCACGCGGTGGTCGGCACGACGGGCTTCAGCGAGTCGCGGTTGGCCGAGCTGCGCGCGCTGCTGGAGCCGAAGCCGTCGCTGGGGGTGCTGATCGCGCCGAACTTCGCGCTCGGCGCGGTTCTGGCGATGCGGTTCGCGGCCCAGGCGGCCAAGTTCTACGCCTCGGCCGAGATCATCGAGCTGCACCACAACCGCAAGGCCGACGCGCCTTCGGGCACCGCCGCCCACACCGCGCGGATGATCGCCGCGGCGCGGGCCGAGGCGGGCGTGCAGCCGGGTCCGGACGCGACGACGTCGGAGCTCGACGGCGCCCGCGGCGCCTCGGTCGAGGACGTCCACGTGCACTCGGTCCGGCTGCCGGGTCTCGTGGCGCACGAGGAGATCCTGTTCGGGGGCGAGGGGGAGACCCTGACCATCCGGCACGACTCGCTCGACCGGACGTCGTTCATGCCGGGGGTGCTGCTCGGCGTGCGCACGGTGGTGGCGCGCCCCGGCCTGACGGTCGGCCTGGAGAACGTGCTCGACCTGTGAAGGCTCGCAACATCGCGCTGCTGATGACGGCGGCGCTGGTCGTCTACCTGGTCCTGCTCGCCGACCGGGCGTTCGCGCTGTTCGCGTCCGGCACCGGCGCGGGCATCGCGCTGGGCGTCGGGGTGCTGCTGCTGCCGATCCTGGGGATCTGGATCGTCGTGGTGACCTGGCGCAACGGCCTGCAGATCCAGCGTCTCTCGCGGCGGTTGGACTCCGAAGGCGAGCTGCCGGACGTCTCGGACCTGCCGCGCCGGCCATCGGGTCGTGTCGACCGCGACGCGGCCGACGCGTGGTTCCAGGACCGCCGTGCCGAGGTGGAAGCGGACCAGGAGAACTGGCGGGCGTGGTACAAGCTCGCGTACGCGTACGACATCGCGGGCGACCGGCGACGGGCCCGCGAGACGATGAAGAAGGCCGTGGAGCTGGAAGCCGCCGACCGCTGAGTTCCCGGGTGTCCCTGGCAGACTGGGATCAGTGACGCTGCTGCTGAAGCTCGTGCTCGCGCCGCTGCTGGTGGTCGGGTCGTCGCTGGCCGGCCGCCGCTGGGGGCCGGGTCTGACCGGTCTGCTGGTCGCGCTGCCGCTGGTGGCGGGCCCGATCCTGCTGATCACGTACTTGGAGCAGGGCGCGGCGTTCGTCGCGCGGGCGGCGTCGGCGTCGCTGCTGGGTCTGGTGTCCTTGGCGGCGTTCGCGGTGGTGTTCGCCCGGGTGAGCCGGACGCGCGCTTGGCCGGGCACGCTGCTGGTGGGCTGGCTGGTGTGCTTGTCACTGGATCTCGCGCTGTCGTTCGCACCGGTCCCGGCTTGGGCGGGGCTGGGCCTGGCCTGGGCAGCGGCCTTGGCGGGAGCGCGGCTGCTGCCTGCGCCGGGCGAGCCGAGACCGGTGACGCTCCCGTGGTGGGACCTGCCCGCGCGGGCCGTGGTGACGGCGGGACTCGTCCTGGCGGTGACGGCCGCGGCCGGCCGCCTGGGTCCGGACCTGACGGGTGTCCTGGCCCCGTTCCCGACGGCGCTGAGCGTGGTGGCGGTGTTCGCCCTGGCCCAGGGAGGCCCTTCGGCGGCGGCCGCGACGGTTCGCGGGGTCCTGCGCGGCCTCGGCGGGTTCGCGGTGTTCTGTTTCCTGGTGGCGGTGCTGGCCGAACCGGTCGGCGGGTGGGCGTTCGGGGTTGCGGCCTGCGGGGTTCTGGTGTGGCAATTCGCTTACAGTTGTCGTTCATTCGGGAAATGACAGCGCTTCGTACCATCACTGCCATGAAACCGACTTCTGCTTCGCCTGGTGCGAGGGCATTGTCCGCTTCGCTGCGCGAAGTACGTCAGGCGCGGAAATATGGGCTGCGTGAACTTTCACGCGCGCTGGAGATCGATCCGCAGTTGTTGTCCCAGTGGGAAAGAGGGCAGAGGGTGCCGCCAGTGGAGGAGGTGGCGCGGATCCTCGGCTATTTGCGCGTGGGCCGCGAAGTGACGAAGCGCTTGCTGCACTTGGCGAAGCACGCGAAGGACCCCAACTGGCTCGACTCGAACCCCTCCGACCTGCCCACGGCGCTCACCGGGATCATTGAATACGAGCGCACCGCCACGAAGATGACCAACTGGACTCCGGCGATCGTTCCCGGGCTCCTCCAGACCCCCGACTACGCCCGAGCCATCCTCAGCGCCGGGCGGATCGGCGAGGAAGAAGTCGACCGGCGCTTGGTGAAGCGTTTGCACCGGCAGGCGGTGCTCACCAAACCGGAACCCGTCCGCCTGCATGCCATCATCGGCGAAGCCGCGATCCGGACCAAGGTCGGCGATGAGGACATCATGTCCGACCAGATCGATCATCTCGTCGAAGTGGTGCAGCGGCCCAACGTCTCGCTGCGGATCGTGCCGTTGGATGCCGGTTACCATCCCGGCCTGATCGGTCCCTTCATCGTCTACGAGTTCGGCTCCCTGCCTGCCATCGTGCATCTGGAGCACCATCACGCGAGCGGCTTCCTGTACGAAGGTGACAGTGGCGGCACCTACCTCGCGCTGGCTAGGCTGATCACCGGCAAAGCTCTCGGCGAAGATGCCTCTCTCGCCTTGCTGCGGGAGGTCTCGCGATAGGTCGGAGGCAACGTGTTCACCTGGCGCAAGTCGAGTCACAGCGGAACCGAAACCGATTGTGTCGAGGTTTCGCTCTCCGGCACCGTCGGCGTCCGCGACACCAAGGCCCGCCGGCTCGGCCAGCTCACCGTAACCCGTGCCGCCTGGACCGCGCTCTGCTCCAAAGTCTTAGTGACTCAAGAAGTTCGGTGACTCCAAAGTCGACATGACTCAAGGGTCTTGGTGACTCCAAAGTCATCATGGCTCAAGAGGCTTAGCGGCTCCAAGCTTCCATGGCCAAAGGCTTAGTCGTTCCAAAGTTGCTGTGGCCAAAGGCGCCGTTTCTACGAAGTCCCTATGGCCAAAGACTTGGTTGCTCCGAAGTCTCTATGGCCCAAAAGTCTCAGTGACTCCAAAGCTTTAGCGACTCCAAGGTCTCAGCGACCCAAAAAGCTTAGTGATGCAACCATCCGGCGAACACCGCAGGTGAAGCGGCTATCAAACTGAAGCGGATCCACCTTCCGGCGAGCCCCGTGGTCAGGAACGTCGCGAGGCGCATCCGCACCAGCCCGGCCAGCACGCTCGTCGCCATGAAGGGCGGCAGGCCGACCAGCGAGCTCACCCCATAGGTGCCCGCCATCCAGTGCGGGTGACGATGACAGCGCTCGCGCAGCCGGTCGACCCAGCCCCGAATCCGCTTCGTCCGCAACTGCCAGCGCACCCGCCGAGCGGTCATCGGCCGTTCACGGTGCAGCCGGTCGTGCAGCGGCTTGGGCAGCTTGATCGTCCCGCGCGCGGCAAGAAAATACAGCGTCTTCCCGGCGATCTGCCCGATGGCCACCGCGGCCCCCAGCCACACCCAGTGCAGCCCGGGATGACTGGCGCACAGCCCGATCAAGAACACTTCGGCGTTGATCAGCGGCACGATGGCCGAACCGAACGCGACGCCCAGCGTCAGCAGGATCCAGCTCATCGTGTCACCTCCTGAAAAGCTCTCGTGTTCTCTTCACGTTATCAGTTCGAAATCT
The DNA here is from genome assembly GCF_055583645.1 of Amycolatopsis sp. NPDC104587. Classification (NCBI taxonomy): domain Bacteria; kingdom Bacillati; phylum Actinomycetota; class Actinomycetes; order Pseudonocardiales; family Pseudonocardiaceae; genus Amycolatopsis; species Amycolatopsis sp. NPDC104587. The sequence goes on from NZ_JBVJNO010000007.1 coordinate 187,133, forward strand.
CCGGACACTGGGGTCAGCCCCCGTCTTCGGTGGGTGGTCAGCACCAGAAGATCACCTGCCCGACGGCTTCCGGACACCTCCCGCTGGAACGCTGGCGGCGTGGCCGCCGAGCAACTCCGTACGCCCGCTGACCGATTCGGCGCCCTCTGCCAGACCGTCGTGCGGGTGCTTCCGCTGGGTCTGTCGCGGATCGTGGCGCCGACGTTTCTGGGCTTCTGCCTCATCAACGGTCTGACGTTCGGCGTCGACCTCGGGTTGCTCACCGTTTTCCACGGCCTGCTCGGCTGGCCGGTGTGGCTCGCGATCACGGTCGCCTACGTCTGCGCGTTCGGGTTGAGCTTCGTGCTGAACCGGACGTTCAACTTCCATTCCCACGCCGCCGTCGGAATCCAGCTTGTCCTTTACATCGGTGCGATCGCTGTCAATTACGCGGCGTTTTTGCTGGGTGTGGGCGCGGGGCTGACGGCGCTGGGCGTCGAATACCACCTGTCGCGGCTGCTCGCGGGCGCCTGCGAGGGCGTCTTCATGTACTCCGTGATGCGGTGGGTGATCTTCCGGGACTCAGGTGAGGGCGAGATCGAGGGTGCCGGTGAGCCGGACCTCGCGCAGCAGCCGCTCGCCGGTGTCGAGGGTGCGGACGGTGGCGTCGGGGTTCCAGCCGGCCCGGCGGTAGAAGCCGAGCGAGGCGTGGTCGCCCTGGGCGACCCAGGTGATGCCGCGCGTGGCGCCGTCGGTCCGGAGGGCCGCGGCGGCGGTCGCGAGTAGGCGGCCGGCGTGGCCGCGGCGTCCCCAGCGCGGCTCGACGAGCAGCGTCGCGATCAGGCCGGTGGTGGCGGCGTCCTCGGGCAGGCCGCCCTCGGCGTCGGCGACCTCGCCGTCGGGCGCGCGGCCGGCGACGCAGAACCCGACGACGAACTCGCCCTCGGTGGCGACGTGGACGAGGCTGCCCGGGTAGTCGATGGTCTCGGTCCAGGTGCCGGCGAGGTCGGTCGCGTCCAGCTCGGCGAGCGCCTGCTTGCCGAGGAGGTCCTCGTAGGCGGCGTGCCAGGTGTCACGCTGGATGCGGGCGATCTCCGCGGCGTCGGACAGGTCGGCGGGGCGGACGGCGGCGTCGCTCATGAGTGCTGAATCTAGTGGTGCGCGTTTTTGTCGGTGGTGGGTGGCACCATGACGGGACCATGCAAACGATCAGCGTCACGACGGCCCGGAAGACCTTCCTGGCCGCACAGGGCTTCGCCGACCCCCGTCCGCCCGGTCCGGTTTCCCGGCGGCATCTCAAACGGGTGCTGTCGCGGGTCCAGCTGCTGCAGCTGGACTCGGTGAACGTCGCGGTCCGGGCGCACTACATGCCGGTGTTCTCGCGGCTGGGCGCGTACGAGCCGGCGCTGCTGGACAGCGCCGCGTGGGCGCACTCGGCGCGGCAGCCCCGGATGCTGGTCGAGACGTGGGCGCACGAGGCGAGCCTGCTCCCGGTCGAGGACTGGCCGCTGATCCGCTCGGGCGCGAAGCGGGATGGCTGGTGGAAGCACTACGGGCCGCTGATCGAGAAGTCCCCGGGCCTGGTCGACGAGATCCTGTCGGTGGTCAAGGAGCTGGGCCCGATCGGCGCGGGCGGCATCGAGCGCGAGGTCGAGGCGGACGCCCAGCGGCGCGGCCCGGGCTCGTGGTGGGAGCGGTCGGAGGTCAAGCGCGTCTGCGAGTACCTGTTCGGCGTCGGCCAGCTGACCACGGGCACCCGCCGCTCGTTCGAGCGGCTGTACGACCTGACCGAGCGCGTGGTCCCGCCGGAGATCCTGTCGATGTCGGTGACCCCGGAGGAGGGCGCGCGCGGGCTGATCGAGCGCTCGGCGCGGGCGCTGGGCGTGGCCACGGAGACGGACCTGCGCGACTACTACCGCCTGGGCCCGGCACCGGCCCGGCAGGCGGTGGCGGAGCTGGTGGAGTCGGGCGTCCTGGAGCCGGTCGCGGTCCAGGGCTGGAAGGCGGTGGCGTACCGGCATTCCGCTGCCCGGACCCCGCGTTCGGTGCCGGGCCGGGCGCTGTTGTGCCCGTTCGACCCGCTGATCTGGGAACGCGCTCGCACCGAGCGGCTGTTCGGGTTCCGGTACCGCATCGAGATCTACGTCCCGGAGCCGAAGCGGGTGTACGGCTACTACGTGTTCCCGTTCCTGCTGGACGGTTCCCTGGTCGGCCGGGTGGACTTGAAGTCCGACCGGGCGGCGGGCTTGCTGCGAGTCCAGGGCGCGTTCGCCGAGGAGGGCGCGGACTTGGCCCGGGTGCTCCCCGAGATGGCGGGGGAGCTGAAGCACATGGCGGAGTGGCTGGGGTTGTCCGACGTGGCCGTCGGAACGCGCGGGGAGCTGGCCAAGCCGTTGGCAAAACTGGTGCGCTGACCCGCTATCCCAGCAGCCGGCTGAGGGCCGCTCGGGCCCTTGCGGGGGCGCTCGGGTCGTGGTGCAGCTGCCGGAAGAGGTTGAGGGTGAGCATCACGCCCACGATGTCGTACAGCAGCTGGTCCGGGTCCGTTCCCCGGGGCAGCTCGTCCGCCGCCAGGCGGATCTGGAGGCGCAGGTCGCGGTGCCAGAGCTGGGTCATGCCCAGCACGGCGTCGCGGACCGGGCCCGGGCGTCCGTCCACTTCGGACGCTGCCGCCGTGAAGAAACACCCGCCGGGCAACACGTCTCGCTCGAGGTAGGAGACCCACGCCTCGCAGAGTGCCCTCAGCTTCGGCAGTCCCGGTGGCGCTGAGGCATGCACTTCGCGGCCGAAGAGCGCCGCTGCCGCGTCGATGACCGCCAACTGAAGGCCTTCCTTCGTGCCGAAGTGGCCCAGCAGCCCGGCCTTGCTCATGCCGAGCTCCGTCGCGAGACGGCCGATCGTCAGGCCTTCGAGCCCTTCGACGGACGCCAGCGCCAGGCTGTGGTCGATGATCCGCTGCTTCGTCTGGCGGGATTCGACAGCGGACTTCCGGGGGCTCATAACCGGTACTTTATCTTACGACCGATCGGTCGCTATAGTGTGCCGGGCATCGGACGAGCGGGGACGGGGGCACGAGTGAGCGAACTGGTGACGGGGGCGTCCCCACGATCCGATGCCCAGACGGCGCGCACCTCGCCCCGCCGCGAGGTGCGCGCCGTCCCCGGCGTGGTCTGCGTGCACGCGGCCATGAGCAGCCCGGCCACCTGGGAACCCGTGCGATCGGCGCTCGGTGGTGATGTCCGTTGCCCGGCCTTACCGGGACATCCGGGCGGCCCGCGGCTGGACGCCTACCCGCTGACCGCCTTCCGCGACGCGGTGCTGGCGGCCCTGCCGGACGAGGGCCGGGTGGTGCTGATCGGCCACTCGCTCGGCGCGTTGGTAGCGACCCTGGTGGCCAGGGAACGGCCCGGCCGGATCGCTCGGCTGGTCCTCGAGGAAATGCCCGTCCCGAGGCGAACCCGCGCCGACGCGCCACCGGCACGCAAGCGTTCGGCGGGTCTCGCGATGCGCGCGCTGGCGAGGGTGAGCGGAAAGTTCGACCCGGTGATGGTGCGGGACGTGCTGAGGGGACTGCGCGAACCGCAGCCGGAGTGGTGGGCGGGACTGGCGAGGATCACGGCGCCGACGCTGGTCCTCGCCGGTGGGCCGTCGAGCCACCTGGACCAGTCGCGGTACGAGCTGCTGGCGAAGGCCCTACCGACAGCCAAGACGACGACGATCGCGGTGGGCCACCGGATCCACGCGAAGGCGCCGCGGGAGTGGCTGGCGGCGGTCGCGGGATAGCGCAGTCGAGCGCTCAAGCCGAGCCGGAGTCTCGAAGCCGGCCGGTGCACGCACCGGACAGCCGCCAGGCGTGGCGACGGGCCGTTCCCGGCCCCACCGGAAACGGCCCGTCTTCCCCCTTACTCAGCCGGCCGCGCGCGTCACCACGGCGTTGCCGGAGCCCGTTCGCGCCCGGATCTTCAGCTTCACGCCGCCCTCCGGGGCGCTGTCGGACACGTCCAGCTCGCTCGACACCCGGCCGCCGCTGGAGGTCAGGTCGACCTCGGCCGCCGTGCCGGTGCGGATGCCGATCCGGACCTCGCCCGAACCCGTGATCAGGTCGAGCGTGCCCGAGCCCGCGTCGGCCACCGACAGGTCGCCGCTGCCCGTGCGGGCCATCACCTCGCCCGAGACCGCGCCCAGCCAGACGTCGCCCGTGCCCGTGGCCAGCGTCGCCGACCCGGCCAGCGAGGACGCCTCGACACTGCCGCTGCCGCTGCGCAGCTGGAGCCCGCCCAGCGTCGGGCCGAGCTTGATCGCTCCGCTGCCCGTGCGGATCGTCGCCGAGCCGTCGGCGCGGTCGAGCTTCACCTCGCCGGAGCCGGTCAGCAGGTCGACGCGGCCGGCCGAGCCCGTCACCGTGACGTCCGCCGCGCCCGCCCGGACCTCGACGTGCGAGCCCGCCGGCGCGTGCACCTTCACCGCGAGCGCCACGTTCCGCAGCTGCCACGCCTTGGGCGCCTGCACGACCAGGCGGTTGCCGAGCTTCTCGATCCGGCTCTGCCGCACCGCCTCGGCGGGGGAGGCGCCCGGGTCGACCCCCAGCTGGTCGCCGAACCGCTCGCCGACCCACGACAGCAGGCTGTTCACGCCCGCCACCCACGGCTGCTGCTCACCCTGGTCGTGCCGCAGCTCGACCCGCGCGCCGGAGTCCCCGTCGAGGACCACCTCGACGCGGCCGATCGTCACGCCCAGGTCCAGCTCCAGCGGCACGTCGGTCTCGAACTCGTCGACCCGCGCCAGCTCGTCGTTCGACGAAGGCGGCGGCGTTTCCCCGGCCGGCGGTGTGGTCTGGTCTTCGTCACTCATCGTCGTTCCCCTCAGCCTTCGACCCAGCCGTGCAGGCGCGAGCCGGACTGGCCGCCGCCCTTCCCGTGGTGCTTCGGGCCCGCGCCGAGCGAGCCGTGCCCCAGCGCCCCCTGCACCGCCTGGGAGACGAACGTGTTCAGCGAGACGCCCTGCGCCTGCGCCGCGCGTTCGGCCTGCCCCTTGATCTGCTCGACCAGGCGCAGGGTGATGCGCGAGATGTCACCGCCGTCCATCAGCGGTGGCATGGTGGTGTCACGTGGTGTCGCCCGGGGTGGCGGCTCCTCTTCGGCGGCTCCGGTGACGACCACGCGGACGTCCCGGCCGTCGAGCCGCACGTCCACCACCTGGCCCGGCAGCGCGGCCGTGACCTCGGCGGCCAGGTCGGCCAGTGCGTTCATCAGGGTCAGGCGGACGGCGGGTTCGAGAGCGGAGGACAGCAGCGCGGCCGCCCGCCGGGTCTGCTCGTCCCCGGCGGCAGCCGTGTTCGCGAGGTCCTCGCGAAGGTTGGCGATGTACGGCGTCAGGTCCATGACACCACTATGACGTCACTCGTGGTGTCAGTCAAGGAGCTCGTGTCCCCCGGGAGTGGGCGGCCGCGCGCGGATAGGCTGCGGGCGGGAGTCGTCGTAAGGAGTGCGGACGTGGCCGGAACTGGGGCACCGAGGGTGCAGCTGATCGCGAAGACGGAGTTCTTCCCGCCCGAGGACGTGCCGTGGTCGACCGACGCGGACGGCGGCGAAGCGCTCGCCGAGTTCGCCGGCCGGGCCTGCTACCAGTCGTGGGACAAGCCGAACCCGGTCACCGCGACCAACGCCGGCTACCTCGAGCACATCATCGACGTCGGCCACCTCGCGGTGCTGGAGCACGGTTCGGTGACCTTCTACCTCACCGGGATCTCGCGTTCGCTGACCCACGAGCTGATCCGGCACCGCCACTTCTCCTACTCCCAGCTTTCCCGCCGGTACGTGCCGGAGGGCGACGCGGCCGTCGTCGAACCGGCGGTGATCGCCCACGACCCGGCGCTGCACGCCAAGTTCGTCGCCGCGACCCGGGCGAGCGCCGAGGCCTACGCCGAGCTGCTCGCCGGGCTCGAAGAGAAGTTCGCCGACGCCCCGGCCGCGAGCCTGCGCCGCAAGCAGGCCCGCCAGGCGGCGCGCTCGGTGCTGCCGAACGCGACCGAGACGCGCATCGTCGTCACCGGGAACTACCGCGCCTGGCGCCACTTCGTCGCGATGCGCGCCACCGAGCACGCCGACGTCGAGCTCCGCGACCTGGCCGTCGCGTGCCTGCGGGAGCTGCAGAAGGCCGCGCCGAACGTGTTCGCCGACTTCACCATCTCGACGTTGCCGGACGGCACCGAGATCGCCACGAGCCCGAAGGTCCTGGAAGGCTGATGAAACGACTCGCGATCGACGTCCGGCCCGGCGAATACGCGGTGGTCCGGCTGCCCGCCGACGCCCCCGTCCCCGCGGAGCTGCTAGCTCCCGGTGAACCCGCGTTCGTCTCGGTGACGCGCACACCCGAAGAGCTTTCGGTGATCTGCCCGGCCGGGCGTGAGCCGGCCGGCAGCACGGCGGCCGAGGACGGCTGGCGGCTGCTCTCGGTCCGCGGGCCGCTGGAGTTCACGCTCACCGGCATCATCGCCGCGCTCGCGTCCGAGCTGGCCGGAGCGGGGGTGGCGCTGTTCTCGATGTCCACTTTCGACACCGACCACATCCTGGTCCGGGCCACCGACCTCGACGAAGCGGTGAAGGCCCTGCGCGAGTCGGGCCACGAGGTCTCCCACCCCTGATCCCGCTTCGCGGACCGGTTCACGGGTACCCCCGGCACGGGGGTGAGAGCCGTCACCCTTGAAATCGAAAGTTCGGCACGCCTAAACTTCGATTTGGGTTCCCCGACATCCGGTTGAGAGGCAGGCGCCATGGCTGTGACCGAGGCCGCGCGGCCGAAGCTGACGTCGCGCCTGCGCACCGGGTCGGCCCTGCTGGGCCCGGCGTTCGTCGCCGCGATCGCCTACGTCGACCCGGGCAACGTCGCCTCGAACATCAGCGCCGGCGCCCGCTACGGCTACCTGCTGGTCTGGGTCATCGTCGCGGCGAACCTGATGGCCGTCCTCGTGCAGTACCTGTCCGCGAAGCTCGGCCTGGTCAGCGGCATGTCGCTGCCGGAGGCCCTGCGCGCCCGGCTGTCCCGGCCCGCGCGGCTGGCGTACTGGCTGCAGGCCGAGGTCGTCGCCATCGCCACCGACCTGGCCGAGGTCGTCGGCGGCGCGATCGCGCTGAACCTGCTGTTCGACCTGCCGCTCGTGGTCGGCGGCCTGATCACCGGCGCGGTCTCGCTGACGCTGCTGGCGGTCCAGGACCGCGGCGGCCAGCGGACGTTCGAACGGGTCGTCACCGGCCTGCTGCTGGTCATCGCCATCGGGTTCCTGGCCAGCCTGTTCGTCGAGCCGCCGTCCGCGGCCGAGACGCTCGGCGGGCTGGTGCCGCGGTTCGACGGCTCCGGCAGCGTCCTCATCGCCGCGGCGATGCTCGGCGCGACCGTCATGCCGCACGCCGTCTACCTGCACTCGGGCCTGGTCCGCGACCGGCACGGGCTCCCGGACGTCACCACGCGCCGCCGGCTGCTGCGCGCCACCCGCGCCGACGTCGGCCTGGCGATGCTGCTGGCCGGCGCGGTGAACCTCGGCATGCTGCTGCTCGCCGCGACGAACCTCCAGGGCCAGGAGGGCGTCGACAGCATCGAGGGCGCGCACGGCGCTGTCGCGCAGGCGCTCGGCCCGGGCATCGCGCTGATGTTCGCGATCGGCCTGCTCGCCTCCGGCCTGGCCTCGACGTCGGTGGGCGCGTACGCGGGCGCGATGATCATGCAGGGCCTGCTGCACAAGCGGATCCCGCTGGTCCTGCGCCGGCTCGTCACGCTCACCCCGGCGATCGTGGTGCTGGCGCTGGGCGCCGACCCGTCCGCGGCGCTGGTCGTCTCGCAGGTCGTGCTGTCGTTCGGGATCCCGTTCGCGCTCGTGCCGCTGATCCGGCTGACCGCCGACCGCGACCTGATGGGCGCGGACGCCAACCACCGCTTGACGACGGTCGCGGCGTGTCTCATCGCGGCCGTCATCATCACCCTCAACCTGGTTCTGGTCTACTTGACGTTCACCGGCTGACCAAGAGCAGGGAGGCCGCAGCCATGGCCTGGATCTTCGCGCTGAACGCCGAATGCGGAGGGCGGGAGACCCACGCCCGGGACCTCGCACGCCACTTCGACGGCTGGCCGGCGCGTGTCTTCTCCGACGGCTCCGGCTGGTGGTGCGGTGTCGCCCCCGAAGGCGTGAGCCAGTCCGGCCCGCAGTCCGGCGAGGAGGCCACGGCGATGACGGCGGCCGGGCGGCGGCTCTACTGGCAGCTCCGCACCGCCCCGCCGGTCTACCGCTACGCCCTCGCCGGCGTCGAGACCGACCGGTTCCGCAGCTACGACGAGCTGATGGCCGAGGGCGCGAACCTGACGCGGTTCCCCGGTCTGGTCGTCAGCGAGGACATCTGGGCCGCGACCGGCCGGCGCGCCGAGTTCAGCGACTTCGCCCCCGGCTACCGGTGGCTCCCGTACCGCGGGGAGACCTTCAAGCGGACCTGATTTCGTGGAACCTTCGGCGGCGCGCGACGGTCCGACTAGCATCTGCGCGACCGCCGCTTGAAGGAGCACCGTGACCGACGAACAGACCCGGCCGTACCCGCCGCAGGCGCCCGTCACGCCTGGTCAGCGGGTTGTCGCCGGCCGTTACGCCCTGCTCGGTGAGCTCGGCCGGGGCGGCATGGGTGTCGTCTGGCGGGCCCAGGACCAGGTCATCGGCCGCCAGGTGGCGGTCAAGGAGCTGCGGCTGCCCGACGCCGAGTCCGCCGCGGTGTTCTCCGAGCGCGCGCTGCGCGAGGTGCGCACCGGCGGGCGGCTCAACGACCCCGCCGTCGTCACGGTCTACGACGTCGTCACCGACGGCGGCACGACGTTCATCGTGATGGAGCTCGTCGAGGCACCGTCGCTGGCGGACCTCGTGCGCCAGCGCGGCCCGATGCCGGCCGCGCAGGCCGCGCTGATGGGGGAGCGGGTGCTGGCCGCGCTGCAGGCGGCCCACGCGGCCGGGATCGTGCACCGCGACGTCAAGCCGGCGAACATCCTGGTCGGGCCGGACGGCCGCGTGAAGCTCACCGACTTCGGCATCGCCCACGCCGTCGACGACCCGCGCCTGACCACCAGCGGCATGATCGTCGGCTCGCCCGCGTTCATGGCGCCGGAGCGCGTCGAAGGCCGCGAAGCGCTGCCCGCGTCCGACCTGTGGTCGCTCGGCGCGACGCTGTTCTTCGCCGTCGAGGGCTCGATCCCGTTCGAGCGCGCGACCACCGCCGCGACGCTGCACGCGATCATGACCGAGATCCCGTACCTCACCCGCGGCCAGGGCCCGATCGCCGCGGCGATCCTCGGCCTGCTCGTCGCCAACCCCGACGCGCGCCTCACCGCCGCCCAGGCGCAGAACCTGCTGACCACGGCGCAGGGCGTGCGGCCGACCCCGCCGGGCGGCACCGCGATGGTCCAGCCGGTGACGCGGATGGCGCCGCAGCCGCCGAAGCGGAACCTCCGCGTGCTGTGGCTCTCGCTCGCCGCGGTGGCGGTCGTCGCGGCCCTGGCCGGCGGCTTCTTCGCGGGCAAGGCGTTCGAGACCCCGGCCGTCGACGAGCAGAAGCTGCCGACGGTGACGTTCGGCCTCGGCGGCCAGATGCGCGTCGACGCCAGCTCCAGCTACCCCTGCTACAACGCGGCGGTCCAGGACGGCGGGGTCATCAGCGGGGACAACGACGGGGACTGCAAGGACAGCCACACCCTCGAGATCTACGACGCCGGCGACGTCATCGGCACCACGAACTGGAACGACACCGACGCGGCGGTCGCGGCGTACCCGGGGCAGGCCGCCGCCACCGCGGCGGCCGAGGCGCGCTGCGCGACCTCGTTCCGCTCGTCGCTCGTCCCGGAGGCCAAGCGCGACGGCCTCAAGTACCGGGCGCTCGTGCCGACCCAGCAGGAGTGGCAGAGCGTCCCCACCGAAAGCGGCGAATACCCCACGCGCGAGTTCTACTGCGTGCTCGCCAAGGCCGACGGCGGCCCGATCTCCGCGCCGATCGTGACCAAGGTCAAGTAGAAGTTCCGCGACGAGCGGCCGACTCGCGGAAATCCTCCGCACTTGGCCGGGGGTGACCAGGTCGGCGCGGTTTTCGCCGGGCGGACGGGGTACCGTCTGGGCATGTCCACCCCACCTACCGCAGCGCCCGGACGGCCGTTCGGGCGTGTGCTCACCGCGATGGCGACCCCCTTCGACGCCGAGGGCGCACTGGACCTCAAGCGGGCGCAGGAGCTCGCCGAGCACCTCGTGGAGCTGGGCAACGACGGTCTCGTCCTCAACGGCACCACCGGCGAGAGCCCGACGACGAGCGACACGGAGAAGCAGGAGCTGATCCGCGCGGTGGTCGAGGCCGTCGGCGACCGGGCGACGATCGTGGCCGGCGCGGGCACCAACAACACCGCGCACAGCATCGAGCAGGCCCGGCAGGCCGAAGCCGCGGGCGCGCACGGCCTGCTGGTCGTCACCCCGTATTACTCGCGGCCCAGCCAGGCCGGGCTGTACGCGCACTTCACCACGGTCGCCGACACGACCGAGCTGCCGGTGATGCTCTACGACATCCCGCCGCGCTCGGTCGTCCCGATCGAGGTCGACACGCTGCTGCGGCTGGCCGAGCACCCGCGGATCGTCGCGGTCAAGGACGCCAAGGGCGACCTGATCGCCGGCTCCGAGGTCATCGCCAACACCCACCTCGCGTACTACTCCGGTGACGACGGGCTGAACCTGCCCTGGATCTCCGTCGGCGGCACCGGCGTGGTGAGTGTGATCGGTCACGTCGTCGCGGGCCGGATCCGCGCGATGATCGACGCCTACGAGAACGGCGACACCTCCACCGCGCGCACCAACCACCGCGGCATGCTTCCGGTGCTGCGCGCGATGTCGCGGGTCGGCGGGGTCGCGTTCAGCAAGGCGGCGCTGCGGCTGCGCGGCTTCGACATCGGCGCCCCGCGGCTCCCGATCGTGGCGCCGACCGCCGACCTGACCGCCCTGATCGCCGCCGATCTGGCCCAGGGCGGCGTGCCGCTGGGCGACACGGCGGCCCAGGACTGGCATGGTGAGCGGGTGGCACAAGCAGATTCGAGGGCCGCCTACGTGGCGCCGACCTCGCACACCAGCGTTGGGACCCTGCCTCGGTGAGCTCACTTCCCCCCGGTCCAGGCCCCACCAACGCCCCGCCCGCACTGCCCGCCGGAGCCCTGCGCGTAGTCGCGCTGGGCGGCATCGGCGAAGTCGGGCGCAACATGACCGTCTTCGAGTTCGGCGGCCGGCTGCTCATCGTCGACTGCGGGGTGCTCTTCCCCGAGGACGACCAGCCCGGCGTCGACCTGATCCTGCCGGACTTCCGCGCGATCGAAGACCGCCTCGACGACATCGAGGGCCTCGTGCTCACCCACGGGCACGAGGACCACATCGGCGCCGTCCCGTTCCTCCTGCGCCTGCGGCCGGACCTGCCGATCTACGGCTCGCGGTTCACCAACGCGCTGCTCGCGGCGAAGGCCAAGGAGCACCGGCAGCGGCCGAAGCTGATCGAGGTCCGCGAGGGCGAGCGCCGCGACGTCGGCGTGTTCAACCTCGAGTTCTTCGCGGTGAACCACTCGATCCCGGACGCGCTGGCCGTCGCCATCCGCACCCCGGCGGGCGTCGTCCTGCACACCGGCGACATCAAGCTCGACCAGCTCCCGCTGGACGGGCGCCTCACCGACCTGGCCGGGTTCTCCCGGCTCGGCGACGAGGGTGTCGACCTGTTCTGCGTCGACTCGACCAACGCCGAGGTCCCCGGGTTCGTCATGCCCGAGCGCGACATCGGCCCGGTGCTCGACGACGTCATCCGCCGCGTCGACCAGCGCGTGATCGTGGCCTGTTTCGCCAGCCACGTGCACCGCGTCCAGCAGGTCCTCGACGCCGCGGTCCGGCACGGCCGCCGGATCGCGTTCGTCGGCCGGTCGATGGTCCGCAACATGGGCATCGCGGCCGAGCTGGGCCTGCTCAACGTCCCGGACGGCCTGCTGGTCGACCTCGACCAGGCGAGCACCCTGCCGGAGAGCAAGGTCCTGTTCGTCTCGACGGGTTCCCAGGGTGAGCCGCTCTCGGCGCTTTCGCGCATGGCGCGTGGTGAGCACCGGCAGATTTCGATCCGCGCGGGTGACACCGTCGTGCTGGCCAGCTCGATGATCCCGGGCAACGAGACCGCGGTGTTCGGCGTGGTGAACGGCCTGACCCGGCTCGGTGCGAACGTCGTGCACCAGGGCAACGCGAAGGTGCACGTGTCCGGGCACGCGTCGGCGGGGGAGCTGCTCTACCTGTACAACGCGGTGCGCCCGAGCAACGTGATGCCGGTCCACGGCGAGTGGAAGCACCTGAAGGCCAACGCCGAGCTGGCGATCCGCACCGGCGTCGCGGCGGACAACGTGGTGATCGCCGAAGACGGCGTGGTGGTCGACCTGGTCGACGGCAAGGCCTCCCGCACCGGCCGCGTCGAGGTCGGGCACGTCTACGTCGACGGCCTCTCGGTCGGCGACGTCGGCGAGTCGACCCTGTCCGACCGGCTGGTCCTCGGTGAGGGCGGGTTCATCTCGATCAGCGTCGCGATCGAATCGGCCACCGGCCGCCCGGTCAGCGCCCCGACGGTGTCCGGCCGCGGCTTCTCCGACGACCCGAAGGCGCTCGCCGCCGTCGTGCCGCTGGTGGAGATGGAGCTGGCGCGCACGGAGGCCGAAGGCATCACCGACACCCACCGGATCGCGCAGGCGGTCCGCCGGGTGGTCGGCCGCTGGGTGGCCGACACCTACCGCCGCCGCCCGATGATCGTCCCGACGGTCATCCCGGTCTGAGTTCGGTCCGCGGAACGCCCTTCGCCTCCCCCTGGAGCGCGGAGGGCGTTCCGCGTTTCACCCGGCCAGCTTGCTCACCAGCAGCGCGAAGGCGACGGTGACGCTCTGGCGCACCAGTGCCCGGCGAGCCCGGCGCCGGTCGGCTCGTGTCGGCTTCATGCGGACCAGTGTTTCGGGCCCGCCGGGCGCGGACATCCCGCTCCGGGAGGGGCCGGATCCCTCCGCAGGATGAGGATTTCCCCTAAGGGGTACGGCTGTTAGGCCGTCCGGAGCACGTGGTGGCAGTCGGCCGCGGGCTAACCTGGGTCCCACCTCGCCTCGCGTAGAGAGGCCGCGCCGATGGGACGTCACTCGCCGGACGGAAGACGACGCCGGCTGCTGGTTCCCGTCGTGGCCACGGCGCTGGTGCTCGTCCTCGGGGCCGGCGCCTGGGTCACCGTTTCGGTCGTGACCGCGAAGCCGCCGTGTCAGCAGCCCGTACAGGTGCTGGTCACCGCGTCCGCCGACATCGCGCCTGCGCTTTCGCTCGTCGCGCGGGGTCTCGACCTGTCGTGCGCCTCGGTCGCGGTGGAGACCCGGGAGGCGACGCCGGCCGCCGAGCGGCTCGCCCTCTCCGACGGCAGCCCGCGGGCGCAGGTCTGGGTGCCGGACTCCACCCTCGCCCTGCGCCGCGCGCGTCAGCTCGGCGCCGCCGACGTGCCCGAGTCCGGGGCGTCGGTGGCCAGCTCGCCCGTCGTGCTCGCCGTCGCCGAAGACGTGGCCAAGGGCCTCGGCTGGCCCGAGCGCACGCCGAGCTGGACCGACGTCCTGGGTGCACCGGGGGCCGTCCCGGGGATCCCGGACCCGGCCCGCGACGCGGTCGGCGCGTCGGCGCTGCTCGGCCTGCGGGAGACCGTCCGGACGGCGGCCGAGCCCGCGGCCGCCTACGTCGCCCTGCTGCGGCGGTTTTCGGCGAACACACTCGGCGGCGAGACCGACCTGATCGCCCGGCTGCCGGGCTCGGGCGACCCGAGCGGCACGGCCGCGGTGACGACCTTCCCCGTGTCGGAGAACTCCTTGCTGCGCCACAACATCGAGGACACGGCGTCGCCCCTCGTCGCCGTCTACTCGACCGCCGTGCCGACGCTGGACTACCCGTTCGCCGAGCTGGGCGGGATCACCCCGGCGCAGCGACCGGTCGTCGAGGCGCTGCGGGACGCGCTGCTCGGCGACGCGGGCGCCGACGCCATCACGAAGACCGGCCTGCGCGCCGCGGGTGGGCAGGCGCTGCGCGACCACGCCGACGACCCGCGGGTGGCCCCGGCCGGCATCCGCACCGCGAACCTGCCGCCCGCCGCGAGCGTCGACGAGCTGCTCGGCCAGTGGGCCGGGGTCAACCTGAGCGCGCGGGTGCAGGTGCTGCTGGACGTCTCGGGGTCGATGAACGCGCAGGTGCCGGGCACCGGGCTGAACCGGATGCAGCTGACGACGCAGGCCACCGCGAAGGCCCTGCACCTGTTCCGGCCGACGACCCGGCTGCGCATGCTGGCGTTCTCGACCCGGCTCGACGGCGACAAGGACTACCGCGAGATCCTGCCGATGGCCGCGGTGTCCCAGCACCTGGCCGGCGGCGCGCTCGAGAAGCTGAGCCAGCTCAAAGCCACGCCGGACGGCGGAACCGGGCTCTACGACAGCATTCTCGACACGTACCGCACGGCGCGGCGGGAGTGGGAGCCCGGCCGGCTGAACCTGGTCATCGTGATGACCGACGGCCGCAACGAGGACCCGCACGGCATCTCCCGCGCGGACCTGCTGGCCGAGCTGGCGAAGCTGCAGGACCCGCGCCGCCCGATCCCGCTGATCGGCGTGGGTGTCGGCCCGGACGCGGACCAGCCCGAGCTGGACCAGCTGACCGCGGCGACCGGTGGGCAGGCCTTCGTCGCCCCGGACCCGGCGAAGATCACGGGTGTGTTCTTCGCGGCCCTGAGCCGGATCGCCGGTGGTTAGAGGTGCGGAATGACCTTCGCGAATTCTTGGTGGTCGGCCTCGATCACCGAGAAATAGCTGAAGCCGAACTTCCGGTGGTTGTACCGGACCTGCTCGGCGATTTCTTCGACGGTGCCGATGAGCAGGCTCGGCGCGTGGGAGATCTGCCGTGTCTCCATCCCGAGCAGGTTCGCGAACTCGGCGGCGGCCGTTTCGCGGTCGTCGGTGACGATCACCTTGGCGATCTGGAGGTTGAACTCGACGTCGCCGGCGCGAGAGCCCAGCGCTTCCTGGGCCACGGCGACGTGCCGCGCCACCTCGTCGTGCTCGGCGATCCGGAGGGTGACCCCGTCGGCGGCTTTCTCGATCCCGGTGAAGCCGATGATGTCCGCCACCGAAGCGGTGTAGCGCAGCATGCGGGGACCCCGGGCGCCGATCAGCAACGGCGGCGGGGGTGCGCCGGCCTCGGTCACGGCCGCGTGGATCGCGTCGACGATCGCCTCGAGGTGGGTGATGCGCTCGCCCGGGCTCTTCCACTGCAGGCCCGCGGACTCGACCTCCGTCCGGTCGTACCCGGTGCCGAGCCCCAGTTCGAGCCGGCCCCCCAGCAAGGTGGCCGTCGTCGCGACGTCCCGCGCGAGGATCAGCGGGTTGTAGAAGGCGGTGTTGAGGACGAGCGTGCCGGCGCGGGCCTTTTCCGTCGCGGCGGCGGCGAGGACCAGACCCGGGAAGGGCGACGGCGTCGCCGGGTGGTCCCGCGCGACGCGAGGGTCGGGCGCCACCAGGTGGTCGGGCATGGAGATCACGCTGTAGCCGGCGGCCTCGGCCGCGCGGCACTTCTCCGCCCACTTCGCGCCCGGCGCGGGGTAGGTCATGTTCACACCGAAGCGAAGCGGCCGCTGCGTCGGGTCGGTCATCACGCGCTCCTCAGTGTTGTGCGCCGGCGCAACGGGAACCCGGCCGCGTGGTACACCGCGTCGATCAGCTCGGCGGTGGCCACGGTGTCGTCGAGCCCGTACGGGAACTCCGCTCCCGAGCGCAGGTGCGCCCGGAGCGCTTCGAGCTGGAAGTAGTAGCTCGCGTCGGTGCCGAGCCGCTCGGTGCGTTCGCCGTCCGGTCCGGTGACGACGATCCGGTCGTCGAACTGGGGGAGGACCGGGTCGCAGACGAGCGCCTCGCCACGCTCACCGACCACCCGGGCGCTGCTCGACCAGACGACGTCGGCGTCCATGTCGCAGTGCAGGTAGCCGGTCGCGCCGTCGGGGAACAGCAGGTCGGCGGTGATCGAGCTGTCCACGCCGGGCGAGCGCTCGGTGCCCGAAGCCGTGACGACCTTCGGTTCCCCGCCCGCGAAGGCGCCCAGCTGCCGCTGGAGGTGCAGCGCGTAACAGCCGAGGTCCATCAGCACCCCGCCGGCGAGGTCCCACGACCACCGCAGGTCGCCGTCGGGCGGCGGGAGCATGCGCACCGACGTCTCGACGCGGGTGATCCGGCCGAGCTCACCGGAGCCGACGATCTCGAACAGCCGTCGCAGCACCGGGTGGTGCATGTTGTGGACCGCTTCCACCACAACGACTCCGGCGTCGCGGGCGACCGCGGCGACCTCCGCGGCCTCGGCCGCGTTGGCCGCGAACGGCTTCTCGACGAGGACGTGCTTGCCGGCGGCGATGGCCGCGCGGGTCCACGCGCCGTGCATGCCGTTGGGGAGCGGGACGTAGACCACCTCGACCTCGGGGTCGGCGAGGACCGCCGCGTAGTCGTCGTGGACCTTTTCCACCTTGTGGGCCGTGGCGAACGCCTGGGCCCGGCCGCGGTCCCGCGCGGCGACGGCCACCAGCCGGTCGCCGCTCGCCGCCGCGGCCTGGCCCATCGCGTAGGTGGCGATCGTGGCCGCGCCGAGGATCCCGAACCGCAGCGGATCGCCGCCGGGAGCTTTTGCGTCACTCACGAGCTACTCCTTCGGTCGGCGGGTCGCGTCGACGGTAGGGCGGCCGGATCCGCACCGGCGACTCCGTGAGTGCTCAAAATGGCGTCGAGTGAATCACTAGCGCCGGAAATTATGCTCACAAAATGACAATTCAGCGACTCGACCACGTCGGCGTTGTTGTCGATGACCTTCCGGCAGCGATCGCCTTCTTCCTCGAACTCGGCATGGAAAAGGAGGGCGAGGCGGCCCTGCGCGGCGACTGGGTCGACCGGGTCGTCGGGCTCGACGACGTCCGGGCCGAGATCGCCGCCGTGCGGACACCGGACGGCCACGGCCGGATCGAGCTGACGAAGTTCCTGACTCCGCCCGCCCACGACGGCAACCCGGACGCGCCCGTGAACACCCTGGGCGGCCACCGCCTGACGTTCGCCGTCGAAGACCTCGACGACGTCCTCGCCCGCCTGGCCACCCACGGCGCCCGGCTCGTCCGCGAAGTGGCGCAGGTGGAGGACTTCTGCCGCTACTGCTACGTCCGCGGTCCCGAGGGCATCATCGTCGGGCTGGTCCAGGAGCTCTGAGCCACGCTCAGAAGGTGGCGATCGGGTTGACCGGGCTGCCGGACGTGCCGGCGAACCGGATCGGCGCGAGCGCGAGCTGGAAGTCCCACTGACCCAGCTCTTCCGCCGTCGTCGCGCACGCCTCGAGGTCGCAGTTGTCCAGCAGCCACAGGCCCATCGCGACCAGGCCCACGGCGTGCACCGGCATCAGCACGTCGCGGTAGCCCGACGGCTGGACGTCCTGCGGGGTGTCCGCGCCGATCAGCGCGACCCCGCGTTCGTGCAGCCACGGCAGGCAGGAGGCGTGCCAGCCCGCCTGGGTGAACCCGCCGTCCGGGCCGGACTCGTGCCGGGAGCGGCCGTAGCCGGTCCGCAGGAGCACCGCGTCGCCGGGCTGCACACGCACGCCCTGGCGGCGCTCGGCTTCCTCGAGGTCTTCGGGGAACACCCCTTCGCCCGGTTCCAGCCACGGCACGTCACGGACCTTCGCGACGTCCAGCAGGACACCCCGCGTGACGATCCCGTCCGCCGCCGCCGTGACGGCGCCCCACTCCGAGCCCGACTCTTCGTCGACCAGCGAGTGCGGCCGCCCGTTGTACATCTTCCCGTCCCAGAAGATGTGGCACGGCGAATCGACGTGGGTGATCGTGTTGCCGTGGAACAGGATGCCGAGGTGCTCGTTCGAGTAGCCCCAGCGCCGGTCGTTGCGGAACAGCGCCGGCATGTGCTCGGCGCCCGGCATCTCGGCCGAGCACGGGCACGACGTCGTCGACCGCGCCATGTCGTCCGGGACGGCGACCTCCCACGCGCACGACACGCTCCTGCCGTGGCGCACGGCCCGCGCGGCCGCCAGCCGGACGTCGTCGGTGATGTGGTTCAGGGTGCCGATTTCGTCTTCGTCGCCCCACCGTCCCCAGTTCGACAGCGTCTCGAAGTAGCCGAGCACGTCGTCCTGAGTCGGCATCAGCCGCCCTGCCGTCATCCGAGCCTCGACTCCTCCGGTCACGCTGCCGGCGGTCGCCGGTCACAGAGAGCGTAGGGCACGCGCGCGGACCCCGCGTCCCGGCGGGGGGCCGCAGTCCAGGAGATGCCCGGGGGGCCGGGCGCGCCGGAGACTGGCCTGGATCTGACACGCGTCGACACTCCTGATCCGGGGTCCGGGCTTCGATGCACATCGCCACCCCGCCAACCAGAACGTCGCCACCACGATCCGATCTCCCACCACCACAACAGCACTCCCCGGCACCTGGATTCCCCAGCGCCCGAAAGACGTCCAAGGAGTTCCACCATGCGCGTGGCTTTCACCATCTGGCCGGCACCGGCACACCTGTACCCCATCGTCCCGCTCGCGTGGGCGCTCAAGGCGGCCGGCCACGAAGTGGTCGTGGCCACCCACCCGGCGATCGCCGCGGAGACGGCGTCGATGGGCCTGACGCCTGTTTCGGTCTGCGAAGCCGACAGCACCCCGCTCCTCGGGCCCGCTTCGCCGTACGTGACCGAGCGGGAGGACCTCGCGAAGATCACCGCGGGGCTGGACTTCGGCCCGGACGACCCCGACCGCGAGCACTGGGACGTGCTGACCCAGTACTACGTGCCGTCGATGTGGGACTTCCTGCCGTACCGGGCCGACCCGGCCACGGAGATGCCCGCCATGGACGGCCTGGTGAGCTTCTTCCGCACCTGGCAGCCCGACCTCGTGCTCTGGGACCCCTGCATGCCCGGCACCGCCGTCGCCGCGGTCGCGGTCGGCGCCGCGCACGCCCGGTGGTGGACCGCGCCCGACGTCTTCTGCCGCAGCATGGACACGATCGCCAAGGTCAACGCCCGCCCCGGCGGTGAGCACGTGGACAACCCGATCGCCGAGACCATCCGGGGGATGGCCGAGCGCTACGGCGTCGAGGTCAACCAGGAGCTGCTGGTCGGGCAGTGGACGGTGAACCCGCAGCCGCCGGCCATCGGTCCCGAGATCTCCGCCCACGTGCTGCCGATGCGCTGGATCCCGCACGTCAAGCAGCAGGTCCTCCCCGACTGGATCTACCCGAAGCCGGAGCGCCCGCGCGTCGCCATCTCGCTCGGCCTGTCCGAGCGGTCGTTCATGGCGGGCGGCTGGTCGCACATCCCCGCGCTGCTCGAAGCCGTGTCCACCTTGGACATCGAGGTCGTCGCGACCCTCAACGACAAGCAGCTGTCCGAGGTCACCAAGATCCCCGACAACGTGCGCGTGGTCGAGTACGTCCCGCTCAACCAGCTGATCTCGACCTGCGACCTGCTGATCCACCACGGCGGCATGGGCACCGTGCTGCCCGCCATCGCCAACGGCATCCCGCAGATCGTCGTCGACTTCGTCGGCAACGCGATCTTCGCGACGCCGGACTCCGGCGAGGGGAAGATGGGCCGGTCGCGGTACAGCCTCGGCCCCGCGCTGGCCCGCTACGCCACCGACTCCGGCGCCGGTCTCGTCATGAACATCACCGAGCCCGACCCCCTCGAAATGCGCCGGCAGATCCTCGAGGTCCTCGACGGCGAGTCGTTCAAGGAAGGCGCGAAGAAGATTTACCGGAACTGGCTCTCCACGCCCAGCCCGAGTGAGTTCGTTCCCGTTCTCGAGCGCCTCACCGCCGAACACCGGACCCGGTGACGACGGCCTGCCGATAATTGCAACGGCGAAGCAATAAGCGAGACGACGGCGGAATTCGGTCGCCGTACGGTGGCTCTACCGCAGAACCGTACGGCCCGAGTCGCTTCGCGCTGTCGTCCACCGAGTTTCCCATTGTCCAAAGGAGTTACGTCGTGAGTGACGGAAGAACATTCTGCCAGACGTGCGGGGACGTCGAGGTCCGCGAGTTCCTGTCGCTCGGCCTGCAGCCCGCGGTCCACTTCCTGGCGAACCAGGAGGAAGCGGAGAACGAGCAGGCCTGGCCGCTCGCGCTCGGTTTCTGCGAGCAGTGCAGCCTGGTGCAGGTCATGGAGTCGGTCAGCGAGCGCATCCTGTTCGCCGGCGACGACTACCACCACATGGCCGGGCTGACCGCCGGCTACCGCAAGCACCTGCAGGGGCTCGCCGACAAGCTCGCGGAGCTGTACACGGGGGCCACCGGCCGGACCGTCGTCGAGATCGGGAGCAACGACGGCAGCCTGCTGGACGCGCTGGCCGAGCGCTCGTTCGACGTCCTCGGGGTCGACCCGGTCGGCACTCCGACGGCCGCCGGCTCGCCCGTGGTCCGGGACTACTTCGGCTCGGCGCTCGCGGCGGACCTGCGCTCGAGCCGCGGACCGGCGAACCTGGTGCTGGCGCTGAACACGTTCGCGCACGTCACCGACCTGCGTGACGTCCTCGACGGGGTCACCGCGCTGCTCGCCGGCGACGGCCTGTTCGTCACCGAGTCGCACTACCTGCCGGACCTGCTCGAGGACCTGCAGTACGACTTCGCCTACCACGAGCACTCGCGGTACTACTCGCTCACGGCACTGGACGCGGTGTTCAAGCTCCACGGTCTCGAGGTCGTCCGGGTCGAGCGCATCCCGACCCACGGCGGGTCGATCCGGGTCTACGCCGGGTTCGAGGGCGCCCACGAGATCCACGAGTCGGTCACGCAGCTGCGTGAGTTCGAGAACGGCCTGAAGCTCGCGGACTCGATGATCTACACCCGGTTCGCCGACCGGGTGAAGGACCACCGCGACCGCCTGGTCGGGCTGATCCAGGAGCTGAAGAGCACCGGCGCCCGGGTGGCCGCGGTGTCCGCGCCGGCGCGGGCGATCACGATGTTCAACTACTGCGAGCTGGGGCCCGACAAGATCGACGTGGTCTCCGAAATCAGCCCGCGCAAGGTCGGCAAGCTGTTCCCCGGCACCCACACCCCGATCATCAGCCAAGAGGAGCTGTGCGGGGACGGGCAGCCGGAGTACGCGCTGCTGATGTCCTGGCACATCGCGGACGAGGTCATCGCCAACCTGCGGAAGTCCGGCTTCCGCGGCGCGCTGATCCAGCCGTTCCCCGAACTGAAGATCATCGACGGCTGAGTCCCGCGGTTGCCGCCCGGCCGCGTCCCGGCGGCGGCATCGACCCCGGTCCTCCGGACGGTTCAGGCACTGTGCCGTCCGTTGCCGGTCCGGCCTGCTTCAGGCCGGACCGGCAACCGGTCGAGCTTCGGCGGCGCCCCCGCCGAAACTCGACCGGGAGGTCCGCCGGCGACGCCTGGCCGGTTGAGCGTGTTCCACCATCGGTCGATCGCCCGCCTCGTGTCGGAAACCAACATCACCACCCACTGATTGTTAGTGTCTGACTACACGCGGAAAAAGTCAACCGTCTCACCGGCGAAAAAATCACGACTTTGGGACAGGGCCTGGGGGCTCGGACCTGGTGGTCGCTTCTCCTCCTTTGCCCGGTCGTCGTATTACCGGAAAAAAATGTGCCCGGCAAGTCGAAAGATGGACCGCACCACGCTCGGGCCGACAATTGTTCGACCGTTTTGCCCGGCATCCACGGTGTGACGACTTGACCGGCTGCCAAACGATTGTCAGACCGAGCTTTTTCTCTCGATGGAGACGAGATGCGAGCTGTATCCGACTACAAGGATCCCTCGGTGGCCGTCCTGGGCTTCGGCTACGTGGGGTCGTGCATCGCGGCCACGCTGGCCGACCTCGGGTTCGACGTCGTCGGCGTGGACGCCAACCCGGAGCTGGTCGAGGAGTTCGACCGCGGCCACTGCCGCTTCCAGGAGGCGGGCCTGGCCGAGGCGATCTCCCGCGCCCGCGCGGCCGGCAAGCTGCGGATCACCACCGACACCAGCGCGCTCGGCACCACCGACGTCGTGCTGATCACGGTGGGCACCCCGGTGCTCGAGGACGGGTCCCTGGCCGACGAACAGCTTCGCGGAGCCTGCGTCGAGGTCGGCAAGCACCTGCGCGAGGGCCAGCTGGTGGTGCTGAAGAGCACCGTCCCGCCGGGCACCACCCGGGGCGTGGTCCGGCCGATGCTGGAGGAGCAGAGCGGGTTGACCGCGGGCGCCGACTTCGGCCTCGCGTTCACCCCGGAGCGGCTCGCCGAGGGCACCGCCATGCGCGAGGTCCGGACGCTCCCGATCGTGGCGGGCGGCCTGGACGCCGACAGCACCCTCGCGGTCACCCGGTTCTGGCGCGAGACCCTGGGGGTCGAGGTCATCCCGCTGGACAGCATGGAGGCGGCCGAGGTCGTCAAGCTGGCCAACAACTGGTGGATCGACCTGAACATCGCCCTGGCCAACGAGCTGGCCAAGTTCTGCGCGCTCTACGGCGTGGACGTGCTCGACGTGGTCCGGGGGGCCAACACGATCACGAAGGGCAACGGGCGCGTCAACATCCTGCTGCCCAGCGTCGGCGTGGGCGGCTCCTGCCTGACCAAGGACCCGTGGATGGTGTGGGCGTCGGCTCGCCGGCACGGCGTCGACATCCGCACGGCGGCCGCGGGCCGGGACGTCAACGCCGGGATGCCCGAGTACACCGCGCAGCTGGCCATCGACACGCTCGCCGAGCTCGGCAAGGACCCGACGCAGGCCACGGTGGCCGTGCTCGGCCTCGCGTTCAAGAACAACACCGGCGACCTGCGGGCCACGCCCACGCAGGGGATGATCGAGGTGCTGCGCAAGACCGGCGCCACGGTGCGGATCCACGACCCGCTGGTCGACCCCCGCCTGGCCGAGGACCTGTTCGGCTTCGCGCTCACCGAGAACCTCGACGACGCCGTGCGCGACGCCGACTGCATCGCCGTGCTGGCGCTGCACCGGGACTTCGAGGACATCGACTTCGCGGCGCTGCCGGTCGCGGAGTCCTGCCTGGTGCTGGACGGCCGGGCCTACTACGGCAAGGACAAGATCGACGCGCTCAAGGACCTGGGCTACGTCTACCGGGGGATCGGCCGGGGCACCACGCCGGCCGTCGCCGGCAGTGCCCTGGGTGCGGCCGAAGAAGGGGAGTTGGCGGCATGACCAACGTCGTCGAGTTCTCGACCGGCCGCCGGGCCGTGGTCACCGGGGGCAACGGGTTCATCGGGGGCCACCTGGTGAAGCGGCTGGTCGAACGGGGTGACCGGGTCACCGTCTTCGACGGGGCGCCGCCCGCGCGGCCGGTCGCCGGCGGCCGGGTCCAGTACGTCCAGGGTGACATCCGCGACGCGGCCGCGATCTCCGCGGTCATCTCCGACGACGTCGACGTCGTCTACCACCTGGCCGCGGTGGTCGGCGTGGACCAGTACCTGGCCCGCCCGCTGGACGTCATCGACATCAACGTCATCGGCACCCGCAACGTGCTGGAGGCGGCCCACCGCGCCGGCGCGAAGCTGATCCTGGCCAGCACCAGCGAGGTGTTCGGCAAGAACCCGGCCGTGCCGTGGCGCGAGGACGACGACCGGGTGCTCGGCTCCACCTCCTCGACGCGGTGGGTCTACTCCTCCACCAAGTCGGTGACCGAGCACCTGACCTTCGCGTTCGTCCGCCAGCTCGGGCTGGACGCGACGATCGTGCGCTTCTTCAACGCGTACGGCCCGGGCCAGCGGCCCGCCTACATCGTCAGCCGGTCGGTCCACCGGGCGCTCAACGGCGAGTCGATGGTGGTCTACGACGAGGGCACGCAGACGCGGTGCTTCACCTTCGTCGAGGACGCCGTGGAGGGCACGATCCTCGCCGCGACCCACCCGGACTCCCGGGGCGAGGCGTTCAACATCGGCAGCATGGTGGAGACCACGGTCGGGGAGGTCGTCGGCCTGATCGGCGAGCTGACCGGGGCCCGGACCGAGGTCATCGACGTCGACACCACGAAGAAGCTGGCCTCCTACGAGGACCTGCCGCGCCGGATTCCGGACACCACCAAGGCCCGCGAGATCCTGGGCTGGGAGTGCCGCACGTCGCTGCGGGACGGCCTGGCCGCCACGATCGCGTGGGCCCGGGAGAACGACTGGTGGCTGCAGCAGCCCGACAGCGGGGCCGCCTGAGCGCTCATTCCCGCGTGATGCCCGCCGGACCGCGGGCATCACGCGGGGACCGCCGCCGGAGCACGGCGTACACGGCCAGGATCACCGCCAGGCTGACCAGGCTCAGGTACAGCTGGGCGCGGGTGTCCGCGTCGACGAACAGCATCGAAGCGACCACGACGAGCGTCAGCGCCAACGTCAGCCGGCTGAGCCATGGGTAGCCCCACATCCGGAGCTTCAGCTTCTCCGGCGCCGTTTCCTCCAGGCTGCGCCGCATCCGCAGCTGCGAGCCGCAGATGATCGCGTACACGAACAGCGCCACCGCGCCCGCCGAGTTGATGATGAAGGAGAAGATCTTGTCGGGGGAGACGTAGCTCATCACCACGGCGACGTAACCGACCGAGGTGGACACCAGGATCGCCTTCCACGGCACACCGCGGCGGTTCGTGTCCGCGATCCAGGACGGCGCCCAGCCGTGGCGGTGCAATGCGAACAGCATCCGGGATGCCGTGTACAGCCCCGAGTTCAGCACCGACAGCGCGGCCGTCAGGACGACCGCCGACACGATCGTCGCCGCCGCCGGGACGCCGAAGCGGCCGAACGCGGCCGCGAACGGGCTCGTCTCGCTCGGCACCTCGCGCCACGGCGTGATCATCACCAGCAGCGCCACCGAGCCGACGTAGAACACGATCACGCGCCAGACGATCGTCGACGTCGCCTTGCGCACGGCCGTCTCCGGCTGGTCCGACTCGGCCGCGGCGATCGTCACGATCTCCGCGCCGAAGTAGGAGAAGATCACGATCACCACGCCGTGGACGACGGAAAACCCGCCGTTCGGTACGAAGCCGTCGAGCCCGATGTTGCCCACCGAGAAGTGCGCGCCCGGCCAGAGCCCGAGCACGAACAGCAGGCCCAGCACCAGAAACACGACGATGGTGGCGACCTTGATCGAGGCCAGCCAGAACTCCGTCTCGCCGAACGAGCGCGCCGACGCCAGGTTCGTCGCCGTCAGCAGCAGCATCAGCCCCAGCGAGAACACCCATTGCGGCACACCGGGAACCCAGCCCTGCAGGATCTTCGCGCCGGCGACCGCTTCGAACGCGACCACGCCGACCCAGAAGTACCAGTACAGCCAGCCGATCGTGAAACCCGCCCAGCCGCCGAGCGCGTCGCGCGCGTACTCCATGAACGAGCCCAAGGACGGCGCCGCGGTCGCCATCTCGCCGAGCATCCGCATGACGAGCACCACGAGCAGCCCGCCGAGCGCGTAGGAGAGCACGGCGGCCGGGCCGACGGTGTGGACCACCGCGCCGCTGCCGATGAACAGGCTCGCGCCGATGATGCCGCCGAGGGCGATCATCCGGACGTGCCGCTGCCGGAGCTCGGGCTTCAGGCCCTGGGTCTTCGCCGTCACGGTCGGGAATTCTCGCACCTACGCGCAACCCCGTGAAGAGATCAGCTCGTCAGGATCTCCGACTTCCGCTGCACCAGGTACGCGCCGCCGAGCAGGATCGCCGAGCCGAGCAGCTGGACCCAGGTCAGCTCCTCGCCGATCAGCGCCCAGGCCGCGACGGTGGTGATCACCGGCTCGACCAGGCCGAGCACACTGGCCACGGATGCGGGCAGGTGCCGCAGCGACGAGATCCCGAAGACGTAGGCGAGCACGGTCGCGACCAGGATCAGCAGGACCATCAGCAGCCACACGGGCGGGCGCCAGGAGCCGAACTCGACATCGACGGCGAGCAGCTCGACCGGCCACGTCCACGGCGGCGCGACGAGGCTGATCAGCACCGCGCCGATCACCATTCCCCAGGTGACCAGGCCCAGCGGGTCGATGTCGGCGACCGCGCGTTCGCCCAGCAGGAAGTACCCGGCCGAGCACACCGCCGCGCCGAGGCCGGCGAGCAGCCCGACGCCGTTCAGCGTCACGCCCTGCCAGACCTGCGCGACCAGCGACAGGCCCACCATGGCCAGCGCGATGCCGCCCCAGACCGAGCGGGGCAGCCGGTGCCGCCGCACGAACCGCACCCACAGCGCGATGAGCACCGGCGAGATGAACTCAAGCAGGATCGCGATGCCGACCGGGATCCGGCCCGCGGCGACGAAGTAGAGCAGCTGCACCCCGGCGACGCCGAGCAGGCCGTAGCCGGCCAGGACCGGGAGCTCCGCCCGGCGCACCCGCAGCTTCCGCGGCGCGACCAGCGCCACGCCGGCGAGCAGGACGACGCCGGCCAGGCCGATCCGCATCGCGGCCACCTGCTCCGGGGTGAACCCGGCGGACATCGCGGACTTGCCCAGCGTGCCCGACGTGCTGAAGAACAGCGCCGCGAGCAGGACGAGCGTGGTCCCGCGGCCGCGGTGGGCGACCCGGGGTGGCGCGAGGACGGGGAGCTCGGTGGTCACCGTCGCGACTCTAGGGCCCGCGACGTCACTGCCGAAACGCTTTTTCCGGTTATTCCGCCTGCTTCAGCCCGGTCGCGACGTGCGTGGTGATCGTCGCGAGCCGGCGCCCCTGGACCCGCAGCGCGCCGAGGGCGAGCTCGTCCGGCGCGGCGGACTTGCGGGAGACGAACGAGCCGCCGTACGGGTTGCCGGACTCCATCAGGTGCGGGTCGGTGTAGCCGAGCGGGACGACGATCGCGCCCCAGTGGTAGAAGACGTTGTTGATCGCCAGCAGCGTCGACTCCAGGCCGCCGTGGCGGGTGGACGCCGTCGTGAACGACGTCGCGACCTTGTCGGCCAGCTTTCCCTTCGCCCACAGACCACCCGTACTGTCCAAAAAGGACTTCAGCTGGGCGGCCGCGCCACCGAACCGGGTCGGGCTGCCGACGGCGAGCCCGTCGGCCCAGACGAGGTCGTCGAACGTGGCCAGGGCGTGGTGCGGGCCCGAGTCGATCCAGGCCTGCCACCGCGGGTTCTGCGCGATCGCCTCGGCGGGCACGGTCTCCGGCACGGTCCGCACCCGCACGTCGGCCCCGGCCTCCCGCGCACCGGCGGCGAGCGCCTCGGCGAGGGCGGCGGTGTTCCCGGTCGAGCTGTAGTAGACGACGAGTATCCGTGTGCTCACGTCCGCCGACTCTAGGTGTTCGAAGAGGGTGTCTCAGGATCCGGACGGCGGCCGCTGCGGCTTCCACGGGCTGACGGTGTCGGTCGGCCGCGTGGGGTCGTGGAAGCGCGGCCGGTCGAACTCGCCGGCGCGCAGCGGGACGAGGCCGTCGGCGATCGCCTGCATGATCTTCGCGTGCGCGCGCACCCCGGCGCCGGGCCGCGCCGGCTCGACGTCCGAGAGGTCGACGGGGTCGCCGAAGTGGACGCGGAACTTCGGCCGGCGCAGGGGAGCGCTAAGCCCGGAGCGGGCGAGCGGCACCAGGTCGGCCGGGCCGTTGACGGTCTCGGTGCCCCAGTAGACGGCCTCGTGCGCGCCCCACTGGCTGATCGGGATCACCGGCACATCCGCGGCCAGCGCGAGCCGCGCGGCGCCGGTCTTGCCGCGCTCCGGCCACAGACCCGGGTCGTGGCTGATCCGGCCCTCGGGGTAGACAATGAGCGGCTCACGGGTGGTCTTGAGCGCGTCGACGGCCTCGGCGAACTGCCCGATGGCGGTGCTCGCCTGCTTGCGGTCGACCCGCAGGTGGCCGCTGACCCGCAGCGCCGGACCGATGACGGGGGCGTCCAGGATGCCGCCGGCCAGCATGAACCGCGGGTTGATCCCGATCCGCTTGCAGGCGGCCATCAGCACGAAGGCGTCAAAAACGCCGATGTGGTTCGCGGCCATCAGCAGCGGCTTGCCCCGCAGCTGGGCGGGGATCTGCCCGCTGACGGTGAGCCGCCCGACGAGGTTCACCAGCCCCCGGTCGATGTTCAGCATGGTCCGCCAGATGGCCGGGGCACGGCGGGACGAGTCGTCGGTGCGCAGCGCGAACATGCGCAGAGTTTGGCAGACGCCGATTTCACCCGGATGCGCACTGGCTGGTGGGTGTGGGTGGTCGGTTCGCGCAGGCGGGGCAGAGCGCGAGTGGCCCTTTCGTGCGGTTCGGCGGGCGCGAGTGGCCCTTTCGCGCGGTCGGCGGGGCGCGAGCGGCCCCTTCGCGCAACCCAGCAGGCGCGAGCGGCCCTTTCGTGCGGCCCTGGCCGGTACGACTGGCCCGTTCGTGCTCTGGTGCGGCGCGACTGGCCCTTTCGCGCGGTCCGGCCGGTGCGAGCGGCCCGTTCGTGCGGCTCAAGCGGGCGCGAGCGGCCCGTTCGTGCTCCGGCTGCGGCGCGACCGGCCCGTTCACACTCCCCACCGGCGCGAACGGCCCTTTCGCGCAGCCCACCCCTTCACCCGGATGGCCCCCTCACCCCCGCCGTGAGGCAGAAGTTCACCCTGCGCTGAGAGTGGCGCATGGGACGAAAGGCAACGGCCGGTTACCGTTGAAGGCATGGCTGGGTCGGCGACGAGGAAGCGAAGCACGGGAAGCGGCGCGAAGGGGGCAGCGGCGCGTAAGCCGCGTACACCTGCGAAGCCACGTACCTCCGCAACCCGCAAGCCGGCCCCCCGAGCGCGCCGCAAAACGCCCGGGATCTTCGGCAAAGGGGTCCGCGGGACCTGGAACTTGCTGGCCAAAGGCATCGGCACGCTGGCCAGGACGGTCGGCCGCACCCGGGAGCTCGAACCCGAACACCGCCGGGACGGTCTCGCACTCGGGCTGATGGCGCTGGCCATCGTCGCGGCCGTCGGGGTCTGGTGGCGGGCGGCCGGCCCGATCGGCGCCGGGGTCGAGATCGCGACCCGGACCGTGCTCGGCGCCGGAGCCGTGACTCTCCCGCTGGTGCTGGTCGTCGTCGCCGTTGCGCTCATGCGGTCCGAACCGCATCCCGAAACGCGGCCGCGGATGGTGATCGGCACGATCATGGTCGTGCTGTCCGTGCTCGGGATGCTGCACATCTTCACCGCGCTCCCGGCCACCAACGACGGCCGGATGTACGCCGGTGGTGTCATCGGCGCCTTCTCCGGTGGGCTGCTGACCATGGGCGTCACCACCTGGGTCGCGGTGCCGATCCTGATCCTCGCGCTGGCCTTCGGTGTGCTCGTCTTCACCGGGACGCCGGTGCGCGAGATCCCGCACCGCCTGCGCAACTGGGGCCTCGACGAGGACGAGATCGCCGAGGCGGACCCGAAGTCCGGCTTCGCCACCGACGAGGACGCCGTCACCGAGGCCGACCCGAAGTCCGCGCGGCTGCGCAAGCCGTCGCGCCGCCGGCAGGCCGCCGACGCCAACCCCGAGCAGCTGGACATCGACGCGATGCTGGCCGAGGCGCCGACGCCGATCAAGCCGCCGAAGGCCGCGCCCAAGCCGGTCGAGGTGCCCGAGAAGAAGCCGAAGAAGGCTCCGGAACCGCCGCTGGCCGTCACGCGGACCGTCGAGGGCGACTACCAGCTCCCGCCGCCTGACCTGCTGAAGCTCGGCGACGCGCCGAAGTCCCGCAGCAAGGCCAACGACGCCATGATCGAGGCGATCACCGGCGTGCTGGAGCAGTTCAGCATCGACGCGCAGGTCACCGGCTTCACCCGCGGCCCGACGGTCACCCGCTACGAGGTCGAGCTCGGCCCGGGCGTGAAGGTCGAGAAGATCACCGCGCTGACCAAGAACATCGCCTACGCCGTCGCGACCGACAACGTCCGGCTGCTGGCGCCGATCCCCGGGAAGTCCGCGGTCGGCATCGAGGTGCCGAACTCCGACCGCGAGATGGTCCGCCTGGGTGACGTCCTGCGCGCGCCGTCCACGGTCAAGGACAACCACCCGATGGTGATCGGCCTCGGCAAGGACATCGAGGGCCACTTCGTCACCGCGAACCTGACGAAGATGCCCCACCTCCTGGTCGCCGGTTCGACCGGTTCCGGTAAGTCGAGCTTCGTCAACTCGATGCTGGTGTCGCTGCTGGCGCGGGCGACGCCGGACGAGTGCCGGATGATCCTGATCGACCCGAAGATGGTCGAGCTGACGCCGTACGAGGGCATCCCGCACCTGATCACGCCCATCATCACCCAGCCGAAGAAGGCCGCCGCCGCGCTGGCCTGGCTGGTGGAGGAGATGGAGCAGCGCTACCAGGACATGCAGGTCAACAAGGTCCGGCACATCGACGACTACAACAAGAAGGTCAAGTCCGGCGAGATCACCGCGCCGCCGGGGTCCGAGCGCGAGTACCGGCCCTACCCGTACATCATGGCGATCGTCGACGAGCTCGCCGACCTGATGATGACCGCCCCGCGCGACGTCGAAGACGCGATCGTCCGCATCACCCAGAAGGCCCGCGCGGCCGGCATCCACCTGGTCCTGGCGACGCAGCGGCCGTCGGTCGACGTCGTCACCGGCCTGATCAAGACCAACGTGCCCTCGCGGCTGGCCTTCGCGACGTCGTCGCTGACCGACTCGCGGGTCATCCTCGACCAGCCCGGCGCCGAGAAGCTGATCGGCATGGGCGACGCGCTCTACCTGCCGATGGGCGCCGGCAAACCGGTCCGCATCCAGGGCGCGTTCGTCGGCGACGAGGAGATCTCCTCGGTCGTCAACTACGCCAAGGAGCAGGCGCAGCCGGACTACCAGGACGGCGTCACGGCGCAGAAGGCCGGCGAGAAGAAGGAGATCGACCCGGACATCGGGGACGACCTGGACGTACTGCTCCAGGCGGCGGAGCTGATCGTGACGTCCCAGTTCGGCTCGACGTCGATGCTGCAGCGCAAGCTCCGGGTCGGCTTCGCCAAGGCCGGGCGGCTGATGGACCTGCTGGAAAGCCGCGGGATCGTGGGCCCGTCGGAGGGCTCGAAGGCCCGCGACGTGCTGATCAAGCCGGAGGAGCTGGAGTCGGTCCTGTTCATGATCCGCGGCGGCGACCCCGTGCCCTCGGATCCGGACGACGAGTAGTGCAACCCGCCCCCGGACCCGTTCCGTCCTGAGCACATGGACCTGCAGCGCATCGCAGCCGGACTGTTCGCCTTCGCCGTCGTGGCGGCCGGCGCCGGGAGCGCCGTCGCCTCGGGGCAGGCTCCGGCCCTGCCCGGCCGGCCGCCGGCGTCGTCGACCGTGAGCACCGCTCCCGCCGGGGATGTCACCCTGCGCCTCGGCCAGGAGGCCGCCGTGCAGGGGAAGGACCTGAGCATCCGGTACACGCGCGTCGTCAGCGACTCGCGGTGCCGGCCGAACATGACCTGCGTCTGGCAGGGCGAGGCCACCCTGGCCTTCCTGCTCAGCGAGCCCGGCCGCGGCGAGAGCACCACGGCCGAGCTGCACAGCGGGCCGCGCACCGGCCCCCAGGCCACCACCTTCGCCGCCAGCCACGTCGAGCTGGTCTCGGTCAGCGAAGACGGCGGAGAGGCGACCGTCCGGATCAGCTGAGCGGCGTGCCCCAGTGGTCGAGGTAGGCCACCTCCGCCAGCGGGACCCGCGGGGCCGGCTTGAAGTCGGGCACCGTCGTGTACGCCACCGGCAGCAGCCCGGCCTGCGTGTACCCCTCGGGCACCCCGAGGATCTCGGCCGCCTCCGCCTCGCGGGAGAGGTGATATGTCGTGAGCGTCGAGCCCAGGCCGCGTGAGCGCAGCGCCAGCTGGAAGTTCCACACCGCCGGGAAGATGCCGCCGTAGAAGGCCGCGTCCACCGCGTTCTCCCCGGCCGGTCGCCCCTTCAGGCACGGGATCACGAACACCGGCACCCGCTCGATCACGTCGACCAGGTGCCGTCCGGACGTCAGCGCCCGGGACTCGCCCTCGCCCGCCCGCTCGGCCAGGTACGCCTCGCCGACTTCACGGAAGAGCACGCCCAGCCGGTTCTTGACACCCTGGTCGCGCACCACCAGCCAGCGCCACGCCTGGACGTTGCCCGGGGTCGGGGCCTGCAGGGCCAGGTCGAGGCACGCTTCGAGGACCTCGGGCTCGACGGGCCGGTCGAGGTCGAGCTTGCGGCGCACCGCGCGGGTCGTGCTGAGCAGGTGATCGATCTCCATGCCCCCATCCTGGCCCGGACCGCGCCGGCCCGGGCCAGGGGAGGACTCAGCCGCCGAACTTGCGGACCGCCTGGTAGTACGTCCAGGCCGCGCCCTTGCACGCCACGTTGGACCCGCAGACGCTCTTCAGGTCGGAGTACAGGTTGTCGTCGATCTTCAGCCGGTTCGCCTCGCTGAACCGGCCCTGCTTCTTGTAGTTGCGGTAGCCGAAGTCGTGCCGGTGGCAGCCGGGCAGGAACTGCCAGCCGAACGGCGTGTCCGGCGACCAGGAGCAGCCGTCCGACGACCAGTCGAGCTGGCCGTTGTAGGGCGCCTGGTTCCGGATCGACTCGAAGCCGGACAGGGAGGTGGAGAAGAGGTACTGGTCGGTGACCGTCGGAATGTCGACGGCCGCGGCGGTGCCGGTGCCCAGCAGGGCGCCCGCGCCGACAGAAACGGCCACCGTCAAGGTGGCCCCCAGGTTCCGCAGTGTCGTGCGCATCGTGTGTTCCCTCGCCGATCAGGTGGACGATTGCCTGATCAGCTTCGGGCCTCGGGTGGCGCTCGTCACCGCCCGAAAGAAGGTTGTTCGGAAAATTTCCCTCAGAGTTCGAGCAGCATGCGTGAATTGCCCAGGGTGTTGGGCTTGACGTAGGGCAGGTCGAGGAACTCCGCGACGCCGGTGTCGTGCGAGCGCCGCATCTCCTCGAAGACCTCGTGCGACACCGGGGCGCCGTCGATCTCCACGAAGCCGTGCCCGGCGAAGAAGCTGGTCTCGAAGGTCAGCACGAACAGCCGCCGGAGACCGAGCTCACGCGCCTCGTCGACCAGCCGGCCCACCAGCACCCGGCCGATCCCCTGGCCGCGGGCGGCCTTGTCGACCACGACCGTGCGCAGCTCGGCGATGTCTTCCCAGAGCACGTGCAGCGCGGCCGCGCCGACGACCTCGCCCGCGGTCTCGGCCACCCAGAACTCCTGGACCGCCTCGTACAGCGTGACCAGGTCCTTCTCCAGCAGGACGCGGCCCGCGTCCGAGTCGACGAGGTCCTTGATCTTGCGGACGTCGGCGATCCGCGCGCGGCGGACGGTCGGGCGGGGCGAGTCGGACGGCACGATCGTCAACACTGCCACATCGCCCGGCGGCCGCGCCGACACGACCGGGCTACGCCGTCGTCGGCGCGCCGGGACCCGGCGGCTACCCTGAACGTCGTGCCTTCTCCCACCACGGATCCCAGTGCCACCCGACGCGTCTCCCTGCTGACCCTGGGCTGCGCCCGCAACGAGGTCGACTCGGAGGAGCTGGCGGGCCGGCTGGCGGCCGGCGGCTGGGAGCTGGCGGCCGATCCCGAGGACTCCGACGTCGTGGTGGTCAACACCTGCGGCTTCGTCGAGTCGGCCAAGAAGGACTCGGTCGACACGCTGCTGGCGGCCTCCGACACCGGCAAGAAGGTCGTCGCCGTCGGCTGCATGGCCGAGCGGTACGGCCACGAGCTGGCCGACAGCCTGCCCGAGGCGGACGCCGTCCTCGGTTTCGACCACTACGCCGCCCTCTCCGACCGCCTCGACGACGTCGTCGCCGGGCGCAAGGTCGAGTCGCACACGCCGGGCGACCGCCGCAAGCTGCTGCCGATCAGCCCGGTGCAGCGGCCCGCCGCGGCCGAGACCGTCGAGGTCCCCGGCCACGCCCAGCACGGCTGGGGCCCGCGGGTGCTGCGCACGCGCCTGGACGACTCGCCGGTGGCCGCGCTGAAGATCGCCTCCGGCTGCGACCGGCGCTGCTCGTTCTGCGCCATCCCGTCGTTCCGCGGCTCGTTCGTGTCCCGGCAGCCGGACGAGATCGTCGCCGAAGCGATGTGGCTGGCCGAGCACGGCGTCAAGGAGCTGTTCCTGGTCAGCGAGAACTCGACGTCCTACGGCAAGGACTTCGGCCGCGACGGCGCCACCGCGCTCGAGCGGCTGCTGCCGCGGCTGGCGGAGATCGACGGCATCGAGCGCGTCCGCGTCTCCTACCTGCAGCCGGCCGAGACGCGCCCGCAGCTGGTCAAGGCCATCGCGACCACGCCGGGCGTCGCCGAGTACTTCGACCTGTCGTTCCAGCACTCGAGCGAGCAGGTGCTGCGCCGGATGCGCCGGTTCGGCTCGACCGACTCCTTCCTCGCGCTGACCGAGCAGATCCGCGAGTACGCGCCCGAGGCCGGCATCCGCACCAACGTGATCGTCGGGTTCCCCGGCGAGACCGAGCACGACCTGAGCGAGCTGGAACGCTTCCTGACCGGCGCGCGCCTCGACGCGGTCGGCGTCTTCGGCTACTCCGACGAGGACGGCACCGAGGCCGAGACCTTCGACGGCAAGCTCGACCCCGAAGAGGTCGCCCGGCGCGTCACGCGGATCTCCGCGCTGGTCGAGGAGCTGACCGCGCAACGCGCCGAGGACCGCGTCGGCACCTTCGTCGACGTGCTCGTCGAGCTGGACGACGACGGCGAGCTCACCGGCCGCGCCGCGCACCAGGCCCCCGAGGTCGACGGCGAGTGCGTCATCCTCGACGCGCCGGAGAAGACCGAGGTGGGCGACTTCCTGCGGTGCGAAGTCGTCGACTCGGCGGGTGTCGACCTGGTCGTCCGCGCGGTGCCGGACGCCGACCGGTGAGTGCGCTCCCCAGCGACGCCGCCGACGAGGGCCTGAGCCCGGACGCCCCGGCGCCCGCCCAGGTCCCCGAGCCGACCCCGGTCCCGACCCTGAACATCGCGAACCTCCTGACGCTCTCGCGCCTGGTGCTGGTGCCGCTGTTCGTCGTCGCGCTGTTCACCGGCGACGGCGTCGACACGACCTGGCGCGCGATCGCCACCGGGCTGTTCGCCGTCGCCTCCGCCACCGACCAGCTCGACGGCTGGGTGGCCCGCAAGTACGGCCTGATCACCGACTTCGGCAAGATCGCCGACCCGATCGCGGACAAGGCGCTCACCGGCGCCGCGCTGGTCGGTCTGAGCATCCTCGGCATGCTCGGCTGGTGGGTCACGATCGTCATCGCCGTCCGCGAGATCGGCGTGACGCTGCTGCGGTTCTGGGTGATCCGCCACGGCGTGATCCCGGCCAGCCGCGGCGGCAAGGCCAAGACGATGGCCCAGATCGCCGCGATCACCGCCTACCTGCTGCCGCTGCCCGCCGGGGCCGACCCGGTCCGCTGGGCGCTGATGGGACTCGCGCTGGTGCTGACCGTCGTCACCGGCGTCGACTACCTCGTCCGGGCGCTGCGGCTGCGGGCGGCCGGCCGCCGGGTCACCGGGAGCTGAGCGGTGGCCGACGAGCAGGCCGCGGCGCTGGTCAAGGCCTTGGTCGCGCGCGGGGAGACGGTCGCCGCCGCCGAGTCACTGACCGCGGGGCTGGTCTGCGCCACCCTGGCCCAGGTGCCCGGGGCGAGCGCGGCGCTGCGCGGCGGCCTGGTGGTCTACGCCACCGAGCTGAAGACGCGACTGGCCGGGGTGGACCCCGAGCTGCTCGCCGAACACGGCGCCGTGCACCCCGAAGTGGCGGCCCAGCTCGCCGAGGGCGCCCGCGACCGCTGCGGCGCGACGTGGGGCCTCGGGCTCACCGGCGTGGCCGGGCCGTCGCCCCAGGACGGCGTCGGGCCGGGGACCGTGCACGTCGGTCTCTCGGGGCCGGGAACACGCACACCCCGTCTTTCGGGGGTTCGGGTGGCGGAGCCCCCGGCTCAAGGCGAAGCCTTGTTTGTCACAGTCCGTACGCTGGCCTTGAGCGGTGATCGCGACTTGATCAGGACCCGATCGGTCCAGGCGGCGTTTGCCCTGCTCGGGGAACATCTGGCGTGAACCGGGCGTTCGCCCTTGGCGTACGGGGACACCAACTCCTGCGCTCGGGGGGCCGCTCTGGGTAACGTAGGGGGTACTTGTACGGAAGGGAGGCGCGTGATGACCGTGCTGTTGCGTGAGGCGATCGGTGATCGGCTCCGTCATGCCCGCACCAACCAGCGTCGTACGCTGCGCGACATCTCCCGCGCCGCCAGGGTCAGCCTCGGCTACCTCTCGGAGGTGGAACGGGGCCAGAAGGAGGCGTCGAGCGAGCTGCTCGCGTCCATCTGCCAGGCTCTGGACCTTCCGCTCGGCGAACTGCTGCACAAGGTGGCGGCGGACGTTTCGGCCCTCGACAACGTCGAGGTCGCACCGGTCGACGAGCGGATCGTGGAGGGCGCGCCCCGGGAGAAGGTGCCCGAGCGCGGCGCCAAGGCCTCCGCGGCGGGCATCGAAGGCGGCCGCCTGATGTCGGAGCTGATCGGCAACGACCTCGCCGACCTGCGGGTGTCCCCGCCGCCGCGGATGAACACCACCCTGCGCACGACGATCGGCCAGCCGAAGCTGGCCTCGACGATCGCCGCGTAAGTCACGAATCGGACACGACGGACGGCCTCGGGCAGTGTGCCCGGGGCCGTTTCGCGTG
The DNA here is from genome assembly GCF_055583645.1 of Amycolatopsis sp. NPDC104587. NCBI lineage: Bacteria > Bacillati > Actinomycetota > Actinomycetes > Pseudonocardiales > Pseudonocardiaceae > Amycolatopsis > Amycolatopsis sp. NPDC104587. Next base: position 223,761 of record NZ_JBVJNO010000007.1, read on the forward strand.
GGTTCGGCTGATCCGGGGGCCGCTCTGGCGGCTTTCGGGAGGTCGAGGGCCGGGCGGGTGCTCGCCAAGTCGCCGTGGTGGCTTTTGGGAGGCCGCGCGGGTGCTGGTCGGGCCTCCCGGAGAGCCTGATTCGGCCGCCCGGCCTGGTCCGGGGCATCGCCTCGGCAGACCACGGCCCCTTTTCCGCAGGATTTCCGCGCCCCATCCCGGGCAACCCGTCCGGGGCCGGGCGCGTTACCTACCGGGGTGATCAGGGGCGAACCCTGAAATCCCCCGGGGTCGCCTGGAATGGACGTGGCCGACCTGACACGATGGAACCCGACGCCGGGGTCGGTGCGTTGCTAGTGCAGGGGAGTGACGCCCCACCCCGAGGACTACTCAAGGCCCGTGGGACGCAAGAAGGCAGGCGGAGGAGATGGCCAACCCGTTCGTGAAGTTCTGGAAGTACCTGATGGCGTCGTTCTCGTCGAAGATCGACGAGCACGCCGACCCCAAGGTGCAGATCCAGCAGGCCATCGAGGAGGCACAGCGCAACCACCAGGCGCTGACGCAGCAGGCCGCCTCCGTGATCGGCAACCAGCGCCAGCTGGAGATGAAGCTCAACCGGCAGCTCGGCGACGTCGAAAAGCTGCAGGCGTCCACCCGGCAGGCGCTCGTCCTCGCGGACGAGGCGCGCGCGAAGGGTGACGAGCAGAAGGCGACCGAGTTCGAGACCGCCGCGGAGAGCTTCGCGACGCAGCTCGTCACGGCCGAGCAGAACATCGAGGACCTCAAGACGCTGCACGACCAGTCGCTGCAGGCGGCGGCCCAGGCCAAGAAGGCCGTGGAGCGCAACTCGCAGATGCTGCAGCAGAAGCTGGCCGAGCGCACGAAGCTGCTCTCGCAGCTGGAGCAGGCGAAGATGCAGGAGCAGGTCTCCGCTTCGCTGAACCAGATGAGCCAGCTGGCCGCGCCGGGCAACACGCCGTCGCTGGAAGAGGTCCGCGACAAGATCGAGAAGCGCTACACCACGGCGCTGGGGCAGGCGGAGCTCGCCCAGAACTCGGTCCAGGGGCGCATGATGGAGGTCCAGGCCTCCACCACGCAGTTCGCCGGGCAGTCGCGGCTGGAGCAGATCCGCGCGTCCATGCGCGGTGACTCGGTCGCCCAGGTGACCGACGGCGGTGCGGCGGCGGCCGCGAAGCCGGCGAGCAGCTCGGCCGACATCCAGCGTGAGATCCAGGCGCGCGTGCAGGCGGAGCAGGGCAAGAACCCGGCCTGACCGCGGGCCACGGAGTTCGAAGGGGGCGAGCATGGGGCAGCAGGGCAGGCGACGCGACTTCAGCGAGTTCAGTGCGAAGCTGGAGAAGCACATCGAGAAGCTGCCCGACTACGCCGTGCGCGCCCAGGAGAAGCTCCAGAAGGTGCAGCGGTACTTCCCGCCGGCCGACCAGGCCGGCGGGAAGCCCGCCGCCCCGCCCCCGAACCCCCTGCGACGGCCGCCGGTGCGGCGGCCCGACGTGGCGACCTCGCTGACGTCGATGGCGAGCCAGGTGCCGGCGTTCGCCGAGGCACGGGCCAAGTGGGATCGCTGGAACCACCCCGCCGCGAAGCTCGAGCGCCGCAAGCGCCGGACATCGCGCGCGATGACGCTGTGGATCCTGCTGACGATCCTGTGCGGCGTGCTCACCGTGGCCGCCGGGCTGGGCTGGATGAGTGCCACCGGCGCCCCGATGATGCCGCAGGCGATCATGGCGTTCGCCGGGGCCGTCGTGTTCGGCACGTTCGGCGTCCGGTCCGGTTTCAAGCTGCGTGAACTGAAGCGCACCCCGATCCCGGCCGCGCCGGCCGGGCCACCGCCGTTGCCCGCGGCCGGATCCGCCGCGCGCGAGCCGATGGAACGGCTCGCCGAGTGCGAGGCCTCGCTGACGGAGCTGCTGCGTCAGCTCTCGGTGCCGTCTTCGGTCGGCACGGTGCCGGTGTCCGAAGTGTCCGTCGCGGACGCCCGGCAGACCGCCGTCGAAGCCGCCGCGGCCCTGCGCGGCCTGGCGGCCCGCATCCAGGCGATCGAACGCGGCCGCAACTCCGCGCCCGCCCGCGAACAGGCGGCCCTGGACGCGGCGGTCGGCAAGCTCCGCGAACAGCTCGACGACGGCCTCGAGGGCTACCGCGGCCTGGTCGCCGCGGCCGGCCACACGGTCGCCGCCTCCAGCGACGGCCTGGTCACGTCCAAACAGGCCCTCACCGACGCGACGGACCACCTGGCCGGCCTGGCCATGGCCCTGCGCGAACTCTCCTGACCCGAGCCGTCCACTCAGGCCCGTGATCCGGGCCGGAACTCACGTGATCAGACCCGTAACTCGCGTGATCAGAGCCGTAACTCGCGAGTTCCGGCTTCAGTCACGCGAGTTCCGGGCCCAGTCACGTGAGTTCCGGGCTCCATCACGCGGATTCGGGCGTTTTTGCGCCGTTCGGATTTGAAACTCGGCCGTTCGGGTGCAGGTATCCGGGTGTTCCGGGCCTTGGTCACCCGGCGTGCGTGATCGTGCGTTTCACCCCGGCGTCGCCCCCTGTTCACCTCTTGGTGCCGAAACACGGGCGTAATCGGAAACTGATGGCTACGGAAACGTGGGCGATCTAACGTTTCTGTCATGCATGCAGAGGTGTCACTCGCCGGGAGGCCCGCCGTGCTTTGAGGATCGCCGGCGCCGACCGTACACAGTGGACTTTCTCGACCGCCGAGGAAAGGACGCCCCGTGAACACGCTCCCGCCGGACCCGGATCCCGTCCCCGTCACCCCGCCCACCGCCTCCGAGCGCGTCATCGCGGCCTTCGATCGCATCAGCGCCGTCGGCCGCCCCGAACTCTGGTCCACCCTCCGCGCCGTCGAAGACGTCCTGGTCGACGCCAAGGCCGTCGACGAGCGGGTCAAGGCGGGGGAGGACCTGCCGCTGGCCGGCACCGTCTTCGCCGTGCCGGAGCTGATCGACGTCGCCGGGCAGCCCTCCGGCCGGACCGTGCCGGAAACCAGCGCCACGGTCGTCTCGCGGCTCACCGCCGCCGGCGCCGTGGTGCTCGGCAAGACCGGCGCCGCGCCCGTGGCCTCGGCCTGGGACCGGACCAAGGCCGGCGGCCGCGGGGCGGCGGTCGTCGTCGCGCTGGGCGTCGTCGACCTGGCGCTGAGCACGGCGGGCGCGGTCCCGGCCGCGCTGAACGCCGTCGTCGCGCTGAAACCGACCCGCGGCCTGCTGCCGATGACGGGCGTCCGGGCCGGTGAACCCCTGTCCGTGTACACGAAGGGCCTGGTCGCCGGCCGTCGCGCGCTCGCGCTGATGACCGGACCGGACGGCGTCTCCCCGGCGCGCACCTGGCCCGAAGACGTCCGTCTCGGCGCGGGGGAGCACCCGCGCATCGCGTACCCGCACGACCTGCCCCTGAGCCCCGCCGCGGCGATGGCGTTCGAGGGGGTCGTCCAGCGGCTCACGGCGGCCGGAGCCGTCCTCGAGCCGGTGTCGCTCGACGAGCACACCTTCGGCGACGCCCTCCTCCTGCCCACCATCGCGGACAGCCCCGGCTGCACGGCGTTCGCGAACCTCCTGGACGTCGCGGCGGTCACCGTCCCGGTCCAGCCGGGCGACACGCGCCCCTTCGGGGTCACCTTCCTGACGCGGGCGTTCGAGGACCAGATCGGCCTCGACCTCGCGACCGTCTGCACCGACGAACCCATGACGCCCTACCCGGAGCCCGGCGAGGACGTCGTGGTGTTCGGCGCCCACCTGCGCGGGCAGCCGCTCAACCCCGAGCTCACCGGCCTCGGCGCCCGCTTCACCGCGCCGGTCCGGACCACCGGGAGCTACCGGATGGTGCTGCTGGACACCGAACCGCCGCAGCCGGGCGTTCTGGACGCCGCCGAGGGCGCGACGCTCGACGGGGAACGCTGGCGGCTGTCGCCGGCCGCGTTCGACCGCTTCGCCGCCACGCTGAAGCCGCCGTTCGTCCTGGACCGCGTCGAGCTCGAGGACGGCTCCCGGCCGCTCGCGGTGCGGTGCGACCCGGGCGTGGAAGGGAAGGGTCTGGACCGCTACGAATCCTGGCGCGGTTACGTGCGCTTCACGTCTACCGCCGGGCCGCGAGACCCCGGCTGATCCGGCGCACCAGGCCCGGCCCGTGCAGCGCGAACCCCGTGTAGAGCTGCACGAGCGACGCTCCGGCGTTCACCAGCCGGACCGCGTCGTCCGGGCCCAGGATCCCGCCGACGCCGATGATCGGCAGGCTCCCGCCGGTGTGGTCGTGCACGAACCGCACGACCTGCGCCGCGCGGGTGGTCAGCGGCCGGCCGGACAGGCCTCCCCCCTGCCCGGCCAGGCTGCTCTCCGCGGGTGCGATGCCGTCGCGGGCGAGCGTGGTGTTCGTGGCGATGATCCCGGCGACGCCGTGTTCGAGCGCGACCTCCAGCAGCTCGGCGAGAGCGTCGTCGGTCAGGTCCGGGGCGACCTTCACCAGGATCGGCGTCGGGGTGCGCCCGCCGGCCAGCTCGGCGGACGTCGAACGCAGCTCGCCGAGCAGCTCGGCCAGCGCGGTGCGGTCCTGCAGCTGCCGCAGCCCCGGTGTGTTGGGGGAGCTGACGTTGACCGCGAAGTAGTCGGCGTACGGGTACAGCGCGCGCAGCGAGAACCGGTAGTCCTCGACGGCTTCTTCGAGCGGCGTGACCTTCGACTTGCCGATGCTGACCCCGAGCGGCACACCGGGTTTGCCGTCCCGGGCGAGCTTGGCGGCGAGGGCCTGGGCGCCGTTGTTGTTGAACCCCATGCGGTTGATCACCGCGTCACTGGCGGGGAGGCTGAACAGCCGGGGTTTCGGGTTGCCCGGCTGCGCGAGCCGCGTCACCGTGCCGACCTCGACAAAACCGAAGCCCAGCGCGGCCCACGCGGGCAGCGCGCGGCCGTTCTTGTCCATCCCGGCGGCGAGGCCGACGCGGTTGGGGAACCGCAGGCCGAGCACGGTCACCGGGTCGTCGACGCGGTAGACGCCGCCCAGGGCGGGCGCGACCTTGCCGAGCCGGGACAGGACGCCGATCGTGCGCTCGTGCACCAGCTCGGGATCGTGGTAGGACAGCCGGTACAGCGCCGGGCGGACGATCTTGTCGAAGAACACGCCCCCATGCTGCCAAACCGCCCGGGAGCCGCGACCGGAGCGTCACCCGGGCGTGAAGGCGCCCGCTATTCGGTGGCTTCGCGGGCCTTCCACTCGTCCTCGAGCATCGCGTAGACCAGCTCGTCGGTCCACTCGCCCTTGACGATCTCGTTCTCCCGCAGGTGCGCTTCCTCGCGCATCCCGAGCCGCTCCATGAGCGAGGCGGAGGCGGTGTTGCGGCCGTCGCACCGGCCGATCACGCGGTGCAGCCCCAAGTCCTCGAACGCGAGCCGCAGCAGCTCGGTCGTCGCTTCGGCGGCGAGGCCCTTGCCGTGGTGGTCGGGGTGGAAGACGAACCCGATCTCGCCCTGCCGGTGTTCGCTGCTGAGCCACTCGAGGTTCAGGTCGCCGATCAGCTGCCCGGTCGAAGCCAGCTCGACCGCGACCGCCAGGAACTGCCCTTCCTTCGTCAACGTCGAGCTGTGCACCCGCTTCGCGAGGGCCGCGGCCGATTCGGCGCGGCTGCGCGGGCCCCAGTACAGGTAGCGGGCGACGTCGGCACGGGACTGGAAGGAGTTCAGCGCGTCGAGGTCGTCGGGCGTGAACGGGCGCAGGAGCAGGCGAGCCGTGGTGATCGGGTAGTCGGGCCTGAGCATGCCATCAGGCTAGCGACGCGTGACCCATCCGGGGGATGGAACGGCGAAAAGCAATCGGCGAAACCGGAGGTTTGGTCGCCGGACGGTCGTCCGCCGCGGATGGGCGGTCTGACCTGCACAAATGAGCGCTTTGAAGGGGTGCCTCCAGGGTGCCTCTCGAGCGCCGTCAAACGCTCGAGCCCGGGCCGGACCGGTGCCCGGGAACCCTGGAGGCCCGGTGACTGCCTGGTATTCGCTCTCAGGCAAACACGTGAAGCAGGCGATGAGCCGAAGGTGGCTCGTGTTGTATCGCTGCTCAAAGTCCCATCACGTGCCATCCGCTAGCGGACAGTCACCTCACGAGTCCTGTTGGAATACAACTTAGGACCACCTCCTCTCTCGTGTACTTCCACGCTAGGCGAAGATCCCGCCGTCCGGCAACGTCATTTCGTTCATCTCACGCCGTAGCACGGCTTTCCGGGATTCGACCAGGAACGACGCGTCGACCGCGTGCTCGGCCAGCCGGACGAGCTCGGCCGCGGTGAGCCCCAGCGTTTCGGCGACGGCGACGTACTCGCCGGTCAGCGTGGCGCCGAACATCGGCGGGTCGTCGGTGTTGAGCGTGACGACGACGCCGTGGTCGAGCATCCGCCGCACGGGGTGCGCGGCGATCGAGGGCACCTGGCCCGTGCGCACGTTCGACGTCGGGCAGACTTCGAGCGGGATCCGGTGTGCCGCAAGGTGTTCCAGCAGGGCCGGGTCGCCGGCGCAGCTGGTGCCGTGGCCGATCCGCTCGGCGCCGAGGTCGTGCAGCGCGGACCAGATCGTGGCCGGGCCGGTGGTTTCGCCGGCGTGCGGGACGCTGTGCAGCCCGGCTTCCCGCGCCCGCGTGAAGAACGGCTCGAACTGCGCCCGCCCGACCCCGAGCTCCGGTCCGGCGAGCCCGAAGGACACCAGGCCTTCGGGGCGTTCGCGGAGCGCGAACACGAGGGTTTCCCGCCCGGCCTTCGTGCCCTTTTCGCCGGGAATGTCGAAACACCAGGCCAGGTCCACGCCCAGCTCGGCCGCGCGCGCCCGGCCGGTTTCCAGCCCACTCAGCAGCTCGTCGCCGGGCACGCCGTCGAGCAGGTGGTTGTACGGCGTCACGGTGACTTCGGCGTAGCGGCAGTTCTGCGCGGCGAGATCGGCGGCGAGGCCGGTCACGAGGGTGTGGATGTCGTGGCGGTCGCGCACCAGCGACGTGACCGCGAGGTAGACGGTGAGGAAGTGGGCGAAGTCGCGGAAGGTGAAGAACTCCGCGAGCTCGCGTTCCTCGGTGGGGACGCCGGCGGCCGGGCGCCGCCGGGCCAGTTCGAGGACGGTCGGCAGGCTCGCCGAGCCGACCAGGTGGACGTGCAGCTCGACCTTGGGCAGGGCGTGCGCGAAGGCGCGCAACGCCGGCTCGGTCAGGATTTCGGGCATGACGAAGCTCCCTGGATGGGCGAAAGGGTGACGGAGAGCGCGCGGACGGCTCAGGGAGCGAGGTCGCCGCGTTCGGTGTCGGTCCCGTAGAGCGGGAGCTTGAACATCGTCACGGGGTCAGCCTACTGCGGTGGGTACGGGCCTGTCTGGTCCTTCGGGCAGAACCACGTCGGCCGCCGCTGGACGTCGTGGCCCTGCTGGCGGACCTGGACCCGGCCGCCGCAGCGGAAGCAGCCGAACCGGGTGCGCTCGTACACCCAGTTCTTCCGGGTGCGGTTGACCTGACCGGTGGTGCTCTGGGCGAAGGTCCCGGCCCGGACGTTGGTCGTCAGCAGCTTGCGGGCCAGCGCGACGGCCTGCGCGGCGTCCACTTCGGACACCGGGGTCCACGGCGTGACCCCGAGCAGGAAGGCGATCTCGCACTTGTAGAGGTTGCCGACCCCGGCCAGCACGCGCTGGTCCAGCAGGGCCAGTCCCAGCTCGCGCGCCGGGTCGGCGGTCAGGTTCGAGACCGCGCGCTCGGCGTGCTCGTCCGTCCACTGTGGATCGAGCAGGTCCGGGCCGAGGTGCGCGACGAGGTCGTGTTCGTTCGGGGTGGCCACGAACTTGAGGTCGTGGACGCTGAACCCGATCACCTGGACGTCGGCCGCGGTCAGGATCACCCGGGCCTGGTGGGCCGGACGGTGCCACCGCCCGCCGCGGACGTTGACGTCCCACATGCCGTCCATCATCAGGTGCGAGTGCAGGCTCAGGTCGCCGGAGAAGCGGGTGAAGAGGTGCTTGCCGACCGTGCCGACGCCGAGCACTTCGCGTCCGGCGAGGTCCACTGTGGCCAGTTGCGGCACACGGAACTCCCCGCGCAGCAACGTCTTCCCGGCCAGGGCCTCGTCGACGCGTCGCGCGACGAGGTACACGGTGTCACCTTCGGGCACGGCTCACCCCGTGGTCTCGGACACCTCGGCGGGAGCCTCCGGGGTCTCCGGCGCCGGGCCTTCGGGCCAGTCCGGGCCCTCGGGCTCCGCGCCCTGGACGCGGTGGCGGCCCGCGCGGTTGGAGCGCAGGATCTTCGCCAGCACCATGTTGAACGTCAGCGCGATCTCCTGCGCGCCCGGGGAATGCCACTCGTGGATCGGGCTGCACGCGCCCTGGGCCTGCTGCACCGCCAGCCGGTCGGTGATCGCCGTCGGCATCACCAGCGAGCCGAAGTTCTCGCGCAGCTCGGCGATCCGGAACTGGTGTTCGTAGGAGCGCACCCGCAGCTTGTTCACCAGCACGCCGATCGGGCGCAGGTCCGGGTTGAGCTCCTTGCGGATCTTCTCGATCGCTTCCAGGGCCCGGTTCGCGCCGGCGACCGCGTAGATCGTCGGCTCGGTCACGATCAGCGCGCTGTCCGCGGCGACCAGCGCCGACTTCGTCAGCCGGCCCAGCGACGGCGGGCAGTCGAGGACGACCAGCTCGTACGGCGTTTCGCGCAGCGGCTCGCGGTGCAGCTCGTCCAGCGCGCGGGAGAAGTTCGCCAGCCGTTCGGGGTCGGCGTCCGGGTCGTTGAGCAACTCCAGCTCTTCGGCGCCGACCAGGACGTCGACGTCCTCGCTCCAGACACTCGGCGCGATCGCGCGCTCCAGGGTCTCCCGGGTGGGGGTCTCGAGCACGTCCGCGAGGGTGGCGTCGGTGTAGGGCGGGTCGAGCGAGGTGGTGGCGTTGCCCTGCGGGTCGAGGTCGACCACCAGCGTCCGCGTGCCCCTACGCAAGGCGGCGGACGCGATACCGAGAGCGACCGTCGTCTTGCCGACGCCTCCCTTGAGGCTGAGTACGGCGACCGTGTGCACGTTCACCAGCCTACGGGTGCGGGCGAGGGGCGCCGCCGGGCAAGGGGCGTTCACTCGAAGGGAGGAGCCCGGGAGGTGGCCGGGGGTGGGCACTACCCTGTGCGGCATGAAGACGGAGACCGTGGCCGCCCGGGGTTCGGGCGCCGTCCGCCGGGTGCTCGAGGCCGAATTGAAGGCCGCCCGCGCCCGGGGCGCCGAGCACCCCCTCGTCGTCGACGTGGGTGGCGGCAGCGGCGGCTGGGCGGTGCCGTTCGCGGCGGCGGGCTGCCGGGTGACCGTCGTGGAGCCGAGCCCGAACGCGCTGGCGACGTTGCAGCGCCGGGCCGAAGAAGAAGGCGTCGCCGAGCGGATCACGGTCGTCGCGGACGACTCCGACGCGCTCGGCCGGCACGTCGAGGCCGGCTCGGCCGACCTGGTGCTGGCGCATGGCCTGCTGGAGATCGTCGACGACCCGGCCGCGGTGCTCTCCGCGCTGGCGACGGCGGTCGCCCCCGGCGGCGCGGTGTCGGTGCTGGTCGCGAACCGCCACGCTTCGGTGCTCTACCGCGCTTTGTCCGGCCGGGTCGCCGAGGCGCGCCGGCTGCTCGAGAGCGCGGACGGGATCGTCCCGGGTGACACGGTGCTGCGCCGGTTCGACGCCGATGGCCTGCGCGCCCAGCTCGTGGCCGCGGGCTTGGACGTGACGCTGCTGCAGGGCGACCGGGTGATCTCGGACCTGGTCGGCGGCGACGTCCGCGAGGACGAGCTGACCGAGTTCGAGCGGGTGGCGGCTGGGGTGCCGGCGCTGCGGGACGTCGCGAGCCGGCTGCACGCGGTCGCGCGGCTCGCTCTTTCGTAGCGGTTTTCCGCCCTGGCGCTCGCGCTCGCCGAAACTGTCGGTGCCGGCCGGTAGCGTCCTGGTTCGTGGGGCGAAACGCTGAGCTGCCGGGCGGCATGGGCCGGTTCCGGGTCCGGCCGGGAGAACCGCCGCCGGACGACACCGGGTGCGGGATGCTGCACGTCGACATGGACGCGTTCTTCGTGTCGGTCGAGCTGCGCACCCGGCCCGAGCTGGCGGACAAGCCGGTCGTCGTGTCCGGCGGCGGGCCGCGCGCGGTCGTGGCCGCCGCGAACTACCCGGCGCGCAAGTTCGGCGTGCGCTCGGCGATGCCGTTCTCGACGGCGAAGCGGCTCTGCCCGCACCTGATCAACATCCCGCCGACCGCCGGGCTGTATGGCGAGGTCTCCCGCGGGGTGATGGGCATCTTCCGGGAGCTCACGCCGCTCGTCGAACCGCTGAGCCTGGACGAGGCCTTCCTGGACGTCGGCGGGGCCCTGCGCCGCCTCGGCGCGACCCCGGCGGGGCTGGCCGCGCGGATCCGGGCGCGGGTCGCGGCCGAACACGGGATCACCTGCTCGGTCGGGATCGCGAAGGTCAAGTTCGTCGCGAAGCTCGCTTCGGGCATGGCGAAGCCGGACGGCATGGTCGTCGTGCCGGCGGCGGAGACCCTGGCTTTCCTGCACCCGCTGCCGGTGTCGGCGCTGTGGGGCGTCGGCGCGAAGACCGAGGAGCACCTGCGGCGGCTGGGCCTGGACACGATCGCCGACGTCGCCACGTTCCCGCCGGAGCGGCTGAAGAAGTCGCTGGGCGCCGCCGTCGGCGAGCACCTGCACCGGCTCGCGCACGGCGTCGACGAGCGGTCGGTGGTCGTCGACTCGCCGGACAAGTCGATCGGCGCCGAGCACACCTTCGACGTCGACCGGCACGACCGGGCCGAGCTGGGCCTGGAGCTGCTGCGGCTGGCCGAGCGTGTCGGCGCCACGCTGCGGTCCCGGGGCGTGCGCGGCCGGACCGTCTCGATCAAGGTGCGGTTCGCGGACTTCCGGACGATCACCCGGGCCCGCACGCTCGTCTCGGCCACCGACGTCGCCCGGCAGATCCACGCCGTGGCCGTGGCGTTGCTCACCGAGCACGCGCCGACCGGGGCCGTCCGGCTGATCGGCGTCCGGGTCGAGGGCCTCGACACCGGGGAGGCGGGGGAGCAGCTGGTGTTCGACTCGCCGGCGCCGCGCTGGCGGGATGCCGAGGTCGCGGCGGACGTCGCGCGGTCGAAGTTCGGGTCCGCGGCCGTGCGGCCGGCGTCGTTGCTGGCGCCGCGGGAGCCCTGAACGGGTGGTGGTGACCGTCCGCAACCCCGCGCGGGAGGGAATTAGCCCAATTCGATCCCTACTGGATGCGGGATCGGGTAGTCGTCCGGGCGCGGGCCTCGTATCCTGGACAGTGCCACCCCGCCTGGGGTTGGCTGTTGGGTCCAGGACGTTGCGCGGCCCGGCGCCCGCGACAGCTGTGCCGGAGGAGGAAAGATGCCACTCTCCGAGCATGAGCAGCGGCTGCTCGATCAGATCGAGCGCGAGCTCTATGCCGAGGACCCCAAGTTCGCATCCACGGTGCGTGGCACCCGGTTGCGTCGCCCCGCTCGCCGACGGCGTATCCAGGGCATCGCCCTGTTCGTAGTGGGCGTGGCCCTGCTGGTGCTGGGCGTGGTGGTGCCGCAGTTCCGGGTGGCCGACATCCCGCTGATCAGCGTGCTCGGGTTCCTCGTGATGTTCTTCGGGGTCATGTTGGCCGTCACATCGATCCGGCACGGCGCCGAATCGGACGGCAAGGGCGGTGGATCGGGCCCGCGCGGCGGCAAGCAGCCCGGCCGCCGCAGCTCCTTCACCCAGCGGATGGAGGAGCGCTTCCGCCAGCGCTTCGAAGAGCAGTAGCGCCCGCAAGACCACAAGATCCGCGTCCCGCCGCCCCGGTGGGACGCGGATCTCTTTGTGTGCTCAAAAGCCCTGGCGAAGGTTTGAGACCCCCCGGTGACAGCGGGTGACGCCCACCCGGGTGACCCACGCCCCGGCCCCTGTGCCGCCCAAGGCATCACCCGTGATCAGAGAGGCATCACGCGTGACTGAAGAGGCATCACCCGTGATTGAAGGGGCATCACCCGTGATCGAAGGGTCGACACGACCCCGACCAGCCCCTCCGCCGCCGTGTCGACCCTCTGATCACGGGTGATGCCCGGCTGATCACGGTGATGCCTGCTCAGACACGGGTGATGCCCGGCTGATCACGGGTGATGCCTGCTGGATCACGGGTGATGCCTGGTTCGGCACACCCGGCGGGGTCAGTCGGTGCGGTTGCGGAAGATCGAACGGGGGAAGAGGCGGCCCTTCCACGAGAGCGGCGCGTTGCGGCGCAGGCTTCGCCGCACCTCCTCGAACGCCGGGGGCAGCTCCGGCTGGGCCGTCTCGTCCTCGCCGTACCAGGAGCGCTCCAGCACGCCGATGACCGTGCGCAGGCCTTCGCGCCCTTCGTCGTCGAGGTGGTGCTTCGCCGCCAGCTTCTGGCCCGCCACCCGGACCGTGTCGCTTGTCGGGATCGGCAGGCCGCGGTCCGCGCACTCCGCGCTCAGCTCCGCCCAGGCCGCGTCCGCCGCGCCCGGCTGGTGCCGTTCGATCTTCTGGATCCGCCGGCGCCGGACGAACTCGCGGCCCGAGGCCGGGCCGGTCACCCCCACCAGCAGGACGACCACGATCACGCCGAGCCACCAGGCCACGCTCGCCGCGAGGAACCCGACGGCGACGATCCAGAGGCCGACCGCCAGCAGCGGCAGCCAGTTGGCCAGGGTCTGGAGCGCGGACGGCGGCGCGGCCACCGGCGCCGGGGCCCGGACCAGCAGGTCGCCTTCGCTGCGGGTCCCGGGTGGGACGCCGTCCGGCTGGGGCGGCGCGTGCGGACGTGTCTGCCGGACCCGCCGGCGCAGGACCGCCCCGACGATCAGCGCGGCCGCGCCCAGTGCGGCGAAGACGCCCACCACGGTCATCAGCCAGTCGTCGTTGCCGGTGGCTGCCTTCGTGTCCTGCTGCGCCTGGTTCTGCTCGGTGTCGCGCGGCGCGCCCGTCGCCGGGGCGCTCGTCCGGACCGTGCTCGGGGCGACCTGGGTGTCGTCCGGGGTCTGGCCGCCCTGGGTGCCGGCCTGCAGGTACGGCGGGGTGATGCCACGGCCGTCGGACAGCGGGGTCGGGTCGAACGTCACCCAGCCCTTGTCGCCGAAGTACACCTCGACCCACGCGTGCGCGTCCTGCGTGCTGATCGACTGGTAGTCGTTGACCGCGACGCCGGGGGTGAAGCCGATCGCCACCCGCGACGGGATGCCCGCCACCCGCAGCATGACCGCCATCGCCGACGCGAACTGCTCGCAGAAGCCGCGTTTGCCGTTGAGGATGAAGTCGGCGAGCGCGTCGGAGTCGTTCGCCGGCGCGGTCTTCGTGTCGTAGACGAACCCGTTCTGCGCGGTGAAGTACCGCCAGATCGCCGATGCCCGGTCGAAGTCGTTGCCCGCGCCCTCGACCAGCTGCTGCGTCTTCGCGCGGACGCGGTCGTCGACGCGGTCGATCTGCGTGTAGCGCGGCGGCAGGTCCTCGACGCGCGGGGTCACCCGCAGCTCCGCGGCCGTCGGCTCCTTCAGCGACGCGTATTCGGTGTAGGCCGGCGGCGCCTCGCTGCGCGTGGTGAACACCGTGCCGCTGACCTGGTCGTAGAGGTACCCGTTGCCGGTGCCGTCGATCATCCGCGGCGCGCCGTAGACCGGCAGCCAGTTGTCCCGCCAGCTGGTCGGCTCGACGTCGATCCGGCGGGCGGCGCCGCTGCCGTCGTCACCGGGCGCGGGCGGCAGCTGCGGCCCGACCGGGACGCCCTGCTGCGAACGGCCTTCGTCGTGCAGGCCCCAGCCCTTGTTGGGGTAGAAGGTGTCCAGCGTCATCGCGCGTAGCAGCCGCCGGTCGGTGCCGAGGCCGCGGACCTTGAACAGCTCGCGGTTGGCCCCCTGGTCGAGCATGCCGCGCAGCTCGGTGAACGGCTGGATGCCGAATCCGCCGGAGCCCGCGCCGGGGCCGTCGCCGCTCTGCCCGAACGGGATCCGCCCGACCGTGCCGACCCAGGTGATCGCCCCGCCGAACAGGCCGAGCACGATCGCCGCGGCGACCACCGCGACGGGCGCGGACAGCACGCCCGGCTTGCCGCTGCGCCCGGGCGCCTCACGGGTGCGCCAGCGCTGGTGCCGGTGGTTGCCGTCGACGGCGAGCAGGCCGGCGAAGGCCGCCCCGCCGAACAGGAACGTCCACCACGGCAGCATTTCCTCGGAAAGCGCGGCCGGCACGGCGTAGACGCAGAGCAGCACGAGCCCGGTCGCGGCCGGGGCCGCGGCGGCCACCGTGAGCGTGTCGACCAGGACGGCGACCAGGCCGATCAGGATCGTCACCAGGCAGAGGATCGGCTGGGTGCCCTCGACCGGCGGCAGCCCGACGCGGATCTGGTCGGCGGCGGCCGAGAGCGTGTTCCCGATCTCGCCGAACGCGTCCGGGCCGGGGATGATCTGCAGGATCCCGTGCGTGGTGAACGCGCCGGTGATCAGGAAGAGCAGCACGAGCAGCTGGCCGAGGCCGACCAGCACGGTCGGCACCTGCAGCGAGCGCAGCGCCAGGCCGGTCGCGGCGATCAGCAGGACCGCGACGAACAGGTAGCCGAACCAGGCCAGGCCGGTCACGACGCTCGAGACCGACGTCGCCGCGCAGAGCGTCGCCACCCCGGCGGCCGCCGGGGCGAGGACGCTGCTGCGCCAGGTCGCGAGCGAGCGCCGCGGGGCGGGCCGGTCGAACTTGCGCGGCGGGGCGGCGGTGCTCATCGCGGACCGCCGATCAGCGTGCCGCGCCGCGCGCCGCTGCGGCACAGCTCGGCCCACACCTGCGGCATCGGCGAGCCGGGCCCGGCGATCACCACGCCCCAGCCGGCCGCGCGCAGCAGCGCGGCGGAGTCTTCGGTGGCGGCGGCCCGCTGCTCGGGCGCGCTCACCCCCGCCGACCACGTGGGCGTGTCGAGCAGGACGGCGAGGCTGCGGATGCCGCGCGGGCGGAACTGGGTCAGCTCGTGCACGGCCTCGGTGCTCACGGTGCCGAGCACGGCGACCAGCTCCTGGCCCTCGGCCGGGTCCCGGGCCAGCGTGATGTCCCGCTGGTGCGCGGGCTGCAGCGCGGCCAGCGCGTCGAGCACGACGTTGTCGTAGTGGTCACCGCCGTCGCCGGGGGTGTCGGCGAGCGTGACGCCGTGCTCGCTGACCAGCCGGACGCGGTGCCCGGACCGGCGCAGGTGCAGCCCGGCCGACGCGGCGAAGGACACCGCCCACTCCAGGCTGGCGGCCGGGCCGGAGCCGTGGTGCGCGGCGGCGCGGTGGTCGAGCAGCACGGTGGTGCCGCCGCGCCACGGCCGTTCCTCGACGCGCACCATGATCTCGTCGCGGCGGGCGGTCGAGCGCCAGTGCACCTTCCGCAGGTCGTCGCCCTGCCGGTACTGCCGGACGATCACGTCGGCCTCGCCCTGCCCGGCGTGCAGCCGGACGGTGCCGTCGTCGCCGACGCCGATCCCGGCGCCGCTCGGCAGCCCGAACAGCGGGACCACCCGGGGCACGACCACCAGCCGGGAGTGCCCGATCAGCTCCCGCTCGAACTCGCACAGCCCGAACGGGTCGGTGATGGTCGCGCGCAGCGGCCCGACCTGCTGGATCCCGCGCAGCACCGGCTGCAGCGGGTAGCGCAGGGCGACCCGCCGGTCGTGGGGGAGGCGCTCGACGACGAACCGCGGCCGCGAGCCCAGCGCGTACGGCACGCCGTCCTCGAGGAGGATCTCGCCGGCCGGCAGCCGGCCGCTGCGCCACAGCTCCAGCTGCACCTCGCCGTTGCCGCCCACCGCCACCCGCTGGGGCCGCAGCGCGCGCGTGGCGCCGATGCGCAGCCGGGTCGCCGAAAGGAACACGGCCACCAGCAGCGGCAGCGCCACCACGAACAACGCCACCCGCAGCAGGTCGCGTTCGTTGAGCACGAACGAGCACACCGCGGCCGCGATCCCCGCGGCCAGGAGGCAGCGGCCGCGGGTGGTCAGGCCGGACAGGGCACGCAGCATGCCGTTCTCTTCCCCTTCGCCGGCGACTAGGGCCGGGAGCCCTGCGGCACCGGCACCCGGTGCAGCACCGCGCGCACGACGTCGGTCGCCGACCGGCGCGCCGCGTGGGCCTCGGTGGTGAGCATCAGGCGGTGCGCCAGCACCGGGACCGCGACGGTGTGCAGGTCGTCCGGGACGACGTAGTCGCGGCCCGAGAGCGCCGCCTGCGCGCGCGCCGCGCGGACCAGGTGCAGCGTCGCCCGCGGCGACGCGCCGAGCCGGATCTCCGGGAGCTGCCGCGTCGCCGCGACCAGGTCGACGGCGTAGCGGCGGACCTCGGGGGCCAGGTGCACCCCGCGGACGGTCTCGATCAGGCGGTGCACGGTCCCGCCGTCGGACACCGGCTGCAGGTCCTCGATCGGGTTGTGCCCGGCGTGCTCGTCGACCATGGCCAGCTCGGCCTGCTGGTCGGGGTAGCCGATGGAGACCCGCGCCGTGAAGCGGTCGCGCTGGGCTTCGGGCAGCGCGTACGTGCCCTCCATCTCGATCGGGTTCTGCGTGGCGATCACCATGAACGGCTCTTCGAGCCGGTAGGTCGAGGTGTCGACGGTGACCTGGTGCTCTTCCATGCACTCGAGCAGCGCCGACTGCGTCTTCGGCGACGCGCGGTTGATCTCGTCGCCCACCACGATGTTCGCGAACACCGGGCCGGGGCGGAAGTCGAAGTCGCCGGACTGGCGGTTGTAGATGGAGACGCCGGTGACGTCGCTCGGCAACAGGTCCGGGGTGAACTGGATGCGGCTGACCGTGCAGTCGATCGACCGGGCGAGCGCCTTGGCCAGCGACGTCTTCCCGACGCCGGGCACGTCCTCGACCAGGAGGTGGCCTTCGGCGAGCAGCGTGACCAGCGCGATCCGGATGACGTCGGGCTTGCCGACCAGCACCCGCTCGACGTTCGCGGCGATCCGCCGCGCGGTCTCGTGCAGCTCGTCCAGCGACACTCTGGCCGGGCGGTGCCCGTTGACCGAGGCCTCCGCCGGGTAAGGCGGTCGCTCGGATGCCTGCTCGCCCGATCCGGGCGCCGCAGACTGGATTCTCGACGTCACTCGACCTCCTGGTGGCGCGTGGCCGCGCGCACTGTGCGCACCGCCGGGCCCGAACGGCCCCCTCGCTGCTTGTCGCGCGCAGCGACAGCCTTCCATCCAGTGTGTCAAACCCGGGCGAACCTGGGGCCGGAACCCCGCGAAGCCCAGGGCCGCACACCCGGCACGTCGGTCGATGACACTGCGCAAGCAGGGACGATACCCCGATCGGGTGTGTTGTCGCCTGATTCTGGGCGCTCCCGATCACGCCCCGCTCTGTCGTATGCTGCGGTTCGAGGTCGCTCAGCTACGGAGAGGCGTAACCGCTCATGAGCGAGGTGCAGACGCAGCCCCCGTTCGACGTCCGCGGGTTCGCGGTCGCGCCGGAGCTGGCGACCGACGCGTACGCGAAGCTGGGTCAGCTGCAGGACGTCGTCGGCGAGATGGTCCGCGAAGCCAAGGTGCTCGGCCGGACCGTGCCGCTCGGCGGCGGGTACGCGGGGGAGATCGGCAAGTTCATGGCCGAGTACGGCATCGGCGGGCGGGGCTCGGCCGTGCAGCAGCTGACCGCGTTCGGCAAGGAGCTGGAAACGCTGAAGCGCCGGATCGGCCAGGCGCTGGCGAAGTACCAGCACGCCGACGAGACCGCCGCGGACGGGGTGGACTGCACGGGTGGCTGACCGGACACGCGGGACGGAAGCGGGCCGGTCGCCCGCGCGGCTCCTCTTCTTTTGCCTGCTCTTCGCGCTCGCCGCGTGCGGGCAGCAGCCCGCGCGGCCGGCCGCCGCCGGGCACACCTCGGCGCAGGCCACCGCCACCGCGGCCGAGCCGCCCGTCGCCGCGTGGACCGGGCTCGCCGCGATCGACCCCTGCACGCTGCTCGGCCCGCAGGACCGGTCGTCGGCCGGGGTGAGCGTGCTCGGCAAGCCCAAGAACATCGCGGGCTACCGCGCGTGCGACTGGACCGTGCCCGGCACCTTCGGCGTCACGGTGACCCTCAGCGACACCGACGGCCTGGCCGACCTCGAGGTCGCGAAGAAGACGGCCACCAGGACGAAGGTGGGCGCGCACCCGGCGCTGCAGGTGGCGGACAAGAAGGTCGCCGACGGCACCTGCGCGGTGCTGCTCGGGGTGGGCGACACGGCCAGCGTCCAGATCGACGTCAGCAACACCGGCTTCTCGGACACCCCGCTCGCCTGCCGCCGCGCGGGCACGGTGGCCGGGCTGGTCGAACCGAAGCTGCCCTGACCAGGAGGTGCGCCGTGTCCGAACCCCCGTTGCCGACCGCGCGGTACGAGTCCTACAGCCACGAGGCGATGGCCGCCGAGGTCGAGCGGGACAACGACCCGGTCGCCGCGGGCGAGGCGGGCGCGCGCTGGGACAGGCTGGCGAAACGGCTGCACGAGTCGACCGCCGACCTCGCCGCGCTGGTCGCCTCCTCCCAGGAGAACTGGCAGGGCGCCGGCGGAGACGCGGCGCGCGCCTCGCTCGACCGCGCCGCGCGGTGGCTGTCCCACTCGGCCGCCGTCTCGGCGTCGGTGGGCGGCTCGATCGGCGCGCAGGCGGACGCGGCCGCGCGGGCCCGCGCCGACATGCCCCCGCCGGTGACCTACGACCCGGCGTCGATGATCCGCGAGGCCGCGTCCTCCGGGAACGTGCTCGTCCTGGCCGGGCTGGCCGGCGAGATGGCGGCCCGCCGCGCCGAGGCCGAGGCCGCGCGCCAGAAGGCGATCGACGTCATGCACACCCGGGACGCTGCGCTGCGCGGGCACGTCCCGGCCTCGGCGTTCGAGGACCCGCCGACGCTGGGGCCGGCTTGATCCGCGTCTCCGCGTCGGCGTTCGACATCCTCTGGACCGACCTCGGCCACGACCGCCCGCCGGAGCCGCTCGGCGTCCGCAGCGTCGGCGGCACCGAAGAGGAGCGCGCCGAGGTGCGGAAGGCCGTGTACGAGAACCTGGCCGAGCGCGGCCTGTACGACGGTTCGGTGCTGGAGCCCGCGCTGGCCGCGCGCCTGGAGCTCCTGGCGAACGGCGAGGTGTTCGTGGCGTGCGAGGCGTTGGCGGACATGACGGCGTCCACGCCGTTCCGGGCGGTGACGGCGGCCCGTGGCCGGCACGGTGTCCTGGCGACCCAGCCGGAGCAGACGATCGCCCTGGCGTCGATCACTCCGGGCGAGGTGTGCTCGGCTCTGGTTGACGTGCTGCCGGAGCTGACCGCGGGGCCGGGGTATGGGATCAGCCTGGCGGCTTCGGCGCTGTCGGAGGGCTCGGCGTCGTCTTCGGTTCAGCTTCAGGAGGCGCTGGCGATCCAGGCGCGGCCGGTTTACGCGGCGGGGCAGTTCAGCGTGAGCCGGCGTTCGCCGTCGGGGCGGGTCGAGCGGGTCGGCGGGCTGACGTGGTTCGACACCGACGTCGGCGCGTACTGCGCGACGAAGACTCCGGCCCGGGGTGGGCAGGAGTGGGTGAACGTGAGCCCGGTGGACAGCGCCCGGCTCTCGGCGCGCATCGCCGCCCTCCTCGCCCCCGAGAGCTGAGCGCCCTGGGGCATCACGCGTGTCCGGATAGGCATCACGCGTGTCTGGAAGGGCATCACGCGTGTCTGGAGGGGCATCGAGGGTGATGCCCGCTGGATCACGGGTGATGCCCGCTGGATCACGGCCGGGTCCGCAATCGACCCCACCGGGGTCCCCACCGACCCCCACCGATGTCCCCACTCGACCCCACTCGGGTCCCCACCGGGCCCCACTCGAGGCGTGCCGAGGGTTTTCGCGGCCGTTATGCGGACGCATAGCCTACAGCTGAGGTTGCTCCGGCCCCCGGCAAGGGGGATCTTGCGCACCGTGCCCCACCGCACCCCCCACCGGCCCCCACGCTGCTGACCTGCGCAAACAAAGCACACGACGGAGTGAGGCGCCGGTTTCACGCGTTGACTGTGGTGAAAAGTGGGGTACGGTGGTGGCCAGTGGGGCGGAAGGGAAGCCCCGTAGCCGTTCAAGGTAGTTCGCTGCCGCGGGCGGTAGGGAGGTGGAGGCCGTGTTCCTCGGCACCCACACCCCGAAGCTGGACGACAAGGGGCGGCTCGCGCTGCCCGCGAAGTTCCGCGACGCCTTGGCCGGCGGGCTGATGCTCACCAAGGGGCAGGACCACTGCCTCTTCGTCTTCCCCAGGGCCGAGTTCGAGCAGATGGCGCGCAAGGTCGCCGACGCCCCGTTCACGAACGAGGCGGTCCGGGCCTACCAGCGTTACCTGTTCGCCGGGACGGACGAACAACGTCCGGACGGGCAGGGGCGCATCAGCATCGCGCCCGAGCTCCGCCGCTACGCGGGGCTCAGCAAGGAGTGCGTGGTGATCGGGGCGATCACCAGGCTGGAGATCTGGGACGCCCAAGCGTGGCAGGGCTACCTGGAAGAGCACGAGGACAGCTACGCGAAGGCTCGAGAGGAAGTACTGCCGGGCGTCTTCTAGGCGCGTGGTCGCGGTGCACCTTCGTCGTCGGGGGACGAAGAGGTTCGCCGTCCGCGCGGTGAGGGGAAGCCCACCCGGATGCCGTGAGGCCTCTGTCCGCTCAATGGCCCTGGTGCACCTTCCCCGGTACCAGGTCAGCAGCGGGCGGACAGGGACCTGACGGCATCCGCCATATTTCCCCCGGGCCAGGCGAGAAAGGGGGAGGGAACACATGACGGCACCCGAGCACGTCCCGGTACTGCTGGGCCGCATCGTCGAGCTGTTCACCCCCGTGTTCGCCGACCGGGACGGCGTCCTCGTGGACGCGACCGTCGGGCTCGGCGGGCATTCCGACGCTCTCCTCGACGCCTTCCCGCGCCTGCGGCTCGTCGCCTTGGACCGCGACCCCGCCGCGCTCGAGAAGTCCGGCGAGCGCCTCGCCCGCCACGGTGACCGCGTCGACTTCGTGCACACCGTCTACGACGGACTCCCGGACGCGCTGGCCGGGCTGGGCATCCGGAAGGCCGACGGCATCCTCTTCGACCTCGGCGTCTCCTCGATGCAGCTGGACCGCGCCGAGCGCGGGTTCGCGTACTCGAAGGACGCGCCGCTGGACATGCGGATGGACCCGACCACCGGGTTCACCGCCGCCGACGTCCTCAACACCTACGCGCCCGGCGAGCTGATCCGGATCCTGCGCGACTACGGCGAGGAACGGTTCGCCCAGCGGATCGTCCGGTCGGTCGTCAACGAGCGCGAGAAGGAGCCGTTCACGATGAGCGGACGGCTCGTCGAGCTGCTCTACGACGCCGTCCCGGCCGCCAGCCGGCGCACCGGCGGGCACCCGGCCAAGCGGACGTTCCAGGCGCTGCGGATCGAGGTCAACGGCGAGCTGGAGGTGCTGCGCCGGGCCATGCCCGCGGCGCTGGGCGCGCTCGCGACGGGCGGCCGGATCGTCGTGGAGTCCTACCAGTCGCTGGAAGACCGGTTGGTCAAGCAGGCGCTGGCCGAGCTCGCGAAGTCCCGCACGCCGGAAGGACTTCCGGTGGAGCTGCCGGGGCACGGACCGGAGCTGAAGCTCCTGACCCGCGGGGCCGAAAAGGCCGGCGAAGAGGAGACCGAACACAACCCGCGCGCCGCTTCGGTGCGGTTGCGGGCCGCTGAGAGGATCGGAGAGCCGCGATGACCGCTCCCACGAAGCGCCGGGCCGGCGGGCCCGCGACGCGCAAGCGTGCCGAGCCCGCGCGCGGGACCACCGTCGAAACCGAGCCGCGGACCGAAGAACCGGGCAAGGCCGCGCCGCGCCGCGCGTCGCGGGGCCGCACCACCGCGGCCGAGCGCGCCTACGCGCGCCGCGCCCAGCGGGCCGACCTGCTCAAGGAGCGCGAGCCGCGGCCCGAGCCGAAGAAGGCCGAGGTTGCCGAGCCGGGAACCCCCAAGGTGCGGCTCAAGCTGCGGCTGCCGAAGTCTCGCGCGTCGTTCGTGCTGCTGATGATGGCGCTGCTGGCCGTCGGGGTGGCGACCACGCTGTGGCTGACCACGCAGGCGATCGCCGACTCCTACCGGCTCGAGCAGCTGCGCACCACCAACGCGAACCTGGCCGAGACGAAGGAACAGCTGCAGCGCGACGTC
Organism: Amycolatopsis sp. NPDC104587; assembly: GCF_055583645.1. Taxonomy (NCBI): domain Bacteria; kingdom Bacillati; phylum Actinomycetota; class Actinomycetes; order Pseudonocardiales; family Pseudonocardiaceae; genus Amycolatopsis; species Amycolatopsis sp. NPDC104587. The sequence continues at coordinate 245,919 of NZ_JBVJNO010000007.1, forward strand.
GCGAAGGCCGAGTCACCCGCTTCGCTGGCCCCTTCGGCCCAGCAGCTGGGCATGGTGCCCGGCGGGGACCCGGCGCGGATCGTCGTCGGCCCGGACGGCAAGACCTCGCTCGTCGGCGAGCCCAAGAAGGCCAAGGCGGACGCGCCGCCGGTCCAGGCCGCGCCGCCCGCGGCGCCGGCCGAGGGCACCCAGTCCCAGCAGGGCGCGCCGATCGAGGGTGACCAGCCCGCCGTGCCCGCCGAAGAGCAGCCCACACCGCCGGCGGGCCAGTGATGGCGTCGTCGAGCCGGGGACAGGTCCGCGCGCGCTCCGCCGGGAGCGCGCGCCGGACCTACGCCGCCGGGACGCGCAGCGCCGCCGCGCGCCGGGGCAACGGCGGGAACCGCAGCCGGTTCTCCGCCGTGCGGCTCATCCTCGTCGCCGTGCTGCTCGTCGCGGGTGTGAAACTGGTGCAGGTGCAGTGGTTCGAGGCCGGCGCGCTCTCGGCCGCGGCCGAGCGGCAGCGCGCCCAGACCATCGACATCCCGGCCCAGCGCGGGTCCATTGTGGACCGCAACGGCGCCAAGCTGGCGTTCAGCGTCGAGGTGCGCTCGCTGTCGGTGAACCTCAAGGCGCTGCACAAGAACATGGACGACTTCGCCGCGAAGAACCCCGGCACCAAGAAGACGTTCGACGCCGAGACCGCCGCGGCCGCCAAGTACATCGCGGCGAAGGTGCCGAACCAGCTGACCGAGCAGCAGCTGCTGGACCTGTTCCACAAGCCGGCGTCCTTCACCTACCTCGAGCACAACGTCGAGCCGTCGGTGGCCGCCGACATCGTCAAGAACTTCGCGTGGATCGGCGTCGAGAAACGCGCCCTGCGCGAGTACCCGGGCGGGAGCCTGGCCTCCAACATCGTCGGCGCCGCGAACTGGCGTTCCGACGACCCGGACGTGTCCAAGCACAACCTGCACGGCCTGGTCGGGCTCGAGCTGGTCCGCGACAACGACCTGGCGGGCACGCCGGGGCGGATGATGGTCAACACCAAGAACGGCAGCGACAACGTCGTCATCCCGGGCACCGAGCGCGACCTGCAGGCCGCCGTCCCCGGCTCGGACCTCGAGCTGACCGTCGACTCCGACCTGCAGTACGAGGTGCAGCGCCAGCTTTCCGACTACGTCCAGCAGTCGCACGCCAAGGGCGGGCAGGCCGTGGTCATGGACGCGAAGACCGGCGAGGTCTACGCGCTGGCCAACGACAAGACGTTCAACCCGAACGACCAGACGACCTGGACCGCCGACGACCTCAGCAACCCGGCGGTCACCACGCCGTTCGAACCCGGCTCGGTCAACAAGGTCGTCACCGCCACCGGCGCGATCGACTACGGCGTCGCGACCCCGGAGTCGACCGTCTCGGTGCCCGGCTCGCTGCAGGTCGCCGACAAGACCGTGCACGACGCCTGGACCCACGGCACGCAGAACTTCACCACCGCCGGGATCTTCGCCAAGTCGTCCAACATCGGCACCCTGCTGCTGGCGCAGAAGATCGGCGAAGAACGCTACGCCGACCTGCTCAAGAAGTTCGGCCTCGGCCAGCGCACCGGCGTCGGCCTGCCCGGCGAGAGCGCGGGTGTGGTGCCCGCGCGCAGCCAGTGGTCGGCGACGACGTTCGGCAACCTGCCGATCGGACAGGGCCTGTCGATGACCGTGCTGCAGATGGCCGGGATGTACCAGGCCATCGCCAACGACGGCCTGCGCGTCGAACCGCGGATCGTCAAGGCGAAGGTGAACCCGGACGGCACCACGGTGCCCGAGCCGGCGCCGAAGTCGGTGCAGGTGGTCAGCCCGCAGACGGCCAAGACGGTGCGCGACATGATGCGCGCGGTCGCCCAGAACGGCAAGGGCCTGCAGAAGGGCACCGCGCCGACGGCGGCGGTCGAGGGGTACCAGATCTCCGGCAAGACGGGCACCGGCCAGCAGGTCGACCCGCGGACGAAGGCCTACAGCGACCACCTCTACAACATCACCTTCGCCGGCATCCTGCCCGCCGACCACCCGCGGTTCGTGGTCGGGATCCGGCTGGACGCGCCGGACACGACGCTGCCGGTGGGCCACTCCGCCGCGCCGCTGTTCCACAGCATCGCGTCCTACCTGACGCAGCGGTTCCAGATCCCGCTGTCGGACGGCCCGTCGCCGGAGGTCCCGCTCATCGTGCCGTGACCCACGGCCGGAGAAAGCCCCCTCACCGGTGAGGGGGCTTTTTCGCGTGCATCGTCCACTTCGGCCGGCCGTCGCCGGGAAAGCGTTGCGCCGCAAGAAGGTGCGTGCGGCCGTTTAGCACATGTGCCGTGGCCGCCCGTCATCGCCGTACCGCGTGCGGGCCCCCGAACCGGCCGCCGGTAGCCTCTTGGCCGTGTCCGTGTCCTCGTCCAGTTCCCCGGTGCCGGAAAGCCCGGTGAAAGCGGTCCCCGCGCCGCCGCGCCCGGCGCGCATCGTCCCGGTCCCGCTGGCGACGCTGCTCGCCAGGGCGGACGCCCGGCTGATCGCCGACTCGCCCGACGCCGCCGACCTCACCGTCACCGGCACCACCCTGCGGGCGCAGCACGTGCTGCCCGGCGACCTGTTCGCCGCGCTGCCCGGCGCCCGCGCGCACGGCGCCGACTTCAGCGACCAGGCGGTCGCCGCCGGCGCCGTCGCGGTGCTCACCGACGCCGAGGGCGCCGAGCGGCCCGCGCTGCGCGACGCCGGCGTCCCGATCCTCGTGCACGCCGACCCGCGTGCCGCTCTCGGCGAGATCGCCGCCTGGATCTACGGCGAGCCGTCGCTTCGGCTGTCCGTGCTCGGCGTCACCGGCACCTCCGGCAAGACCACGACCTCCTACCTGGTCGACGCCGGGCTCGAGGCCGCCGGGCTGACCACCGGAATGATCGGCACGGTCGAGACCCGGATCGCCGGCGAACGCCTGGTCAGCGGGTTCACCACGCCGGAGGCCCCGGACCTGCAGGCGCTGTTCGCGGTGATGCTCGAACGCGGCGTCACGCACGTGGCGATGGAGGTCTCCAGCCACGCGCTCGCGCTCGGCCGGGTCAACGGCACCCGGTTCGCGGTCGGCGCGTTCACCAACCTCTCCCAGGACCACCTGGACTTCCACAAGGACATGCAGGAGTACTTCGCGGCGAAGTCCCTGCTGTTCGACGGCCGCTCGACCACCGAGGTCGTCGTGGTCGACAGCGCGTGGGGCCAGGCGCTGCTCACGCCGCAGACGGTCACCGTGACGACCGACGCGGGCACCGACGCCGCCTGGAAGGCCACCGACCTCGAAGCCACTCCGCACGGTGAGCAGACGTTCACCCTGCACGGCCCGGACGGCGTCACCACGCCGGCGCGGATCCCGCTGCCCGGCGAGTTCAACGTCGCGAACGCCGTGCTCGCGGCCGCGATCCTGAGCACCGCCGGGGTGGGCCTGGAGCACATCGTCACCGGGCTCGCCCAGGTGCAGGTGCCGGGCCGGATGGAACGCGTCCACGTCGGCCAGGAGTTCACCGCCGTCGTCGACTACGCCCACAAGCCGGCCGCGGTCGCCCAGGGCCTGGACGCGCTGCGCGCCCGCGCCGAGGGCCGGATCATCACCGTGCTCGGCTGCGGCGGCGACCGCGACACCGCGAAGCGCCCGATGATGGGCGAGGCGGCGGCGCGGCGCAGCGACGTCCTGATCGTCACCGACGACAACCCGCGCTCCGAGGACCCCGCGGCCATCCGCGCCGCGATGCTCGCCGGCGCCCGCGCCGTCGGGCCCGCCGAGGGCGGTGAGGTCGTCGAGATCGGCGACCGCCGTGAGGCCATCGAGCACGCGGTCTCGCTCGCCGAGCCGGGCGACATCGTCTTCATCGCCGGTAAGGGGCACGAGTCCGGCCAGGAGGCCGGCGGTGTGGTGCACCCGTTCTCCGACCGCGACGAGCTGGCCGCGGCCATCCGCAACAAACTCGAGGTGAGTGTGTGATCGTGCTCAGCCTGGCCGAGATCGCCGACGTCGTCGGCGGCCGGCTGCACCGCGCCGACCCGGGCGCGCAGGTGACCGGCAGCGTGGAGTTCGACACCCGGCAGCTCACGCCCGGCAGCCTGTTCGTGGCCCTGCCGGGGGAGAAGGTCGACGGCCACGACTTCGCCGCGAAGGCCGTCGAAGCCGGCGCGGTCGTCGTGCTGGCCGCGCGTGAGGTCGGCGCGCCCGCGATCGTCGTACCGCCGCTCGCTCCCGGCGAAGCGCACGAGCGGTCGGTCGCGCTGACCGGCGACAAGGACGGCTCCGGCGCGGCCGTGCTGGCCGCGCTGGCCAAGCTCGCCCGGTTCGTCGTGCAGCGGCTGTCCGAAGGCAACCTGACCGTCGTCGGCGTCACCGGCTCCTCCGGCAAGACGTCCACGAAGGACGTCATCGCGCAGCTGCTCGAGCCGCTCGGCCCGACGGTCGCGCCGCCCGGCTCGTTCAACAACGAGCTGGGCCACCCCTGGACGGCGCTGCGGGCCGACGCCGAGACCCGCCACCTGGTGCTGGAGCTGTCCGCGCGCGGGCCCGGGCACATCGCCCACCTCGCCGAGATCGCCCCGCCGAAGATCGGCGTGGTGCTCAACGTCGGCAGCGCGCACGTCGGGGAGTTCGGCTCCCGCGAAGGCATCGCGAAGACCAAGGGAGAGCTGGTCGAGGCCCTGCCCGAGGACGGCGTCGCGGTCCTGAACCTGGACGACCCGCTGGTCGCGGCCATGGCGAGCCGCACGAAGGCCCGTGTGGTGTTCGTCGGCGAGACGGCGTCCGCGCAGGTCCGCGCGGAGAACATCACCCTCGACGACGAGGCCCGCGCGTCCTTCCGGCTGGTCACCCCGGCCGGCGCGGCCGACGTCAAGCTCCCGCTGCACGGCGAGCACCACGTCGGCAACGCGCTCTCGGCCGCCGCGGTGGCGCTAGAGCTGGGCGCGACGCCGGACGAGATCGCCACGCGGCTCTCGAGCCTCGAACGGCGCTCCGCGCGGCGCATGGAGGTCGTCACCCGCGAAGACGGCGTGACGATCCTCAACGACTCCTTCAACGCCAACCCCGAGTCGATGCGGGCCGGCCTGAAGGCCCTGGCCGCGATGACGCGGGAGAGCGGCCGCCGATCCTGGGCCGTGCTCGGCGTGATGGGCGAGCTCGGCGCGGACTCGGTCACCGCCCACGACGAGATCGGCCGGCTCGTCGTCCGGCTCAACATCGCCAAGCTCGTCGTGATCGGCCCCGAGGCGGCGGCGATGCACCAGGGGGCGTTCCAGGAGGGCTCCTGGGGCGAGGAATCGATCCTGGTACCCGACGTCGAGGCCGCCGCCGCGCTGCTGCATGATCAGCTCCGTCCCGGGGACGTCGTGCTGGTCAAGGCCTCCAAGGCCGCCGGTCTCTGGCGGGTCGCCGAGGCCCTGCTCGAACCCCGGGAATCCGACAACTCCGAGAATCGCTCGAACGGTGGTGACGCGTGATCAGCATCCTGATCGCGGCCGCGGCGGGCCTGCTGGTCTCCATCATGCTGACGCCCTACCTGATCCGGGTCTTCTCCCGGCAGGGCTTCGGCCAGGAGATCCGCGAGGAAGGCCCCCAGGGACACAAGTCCAAGCGCGGTACCCCGACCATGGGCGGTGTCGCGATCATCATCGCGATGGTCGTCGGGTACTTCGCCGCGCACCTGATCAACTGGATGCTCAACTCCCGCAGCGGCGCGCCGACGGTCTCCGGGCTGCTCGTGCTGATGCTCGCGGTGGGGCTGGGCGTGGTCGGGTTCCTCGACGACTTCATCAAGATCCGCAAGCAGCGCAACCTCGGGCTGAACAAGACCGCGAAGCTGGTCGGCCAGCTGGTGGTCACGGTCGCCTTCGCGGTGCTGGCGCTGAACTTCCCGAACGAGCAGGGCATCACGCCGGCGTCGGAGAGCCTCTCCTACGCCCGTGACCTCGCGCTGATCACGTTCCCGTCGATCATCTTCGTGATCTTCTGCTACATCGTGATCTCGGGCTGGTCGAACGCGGTGAACTTCACCGACGGCCTCGACGGCCTGGCGGGCGGCTCGGCGGCGATGGTGCTGGCGACCTACGTGGTCATCTCGTTCTGGCAGGAGCGGCTCTCCTGCGCGAACGGCCCGGCGCAGGCCTGTTACTACGTGCGAGACCCGCTGGACCTGGCGGTGGTCGCCGCGGCGGCGACCGGCGCGTGTGTCGGGTTCCTCTGGTGGAACGCGGCCCCGGCGAAGATCTTCATGGGCGACACCGGTTCGCTGGCCCTCGGCGGCCTGGTCGCCGGGCTGTCGATGACCACCCGCACCGAGCTGCTCGCCATCGTCATCGGCGGCCTGTTCATGGTCGAGATGATCTCGGTGGTCGCGCAGATCGCGGTCTTCCGGACGACGCGGCGAAGGCTGTTCCGGATGGCGCCCTTCCACCACCACTTCGAGCTCGCCGGGTGGGCGGAAACCACGGTGATCATCCGGTTCTGGTTACTGTCGGCGATCTGCTGCATGTTCGGGCTCGGCCTGTTCTACAGCGAGCAGCTCGGAGGCTGACGTGGATCTTGCCGGTTCGCACGTCCTGGTCGCCGGTGCCGGGGTCACCGGCAAGTCGATCGTCCCCGTGCTGACGGAGCTGGGCGCGCGTGTCACCGTCACCGACGGCAACGCCGAGCGCCTGGCCGAGCTGGAAGGCCTGGGCGCCGAGCTGGTGCCCGGGCTCACCGAACCGCCGTCCGACGTCGTCCTCGTCGTCACGAGCCCCGGCTGGCGGCCGACGTCGCCGCTGCTGGTCGCCGCGGCCGAGGCGGGCGTCGAGGTCATCGGCGACGTCGAGCTGGCCTGGCGGGCCGGGCAGCTGCGCGAGCACCCGCCGTCGTGGCTGGTGATCACCGGGACCAACGGCAAGACGACCACCGCGGGCATGCTCGAGTCGATCCTCAAGTCGGCCGGCGCCAACGCCGTGGCCTGCGGGAACATCGGGTACGCGGCGCTCGACGCGGTCCGCGCGGGTTACGACGTGCTGGCGGTGGAGCTCTCGAGCTTCCAGCTGCACTGGTCGTCCACGCTGGCGCCGGACGCGGCCGTGGTGCTGAACCTGGCCGAGGACCACATCGACTGGCACGGCTCGATGGACGAGTACGCGGCGGCGAAGGGGCGGGCCTACGACCGCGCCCGGGTCGTCGTGCACAACGCCGACGACGACTGGTCCGTGAAGATCGCCGACGACCACGCGCCCGAGGGTGCCCGGCGGGTGGCGTTCCGGCTGGACACCCCGGCCGTCGGGGAGCTCGGCCTGGTCGAGGACCTGCTGGTGGACCGGGCTTTTGTCGCCGACCCGGCGACCAGCGCCGAGGAGCTGGCCACGCTGGCCGACGTCCGCCCGGCCGGCCCGCACAACGTCTCGAACGCCCTCGCGGCGGCCGCCCTGGCCCGCTCGCACGGCGTCACACCGGAGGCCGTCCTCAAGGGCCTGCGCGAGTACCAGCCGGCCCCGCACCGCGCGGTCGAGGTCGCCGAGGTCGCCGGGGTCCGCTACGTCAACGACTCGAAGGCGACCAACCCGCACGCGGCCGCCGGGTCGCTGCGGGCCCACCAGAGCATCGTCTGGATCGCCGGTGGCCAGCTTAAAGGCGCTTCGGTGGACGAACTGGTGAGCAGCATCGCCGGCCGCCTTCGCGGAGTTGTGCTACTCGGTGTCGATTCACCCGTGATCGCCGCCGCGGTTGCGCGACACGCGCCGGATGTCCCGGTGAACAGCCTCCGTCCGGGTGACCATGAACCCATGACTGCGGCGGTGAGTGCGGCCAGCGCGATGGCCCGGCCAGGTGACGTGGTGCTGCTCGCGCCCGCCGCGGCGTCGTTGGACATGTTCACGAGCTACGGCGAGCGCGGCGACGCGTTCGCCGCGGCGGTGCACGTCCTCCGCGACGACGCAGCGGGGGCGCCGAGTGACGGTCACTGAACCCAAGACCCCCGCCCCGAAGCGGCCACGCCGGGAGCGCAAGGAGAGCGGTTTTGTCGCTTTCCGCACGGCGCTGACCGCGTGGCTTTCGCGCCCGCTCGCGTCGTTCCACCTCGTGCTCGCCCTCACCGGCGTGCTCACGGTGATCGGCGCGGTGATGGTGCTGTCGGCGTCGTCGGTCGCGTCGTACAACCCGAAGACCGGCAGCGGCGTGTACTCGCTGTTCACCAAGCACCTGGTGTTCGTCGCGATCGGCTCGGTCGTGTTCTGGCTCGGCCTGCGCGTGAACCTGGAGCGGATCCGGCGGATGTCGGCGACCGCGACGGTGGTCTGCCTCGGCCTGCTGGTGCTCGTGCTGACGCCGCTGGGCTCGACGGTCAACGGCTCGCAGGGCTGGTTCAAGCTCGGTGAATTCACCTTCCAGCCGGTCGAGGCGGCGAAGGTCGCGTTGGCCTTCTGGGGCGCGCACATCCTGGTGATCAAGTACAACGTCATCCACCAGTGGCGGCACCTGCTGGTGCCCGTGGTGCCGATCGCGCTGCTGATGTTCGCCCTGGTCATGCTGCAGCCGGACCTCGGCGGCACGGTCACCCTGGCCGTGGTGCTGCTGGCGCTGCTGTGGTTCGCCGGCGCCCCGAAACGGCTCTTCGGCGTGATCCTCGCGGGCGGCCTGGCCGGGGTGCTCGTGCTCGCCGTCATCGCGCCCTACCGGCTCGACCGGGTCATGTCGTTCCTCTCGCCGGACGCCGACACGAGCGCCGAGGGCTTCCAGGCCAACCAGGCCAAGCTGGCGCTGGCCGACGGCGGCTTCTTCGGCAAGGGCCTCGGCCAGGGCACGTCCAACTGGGGTTACCTGCCGAACGTGCAGAACGACTTCATCTTCGCCCTCATCGGCGAGGAGCTCGGGCTGATCGGCTGCGTCGTCGTGCTCGCGTTGTTCGCCGGGGTCGCCGTGGTGGGCCTGCGGATCGCCACCCGCAACATCGACCCGTGGATCCGCATCGTCTCGGGCACGCTCACGGTGTTCCTCGTGGCGCAGGCCGGCATCAACATCGGCTACGTCGTCGGCCTGCTGCCGGTCACCGGCGTCACGTTGCCGCTGATCTCCTACGGCGGGACGTCGCTGGTGATCACCATGCTCATCATGGGCGTGCTCGCGAACGCCGCCCGGCACGAACCGGAGGCGGTGGCCGCACTGCGCACACAGGGGCCGGGTAAGTTCGGACGCCTGCTGCGGCTGCCCGCGCCCGACCCGTACCGCCCGCCCGCCACCCGCAAGGCGGCGGGGCGCAGTGGGGCGAAGGCGGCCAGGCCGGCGCCCCGTGCGGCGCGGCCCGCCCCGGCACAGGAACGACGCAGGTCGGTCCGCGAACCGGTGCGCCGCAGCGCGGCACGGACGAGCACGGCCACGTCTCGCGGGGCCGCGCGGACAACAGCGAGCCGTGGTACCCGGAGTACCGCGAACCGGAGAGGTCATTGGTGAGCAAGCCCGTCAAGGGAACCGAGCGGTCCGCCGCGGGCAAGGCGCCCGTCGTGGTGGTCGCCGGAGGTGGCACCGCAGGACACATCGAACCCGCCCTCGCCCTGGCCGACGCCGTCAAGCGGCTCCGCCCGGACGCGACGGTGATCGCGCTGGGCACCGAGCGTGGCCTGGAGAACAAGCTCGTCCCGGCCCGGGGTTACGAGCTGGAGCTGATCCCGCCGGTGCCGCTGCCCCGCAAGCCGACCCCGGAGCTGCTGCGGCTGCCGCTGAAGGTGCGCGACTCCGTGCGCCGCACCCGTGAGGTGCTGGACCGGGTCCACGCGGACGTCGTGGTCGGTTTCGGTGGTTACGTCGCGCTCCCGGCGTACCTCGCCGCGCGCGGGCGCGTCCCGATCGTCGTGCACGAGGCCAACCAGTCCCCGGGCCTGGCGAACCGGGTGGGCGCGCGGTTCGCGAAGCGGGTCGCCGTCGCCGTCTCGGGCACGCCCCTGCCGAACGCGGAGGTCGTCGGGATCCCGCTGCGGCGGTCGATCACGTCGCTGGACCGGGCCGCGCTGCGGGCCGAGGCGCGCGCGCACTTCGGGCTGGACCCGGACGCGCCGACGCTGCTGGTGTTCGGCGGTTCGCAGGGCGCGCAGTCGATCAACGCGGCCGTCTCCGGCGCCGCGAAGGACCTGGCCGACGCCGGGGTCGGCGTGCTGCACGCGCACGGCCCGAAGAACACGCTGGTCGTGCAGGAGTTCCCGGGCAAGCCGGCGTACGTGCCGGTGCCGTACCTGGAGCGGATGGACCTGGCGTACGCGGCCGCGGACGTCGCGGTGTGCCGGTCCGGCGCGATGACCGTCGCCGAGGTGACGGCCGTCGGGCTGCCCGCGGTGTTCGTCCCGCTGCCGATCGGCAACGGCGAGCAGGCCACCAACGCGCGGCCGGCGGTCGACGCCGGGGCGGCGCTGATGGTCACCGACGCCGAGCTCAGCCCGGCCAAGGTCGCCGACCTGGTCGTCCCGCTGGTCACCGACGCCGACCGCGTCGCCAAGATGGGCGCGGCCGCGGTCGGCATGGGCCACCGCGAAGCCGACGAAGCCCTCGCCCGCATCGTCCTGGAGGCCGCTGGTGCCTGAACTGCCTGAAGAGCTGCGCCGGGCACACCTGATCGGCATCGGCGGCGCCGGCATGTCCGGCATCGCGCGGATCCTGCTGGCCCGCGGGGCTTTTGTGTCGGGTTCGGACGCCAAGGAGTCGCGCGCGCTGCTGTCGCTGCGGGCCCAGGGCGCCGAGCTGTTCGTCGGCCAGAACGCCTCGAACATCTCGTCGCTGGCCGAGCCGCCGTCCGCGGTGGTCGTCTCGACGGCGATCAAGGAGACCAACCCGGAGCTGGCCGCCGCGCGCGCCGCGGGGATCCCGGTGCTGCACCGCGCCGAGGCGCTGGCCGGGCTGATGGAAGGCCACCGCGTGGCCTGCATCGCGGGCACGCACGGCAAGACGTCGACGACGTCGATGCTCACCGTGGCGCTGCAGCACTGCCGGCTCGACCCGTCGTTCGCCATCGGCGGTGACCTCAACGAGTCCGGCGCCAACGCCCACCACGGCGAGGGCGGCATCTTCGTCGCCGAGGCCGACGAGAGCGACGGCTCGTTCCTGACCTACTCGCCGTCGATCGCGGTCGTCACGAACGTCGAGCCGGACCACCTCGACCACCACGGCACGGCCGAGGCCTACACGAAGGTCTTCTCCGACTTCGTCGACCGGATCGAAGAGCACGGGCTGCTGATCGTCTGCGCCGACGACGAAGGCTCCGACGCGCTGGGCGACGCCGCCGCGAAGCGCGGTGTCCGCGTGCTGCGCTACGGCTACTGGGTCAGCGGGCCCGACGACGCCAAGATCATGTCCTACGAACCGCGTCCCGACGGCGGGGTCGTGCGGATCTCGCTGAAGACCAAGCTGATCGACGTCACGGTCGCGGTGCCGGGGGACCACATGGCGAACAACGCGATCGCGGCGCTGCTGGCCGGGCTCGAGCTCGGGGCGCCGATCGAGGGCATGGTCGAAGGGCTCGCGGCGTTCGGCGGGGTGCGGCGGCGGTTCGAGTTCAAGGGCCGGGCCGCCGACGTCCGCGTCTACGACGACTACGCCCACCACCCGACCGAGGTGTCCGCGCAGCTGCGCGCGGTGCGCACGGCGGCCGGGTCCGGGCGCGTGATCGTGGTGTTCCAGCCGCACCTGTACTCGCGGACCAAGGCGTTCTCGGCGGAGTTCGCCGAGGCGCTGTCGCAGGCCGACGAGGTCGTCGTGCTGGACGTCTACGGTGCGCGTGAGGAGCCTGAGCCCGGTGTGACCGGCGCGCTGATCGCGGACGCGGTGACCAAGCCGGTGCACTACGAGCCGGCGTTCGACGTCGCCGCGTCGCTGGTGGCGGGCCTGGCGAAGCCCGGTGACCTCGTGGTCACCATGGGCGCCGGGGACGTGACGCAGCTGGGCCCGGAGATCCTCGTCGAGCTGGACAAGCGCTGAAGCCATGAGTCCGACCAGGGAAAGCCGCCGTCCGTCCGAAGAGGACGAACGGGATCGAGCCGCCCTGGCCAGGGAACGCCGGGGGCGGCGCTCCGAAGAGGAGCGTCGCCGCACGCGCGCCGCGCGCCCGAAGCCCACTGGCCGCGCGCGGCCCAACCGGCAGGTGGAGATCCGCCGCCGCTGGGTCGCGCTGCTGACCGTGCTGACCGTCGTCGCGCTGGTCTACCTGCTGTTCTTCAGCTCGATGCTCGGGGCGAAGGACGTCTCGGTCAGCGGCTCGCGCACGGTGACCGCCGACCAGATCCGCGCGGTGGCGGCGGTGCCGGTGGACAAGCCGATGCTGCGGCTGAGCACCGACGAGATCCGCGACCGGGTCGCGGCGATGCCGGGCATCTCGACGGTCGAGGTGTCCCGCTCGTGGCCGAACACGGTCGAGATCACGGTCAGCGAGCGCACGGCCATCGCGTTCTTCGACAGCGGCCCGGGCGGCGACGGCGTCCACCTCGTCGACGGCGGCGGGGTGGTGTTCAAGACGGTGCCCGCCCGCCCGGCCGGCCTGCCGGAGCTCAAGCTGCCGAAGGTCTCGGCGGACGACCCGGTGACCCGGGCGGTGACGGCGGTGCTCGGCGTGATCCCGGAGCAGCTGCTCAAGCAGGTCACCACGGCGACGGCCCGGACGCCGGCGAGTGTCGAGTTCACGCTGTCCAGCGGGAAGATCGTCCGCTGGGGAACGGCGGAGCAGACCGACCGCAAGGCCAAGGTCCTGGCGGCGCTGCTCACCCAGGACGGCAAGGTCTACGACGTCGCCGCGCCTGAGCTGCCGACCATCACCTCCTGAAATTTCCTGTGCGCCTTCCAGGGTTTCCGTATACCGTACGATCTCGTATGGCGTACGGGAACGGGGAGGTTGTCATGACGATCCTGGTGACGGGCGCGACCGGCAGCGTGGGGCGGCTGGTCGTCGACGAGCTGGTCGCGCTGGGTGTGCCCGTGCGGGCGCTGACCGTGGATCCGGAGCGGGCTTCGCTGCCTTCGGAAGCGGAGGTGGTCGTCGGCTCGCTGGCGCGGCCGTCGACTCTGCCACTGGAGGGCGTCTCGGCGGTGTACCTGGCGCCGATGGCGCGGACCGTCGGCAGGTTCTGCGAGCTGGCGCGGGAAGCGGGGATCAAGCGGGTCGTCGCGCTGTCGGGCAGCAGCGTGGGGGACGACCACGAAGGCTCCAGTGGCAACGAGTACGCCGTGGTCGAGAAAGCCGTTCGGGACACAGGCTTCGCGTGGACCTTCCTGCGGCCCGGCGTCTTCATGAACAACACGCTCGACTGGGCCGGCATGGTGCGCGCGGGGGAGGTCGCCGTGGCCTACGGTGAGGCGACGCAGACCCCGATCGACCTCGGGGACATCGCGGCGGTGGCCGCCCGGGTGCTCACCTCGGAGGGGCACGTCGGCGCCACGTATGTCCTCAGCGGACCGTCGGCGCTCAGTCTGCGTGAGCAGGTCGCGACGCTGGGATCGGTGCTGGGCAAGGAGATCCGGTTCCGCGAACTGACCCGCGCCGAGCAGCGCGCGCAGTGGGTCGGCTACGGCGTCCCGGAGGCGGCCGTCGACTGGCTGCTCGACGGCTTCGAGGAAACCCTGCGGCACCCGCAGGCGCCGACCGGGGTGGTCGAGGAGCTGCTGGGCCGTCCTGGAACGACGTACGCGGAGTGGGCCGCGGCCCGGCGGGAGGTGTTCGCCTAGACCTCGGTGCGGGTCATGCCGGCCAGCCCGAGGAGCGGGAGCACGCCGGCGAAGACGACAACCGCCGTCCAGCCGCCGAGGTGGTAGGCGATCGAGCCCGCCTGGGAGCCGATCGCGCCGCCGATGAAGAACGTGCCCAGGTAGACGCTGTTGACGCGGGCGCGGGCCGACGGGTCGAGCTGGTAGATCACGTGCTGGCCGGTCACCAGTGTCGCCTGCACGGCCATGTCCACCGCGATCGCGGCGATCGCCAGCAGGACGACGCTGTGCGCGCCGAAGCCGGCGAGCGCGAAGGCGGCCGCGCACAGCACGAACGCGCCGGCGGTGAGCCGCCGGCCGTGGCCGTGGTCCGCCCATCGGCCGGCCAGCGGCGCCACCGCGGCGCCGGCCGCGCCCGCGAGCGCGAAGAGGCCGACGCCGAGCTGGGAGTAGTTGAACGGCGGGGCGGTGAGGACGAAGGCGATCGTCGTCCAGAACGCGCTGAAGGCCCCGAACATCGCCGACTGGTACAGCGCGCGGTGGCGCAGCGCGGGGTGCTTCCTGGCCATGGCCAGGGTCGAGCGCAGCAACTGTCCATAGGGGACGTCGGTCTTGGGTGCGCGCCGCGGCAGGGTGAACCGCAGCACCACCGCGAGCGCGGCCATCGCGCCCGCCGAGATCAGGAAGACCACGCGCCAGCTGGTCACCTCGGCGAGGAAGCTGGCGACCACGCGCGAGAGCAGTATGCCGAACAGCAGCCCGCTCACCACCCGCCCGACGATCCGCCCGCGGATGGCGTCGGGGGAGAGGTCGGCGGCGAACGGGATGAGGATCTGCACGACGACCGACGTCGCCCCGACGACGAGCGAGGCGATGAGCAGCACGGCGAACCCGGGCGCGACACCGGTGACGACGAGCCCGGCGCAGGTGAGGGCGAGCAGCGTCGCGACCAGGCTGCGGTTCTCGAGCCGGTCACCGAGCGGGACGAGCAGCAGCATCCCGGCGGCGTACCCGATCTGGGTGGCGGTGACAACACCACCGGCGGCGGCCTCGCCGACCCCGAAGGTCTGCCGAAGTTCGGCGAGCAGCGGTTGCGCGTAGTAGAGGTCGGCAACGGTCAGTCCACAGGAGACGGCCAGCAGCAGCACAAGCCACCCGGGCGGCGCCTGCTGTTTCGTCTCCGTCATCGTGCCCCCGTCGTGGAACCGGTTTGATCGGTTCCCGACGGTACCAGTCAAACCGGTTCCGGCGTACTGTGACCCGCATGACGGAAGGATTCCGCGTCGGCGCGGGCCGCTTGTGCCTCGACTTCATCCGGACGCTGCGCTACCGGGGAACATCGTCGGAGACGGAAGAGCTCCCGGACGCGGCGGCGTGGGGAGCGTGGATCCGGCAGTTCGGCCAGGTTTCGGCTTCACCTGCTTCGGCCCGGGACGCTTGGTCGGTGCGGGAGGCGATCCACGCGCTGATGACGGGATCGCTGCGCCCGGCCGAGCGGCAGCGGCTGAACCGGTTCGCGGCGTTGCCGGTGCCGGCGCCGTCGTTGACGCCGTCGGGAGAGTTGCGTTGGCAAGCAGCGGATCCGGCGTCGGCGATGTTGGCGCTGCTGGCTCGTGACGCGTTGGACCTGGTGACGTCCCCGGAGTTCGCGCGGGTTCGCCGGTGCGCGGGAGAGCGGTGCGGGGCGCTGTTCCTGGACACGTCCAGGCCTGGGAAGCGGCGATGGTGCTCGATGGAGATCTGCGGGAACCAGGCGAAGAAGTCGACTTATCGAGCCAAAGCGGCGGCTGGTTGATGCGGGCTTATGCGAGTACGCGACTAGGCGCCGAGTAGTCTTGCCTGCACTCTCCGTAGTCCTTACCGTGATGACCATGAAGCTCAGGAAGCTTGCCGGAACGTGCGACGATGGGACGTGCCCGAACGTCTATCTGTCGGACCGCAACACGCTCGTGGTGCAAGGTGATGCGGTGCCGGCTGCCGCGGGACTGGTCTTCGGACCGGGCGAGCAGGCTGTCGAGTTGTCGGTGAACCTGGTCGAGGAGGCATTGCGTGCGCTTGGGCGCTGAGTGGGGGAAGAAGTACTTCGACGAGTTCACCTCGTCGGCGTTCCGCCTGGAGGTGCGACAGATCTACACGATGCCGGCCGAGCGGCCGAACTTCGAGCTGTTCTTGGCCGGTGGTGAGAAACCTCCCGAGCACAACGCGGCATGGCGCGGACGGATCGCGGCGATCGTCACATCCGGGCGAACTGTCCAACGCGCCAAGCTGGTTCGCCGTCCGTTGACGGACTACCTTCGTTATCAGTGCGCCTGGGGCATACCGGGAAATACGGCTGCCGGTGAAGACTACCGGATGGTCGATATCACGGCGAGCGACTGGGGGCTACCGGCTCAGGATTTCTGGCTCTTCGACAGCGCGACGGTTGTGCGCCTCGATTATCATCCCGATGGCACTTTTGTCGGTGCTGAGCTGGTGGAGGATCCCGATTTGGGGAAATATCACGGCTGGCGAGACGTAGCTTTGAGTCACGGGGTGCCGTTTGGCGAGTGGGATGCTGGAGCCGGGTCGGCAGGATGAGCAGCGCGCGACGCTGGCGGAGATGCTTCGGGAGTTGCGTCGGGCCGCTGGTCTTTCGGGCGAACGGCTGGCTGCCCGCTGCGCGATGAGCCAGGCGAAGATCAGCCGCATCGAGACGGGCAAGGTGCTTGCCTCGGTGATCGATGTCGAACAGATCGTCGCGGCGCTGGCTGTTCCCGATGAAGCCGCCGAAAGGCTCGTAGCCCTCGCTCGTGTCGCGAACGTCGGCTATACGTCGTGGCGATCCTTGGCGCGCACCGGATTGTGGCGTGGTCAGCTGGAAATCAAGGCGTTGCACGAGTCGTCCCGGCTGGTCCGGCAGTTCCTCCCCGCCATCCCGAGTGGATTGCTCCAGACGCCGGACTACGCGCGCCAGGTGCTCACCTCGACGATGAAGGGGCGGCCGGGCCGAGACGTCGACAAGATGGTCGAGGCCCGGTTGGCCTGGCAACGGGTTCTCGACGACGTTGATCGGCAGTTCAAGTTCGTCTTGACCGAGCAAGCGGTCCGCTGGCGGCGGGCGCCGCTTTCGGTGATGGTCGGCCAGGCGGCGAACCTCCTTGCGACGGCCGAACGGGAAAACGTCGACATCTCGGTTGTTCCCCAGGCGGCCGAGGTCTTGGCGTCTCCGCTGAACATCTTCGTCGTCTACGACGAGCGGTTGGTGACGGTCGAGTTGTTCTCCGGCACCGTGGCGTTGCGCGATCCGCAGGACGTCGCATACCACGCCGAATTGTTCGAAACTTTCGCTCTCAGGCGTACCAGGGTGACGAGGCGGTCGAATTCCTCCAGTCGATCGCCGACGATTTTCGGCGAGCGGAGCGTTCTGGCAGCGCCGGGTAAGTCGATGCGCATTCGCGAGTAGGTCTGGCGTCGCCGATTGCTCGATCATATCTTCGAGTAATGGAGAACATCACTCGCGCTTGCGGTGACTGCAAGGGAAAGGGCTGCGGAAGCTGCGATGGCACCGGCACGATCACCATTGTCGAAGACTGACCCGCTGCTGAGGCCGGGTTTCGTCCCCGAAGAATTTCGTTTCGGCGCACGGACGCAGACCCTCTACCGCGCTCCCTATCCCGCCGAAGGACCGGTGGAGGCGGTGGACGCGTCAGGGTGCCGGGTATGGATGTACATGTACGCGCACTTCGTCTTCTGCTGGGCCGAAGGTGCCTCGGTGGTCCACATCAGCCACGGATCCCTGGCCGGGTCGAAAATGACCCTGTGGACCGATGTCCGGATCGCCGGGCGCTGGGCCGGCTCCACGCTGGCGGACTTCGGACGCGCCTGGGTGAGCAAGCACCTCGCCAAGTTCACGCACTGACGCGAAACGGCCCCCTCGGCCAAAAGGAGGGGGCCGCTCGCACCGGCGTCAGTTGAGCGCCGCGTCCAGCGTGATCGTCGTGCCCGACAGGGCCTTCGACACCGGGCACGTCTTCTCCGCCGTCTCCGCGTACTTCGCGAACTGCTCCGCCGACACGCCGGGCAGGGACGCCCGCAGCGTGATCGCGATGCCGCTGATCTCGAAGCCGCCGCCGGCGGCCGGGCCGAGGGTGACCTCTGCGCTCACGTCGATCGAGTCCGCCGTCAGCTTTTCGGCCTCCAGCACGCCCGACAGGTTCATCGCCAGGCACGACGAGTGGGCCGCCGCGATGAGCTCCTCTGGGCTCGTCTGGCCGTCCGGGTTGCCCGCGCGGGTCGGGAACGAGACGGAGAACGTGCCGGCGTTGGACGAGTCGAGCGTGACTTCGCCCGACCCCTTCTGCAGTCCGCCGGTCCAGTGGGTGGTCGCGTCACGGCTGGGCATCGGAGCCTCCATGGGTGTACGCGGTGGCCGACGCCGTCAGCCGCCGCAGCGTGGTGATCAGTTCCCGCCGCTCGGTGTCGTCGAGGCCCAGTGCGCAGCCGATGGCCGAGGGGACGGCGGCGGCGCGTGTGCGCATCGCCGTGCCCTCCTCGGTCAGGCCGACCACCACGGTGCGTTCGTCCGCGGGCAACCGCGCCCGCGTCACCAGCCCGTTCGCCTCGAGTCGTTTGAGCAGCGGGGAAAGCGTGCCGTAGTCCAGGTGCAGCGCCTCGCCGATCTCCTTGACCGGCCGGTCGTCGGACTCCCACAGCACCAGCAGCACCAGGTACTGCGGGTAGGTGAGACCCAGCTCGCCGAGCAGGGGACGGTAGGTGTCCGTCACCGCGCGCGACGCCGCGTAGAGCGCGAAGCAGGCTTGCTCGTCCAAGAGGAACTCATCCGGCACGCCCGTAAACCTAGCCCACGATTACATCGCGTGCAAGGTATTCCCGAAAAACTGTCGGTGACTCCTGGCAGACTCCGTCCCATGACCCGACCCGAACGCCCGAAGGTGCCGCTCACCGGCGGCGAGCGCGAGATCCTGACCAGCCTGCTCGACTACCACCGCGCCACCGTCGCGTGGAAGAGCCAGGGGCTCACCGAAGAGCAGATCCGCCGCGCCCACCTGCCCAGCGAGCTGACCACCGTCGCCGGCCTGCTCGCGCACCTCACGCTCAACGAGTGGTTCTGGTTCGCCGTGGTCGTCGACGGCGAGGAGGACACCTGGGCGGCGAAGCTCGAGCAGGACCCGGACGCCGAGTTCCGCGTCCCGCCCGAGGCGACCCTCGAAACGCTGCTCGCCGACTACGAAAAGCAGTGCGCCCGCAGCCGTGAGATCGTCACGAACCACGGCCTGGACGACGAAGTGACGCACAAGGACGAGACCTTCAACGTCCGCTGGGTCCTCACGCACATGATCGAGGAGACCGCCCGGCACGTCGGCCACCTCGACGTCCTGCGCGAGCTGACCGACGGCCTCACCGGGGAGTGACCTTCTTGGGCGGCAACGGGAAGAAGCCGCTGGTCCGCTCGACGTAGTGCGCGTACGCCGGGCGGGTCTTCGCCATGCCCTTCTCCAGCATGGGCTTCCCCGTGCCGCGGGCGAGGGTGAAGGTCATCGCGACGGGGGAGAGGATCGTCAGCGCGCCCGGCCACGTCGAGCAGGCCAGCAGGTACAGGCCCCACCACACGCACGCGTCGCCGAAGTAGTTCGGGTGCCGGGTGAAGCGCCAGAGCCCGGTGTCCAGGACCTTGCCGCGGTTCGACGGGTCGGCCTTGAACCGGCGCAGCTGCTCGTCGCCGACCGTTTCGAACCCGAACCCGACCAGCCACACGGCGACGCCGAGCCAGCCCAGGACGCCGAACCCGGTGCCGTACATGGCGAACTGCACCGGCAGCGAGACGAAGTACAGCACCACGCCCTGGAACAGGTACACGCGGACGAACATCCGCAGCGGCGCCTGGCCCATCCGCGCGTACCGCGGGTCTTCGGGCAGTTTGTGGTTGCGCAGGTGCAGGTGCAGCGAAAGGCGCCCGCCCCAGACGACCGTCAGGACCAGCACCACCAGCCGCAGCGTCAGCGGCCCGTCGCCGAAGGGGAACGCGGCGAGCGCGACGATCGCGAAGCCGAGCCCCCAGAACGTGTCGACCGTGTCGTAGCGCTTGCGCGCCCGCGCGATCGCGAAGGTCGCCAGCACCGCCACGAGCGTGACGCCGCCGGTGACCAGCAACGTGCTCCCGAGCGGCATCAGTTCCACTCCCGTGTCGCCGGCATCCCGCTCGTGCCGTCGGCGTGCGGCCGCACGGTCAGGATCTGGTCCACACCCATCCGGTTCTCCTCGAACGCCAGCGCCCCGCCCACCAGGTAGAGCCGCCAGACGCGCGCGCCCGTCTCCCCGATGAGCGCGACGACGTCGGCCCAGTTCTCCTCCAGAGTGTCGGCCCAGGCCCGCACCGTCCACACGTAGTGCTCGCGCATGGCGTGCACGTCCCGCACTTCGAGGCCCGCGGTTTCGAGGTGGTCGACCGTCCGGCCGACCGGGCGCATGGTCATGTCGGGGGCGATGTAGCGCTCGATGAACGCGCCGCCGCCGGGGGCGACGTTGCCGCGAGACATCTGCTGGATCAGCACCCGCCCGCCGGGCTTGACCATCTTGTGCAGCGTCGCGGTGTAAGTCGGGTAGTTCACCTCGCCGACGTGCTCGCCCATCTCGATCGAGGCCACCGCGTCGAACGGCGCGTCCGGCAGCTCGCGGTAGTCCTGGCGGCGCACTTCGACGCGGTCTTCGAGGTCGTGCTGGGCGAGCCGGCCGCGGATGTGCTGCAGCTGCTCGGCCGAGAGCGTGATGCCGACGGCGTGCACGCCGTGGTGCTTGGCCGCGTGGACCAGCAGCGAGCCCCAGCCGCAGCCGATGTCGAGCAGCCGCATGCCCGGGCGCAGGCCCAGCTTGCGGCAGATCATCTCCAGCTTGTCGTGCTGCGCCTCCTCGAGGCTTCGCGACTCGGAGGTGAAGTACGCGCTGGAGTACGCCATCGACTCGTCCATCAGCAGCTGGTAGAAGGCGTTGCTGAGGTCGTAGTGGTGCGCGATCGCGGACCGGTCACGCAGCAGGCTGTGCAGCTTGCCGGTCAGCCGGGCCTCTTCGGCGGGCGGCTTGGGCGGGAGGCCGACGACACCGAGCTTCGCGGCGAGCCGGACCGCCTCGGCCCAGTCGCGCGGGCCGAGCTTCACCCGGTTGAGCTCACCCGCGCGGGTGAGGGCCCAGATCCGGCGGAAGCCGTCGGCGAGATCACCCTCGACGTCCAGGTCACCGGTGACGTAGGCGCGGGCGAGACCCAGCTCACCCGGCGCGTAGAGGAGGCGGCGCAGGGCACGCCGGTTGCGCAGGACCACGGTGGGCGCGTCCACTGGGCCCGCGCGGGTTCCGTCCCAGGTCCGGAGGCCGACGGGGAGCTGCCCGCCGAGGAGCTTTTCGGCGAACGAGGCGAGGCGGTGCGCGGTGCTGTTCGGCATGTCCGGGATTCGCTCCGCTCTGCGACGTGGATTGGTCTCCGTGACAGCCAATCCAAGCGTGGCCCGGCGGCGAAGTACCGGTGTGGAGATCACGGGAGAACGCATCGCCGTCATCGGCAGCGGGGTGGCCGGGCTGACGGCGGCATACCTGCTGCAACGCAAGCACGAGGTCCTGCTCTTCGAGTCCGACGACCGGCTCGGCGGGCACGCGCACACCCACGACGTCCCCAGCGCCCACGGCGGCACCATCGGCGTGGACTCGGGCTTCATCGTCCACAACGAGCGCACGTACCCGACGCTGCTGAAGCTGTTCGCCGAGCTCGGGGTGCGCACCCGCGACACCGAGATGTCGATGAGCATCCGCTGCGACGGCTGCGGCCTGCAGTACGCCGGCGCGAAGGGGCTGCCCGGGCTGTTCGCCCAGCGCGGCAACCTCGTCCGCCCGCGCTACGTGCGCATGCTCGCCGAGGTGAAGCGGTTCCACCGGCACGCGAAGCGGCTGCTGGACGCGAAGGACGCCGGGGATGTGACGCTCGGCGCGTTCCTGGCCATCGGCGGCTACTCCCGCTACTTCGTCGACCACTTCATGCTTCCGGTGGTCTCGACGGTCTGGTCCGCCGACCGCAGCGACACGCTCCGGTACCCGGCGCGCTACCTGTTCGAGTTCCTCCGCAACCACGGCATGCTGAGCGTCAAGGACTCGCCGTCGTGGCGGACCGTCGTCGGCGGGTCCCGCGAATACGTCGAACGCGCGGCGAAGCAGCTCACCGCCGTGCACCTGTCCACACCGGTTCGCTCGGTGCTGCGGACCGCCCGCGGTGTGGAAATCCGTGACGACGCCGACACCCCGCACCGCGTCGACCGGGTCGTCATCGCCACGCACGCCGACCAGGCGCTCTGCCTGCTCGCCAACCCGACCGAGGCCGAACGCGAGGTGCTCGGCGCGTTCCGCTACTCCGAGAACGAAGCCTGGCTGCACACCGACACCAGCGTGCTGCCGTCGCTGGCCGACGCCCGCGCGGGCTGGAACTACCGGGCCCCGGTCTGCGGCGCGCCGACCGGCGCGGTCCAGGTCAGCTACGACATGAACCGCCTGATGCGCCTCGACGAGCCGACCGGCTACGTCGTCACGCTCAACCCCGGCGAGGGCACCGGCAAGGAAGCCCTCGTCGCCAAGATGCACTACGAGCACCCGGTCTACACCCCGGAATCCGTTGCGGCGCAACGACGGCTGCCCGAGCTCAACGACGGTGTGCTCGCCTACGCCGGCGCGTACCACGGCTGGGGCTTCCACGAGGACGGCTGCTCTTCGGGGGCCCGCGCCGCCGAAAGCCTGGGAGTCGCTTGGTGACGAACGCGCTCTACGACGCCACGGTCGCGCACGTGCGGCGGATCGACCCGCCGCACTCCTTCGCGCACCGCGTGTACCTGTGGCTGGTGGACCTGGACGCGCCGCCGCGGCTGCCGTGGTGGCTGCGGCCGTTCGCCCGGTTCGACCACCGCGACCACTTCGTCGCGAGCGACCCGCGCGGGATCCGGGAGAAGCTGGACGCGTGGCTCGCCGAGCGCGACGTCGACCTGCGCGGCGGCAAGGTCGTCATGCTGGCCGCCGCGCGGGTGCTCGGGTACGTGTTCAACCCGATCAGCGTCTACTGGTGCCACGATCCGGCCGGGCGGCTCGTCTGCGTCGTCGCCGAGGTGCACAACACCTACGGCGGCCGGCACGCCTACCTGCTGAACCCCGACGAGGCCGGCCGGGCCCGCGCGGCCAAGGAGTTCTACGTCTCGCCGTTCCAGGAGATGGACGGCGAGTACCGGATGCGCCTGCCGCACCCGGAAGCGTTGCTCGACCTCACGGTGGCGTTGCGCCGTGGGAGCTCGACGCCGCTGGTCGCTACGCTGCGGGGAGTTCGCCGCCCGGTGAACCCGCGGTGGCTGGTCCGGCTCGTGCTGGCCCGGCCGCTGCTCCCGCAGCGGGTGTCCGCGCTGATCCGCCGCCACGGCGTCGCCTTGTGGCTGCGGAAGGCGCCGGTCATCGCGCGCACCCCGCAGAACGCCGGAGGACAGCTGCATGGATGAGGCGGCCAGCGCACGCCACATGGCTCCGGTCCCGGTCGAGGCCCCCGCCGGCCCGACGGCCGAAGAGCTGATGGTCCGCGTCGCCAAGGGCGACGAGCGGGCCTTCGAGCTGCTCTACGACCACCTGGCCGGGCCGATCTACGGGCTCGTGCGGCGGATCGTGCGCGACGCGGCCCAGTCCGAAGAGGTCGCCCAGGAGGTGCTCGTCGAGCTCTGGCGCACCGCGACGCGGTACGCGCCGGACAAGGGCTCCGCGCTGAACTGGGCGATGACCCTGGCGCACCGCCGGGCCGTCGACCGCGTCCGCTCGGCGCGCGCCAGCACCGAGCGGGAGCAGAAGGCGACCTTCGAAGCCGCCCGCGGCCGGCCGTTCGACGAGGTCGCCGAGTCCGTCACCGCGCGGCTCGAACGCTCCCAGGTGCGCCGGTGCCTGTCCTTCCTGACCGATCTGCAGCGCGAGTCCGTGCTGCTCGCCTACTACCAGGGCTATACGTATCGCGAGGTGGCCGAAGTGCTGTCGACGCCGCAAGGAACCATCAAGACGCGGCTGCGGGACGGG
This sequence comes from Amycolatopsis sp. NPDC104587, assembly GCF_055583645.1. NCBI lineage: Bacteria > Bacillati > Actinomycetota > Actinomycetes > Pseudonocardiales > Pseudonocardiaceae > Amycolatopsis > Amycolatopsis sp. NPDC104587. Next base: position 269,658 of record NZ_JBVJNO010000007.1, read on the forward strand.
CTGATCCGGCTCAGAGACTGTTTGGGGGTGACCGCGTGAGCACACCGGAGATGCACACGCTGGCGGGCGCGTTCGCGCTCGACGCCGTGTCCGACCTCGAGCGGGCGGAGTTCAGCCGCCACCTCGAGCAGTGCGACTCGTGCGCCCAAGAGGTCGCCGAGCTGCGCGCGACCGCGGCCCGGCTGGGCGCGGCGATGGCCGAAGAGCCGCCGCCGGAGTTCAAGGACCGGGTCCTGGCCGCCATGCACGCCACCCGCCAGCTACCGCCGCGGACGCGCCCGGGCGCGTCCGAGCGGCACCGCCGGTCGGCGCGGGCCCCGCGCTGGGCGGTCGTCGTGGCGGCCGCGGCCGCCGTCGTCGGGCTCGCCGCGGGCGGGGTGTTCGGCGGGATCGCGCTGACCCAGCAGGAGCAGCTCACCACCGCACAAACCCGGCTCGACCAGGCGCAGCAGCGGTACGAGCCGGTGGCGGCCCTGCTCGCCGCGCCGGACGCGAAGACCGCGCACGGCGAGGCGCCCACCGGCGGCGGGGTCACGGTCATCGCGTCGAAGTCGCTGAACCGCGTCATGGTGATGGACGCCGGCCTGCCGGCTCAGCCGGGCGGGAAGGTCTACGAGGCCTGGCTGATCACCGGCACGGCCGCGCCGCGCTCGGCCGGGGTGCTCGCCGCCGACGGCGGTGGCCTGGTCGTGGCCGACGGCGCCGGGGCGGTGGACCACCTCGCGGTGAGCCTCGAGCAGGCGGGCGGATCGCCCAGCGGGGCGCCGACGGACGTGCTCATGAGCATGCCCGCGCCGGCCTGATCCGGAGCCATAGCAGACCGGGCCGGGGCGGTGCTCGCGGCTCCCCGCTCTTGCGCGCTCGAACGTGTTGTGGCAAAACACCTTTGCGACACACGGCGTGCCTACTGGATTAGAGCCTGCCTGGTGCCTACCGTCCTGCCTAACGTCGGCGGTTGACATAACTCTCGATCTGGGGTTTAGGTTGAGAGTTGATCATCCGCAGGCGGGCTGTACGGGCACAACGATCAGGAAGGCGGACTTCGATGACGCCCCCGCACAACTACCTTGCGGTGATCAAGGTGGTCGGCATCGGCGGTGGCGGCGTGAACGCCGTGAACCGCATGATCGAGGTCGGCCTCAAGGGTGTCGAGTTCATCGCGGTGAACACCGACGCGCAAGCACTGCTCATGTCCGACGCCGATGTCAAGCTGGACATCGGCCGCGAGCTGACCCGTGGCCTCGGCGCGGGCGCCGCCCCCGAGGTCGGCCAGAAGGCCGCCGAGGACCACCGGGAAGAGATCGAAGAGGTCATCAAGGGCGCCGACATGGTGTTCGTGACGGCCGGTGAAGGCGGCGGCACGGGCACCGGCGGCGCGCCGGTCGTGGCGCAGATCGCCCGCAAGCTGGGCGCGCTGACCATCGGCGTGGTGACCCGCCCGTTCACCTTCGAGGGCAAGCGCCGCGGCAAGCAGGCCGAGGACGGCATCCAGTCGCTGCGCAACGAGTGCGACACGCTGATCGTGATCCCGAACGACCGCCTGCTGCAGCTCGGCGACATCGGCGTCTCGCTGATGGACGCGTTCCGCTCCGCGGACGAGGTGCTGCTGTCCGGTGTCCAGGGCATCACCGACCTGATCACCACCCCGGGCCTGATCAACCTCGACTTCGCCGACGTCAAGAGCGTCATGTCCGGCGCGGGCTCCGCGCTGATGGGCATCGGCTCGGCGCGCGGGGAGGGCCGGGCCATCCAGGCGGCGGAGAAGGCGATCAACTCGCCGCTGCTGGAGGCGTCGATGGACGGGGCGCACGGCGCGCTGCTGTCCATCGCGGGCGGGTCGGACCTGGGCCTGTTCGAGATCAACGAGGCCGCGTCGCTGGTGCAGGAGTCCGCGCACCCGGACGCCAACATCATCTTCGGCACGATCATCGACGACTCGCTCGGCGACGAGGTCCGCGTCACGGTGATCGCGGCCGGCTTCGACGCCGGCGCGCCGACGCACAAGAAGCTCGACCCGTCGACGTTCGGCTCGGGCTCGCGCTCGACCACCGCGTCGGCTTCGGCCGGCCAGGTCTCGAACCCGCCGACCCCGCCGTCGGGGGCCACCCCGGTGCCGTCGGCGTCGGGTTCGGGCTACCCGGTCGCGCCGCCGCGCTCACACACGCCGCTGCCGTCGGCGGGCGGCCAGAACACCGGCGGGCTCCCGCAGCCCGGCGGCTCGCGCGGCTACTCGCCGATGGGGTCCAACGCGACCCAGGGCAGCCTGCCCGGGCGCGCGATGCCGGTGCACGACGACCCGTCGGACGACGAAGTCGACGTGCCGCCGTTCATGCGTCGCTAGTTCGACCGCTGTTCGTGAAGGCCACCTCGAGGACCTCGGGGTGGCCTTCACCGCGTTTGGGAGGATGAAGGCATGCGAGTGCGGCGAGTGGTCACGACCAGAGCGGGCGGCGCGTCGCGGCCGCCGTACGACACCTTCAACCTGGGGGACCACGTCGGCGACGACGAGGGCAACGTCTTCGCCAACCGCAAGCGCCTGGCGAGCGAGCTGGGCCTGGCCGAGGACAAGCTGGCTTGGATGGAGCAGGTCCACGGCCGCACGGCGACCACTGTGGACGGCTCCGAGACGAAGGCCGCCGAGGCGACCGACGCGCTGGTGACCGCGACGCCCGGCGTCGCGCTCGTGGTGCTCGTCGCCGACTGCGTCCCCATCCTGCTGGCCGACGCCGAGGCCGGCGTCGTCTCGGCGGTGCACGCCGGGCGGGTCGGCACGCGGGTCGGCGTCGTCCCGGCCGCGGTCGCCGCCATGCGGGAAGCGGGCGCCGAGCCGCAGCGGATCGAAGCCCTGCTCGGCCCGGCCATCTGCGGCGACTGTTACGAGGTGCCGGCCGAAATGGCCGCCGACGTCGAGAAGCACGTCCCGGGCAGCGCCTGCAAGACCCGCAAGGGAACCCCCGGCCTCGACCTGCGCGCCGGGCTCTGGCGGCAGCTCGCCGACCTCGGCGTCGGCAAGATCGGCGTCGACCCGCGGTGCACGAACGAGGACAAGACGCTCTTCAGCTACCGCCGCGACGGCACGACCGGCCGGATCGCCGGCATCACCTGGGTCGAGGCATGACCGACCGGAAGGCCGAGCTGGCCGCGAACCTGGCCGAGGTCGAGGCGCGCATCACCGCCGCGTGCCGCGCCGCCGGCCGGGCCCGCGACGAGGTCAGGCTCGTCGCGATCACCAAGACGTTCCCCGCCGCCGACGCCGCGCTGCTCGCCGACCTCGGTGTGACCGACGTCGGCGAGAACCGCGACCAGGAAGCCGGCCCGAAGGCGGCCGAAGTCGCCGAGCTGCGCCCCGGCGCGGACCTGCGCTGGCACATGGTCGGGCGGCTGCAGCGGAACAAGGCGCGGTCCGTGGTCGAGTGGGCGCGGGAGGTGCAGTCGCTGGATTCGGCGCGGCTCGCCGACGCGCTCGCGAAGGCGGTGCGTGCGGCCCGGGACGCCCAGATACGTGACGAACCCCTCGACGTGCTGATCCAGGCGAGCCTCGACGACGACCCGGAACGCGGCGGCTGCCCGCTCGACGAGCTCGGCGCGCTGGCCGAGCGTGTCACTCACACGGGTGAACTGCGGCTCCGTGGCCTGATGGCCGTCGCGCCGCTCGGCGCGGACCCGGCGGCGGCCTTCGACCGGCTCGCCCGGGCGGGGGAGGCCCTCCGCAAAGATCACCCGAATGCCGCAGAAGTCTCCGCCGGGATGAGCCATGATCTCGAGCAGGCGATCACGCACGGCTCCACGTGTGTGCGTGTCGGAACCGCGTTGCTCGGTGGACGCGGTTTAGCCTCGCCGTAGGGAGCCCGCGCGGTCGTCACGTTTAGTGGTCGGCGGCACGGGGCACAGACGGCGTGAGAAACCGTTTCGTGCGGGAGCGGCTAGGGCTAGGGAGAGGCATGAGCGCGCTGCAGAAGCTGAAGGCCTACTTCGGGATGGTGCCCGCGGACGACGACGGCTACGACGTCGAAGACGACTACCGGCGCGGCTACGACGACGACTACGACTCCTACGAGGAGCCGGCCCCGCGTCCGTCGCGTTCACGGTACCGCGACGTCGACGACACGTACGACGAGCCCGTCAGCCGCAGCCGTTCACGCTCCGTGGTCGGGTCCGAGCCCGCCGTCCACGGCGCGCTCGCGGTCGACCGGCAGCCGGAACCGGTGGCGCGCCTGCGTCCGGTCACCGAGCCGGCCCGGCCGCCGATGCGCGACCCGCTCAGCCGGATCACCACGCTGCACCCGACCAGCTACGTGGAGGCACGGGCGATCGGCGAGCACTACCGCGAAGGCATCCCGGTGATCATCAACCTCACCGAGATGGAGAACGCCGACGCCAAGCGGCTCGTCGACTTCGCCGCCGGGCTGGCGTTCGCGCTGCGCGGGTCGATGGACAAGGTCACCAACAAGGTGTTCCTTCTCTCACCGCCCGATGTGGACGTCACGGCGGAAGACCGCCGACGGATTGCCGAGGGCGGATTATTCTTGCGGGGCTGAAGTCGCGCGGACCGCTGAGCGCAAGCAGACGTGATTTTGTCGACCCGATGCCGCGTCGACCCCCTCAACTGCGTCTTCTGCGGAGACGCCCGGTTAGAGTAGGTATGTGGAAGCTGTGTGGCTGGTCGTCTGGTACGTGCTGTTCGCCTTCTGGCTGCTGCTGACGGCGCGGATCGTGATCGAACTCGTCCGGACTTTTGCGCGTGAGTGGCATCCGGCCGGAGGGGTTGCGGTGACGCTCGAGACCATCTACACAGTGACGGACCCGCCGGTTCGCCTGTTCAGGCGAATCATTCCGATGGTTCGGATCGGCGGCGTGGGACTGGACTTGTCGATTATGGTTCTGCTGCTGGTTGTGTTCTTCGCGATGCAGCTGGCGACTCCAAGTTGATCGGGGAAGAACTTGGAGGGACCTGCAGGCCATGGAGTGCGTGAGGTGATCTGATGTCGTTGACCCCCGCTGACGTGCACAACGTCGCGTTCAGCAAGCCGCCCATCGGCAAGAGGGGCTACAACGAGGACGAGGTGGACGCGTTCCTCGACCTGGTGGAGACCGAGCTGGCCCGCTTGATCGAGGACAACAACGAGCTGCGCCAGCAGATGGAGCAGCTCGACGCCGAGCTCGAGTCGACTCGTGGCGAGCTCGACAGTGCCAAGTCCGCGCCCCCGATGCGCGAAGAGCCGTCCCGGCGCCTCGCGCCGGTGCCGCCGCCGCAGTCCGCCATGGAGCAGACCCAGGCGCACTCGATGGTCGGCGACAGCACGGAGCCGAACGTGCAGGCGGCCAAGGTCCTCGGGCTCGCTCAGGAGATGGCCGACCGGCTGACCGCCGAGGCGAAGACCGAGTCCGACGGGATGCTGGCCGAGGCCCGCACCAAGTCCGAGCAGCTGCTCTCGGACGCCCGGGCGAAGTCCGACTCGATGGTCAACGAGGCCCGTACCCGCGTCGACACGATGCTGAACGACGCGCGGACCCGGGCGGAGACCTTGGAGCGCCAGGCGCGCGACAAGGCGACCACGCTGGAGCGCGAGTCCCAGCGCAAGTACACCGAGACGATGAACAGCCTCAACGCCGAGAAGGGCGGGCTGGGCAAGAAGATCGAAGAGCTGCGCACCATCGAGCGGGAGTACCGCACGAGGCTGCGCGGGTTCCTCGAGTCCCAGCTGCGCGAGCTCGACGACCGCGGCTCCGCGGCCCCGGCGTCGGCGTCCTCGAACTCCGGCCAGTCGTCCGGTTCGTCCGGCGGCGGCCAGGGTTACTCGTTCGGCCCGCGGGCCGAAGCGGGCTGATTTTCCACCGGGCTCACCCCGCCGGCACGCGCCGGCGGGGTGAGCCATGGTTCGAAGTCGATCCGGCACCGCACGTGGGCGGGTCAGCCGACGATCTTGGCGCGTTCGTGCTGTAATTCAGCGTGCTTTACATCGTGCTGGTCCTGGTACTGGCGGCTCTGGGGTTGCTCGTCACCGCGCTCATCACCGCTTCTTCGCTGTGGGCGTGGGTTTCGATCGGCCTGTCGGTGCTGGCCGGGCTGATCCTGGTCGCCGACTGGCTCCGGCGTCGCCGCCGGTCCGCGGCGCCGGCGGCCGAACCGGCCGAATCCGTCGAACCCGAACCCGAACCTGAACCCGAGCCGGCGCCCGCCGCCGAACCGGAGAAGGCGCCCGAGGCGGAGCAGACCGTCCTCATCCCGGCAGCCGGTGAGCTGGGCGATCCGGCAGACACCTCCGAAGCCGACGTCGCGGCGGAACCCGCCGCGCCGGAGAAGGCCGACAACGGCGACCCCGGCGAGGAAGAGACTTCCGCGGCGGACATCGCGGTGCTGGCCGATCTCGAGGACGAAGTCGTGGTCGTCGACGAGCACCCGCGGTACCACCTCACCACGTGCGTCTGGCTCGGCAGCCGCGAACGCATCCCGATCGGCGTCGGCGAAGCCCGTCAGCTCGGTTTCACGCCCTGTGACCGCTGCAGCCCGGATTCGACGCTCGTCGCCGCGCACCGCTAGGCGACGTTCGCCACCCCGAGCCGGGCCCGCAGCTCCCGCGCGCCTTCCGGCGTCAACCGCAGGGCCCGGTGCGCCTGACCGCGCCGCCGCACCCAGCCCGCGTCGGTGAACCGGGTCGCGACAGCGCTGCTCGCTCCAGTCCAAGCAGAACTTCAGCAGCGGACGGCGGCCGGCCGCCGCCGCGGCGGGATCCACGCCGAGCGCGCCGAACACCTCGGTCGCCCGCGGACCCAGCGTGTACGGGTGTTCGCGCAGGGGAGCCGAAATCCGGTCATCCGGTCGCCGTCGCGTGTCGGCCGCCCCGGCCAGCGCACCCAGATCGAGCAACGCCGTCGTGACGGCGACCCCGAGCCGGCCGGCGAGGTGGTCGTAGCACGTCCTCGCGGTGCGCAACGCCTCCGCGCGGGTGCCTTCGCGCAAGGATGTCACCGGTTGGGCGGGGGAGAACCGCGCCAGCGTCTCCAGCAGCTCGGCGGTGTCCGGGCCGGCCAGCCGGTAGAAGCGGTGCCGTCCCGACTTCTCGGCGACGACCAGCCCCGCCGCCCGCAGTTTGGCCAGGTGCGCGCTGACGCCCTGGGCGGAGAGCCGGGCCTCGGCGGCCAGCACGGACGCCGCCAGCGCGCGGCCGTCCCCGAGCGCGAGCAGCACGCGGACCCGCGCGGGGTCCGCGAACACCGGTCTTTCGGGGGTTCCGGGTGGCGGCGCCCCCGGCCCGGGGCGAAGCCCCGGTTGTCACAGCGGCGGTGCGGGCGATGTCGGCGTCGCCTTCCATGCCTCCAGGATGCCCCCGGCACACTTCCACCGCGACGGAAGGTTTCCCGCGGTCCACTGGGGACATGCTCCTGCTCACCCTGTGCGCCGGGATGTTCCTGGTGCAGCTGGACGTCACCGTCGACGGCTACGCGGTCGTCCTGGCCGCGTTCCTGCTCACCGGCGGCGCGCTCGGTGACCGCTTCGGACATCGCCGGGTCGTCGTCGCGGGCTTAACGCTCTTCGGCGCGGCATCGGCCGCGTGCGGGCTCGCCGGGTCGGTGCCGTGGCTCGTCGCCGCGCGGGCCGGCCAGGGCCTGGGTGCCGCGTTGCTGCTGCCGGGCACCCTCGCGGTGATCACTACCGCCTACCCGGGACGGGCCGAGCGCGCCCGGGCTCTCGGGATCTGGGCCGGGGTGTCGGCGCTGGCGCCGGCGGCGGGACCGGTCCTCGGGCGGCGCGATCGTCGCCGCGGCGGGCTGGCGGCCGGTGTTCTGGCTCAACGTCCCGATCGTGCTGGCGGCCGCCGTCGCGACCCGGCGGCTGTTGCCCTGCGGCGAGCGCGGGCCGGGCCGGATCGACGTCACCGGCATCGCGACGGCCGCGCTCGCGCTCGGCGCCGGGGTCTACGCGGTCATCGGCGGGAGCGTCGTCGCCGGGGTGTCGGCGGTGGTTCTGCTGGGCGCGTTCGTCCTCGTCGAACGCCGCTCGGCGCACCCGATGCTGCCGCTCGACGTCGCCCGGCGGACGGCGGGCGCGAACTTCGTCGCGGCGGTGATGAACTTCGTCGGCATCGGCACGATCCTCGTGCTGACGTTGTACCTGCAAGGCGTGCGCCACGCTTCGCCGCTGACCGCGGGCCTCGAGGTGGTGCCGCTGTTCCTGCCGCTCTCGGTGCTCGCGCCGGTGGCGGGCCGGCTGACCGGCCGCTTCGGGCCGCGGCCGGTCATGGTCACCGGGCTGGCGCTCGGGGCACTCGGGATGCTGAACCTGGTGCTGCTGAAGGAAAACAGCGGTTACCCGGCTCTGCTGCCGACGTTGCTCGGGCTCGGCGCGGGGATGGGCCTGCTGACGACGGCGGTGGTGGTGACGGCCGCGGTCGCCGGCATCCCGCCGGAGCGGGCGGGCGTCGCGGGCGGGATCAACAACACGGCCCGGCAGGCCGGCGGCGCGCTCGGGGCGGCGGTGCTCGGCGCCGTGGCGGGCGGCGGGTTCGCCGGCGGCCTCCACGTGGCGGGCCTGCTCTCGGCGACGTTGTGGCCGGCGGCGATCTGCGTGACGCTGGCCTGGGTACGAGCCCCTCGTGACAACCCGGTTGCGCGCGCCGGTTAACCTGGTGTCAGCAAGGCGTCGATCCGGCCATCACCGGGGAGCCTCCGGAAGAACCGAGCGTCACGCTCTCAGTAGAACCGGACGGGTGCGGCCCGTGACAGCCGCCGAACGAGCGGCCCGGCAGCTTCACCGCCGGGCAAGCGGGGTGGTACCGCGGTGCGCCGCCAGGCGTTTCGTCCCCGTGTGGGTGACCGGGAGCCGGTCGTCCGTACGAGAGCGACGAACCGAGGAGCACCCCGGATGTACCCCCAGGCCAAGCTCGACGACAGAGCGGGCGTGCCGTCGCAGCCGTCCTTCCCCGAGCTGGAGAAGCAGGTCCTCGCCTACTGGGAGACGGACCGGACGTTCCAGGCGAGCATCGACGCGCGTCCCGCCGGCGAAAACGGCGACAACGAGTACGTCTTCTACGACGGCCCGCCGTTCGCCAACGGCCTGCCGCACTACGGCCACCTGCTCACCGGGTACGTCAAGGACCTGGTGCCGCGCTACCAGACGATGAAGGGCCGCAAGGTCGAGCGCCGCTTCGGCTGGGACACCCACGGCCTGCCCGCCGAGCTCGAGGCGATGCGGCAGCTCGGCATCACCGAGACGTCCGAGATCGAAGAGATGGGCATCGCGAAGTTCAACGAGGCTTCGCGCGAGTCCGTGCTGCGCTACACCGACGAGTGGCGTGAGTACGTCACTCGCCAGGCGCGCTGGGTCGACTTCGACAACGACTACAAGACGCTCGACGTCACCTACATGGAGTCGGTGCTGTGGGCGTTCAAACGCCTGTGGGACAAGGGACTCGTCTACGAGGGTTACCGCGTCCTGCCGTACTGCTGGCGCGACGCGACGCCGCTGTCCAACCACGAGCTGGGCATGGACGCCGACGTCTACCGCAACCGGCAGGACCCGGCCGTCACCGTCGGTTTCCGCTTGCAGGACAACGACAACGAGCTCGACGGCACCTACCTGCTGATCTGGACGACGACGCCGTGGACGCTGCCGTCGAACCTCGCCACGGCCGTGCACCCCGAGGTGGACTACGTCGTCGTCGAGAGCGACGGCAAGCGGTTCCTGCTCGCCGAAGCGCGGGTTGCCGCGTACGCCCGTGAACTCGGCGAGGAGCCGGCGGTCGTCGCGCGCTACACCGGCGCGCAGCTGCTCGGGAACCGTTACGCACCCCCGTTCCCGTACTTCACCGGGACCGAGAACGCGCACCGCGTGCTGGCCGCCGACTACGTCACCACCGAAGACGGCACCGGCGTCGTGCACATCGCGCCCGCCTACGGTGAAGAGGACAAGGTCGTCACCGACGCCGCCGGGATCGTCCCGGTCACGCCGGTCGACGCGCACGGCAAGTTCGACGCGACCGTGCCCGACTACGAGGGCCAGCAGGTCTTCGACGCCAACCCGAACATCGTCCGGGACCTCAAGAACGGCACGGGTTCGGCCGGGCAGCAGGGTTCCGTGCTGCTGCGGCACGAGACCTACGACCACTCCTACCCGCACTGCTGGCGCTGCCGGAACCCGCTGATCTACCGCGCGGTCTCGTCGTGGTTCGTCGCGGTGACGCAGTTCAAGGACCGGATGGTCGAGCTCAACCAGCAGATCACCTGGTACCCGGAGAACGTCAAGGACGGCCAGTTCGGCAAGTGGCTGGAGAACGCGCGCGACTGGTCGGTCTCGCGCAACCGGTACTGGGGCACGCCGATCCCGGTGTGGCAGTCCGACGACCCGGAGCACCCGCGCACCGACGTCTACGGCTCGCTCGACGAGCTGGAGGCCGACTTCGGCGTCCGGCTGGACAACCTGCACCGGCCCTACATCGACGAGCTGACCCGGCCGAACCCGGACGACCCGACCGGGAAGTCGACCATGCGCCGCGTCCCGGACGTCCTCGACGTCTGGTTCGACTCGGGCTCGATGCCCTACGCCCAGGTGCACTACCCGTTCGAGAACGCCGAGTGGTTCGAGCACCACTACCCGAGCGACTTCATCGTCGAGTACATCGGGCAGACCCGCGGCTGGTTCTACCTGCTGCACGTGCTCGCGACGGCGCTGTTCGACCGGCCCGCGTTCCGCACCTGCGTCTCGCACGGCATCGTGCTGGGCTCCGACGGCGCCAAGATGTCCAAGTCGCTGCGCAACTACCCGGACGTCAACGAGGTCTTCGAGCGCGACGGCTCCGACGCCATGCGCTGGTACCTGATGGCGAGCCCGATCCTGCGCGGCGGCAACCTGGTCGTCACCGACAAGGGCATCCGCGACGCCGTCCGCCAGGCCGTGCTGCCGCTGTGGAACTCGTACTACTTCCTCGCGCTGTACGCGAACGCCGAAGGCGTGGAAGGCAAGTGGCGCACGGACTCGGCGAACGTGCTCGACCGGTACGTGCTCGCGAAGACGCACGAACTGGTCACCGACGTCGAGTACGCGATGGACCACTACGACGTCGCGGGCGCGTGCCAGACCGTCCGGGACTTCCTGGAGACGCTGACGAACTGGTACGTGCGGCGCTCGCGGGACCGCTTCTGGGCGGGTGACCAGGACGCGATCGACACGCTCCACACAGTCCTCGAGGTGACGTCGCGGGTCACGGCGCCGCTGCTGCCGCTGACCACCGAGGTCGTCTGGCGCGGCCTCACCGGCGGCCGCTCGGTGCACCTGGCCGACTGGCCGAACGCGCTCGACCTGCCCGCGGACGCGGCGCTGGTGACGGCGATGGACCGGGTGCGGCAGGTGGCGTCCTCGGCGCTGTCGCTGCGGAAGGCGAACAAGCTGCGCGTGCGGCTCCCGCTGTCTTCGCTGGTCGTGGCGGCCGAGGACGCCGAGACGCTCGGCGCGTTCGCCGACATCCTGCGGGACGAGGTGAACGTCAAGGCGGTCGAGCTGACCACCGACGTCGCCGCGCACGGCGGGTTCGAGGTCGCGGTGAACGCGCGTGCCGCCGGGCCGCGCCTGGGCAAGGACGTCCAGACCGTGATCAAGGCCGTCAAGGCGGGCGACTGGACGTTCGTCGGCGGCAAGGTCGTCGCGGCCGGGATCGAGCTGCTCGACAGCGAGTACGAGCGCCGGCTGGTCGCCAAGGGCGGCGGCGCGGCGGCCGAGCTGCCCGGCGGGTCCGGGCTGGTCCTCGTCGACACCGAGGTCACGCCGGAGCTGGCGGCCGAAGGCCTGGTCCGCGACCTGGTCCGGGTCGTGCAGCAGGCGCGTCGCGACGCCGGTCTCGACGTCGCCGACCGGATCGCGTTGACAGTCGACGCGCCCGCCGAGGTCGTCGAGGCGGCGCAGGCGCAAGAGAAGTTCCTGGCGTCGGAGACGCTGGCTACGTCGGTGACCTACGGCCCGGTGGCCGAGGGCTTCGCCGGCACGGTCGGCGACGGGACGAAGGTGACGGTTTCGGTGGCGAAAGCCTGACGGGCCGGGGGGGGGGGGGGGGGGGGGGGGGGGGGGGGGGGGGGGGGGTGGGGGGGGTGGTGGGGGGGGGGGGGGGGGGGGGGGGGGGGGGGGGGGGGGGGGGGTA
>NZ_JBVJNO010000007.1:281793-365196 GCF_055583645.1 Amycolatopsis sp. NPDC104587
TGGCCGGTGCTCTCCGCAGATGTGATGGAAAACGGGCCGAGGTGGCTTTCTTTGGCAGAAAACCCCCCGCTCCCCGTGGGACGCCCCCCCCCCCCCCCCCACGGCGGTGGTGTTCCTTGGGGGAGGGGTTACCGGAATGAGTCCTGCCAGAAGACGCGGCATCCTGATCGGCGGCGCGCTGCTCGTCGTGATGGTGGTCGTGGCGGCGTTCTTCGTGCTGAACGGCGGGGGCTCGACCCCCGAAGCGGAAGCCGGGGCGACGGGCGTCGAAAGCCCGGGCGCGCTCGACCCGCGGTCGGCGATCACCGAGTACCTGCAGGACCTTTCCGAGAACAACTCCGACGCGGCGAGCCGGCTGACCGACGACAACACGGCGGCCGCGGTGGCCCTGCGCGACGCGCGGAACACGCTGAGCCCGTCGTCGGTGACCGCCAAGCTGACCGTCCTGCAGCCGACCCCGGCCGGGGCGAAGCAGACGGGCGGCACGTTCAGCCTCACCTGGGCGCTGAAGCCGGGCCAGGTCTGGACCTACGACGTCCCGTTCCAGCTCGCGCTGGCCGGCGGCAAGTGGCTCGTGCACTGGGCGCCGTCGCTGCTGCACCCGAAGCTGGAGACCGGGCAGCGGCTGGTGATCAGCACGGCCGTGCAGGACAGCACCGCGGTCGCCGACCGTGAGGGCAAACCCCTGCTGGTCAGCGGGGCCGGCGGTCTGCACCCGGTCGACGGCGACCCGGCGCCGCTGCTGCGGTCGGCGCTCACCGGCCAGGTCACGGCCGCCGCGGGCAGCGGGTTCGCCGTCCAGCGGGTCGACGCCGCGGGCAAGAGCCTGGAGACGCTGTTCGGCAAGACGTCCGCCGACGGCGCGCCGGCGCTCGTGTCGAGCCTGAGCCTGACCGCGCAGAACGCCGCCCAGAAGGCGGTGAACGGGTACCGGGGATCCGCGATGATGGTCGCGCTCGACACCGGGTCGGGTGACATCCTGGCCGTCGCGCAGAACGCCGCCGCCGGGGACGCGCCGAAGGCCCTGAACGGCCTGTACGAGCCGGGTTCGTCGTTCAAGATCGCGACGGCGGTCGCCGCGGTCCAGCAGAGCGGGCTCAACGCGGGGTCGCCGGTCGACTGCCCCGGCGTCGCGACGATCGGCACCCGCACGGTCAAGAACGAGGGGTTCGAGCTGGGCGCGACGAACCTGCAGACGGCGTTCGCGCGCTCGTGCAACACGACGTTCGGGCAGCTCGCGCTGGCCCTCCCGGCCGACGGCCTGCAGAAGGCGGCCAACGAACTGGGCCTGAACGCCGACTACGAGATCCCGGGGATCTCCACCGAGCTCGGCAAGGTCGAGCCGGCGGCGAGCAAGGACGAGCAGGTCGAGGACGGGTTCGGCCAGGGCCGCATCCAGGCGAGCTGCCTCGGCGGAGCGGTGATGGCGGCGACGGTGGCCTCCGGCAAGGCGATCACCCCGCGGCTGTGGCACGACGTCGAGACGCAGGTGGTCAAGGGCTACTCACCGCCGCCGTCCTCGGTGCTCGGCGAGGTCCGGAAGATGATGCGCGCGGTGGTGACCAGCGGAACGGGCCGCGCCGCCGCGGGGGCCGGCACGGTGTTCGGCAAGACGGGCACGGCCCAGTTCGGCGACGGCGCGTCGGCCACCGGCTGGTTCGTGGGCTACCGCGGCAACGTCGCGTTCGCGGTGGTCCTGGAGAACTCCAACGACTCGGGCCCGGCCGTCCAGCTGGCCGCCACGTTCCTCAAGTCCCTCTGACTCCTGGCCTCGACCGGAGCTTTCACGTGAAAGCTCCGGGTTGGTTCGGCCGCGGGCGAAGGGTGCGGGTCGTACCGTGGTCGTATGGAGACGATCGCGCTGGCCGAAGTGGCCGCCGTGCTCGCGGATCCGAGCCGGGCCACCATGTGCCTCGTGCTGCTGGACGGGCGGGCCTGGACCGTCGGTGAGCTGGCGAAGGCGGCCGGCATCGCGCTGTCGACGGCGAGTGAGCACGTCACGCGGCTGACCGACGCCGGGTTCGTCGCCCGGGTCAAGCAGGGCCGCGCGTCCTACGTCCGGATCGCCGACCCGCGGGTCGCCGAGCTGATCGAGCACCTGGCCCAGCACGCCGAGCACCGGCCGGTCACCAGCCTGAAGTCGTCACTGCGGGTGAAGCGGCTCGGCTTCGCGCGCACCTGTTACGACCACCTCGCCGGTGTGCTCGGCGTCGCCCTCCGCGACGGCATGCTGGCCACCGGCCTGATCGACGCCGGCGACGGGCTCGCGCTGACCGGCCGCGGCCGCGAGGTGCTCGACGGCCTCGGCGTGCCGGTCGCGGCCGGGCGGCGGCCGCTGCTGCGCGACTGTCTGGATTGGACGGAGCGGCGCGACCACCTCGCCGGCGCGCTGCCCGCGGCGCTGCTAGAGCGGGCCGTCGACGCCGGCTGGGTCGGCCACGACGGACATCGCGCCGTGAAGGTGCTTCCCGCGGCGGAGAAGCCGTTCGCGGCGCTCGGTGTCGACCTCACCGCGCTCGGTGGGCCTTAACACACCACGTCCGCGACGCGCCCCAGCGGTACACGAACGAGTTAACCCCACCGCCTCACTATTCTGAGGGCCCACGGCACTCGGAGGGAGGCGGCATGGACCAGCTTCCCGTGCTGCTCGGCATCGGCGGTGTTGTGCTGCTCGCCTCCGTGCTCGCCGTGCGCGTGTCGATCCGGCTCGGCCTGCCCTCGCTGCTGCTCTACCTCGCGATGGGCGTGCTGCTGGGCGAAGCCGGCTTCGGCATCCGGTTCGACAACCCCGAGCTGACCCAGTCGCTGGGGCTCGCCGCGCTCGTCATGATCCTCGCCGAAGGCGGGCTGACGACCCGGTGGTCGGCGGTGAAACCCGCCCTGGGCATCGGGATCGCACTGTCCACTGTGGCCGTCGTGGTCAGCATCGCGGTCACCGGCGCGGCCCTGCACTTCCTGCTGGGCCTGGACTGGCGGTTCGCCCTGCTGTGGGGCGCGGTCCTCGCTTCGACGGACGCGGCGGCGGTCTTCTCGGTGCTGCGCACGGCCGGTGTCGGCAAACGGCTCGTCGGCGCACTGGAGCTGGAGTCCGGCATCAACGACGCGCCGGCCTACATCGCCGTCGTCGTGCTGGCCGAAGGCACCACTGTGGATTGGACGCTGCCGCTGCTGGTGGTCTACGAGCTCGGCGCGGGCCTGGCCATCGGGCTCGCCTTCGGCTGGCTCGGCGGGATCGCGCTGCGCCGGGCCGCACTGCCGGCGACCGGTCTCTACCCGCTCGCCACCGTCGCGGTGTGCGTCGTGGCGTACTCGTCCGGGCAGCTGGCGCACGCGTCCGGGCTGCTCGCCACCTACGTCGCCGCGCTGGTGCTCGGCAACTCGCGGCTGCCGCACCGCTCGGACACGCTGTCGTTCGCCGAAGGGCTGGGCTGGCTGGCGCAGATCGGGCTGTTCGTGCTGCTCGGGCTGTTCGCCTCGCCGGGCCGGCTGCTCGAGACGCTGGTGCCGGGCCTGGTCGCGGGCGCCGTCGTGCTGCTGCTGGCCCGGCCGGTGTCCGTCGTGCTGTCGATGCTGCCGTTCAAGCTGCCGTGGCGGGAACAGGTGTTCCTGTCGTGGGCCGGGCTGCGCGGCGCGGTGCCGATCGTGCTCGCGATGATCCCGCTCTCGCAGGGGCTGCCGGACGCGCAACGGCTGGTCGGCGCGGTGTTCGTGCTGGTCATCGTGCTGACGCTGCTGCAGGGCGCGACGCTCGGGCCACTCGCGCGCTGGCTCGGGTTGTCCAAGAAGTCCGAGGCGCACGAGATCGAGGTCGACTCCGCGCCGCTGGACGAGCTGGGCGCCGAGCTGCTGCAGGTCCGCATCCAGCCCGGGTCGAAGCTGCACGGCGTGTACCTGTCCGAGCTGCGCCTGCCGGTCGGGGCGACCGTCAGCCTGGTCGTGCGCGAAGGCACCGGCTTCACCCCGCAGAAGACGAGCCGGCTGCAGGAGCACGACCAGCTGCTGGTCGTCACGACGAGCGTCGTCCGCGACACCGTCGAACGGCGGCTCCGCGCGGTCGACCGGGCCGGGCGCCTGGCCCGCTGGAAGGGCGAGTCGGGCCGCTAGCCCGTTCGTGGTCGTGGTCAGTCCGTGATCGATCGGACGACTGGGCCGGCGCTGGCCTGCGTCTTGTCCGGTCCTTGTCCGGTTCTCGCGCTGACCTGGTGATCTTTTTCCGCGAGGGTGATCATCGGGCATAAAAACGCCGTGTGATCTTCCCAGTGATCCAACCTTTGGCCTACTGTGCGCTCGATCCGGTTAGTTCGAATGGGTGAGTGAACAGCCAAAGGAGTACGCACGGTGACGAAGCTGCATGTTCGTGGGGCGGTTCTGGCCGCTGTGATGACCGCCGCCTGTGGGCTGCTTGCCTCGCCGGCCGCGAGCGCCGAAGTGGCGCCGTTCCCGGCCCTGGCCCTGCCGTTCAAGGCGGGCCAGCAGGTGTACTCGGCCGGCATCCACTCCGACGACGGCAGCACCAGGGTCAAGAACGCCGTCGACTTCAGCCCGGCCGACCGCACCGTGCGGGCCCCGCTGGCCGGCACCGTGCACCTCCAGCACTGCGCGGGCGGCGACTGGGTGACCCTCGACCACGCCGGCGGCTGGCGGACCGGGTACTACCACATGGAGGGCATCAAGGTCACCGACGGTGAGCAGGTCGAGGCCGGGGCCGAGCTCGGCTCGACCGGCAACGCGCTCCCGTGCGGCGGCAGCAGCACCGGCGCGCACGTCCACTTCACGCTCTGGACGCTGCCGGACGCCCCGGCGGCGAACTGGGACGGCAAGTCCTTCGCCGAGGTTTCGACCGCGGTCACCGCGGCCCACGGCGAGCCGGTCGACGGGAAGACCCTGGGCGGCTGGCGCTTCACAGCCGGATCCGAGCAGTACCAGGGCACCGCGACGCACCTCGCGGACAACGCCGTCACGCAGCTGCCGGGCCACTTCCGCGCGAAGCTCTGACCCTTCTCGCATCCTGCGCAGTCCTGTGAGCGGCGTCTCAGAATGCGAACCGGGGGTTGGCTGCCGCGTCCGGTTTCGGTTACCTTCGAGCCAGGTCATGAGTGCCAGCGTCAAGCCCCGGCTTGCTGGCCGGCAACCCTCCTGCCGCGGTGGGGTGCCCCGGGTGAAGACCGGGCCGGTCGTGTCGTGCGACGGGCAAGCGCGGGCCCCTCGCCGGGGTCCCCCGGACCGCCGAGGAGGCACCGATGACTCTCGCCATCGACCGCACCAGCACCGTCGAGCTCGTCGAAACCGTTGTCCCGCAGGAGATCCCGGCCGTCGTCGGCGCGTCGCTGCGGGTCCCGCTCGTCACCGGCGGCGACATCGGCTACGCCAACCTCGACCACGCGGCGAGCGCGCCGTGCCTGGCGGCCGTCCGCGACGCCGTCGACGAGTTCCTGCCCTGGTACGCCAGCGTCAACCGCGGCGCCGGCTTCGCGTCGCAGGTGTCGACCAAGCTCTACGAGCGCACCCGCGACGCCCTGCGCCGTTTTGCCGGCGCGCGCCGGACCGACACCGTCGTGTTCACCCGCAACACCACGGACTCCTTCAACCTGCTCGCCCGCAGCCTCCCGCCGCGCACCTCGGTGGTCGTGTTCGACACCGAGCACCACGCGGCGCTGCTTCCGTGGCGGGGCCCGCACGTCCGGCGGATCCCGACCCCGCGCACCCGCCTCGCCGCGGTGTCCGCTGTGGACGAAGCGCTCGCCGGCTGCCCCGAAGGACCGCGCCTGGTGGTCGTCACCGGGGCGTCCAATGTGACCGGTGAGCTGCTCCCGGTCGCCGAAATCGCCGCGGTGGCACGGAAACACGGCGCCCGCATCGCCCTCGACGCCGCGCAGCTCGCCCCGCACCGCCGCGTCTCGATCAAGGAGCTGGACGTCGACTACGTCGCCCTGTCCGGCCACAAGCTGTACGCACCCTTCGGCGCCGGCGCGCTGATCGGCCGCGCCGACTGGCTGCGCGCCGCTCAGCCGTACCTCGCCGGCGGCGGCGCGACCAAGCTCGTCACCGACGACGCCGTGGTCTGGAACGACGGGCCCGAGCGCCACGAAGCGGGCTCGCCCAACACCGTTGGCGTGTACGCGCTCGGTGTCGCCTGCGAAACCCTGAGCCGCAGCTGGGCCGCGGTCGAAGCGCACGAGCAGGCCCTGCTCACCCGGCTGCGCAAGGGTTTGGAGAGCATCCCCGGCTGCGCCGAGCTGCGGTTGTTCGACGCGCCGGTCGACCGCGTCGGCACGGTCGGCTTCGTCGTCGACGGCTTCGACCCCGCCTGGCTCGCGGCCGTGCTGTCGGCCGAGTACGGCATCGGCGTGCGCGACGGCGCGTTCTGCGCCCACATCGCGGCGAAGCGGCTCATCGGTGTCGCCGGCGGTGACGGCCGGCAGGCGGTGCGCGTCAGCCTCGGCCTCGGCAGCACCGAGGAGCACGTCGACCGCGTGGTGCTGGCGCTGCGCCAGGTCGTCGCCCGCGGCGCGCGCTGGGAGTACACGAAGGTGGACGGCCGCTGGGCGCCGGTGGGCGACCCGCGGGAGCTGCCGCCGTTCTGCTGAGCGCTAGCCTGGGCCGATGGGGAGGCACGGGGTTTCGTTGGCACTGCTCGGTTTTGCCGAGCTGGTCCTGGTCACGGTCGAGCTGTTCCGCCGCTCGGCCGTGACCGCCGAGCTGGCGTCGCACTTCGCGCCGGCCGCGCCGTCGTACCAGAGCGTCTTCGGGCTCACCGTCGACGACCACGGTGGCCCGCAGCAGTTCCTCAGCACTTCCGACACGGTGATCGCCTACCGCGGTGGGATCGGGATGGCTTGGCAGTGGGCGCTCATCGCCGCGTTCCTCGCCGTGGTCGCCGGGTACGCCCGGCGGCTCGGCGCGAAAGCCGCGGTGCTGTCCGCCGCCGGCGTCGTGCTCGCGGTGCCGCTGCTGGACCTGCTCGCCTACAGCTGGTTCGGCCTCGACGCCACGGCCCGGGGCCCGATCCTGGCGACGCTCGGCCTCGCCGTCGTCGCGGGGTGGGAACGCAGTCCGTTGATCCTCGCCGCCGCCGTGCTGTCCGGGGCGGTCGCCGTCCTCGTCGCGGACCTGCCCGGTGTGCTGATCTCGGCCGGCGTCCTGCTGGCGGGCGCTATCCTGCCCCGATGGGGAGATCGCGCGACTACTGGTTCCCGTTGGCCGCACTGGGGTTCGCGCAGCTCGTGATGGCGGTGGTCGCCCTGGTCCCGGAAACTCCGGAGGCCGGCCAGTTCGTGCACTCGCGCGCCTACGAGCTGACCCAGGACCTGTCCGGGGTCGGGCTCGGCACCGGCGGGGTCGGGGGCACGGGGTGGTATTCCACCGACGTCTACGCGACGAACGTCGTGCCGCCCGCGGCGCTCGGCTGGCTCGCCGGCCTCGCGTGCGTGGTGCTCGCCGTCGCCGGCTGGTACTGGCTGCACCTGCGCCGCGCCGGCACGCCGCCGCGGCCCGTCCGGTTCGTGCTCGGCACCCTGGCCGCGCTCGCCGCCGTCCCGCTGCTCGACCTGCTCGGCACCGTCGAGCTTCGGCTGCCCGGCGACGTCCGGGGCGCGCTCGTCGCGGCGCTGGGACTGCTGGTGCTGGCCGCCTACGAGCGCAGCTGGTTCGTGCTCGCCGTGACCGTGGTGTTCGCGCTGGTCAGCGTGCTGTTACCGACCCCGGTGACCGGGGCGCTGGCCACGACGAGCGTGCTGTTCGCCGCGGCGTTCGCGGTCCTCCTCCGGCGTCCCCGCGACACTGCCGCCGACACACCCTGACCAGGCGTGGACAATGGACCGGTGAGCACCGAGCCCAGCCACTCCGAACCCGAGACCGAAGCCGCCGCCGAAGCGGCGCCCGACCCCGTGGCCGACGCGCCGGAGAACCCCGAGGTCCCGGCGAAGCCTCTGCTGCCGAAGCGCCGCGTCGGCTGGGTGTTCGCGGTCGCGGTCGTGCTCTGGGCGATCGACCTGGTGACGAAGAACCTGGTCGTCGCGAACCTGGAGGGCAAGGAGCCGGTCCGGATCCTCGGCGGGCTGATCTACCTGCAGGTGATCCGCAACCCGGGCGCCGCGTTCTCGATGGCGACCGGGATGACGTGGGTGCTGGCACTGGTCGCGCTGGCCGTCGTCATCGCGATCATCTGGCTGTCGCGGCGGCTGCGCTCGATCGGCTGGGCGATCGGTCTCGGGCTGGTGCTGGCCGGGGCGCTGGGCAACCTCACCGACCGCATCTTCCGCCCGCCGGGCGGCCTGCAGGGCCACGTCGTCGACTTCATCTCGGCGTTCGCCCCCAACGGCAAGGGCTTCGCGATCTTCAACATCGCCGACTCGGCGATCTGCGTCGGCGGCGCGCTCATCGTGCTGCTGTCGCTGCTGGGCAAGGACTACGACGGCACGTCGACGAAGGACAAGAAGAAGGCCGAAGCACAGGAGGACCAGGCGTGAGCTCGCGGATGCTCCCGGTGCCCGACGGGCTTGACGGGATGCGCGTGGACGCCGGTCTCGCGAAGATGCTCGGCCTGTCCCGCACGGTGGTCGCCGAACTGGCCGAATCGGGTGACGTCCTGCTGGACGGTCGCCCCGCGGGCAAGTCCGACCGGCTGGCCGCGGGCGGGCTCCTGGAAGTCACGCTGCCCGAGCCGGCGAACCCGGTGGAGATCGTCGCCGAGCCCGTCGAGGGCATGAAGATCCTGCACGACGACGACGACATCGTGGTGATCTCGAAGCCGGTCGGCGTCGCCGTGCACCCCAGCCCGGGCTGGACCGGCCCGACGGTCGTCGGCGGCCTCGCCGCGGCCGGCCTGCGCATCGCGACGTCGGGCGCGGCCGAGCGCCAGGGCGTGGTGCACCGGCTCGACGCGGGCACGACCGGCGTGATGGTCGTGGCCAAGAGCGAGCACGCGTACACCGTGCTGAAGCGCGCGTTCAAGGAGCGCACGGTCGACAAGGGCTACCACGCGATCGTCCAGGGCCACCCGGACCCGACCCGCGGCACGATCGACGCCCCGATCGACCGCCACCCGCGTCACGACTACAAGTTCGCGGTGGTCCAGGGCGGCCGCCCGAGCGTGACGCACTACGAGGTCGTCGAGGCGTTCCGCGCGGCGTCGCTCGCGCACATCAAGCTCGAAACCGGGCGGACGCACCAGATCCGCGTCCACTTCTCGGCCCTGAAGCACCCGTGCGTCGGGGACCTCACCTACGGCGCGGACCCGGTCCTGGCCCGCCACCTCGGCCTGAGCCGGCAGTGGCTGCACGCGAAGACGCTGGCGTTCGCCCACCCGGCGGACGGCCGCTGGGTCGAGTTCGAGTCGGAGTACCCGGAAGACCTGGCGAACGCGCTGAAGATCCTGCAGGACGAGAGTTACTAGCTGTCCTGTAAGTCATCGGGGCCAGAGCACGATCGCGGCGATGGTGAGTTCGGCCTGGTAGTAGGCAGCGCATTTGGCGTGCCGTCCTTGGTCCACAACCGCAGCCGTTCATGCGCGGTTTCCATGGCCAGTAGCGCACGCCACGGGGCGCCGGTGCGCCGCTTCCGCAGGATCGTTGAGGTGGCAGCAACGGCTCGATCACCGCCCACGCCTTGTCCGTCAACTCACCGCGACCAACCACGTCCGCAACCCAACCGGACCGCGGCCAGACCACTTACAGGACACTCCCTAGTCGTCGATCGACCAGGTCAGGGTGCGCTCGTCCGGCTCCGGCCGCGGGCTCCAGCGGACCGAGACCACACGGGTGGTGTCCGGGAGCACGTACACGGTGTGGCCGCCCAGGGTTTCGCCCGGCTTGACGCCGATTTTGTGCGGCGGCCGCGACGTCAGTGACACCGGCGCCTTGCCGATCGCCGTGCCGTCGGCGGCGAGCAGCTCGAGGTAGTTGTCCGGCAGTGAGGCGAACGGGATCGCGCCGCGGTTGGTGATCTCGGTGTGCACGACCACCGAGCGCTCGCCGTTCTCCAGGCGGTAGCCGGCCGCGCTGAAGAGGAAGTCCGCCGGGTCCTGGACCTCCAGCAGCTGCACCGACAGCTGTTCGCCTTCCAGGCCCTGGGTCTCCATGACCTGGCCGAGCCGGCCCTGCTTGCCGCCGGGAGCGCCGGTGCGCGGGGGTTCGTCACCGCGGGCCCACGACGCCGTCTGCGGCAGGCCCCACGTGCTGACGGACGGGTCGAGCGGCGCCGCGAACTGCTGCTGCGGCGGCCGCGGTGGCTGCTGCTGCGGGGGCCGGGGCGGCGGGCCGGGGTACCGCCCGGACGGCGTGCCCTGGACGTTGTACGGCCCGGAGGGCGCGCCTTGCACGTTGTACGGCCCCGAGGGCGCACCCTGGACGTTGTACGGACCGGACGGCACCCCCTGCGGACCCGGGCCCGGCGGCATCGGCGGCTGCTGCGGCACCGGCTGCGACGGCGGGAACTGCGGCGCCGCGGGCGGCCGGTTCGCCCACGACGGCGGCGCGGCGGCGATGGCGGCGCGCAGGCCGTTCGGGTCGCTTTCGACGCCGACGAGCAGCGGGAGCCCGCTGCCGGACAGGGCGACCAGCCGGTAGGCGACCTCGCGGGGATCCATGCCGACCTTGGCCGCGAGCTCGTGCACCGCGGTCTTGCCGAGGTCGGCGAGCGCGGCGAGCAGGCGGATGTCCACGGGATCGGTCACGGCCACTCGGTGAACGCTACCGCGTCGCCCCGCCGGTCGCGCCGAGGCCGTCCGCCCCCGGCGAACGACCGGCCGTTCTTGTCGGTGATCTCCGTTAGGGTCGGCCGGGAGCACAACACCGATTGCTGGGGGTCCCGCCATGACCGCGGTCACCGAACTCGCCGACGAGTTCGTCGAAGCGCTGTTCGCCGCCGATCCGCTGACGCCGGCGGTGCTGGGCGTCCGCCCGGCGGCGACCGGTTTGCCGGACTTGTCGGCCGAAGCCGAGCAGGCGTCGCGGGCCCGGATCGCGGCGGTCCTGGAGCGGGCGCGCGCGCTCGGGACCGAGGGCCTGCCGGCCGAGGACCGCGTCACCCGGGACGTCCTGATCACCTCCGCCGAGGCCCGCATCGCGGTGATCGACGCCCGGACGGCCGAGTTCACCGTCACCGACCTCTCCATCGGGCCCGCGGCGACCCTGCTCCTGAACCTGCCGATGACCCCCGTGACGGCGGGTGAGACGGCGGAGGCGCAGCTCGGGCGGCTCGCGGCGGTCCCGGAGTACCTGCGCCAGGCCGCGCGCCGGCACACCGAGGGCATCACCGACGGCCTGGTCCCGGTGGCCCACCTGGTCGACGCCGCGGTCGCGCACCTCGACCGCTACCTCGCCGAGCCGGCCGCCGACCCGCTGCGGCGCCAGCCGGCGCCGGACGAGGAGTTCGAGCGCCGGCGCGACGAGCTGCTCGCCGACGTCGTCCGGCCCGCGTTCGCCGAGTACCGCGAGTTCCTGCTCACCGAGGTGAAGCCGCACGGGCGGCCCGCCGACCGTCCCGGTCTCTCCGCGCTGCCGGGCGGCGAAGCGGCGTACGCGCGGCTCGCCCGGGTGCACACGACCACCGACCTGACCCCGGCACAGCTGCACCAGACCGGCCTCGACGTCATCGAGTCGCTGGCCGCCGAATACCGCGAGCTGGGGCTCCGGGTGTTCGGCACCGACGACCTGGCGGAGATCTTCGCGCGGCTGCGCACCGACCCGGCCCTGCGCTGGACCAGCGCCGAGGAGCTGCTCGACACCGCCCGCTCGGCCGTCGCCCGGGCCACCGCCGAGGCGCCGAAGTGGTTCGGCCGGATCCCGGCGCAGCCGTGCACCGTCGAGGCGGTGCCGGCGGAGGTCGCGCCCGGCGCGCCCGCGGCGTACTACCTGCGGCCGGCCGACGACGGCTCCCGGCCCGGCATCTACTTCGCCAACACCCACGAGGCCACCGAGCGGCTGCGGCACCCGGCCGAGACGATCGCGTTCCACGAAGCCGTGCCGGGGCACCACTTCCAGCTCAGCACCGCGCAGGGCCTCACCGGGCTGCCCCTGCTGCGGCGGATCGGCATGTTCACCGCCTACGTCGAGGGCTGGGGGCTCTACAGCGAGCGCCTCGCCGACGAGATGGGCCTCTTCTCCGACGACGTCGCGCGCCTCGGCATGTTGACCGGCGACTCGCTGCGCGCGGGCCGGCTGGTCGTCGACACCGGGCTGCACGCGCTGGGCTGGACCCGGCAGCAGGCCGTGGACTACCTGGTCGAGCACACCCCGGAGGCGCTGCCCGAGATCGAGTCCGAAGTCGACCGCTACATCGCCTGGCCCGGCCAGGCGCTGGCGTACATGGTGGGGCGATTGGAGATCCAGCGGATCCGCACCCGCGCCGAGCAGCGGCTCGGCTCCCGGTTCGACGTCCGCGCGTTCCACGACGTCGTGCTCTCCGGCGGCGCGCTGCCGCTGCCGGTGCTCGCCTCCGTCGTCGACGAGTGGGTGGCCGGGCACGGGGACACGGCGAACGGCCTGGCGGACGAGCTCGTCACGCTGACGTTCGAGCAGGAGCCGCTGCACCCGTCGGTGCTCGGCCTGCCCGGTGACCACGACCGCCTCGGCGACCAGTCCCGGGCGGCGCAGGAGCGTTTCCACGCCGCGTACACGAGTCTCGCGGCCCGCGCGCGGGCTCTGCCGGCCGAGGGCATGACGGCGGAGGAGGCCGTGACGCGCGAAGTCGTGGCGGCCGCCGCGGAAACCGAGGCGGACCGGCTCGCGTCGCGGGCGACCGACATCGCCGTCAGCGACGGGTTCACCTCGCCCGCGCTGGGGCTGCTCATGTACCTGCCCTACTACAGGCTGGACGACGACCGGAAGGCGCGCGGGTACCTGGCGCGGCTCGCCGCGATCGAACCGTTCCTCGCCGCGCTGACCGAGCGGCAGCGCGCGAGCCTCGCCGAGGGGCTCGTGCCGCCGGCGTTCCTCGCCCGGGTCGGCGTCGAGTACATCGACCGCTACCTCGCGGCGGCGGACACCGACGTGCTGAAGGTCGGGACGACGGCGGCGGTCGAGGGGTTCGAAGCCGAACGCGACCGCCTGCTCACCGAGGTCGTCCACCCGGCCTACACGCGCTACCGCGACTTCCTGCGCACCGAGGTCGAACCGGTGGGGCGGCCCGACACCGAGCCCGGGATCGGCCACGTGCCGGGCGGCGCCGAGCGCTACGCCGCGCTGATCCGGGCCGAGACGACGACCGAGCGCACGGCGCAGGACCTGCACGACACCGGGCTGGCGATCATCGGGAAGCTCGCGGAGGAGTACCGCGAACTGGGCGGGAAGGTGTTCGGCACCACCGATCTCGCCGAGATCTTCGAGCGCCTGCGCACCGACCCGGCCCTGCGCTGGCGGGACGGCGAGGAGCTGCTGGCCGCGGCCCGTGACGCCATCGCGCGGGCGGAAGCCGTGGCGCCGCAATGGTTCTCGCACCTCCCCGCGGAGAAGTGCGAAGTCGCGCCGGTGCCCGAAGCGGACGCGGCGAGCGGCACGATCGCGTACTACCTGCCGCCGTCCCTCGAGGGCACCCGCCCGGGCACCTACTACGCCAACACCCACGAAGCCGAGAAGCGGCCGCGGTTCACCAGCGAGGCGATCGCGTTCCACGAAGCCGTGCCGGGGCACCACTTCCAGCTCAGCCTGGCCCAGGAGCTGACGGACCTGCCGCTGCTGCGGAGGGTCGGCATGTTCAACGCCTACGCCGAAGGCTGGGGGCTCTACGCCGAGCGGCTGGCCGACGAGATGGGCCTGTACTCCGACGACGTCGCCCGTTTCGGCCTGCTGACGCAGGATTCGATGCGTGCGGGCCGGCTGGTCGTCGACACCGGGTTGCACGCGCTGGGCTGGAGCCGGCAGCGGGCGATCGACTTCCTCGTCGAACACACGCCGATGGCGCGGCTGGAGATCGAAGCGGAGATCGACCGGTACATCGGCTGGCCGGGGCAGGCGCTCGGGTACATGGTGGGGCGGCTGGAGATCCAGCGGCTGCGGGCCGAGGCCGAGCAGGCGCTCGGCGAACGGTTCGACATCCGCGGTTTCCACGACGTCGTGCTCGGGCACGGCATGCTGCCGCTGTCCGCGCTGGCGAAGGTCGTCTCGGACTGGGTGGCGGGCCAGGGTGACACGCCCGACCGGCTGGCCGACGAGCTGGTGGCGCTGAACTTCGAGCGGCAGCCGATCGCCCCGTCGGTGTTCGGCCTGCCGGGGGCGCACAACCGGCTGCCCGACCCGTCGGCCGAGGCCGAAACCCGGGCCCGCGCCGGCTACGTGGCGATCGCCGCGCGCGCCGAGGCGATCGACCCGGCCGGGCTGACCGCCGCCGAGCGGGTCACGCGGGACGTCGTGGTTTCCCAGGCGCGGACGGAGATCGACACGATCGACTCCCGCCGGGCCGACTTCGCGGTCAGCGACGGGCTCGGCGCGCCCGCGCTGCAGCTGCTGCTGTACCTGCCGCAGACGGTGCTGGACGACGAGCCGAAGGTGGCCGGTTACCTGGCCCGGCTCGCCGCTGTGGGGGAGTACCTCGACGCGCTTGTGGTCCGGCAGCGGGCCGCGGTGGGCGAGGGGCTCGTGCCGCCGGACTTCCTGGTGCGCGCGGGCGTCGCCTACCTCGACCGCTACCTGGGCGCGCCGGAGAGCGACCCGTTGCGGGTGACACCGTCGTACGCGCGCGAAGGCTTCGAGGCCGAACGCGACCGCCTGCTCACCGACGTCGTCCACCCGGCGTACGCGCGGTATCGCGCGTTCCTCGCCGACGAGGTCGCGCCGGTGGCCCGCCCCGAGACCGAGCCGGGCATCGGGCAGCTGCCCGGCGGGCCGGAGCGGTACGCGGCGCTGATCCGCGCCGAGACGACGACCGAGCGCACGGCGCAGGACCTGCACGACACCGGGCTCGCGTTGATCGACGGTCTCGCCGAGGAGTACCGCGAGGTCGGGGCGAAGCTGTTCGGCACCACGGATCTCGCGGAGATCTTCGACCGGATCCGGACCGACCCGGCGCTGCGCTGGCGTGACGGCGAAGAGCTGCTGGCGGGGGCCCGCGCGGCCATCACCCGCGCGGAAGCCGTGGCGCCCCAATGGTTCTCCCGGGTTCCGGAGCAGCGGTGCGAGGTCGCGCCGGTGCCCGCGGCCGAGGCCACCAGCGGCACGATCGCGTACTACCTGCGGCCGTCGCTCGACGGCACGCGTCCGGGTGTCTACTACGCCAACACCCACGAGGCCGGGAAGCGGCCGCGGTTCACGAGCGAGGCCGTGGCGTTCCACGAAGCCGTGCCGGGGCACCACTTCCAGCAGTGCCTCGCGCAGGGGCTCACCGGGTTGCCGTTGCTGCGCCTGATCGCGAGCGTGAACGCCTACGCCGAGGGCTGGGGCCTCTACGCGGAGCGGCTCGCGGACGAGATGGGCCTGTACTCCGACGACGTCTCGCGGCTGGGCATGCTCACCCAGGACTCGATGCGCGCCGGCCGCTTGGTCGTCGACACCGGGCTGCACGCGCTCGGGTGGAGCCGGCAGCGGGCGGTCGACTACCTCGTCGAGCACACGCCGATGGCGCGGCTGGAGATCGAAGCGGAGATCGACCGGTACGTGGCCAACCCGGGACAGGCGCTCGGGTACATGGTGGGGCGGCTGGAGATCCAGCGGCTGCGGGCCGAGGCCGCGAGCGCGCTGGGCGAGCGGTTCGACATCCGCGAGTTCCACGACGTCGTGCTCGGCAGCGGCACCCTGCCGCTGCCGGTGCTGTCCGGCGTGGTCGCCGACTGGGTGGCGAGCCGCCGTGACACGCCGGATTCGCTCGCCGAGGAGTGCCTGGAGCTGATGTTCGAGGCCCAGCCGCTGTGGCCGTCGGTCTACGGCCTGCCGGGCACGCACGACCGGCTCGCCGACCAGACCGCCGAGGCGGCCGCGCGGCACCGCGCCGGGTTCGCCGCGATCATCACACGCGCGGAGGCGCTCGACCCGGCGACCGTCGCCGAGCGCGTCACCCGTGACGTCGTGATCTGGCAGGCGCGCACGCAGATCGACGTGCACGACTCGCGCCGGGCCGACATCGCGGTGAGCGACGGGATGGCCGCGCCTGCGCTCGAGCTGCTGATGATGCTGCCGCAGGTGGTGCTCGACGACGAGGCCAAGGCCCGCGGTCACCTGACCCGCTTGGCCGCCGTCGGCACCTACCTGGACCAGCTGATCGAGCGGCAGCGGGCGACGCTGGCCGAAGGGTTCACCCCGCCGGAGTTCCTGGCGCGCATCGGCGTCGGGTACGTCGGGCGTTACCTGGACGACCCGGAGAACGACCCGCTGAAGGTGCCCGTCCAGGGGCTCGAAGCCGAACGAGACCGGCTGCTGGCCGAGGTCGTGCGGCCCGCTTACGCGCGGTACCGGGACTTCCTGGCTTCGGAGGTGGTGCCGGTCGCGCGCCCGGAGACGTCACCGGGCCTCGGTGACCTGCCGGGCGGGCCGGAGCGGTACGCGGCCCTGATCCGCGCCGAGACGACGACCGAGCGCACGGCCCAGGAGCTCCATGACACCGGGCTGGCGATCATCGACCGGCTGGCGGAGGAGTACCGCGAAGTCGGCGGCAAGGTGTTCGGCACCACCGATCTCGCCGAAATCTTCGACCGGATCCGCACCGACCCGGCGCTGCGCTGGCGCGACGGCGAGGAGCTCCTGGCCGCCGCCCGGACGACCATCGAGCGGGCGGAAGCCGTGGCGCCGCAGTGGTTCGGCCGGCTTCCCGAGCAGCGGTGCGCGGTCGCGCCGGTGCCCGCGGCGGAGGCGGCGAGCGGTTCGATCGCGTACTACATCGAGGCGTCGCTGGACGGCTCGCGGCCGGGAACGTACTACGCCAACACCCACGAGGCCGACCAGCGGCAGCGGACGCTGGGCGAGGCGATCGCGTTCCACGAAGCCGTGCCGGGGCACCACTTCCAGGTGACGCTCGCGCAGCAGCTGACCGGCGTCCCGCTGCTGCGCCGGCTCGCGATGTTCAACGCGTACGCCGAAGGCTGGGGCCTCTACGCGGAGCGCCTCGCGGACGAGATGGGCCTGTACTCCGACGACGTCGCGCGGCTCGGCCTGCTGACCCAGGATTCGATGCGCGCGGCGCGGCTGGTGGTGGACACCGGCCTGCACGCGCTGGGCTGGAGCCGGCAGCGGGCGGTCGGCTACCTCGTCGAGCACACCCCGATGGCCCGGATCGAGATCGAAGCGGAGATCGACCGCTACGCGGGCCACCCCGCGCAGGCGCTCGGGTACATGGTCGGCCGCCTGGAGTTCGAACGCCTGCGCGCCGAAGCCGAGCAGGCGCTGGGTGAGCGGTTCGACATCCGCGAGTTCCACGACACGGTGCTGGGCCACGGAACCCTGCCCATCCCGGTGCTGGCGGACGTGGTGGCCGACTGGGTGGCGGCGCGGGCCGCGGCGCCCCGGGACGAGGAGTGAACGTGACCTGGCTCGACCTGCCCGACACCACGCCGTTCGGCCTGGACAACCTGCCCTACGGCGCCTTTTCCGTCGCCGGCGCGCCCGAACGCCGGATCGGGGCGGCGGTCGGGGAGCACGTGCTCGACCTGACCGCCGCCGCGGCGGAGACGGCCGCGCCGTTCGCCCCGCTGCTCACCTCCGGGGTGCTCAACCCGTTGCTGGCGGCCGGGCCGGGCACCTGGCGGGACGTGCGCGAGAGCGTCCGCGAGTGGCTGACCGAACCCCGCTACGCCGACCAGCTGCGGCCGCACCTGGTGCCGCTCACCGAAGTCACCACGCACCTGGCGTTCGAGGTCGCCGACTACGTCGACTTCTACTCGAGCGAGCAGCACGCCCTGAACGCGAGCAGGATCTTCCGCCCCGACGCGGCCGAGCTGTCGCCGAACTGGAAACACCTGCCGATCGGCTACCACGGCCGGGCCGGCACCGTCGTGACGTCCGGGACCCCCGTCGTCCGCCCGAACGGGCAGCGCAAGCCGCGTGCCGCCGAAGTCCCGGAGTTCGGCCCGTCGCGCTCACTGGACGTCGAGGCGGAAGTGGGTTTTGTCGTCGGCGTCCCGTCCGTCCCGGGCACGCCGGTGTCCACATCGGACTTCGAAGCGCACGTCTTCGGCGTCTGCCTGGTCAACGACTGGTCCGCGCGCGACCTGCAGGCCTGGGAGTCCCAGCCGCTGGGGCCGTTCCTCGGCAAGTCGTTCGCGACGTCGGTGTCCCCGTGGATCGTCCCGCTGGCGGCGCTGGAGCACGCACGCGTCGACGGCCCGCCGCAGGAGCCGGAGCCGCTCGAATACCTGCGCACCGGCGAGAAGTGGGGCCTGGACCTGGCGATCGAGATCCGGCTGAACGGGCACCTCGTGTCGAGCCCGCCGTTCGCCACGCACTACTGGACGGCCCCGCAGCAGCTGGCGCACCTGACGGTCAACGGCGCGAGCCTGCGCACGGGGGACCTGTACGCCTCGGGCACGGTGACCGGCCCGGAGCGGAACCAGCGCGGATCGCTGCTGGAGCTGTCGTGGGGCGGGCGCGAGCCGTTCGAGCTGCCCGGCGGCGGCACCCGCGCGTTCCTGGAGGACGGCGACGAGGTCGTGATCAGCGCGACCGCGCCGGGTCCGGCCGGCACGCGGATCGGGTTCGGCGACGTCCGGGGGACGGTGGTTCCCGGCTGAGGCCGTGACGATCCCCCCTCGGCGGTGTCCGGACTGCGAAGGACGGACGCGGATGAGAGGGTCGGCGAGTGGGACGTGGAGCGGTGAAGGCCGTGCTGGGCAGGCCGCTCCGGCGGTGCGGGGCGACGTTGGCGTGTTACCGGGAACGCGACGGCGACCACTACGCCGCCGCCGTCACCTTCTTCAGCCTGCTGGCGCTCGTGCCGATGATCATGGTCGCCGTCTCGGTGGCCGGGTTCGTGCTGGCCGGCGACCGGCTGCTCGCCGCCGAGCTCGACCAGGTCATCCGCGCCTCGCTGCCGCCCGAGCTGGCCGGGCAGGTCACCGGCGTCGTGCACACCGTCGTCGGGGAGCGCGGCCGCATCGGGCTGCTCGCGCTGGCCGTGGCCGCGTACTCGGGCTGGAGCTGGATCAGCAACGTCCGCGACGCCGTCACCGCGATGCTCGGCCAGGAACGGACCCAGCGGCCGTTGGTGCGCGGCATCGTCGCCGACGTCTTCGTGCTCGCCGGGGTCGGGCTGGCGATGACCGTGTCCTTCGGGCTCGCGGCGCTCACCGGCGCCGCCGGCAGCTGGCTCCTGCGCCTGACCGGGCTGGACGGCGGGTTCGCGCACGTTGTGCTCGTCGCGGGGTCACTCCTGCTCGGGCTCGCCGCGAACTGGCTGGTCATCGCCTGGTGCCTGGCCCGGCTGCCCCGCACGCCCCTGCCGTTGCGCTCGACGCTGCGCCCGGCCGGGGCCGCCGCGCTCGGGCTCGGCGCGATCCAGCAGGCCGGTGGCCTCTACCTGCACATCCTCGGCCGATCCCCGGCCGTCGCGACGTTCGGCACGCTCGTCGGGGTCCTGCTGTTCGGCTACCTGATCGTGCGCTGGCTGCTGATGGTCACGGTGTGGCTCACGGTCCGGGACGAACCGCCGGCCGGCACGCTCGCCGCCGACGTCCGCTACGCCGGGACGACGCTGGGCGCCGGGGCGTCGGCGGAGCTGGTGGTCCGCACCCTCACCGGCCGCTGAGTGGCGGGCCGCACATCGCCCGGGTGGTGACCGGGGTCTCCCGTTAGGATCCGACTAAGCGCTTGCTCAGCAACGGAGGTGGACATGCGGATCGGGACCGCGATCAACTACGCCGGAGGCTTCGCCGACAGCGTCGCGGACATCGTCGAACTGGAGAAGGCCGGCCTCGACGTCGCCTTCGTGCCGGA
The DNA here is from genome assembly GCF_055583645.1 of Amycolatopsis sp. NPDC104587. Classification (NCBI taxonomy): domain Bacteria; kingdom Bacillati; phylum Actinomycetota; class Actinomycetes; order Pseudonocardiales; family Pseudonocardiaceae; genus Amycolatopsis; species Amycolatopsis sp. NPDC104587. The sequence continues at coordinate 301,644 of NZ_JBVJNO010000007.1, forward strand.
GGCGTACTCGTTCGACGCCGTCAGCCAGCTCGGTTACCTCGCGGCGAAGACCGAGCGCGTGCAGCTGGCGTCCGGCATCTTCCAGATCTACACCCGCACGCCGACCCTCACCGCGATGACCGCGGCCGGGCTCGACTTCGTCTCCGACGGGCGGTTCATCCTCGGCCTCGGCGCGTCCGGCCCGCAGGTCATCGAGGGCTTCCACGGCGTGAAGTACGACGCGCCGCTGGCCCGCACCCGCGAGATCGTCGAGATCTGCCGCCAGGTGTGGCGCCGCGAACGCGTGGTCCACGACGGCAAGCACTACACGATCCCGCTGCCGCCGGAGCAGGGCACCGGCCTGGGCAAGCCGCTGAAGCTGATCAACCACCCGGTGCGCGAGCGCATCCCGGTGCTGCTGGCCTCGCTCGGGCCGAAGAACGTCGCGCTCACCGCGGAGATCGCCGAGGGCTGGCAGCCGATCTTCTTCCACCCGGAGAAGGCCGCCGACGTCTGGGGCGAGTCCCTGGCCGAGGGAAGGGCCAAGCGCGACCCGGCGCTGGGCGAGCTGGACACGTTCGTCACGGTCGCCCTCGCGATCGGCGACGACGTTGATGGGCTGCTCGACCAGGTGCGCCCGGTCGTGGCCCTGTACGTCGGCGGAATGGGCGCGCGCGGCAAGAACTTCTACAACGACCTGGCCTGCCGTTACGGCTACGAGGCCGAGGCGAAGCTGATCCAGGACCTCTACCTCGACGGCAAGAAGGAAGAGGCCGCGGCGGCGGTGCCGATCGAGCTCCTGCGCGCGATTTCCCTGGTCGGCCCGGCGGGTTACGTGCGCGAGCGCGTGGCGGCGTTCAAGGAGGCCGGCGCGTCGACGCTCATCGTCAACCCGCTGCAGCCCGGCCGCGAGGCACGGGTGGCCGGGGTGTCCCAGCTGCGGGAGCTGATCGACTGAGGTGGGGCGGCGCCGCCCAGGAGCGGCGAAGCGCCAGCCGCTCACACCGGCACCGCGCAGCGCAATCCTCGCGGCGCCGCAATCCCACCCGCACCCGCCGCCCGGATGTGCAGGCTGTCGTTCCAATCAGACCGGCACGGCCGACACCGCAACTCGCGCCGCGTCCAAACCGGCCGTGTCGTTCACACCGTCGCTGGTGATCAGCCGCAGCTCCGGTCCCGTCCCTTCGGGCGCGACCAAAGTGCTGTCCGGCTCGTCCGCCGGATACAGCGCCGTCTTACGGACGGTGAACCGGGACTCGCGGCCGTCCTCGGCGCCGATGATGATCATCGCGCCGCGCTCGAGCTTCCCGAGCCGGGCGAACGCGCCGCTCGTGTACCCGAAGCCCGCGTGCCCGGACAGCACCGCCACCCCCGGCGCGCCCGGGACCGGGCCGTCGGTGAACCAGCCCACACCGAGCGCCGTGCCGGGCTGCTCGCGGCGGCCGCCGCCGACGTGGCCGAGGCCGATCAGGTGGTTCAGGACCAGGCCGAGCGACGGGATCCGCAGGGCGACCGGCGGGGCGCCGGACCCGAGGTCCGCGGGCCCGTTCACCGCCGACGCGCCGGGTGTGACCGACGTTACAGGAGTCAACACGGTCGTGACGCCGAGCAGCACGCAGCCGAGCCCGGCCACGACCGCGAGCACGGCGGCGGCCGGCCGCACGAGCTCGGATCGCCGTGTCGGTCGTTCGGTCACTTTCGCCTGCTCCGCACCGGTTTTGATGTCCGATTAATCGCGCTGGGACGGGGTGGCGTTACCGAATCGTGTCCACTGCTAGGCTCGTTCACTCGATCGGGTCAGCTCGCTGTGACCTTCTTGTCAAGAAGGCACGTCTGTCAGGGGTGCAATCCGTCAAGGTCCGGCAAATCGGTACGAGATCGGACATCATTAGATGTTTGCTGCAGTCGGACTGGGGATATCCACTGCCCGGGAGAGTGAGGTGCGCCGCGCTGTGCGAAAAATCGAAGAGCCCGCGGTGGGCGTGCTGGACGTCGGGTCCTTCAGCGCCCGGCTGGTCGTGGTGCCGATCGACGGCTCACCGCGCGAGCCGGTGCTGAACCACCAGACGCGGCTGCGTCTCGACCGTGAGCTCGACGACCGCGGCCGGCTCACCGACCAGGGCGTCGCCGCCATCACGGCCGCCGTCGCCGCGGGCATGACCATGGCTTACCGCGCCGGCGTGCGCAGCGTCTACCCGCTGGCGACCTCCTCGATCCGCGACGCGGCCAACGCCGCCGAGGTCGTCCGGCACGTCGCCGGCGAAACCGGCGTCGAGCTGCGCTTCCTCTCCGGTTCGCGCGAAGCCGAGCTGACCTACCTGGCCGCCCGCCGCTGGTACGGCGCGTCGGCCGGCCCGCTGCTGGTGCTCGACATCGGCGGCGGCACGGTCGAGCTGGCCGCCGGCTGCGGCGAGACGGCGTCGTTCGCCCGTTCGCTGCCGCTGGGCGCCCGGTCGATGACGCGGGACTGGCTGCCGAGCGAGAAGGTGTCGGGCAAACAGGTCAAGGCGCTGCGCGCGCACGCCCTCGACGTCGTGACGACCACGCTCGGCGCCGCGGGCGTCCAAGACCCCTGGGTCGTCGGCTGCTCGAAGGTGCTGCAGCAGCTCGCCCGGCTGTCCGGCGCCCGGCCGGGCCGGCGCCGCGAACTGCGGCTCGACGACCTGCGCGCCTGGATCCCGCGGCTCACCGCGCTGCCGCCGTCCAAGCGCGCCCAGCTGCCGGGCATCTCCCGCAGCCGCGCCCACCAGGCCCTCGCCGGCGCGATCGTGGCGGAGTCCCTGCTGACGGTGGCCGGCGGCAAGATGTCGATCTGCCCGTGGTCCACCCGGGACGGCCTGCTGCTGAGCCTGCAGGACAAGGCGATGGCCGCGGCCACCAGCCTGCCCGCGGCCTGACCCCTGGTCGTGGCCGGGAAAACCGGGTATGCCGGAAGCATGAGCCAGCAGCAGAGCAGTCACGCCCGCGACGACGAAGACGAAGAGCTCCCGAAGCTCCCGACCCCCGGCTCGTTGACCCACGACGTGCCGACCGCGCCGGACCCGGACGTCAACCCGGGCGGGACCGAAGACGTGCCGGCCCCGCCCGGGCGCGACGTCGTCAGCGACCTTCCGGAGTGACCGGGTTGGTCGGTTCCGCGTACTGACGCACCTTTTCCGAGTCACGGCGCATCGGGGCGCGCCCCGGCGGCTGCTTCGGCGGGTCGCCGGCGTCGATCTTCGGGATCGGGAGACGCCGGGGCTCGGCGGTGATCCGGACGCGCTCGCCGTGGTGCAGCACTTCGATGGGTTCGCCGGCCAGCACGTGGTAGGTGGCCTGGTCGGCGTCGATCTCGACCTGGAACCGGGTCTCGCGGAACATCAGGCGGAACGTGATCCGGTCCAGCTGCGCCGGCAGCCGCGGCGCGAACGCGAGCGTCGAGCCGTGGTCTCGCAGGCCGCCGAAGCCGGCCACGGCACCCTGCCACGCCCCGGCCAGCGACGCCATGTGCAGGCCGTTGCGGACGTTGTTGTGCACGTCGTGCAGGTCGGTCAGCGCGGCTTCGGCGAGGTAGTCGTAAGCCAGGTCGAGATGCCCGACCTCGGCCGCGACCACCGACTGCGTCCCCGCCGAAAGCGACGAGTCACGCACGGTGCGGGCCTCGTAGTAGGCGAAGTTGCGCGCCTTCTCCTCCGGGCTGAACGAATCTCCGCACAGGTACAGCGCCAGCACCAGGTCCGCCTGCTTCACGACCTGCTTGCGGTACAGGTCGAAGTACGGGAAGTGCAGCAGCAGCGGGTACTGCGCGAGCTCGGTGCCCTCGTAGTCCCACTCGTCGTGGTCGAGGAAGCCCTCCGACTGCGGGTGCACGCCGAGCTCCGGGTCGTAGGGCAGGAACATCGCCGCGGCGGCCGCGCGCCACGAGTCCAGTTCGACGGCGTCGACGCCGAACCGCGCCGCCACGTCCGCGTGCCGCTGGCAGGACTCGGCCGCGGCCAGCAGGTTCCGCTTCGCCATCAGGTTCGTGTAGACGTTGTTGTCCGCCACCGCGGAGTACTCGTCCGGCCCCGTGACGCCGTCGATGCGGAACGCGCCGTGCCGGTCGTGGTGGCCCAGCGACGCCCACAGCCGCGCGGTTTCCAGCAGCAGCTCGGTGCCGTAGTCCCGCTCGAACTCGTCGTCGCCGGTCGCGTTGAGGTAGCGCAGGACGGCGTCGGCGATGTCCGCGCTGACGTGGAACGCCGCCGTGCCGGCCGGCCAGTACGCCGAGCACTCGGCGCCGTTGATCGAGCGCCACGGGAAGGCCGCGCCGCGCAACCCCAGCTGGTGCGCGCGTTCCCGCGCTTTGTCCATTGTGGAGTGCCGCCAGCGCAGGGCGTCGCGCGCCGCGTCCGGCATCGTGTAGGTGAGCACCGGCAGGACGAACGACTCGGTGTCCCAGAAGGCGTGCCCGTCGTAGCCCGGGCCGGTCAGCCCCTTGCCGGCGACCGCGCGGCTCTCGCCGCGGGCCCCGGCCTGCAGGAGGTGGAAGAGCGCGAAGCGAACCGCTTGCTGCAGCTCGGGATCCCCGTCGATCTCGATGTCCGACGTCGCCCAGAAGTCGTCGAGGAACTCGCGCTGCTCGGTGACCAGGCCCTTCCAGCCGGTCTGGCGCGCGCCCGCCAGCGCGGCTTCGACTTGCGACCGCAGCGCGGGGACCGAGCGCTGCGCGGACCAGCCGTAGGCGAGGAACTTGGTGATGCGCAGCCGCCCGCCCTTCGGCACGTCGACCGCGACGGTGAGCCGCGCGAGGTCCTCTTCGGAGTGGATGCGGGCGCGGATCCCGTCGTCCACCTCGATCTTGTGGTCCATCGCCGCGGCCATCCGCAGCCCGGAGCGGCGGGTCTGGTGCACCAGCACGGCGTTGTACTCGTGGGCGCGGTGGAACTCGCCGACCAGCGGCGACTCCAGCGCGGCGGCCACCCGCGGGTCGCTGGTGTCGGACTCGATCGGCTCGTTGGCCAGCAGGTCGGACTGGACGACCAGCTGCAGGTCCTCGTCGAGCGGCTCGACCTCGTACCGGATCGCGGCGATCGCGCGCTGGGTGAAGGAAACCAGCCGTTCGGTGCGCACGCGCACCCGCCGCCCGGTCGGCGACGACCACTCGGTGCTGCGGCAGAGCGTGCCCTTGCGGAAGTCGAGCACCCGGTCGTGCTTGGTCGCCGTGCCGTAGCGCATGTCCAACGGCTCGTCCTCGACGAGCAGCCGGATGATCTTGCCGTCGGTCACGTTGACGACGGTCTGGCCCTCTTCGGGATAGCCGTACCCCGCCTCGGCGTAGGGGAGTTCGTGCTGCTCGTAGAACCCGTTGAGGTACGTGCCGGGCAGCCCGCGCGGCTCGGCCTCCTCGAGGGTGCCGCGCAACCCGATGTGGCCGTTGGACACGGCGAACGCCGATTCGGTGCGCTGCAGGGCGTCGACGTCCATGCCGCGCCACCGCAGCTCCCACGGCGCGCACTCGTAGCCGCGGGGTTCTTCCTCGGTCATCGGTCCTCCAGCAGTTCGGCGAGGTCGTCGACGACGACGTCGGCGCCGTGCGCCCGCAGCGCGTCGGCCTGGTCGGCCCGGTTGACGCCGACGACGTACCCGAAGTTCCCGGCCTTCCCGGCCTGGACACCGGACTGGGCGTCCTCGAACACGGCGGCGTGCGCGGGTTCGACCCCCAGCGCCTTGGCCCCGGCCAGGAACGAGTCCGGCGCGGGCTTGCCCTTCAGGTGCTGTTCCCGGATCGTGAGGCCGTCGACGCGGGCTTCGACGTACTTGCTCAGGTCACCCGCGTCGAGCACCTTGGCGCCGTTCGCCGACGACGTCACGACGGCGATCCGCAGCCCGGCGGCCTTGACCGCTTCGAGGTAGCGGATCGAACCGGGGTACGGGCTCACGCCGCGCTCGTCGATGATCTTCAGGACCAGCTCGTTCTTGCGGTTGCCGACGCCGTTCACGGTCGGGGCGTCCACGGCGTCGTCCGGGTCGCCCTCGGGCAGTTCGATCCCGCGCGACTTCAGGAATTCACGCACTCCGTCGGCGCGGGGGCGGCCGTCCACATAGGTCGCGTAGTCGGCGTCGGTGAACTCCTGGAACCCGGCGCCGTCCCGCGCGCGGAGAAGTTCATCGAATGTCCGTTTCCACGCCTCGCGGTGGAGCACCGCCGTTCCCGTGAGCACTCCATCGAGGTCGAACAGGCAGGCGGTGATGGTTTCGGGCAGTCCCGTCATGCCCGCACGCTACCGGTCCTCGTCTTCGTTCGCGGCGTGTTCGGGGTGGGGGCGCACCCGATGGATGAGTTCGTGCACGGTCGCGTCGGCGAGCCGGTAGCGCACCACCCGGCCGGAGCGCTGTGTGGTGACCAGCCCGTGGGCGCGCAGCAGCCGCAGGGCCTGCGACACCGCCGTGTCGGTCATGCCGGTCGCCGCGGCGAGGTCGGTGACGCTGATCTCGCGGGCGTAGTGGATCGAGACGAGCAGCGCGAGCCGCGAGGGGTCGGCGACCACGGAGAACCGCTGGGCCCACTCGTCGATGACGGCGCGGTCGCCCAGCCCGTCGACCGCCGCGGCCACCCGTTCCGGGTCGATCAGCTTGCGGCCGGGGTCGATGTCCACCCCCGGATGATTCCACCCGGGCCGCGGGGCGACCACCGGTGGTCTGGGTCACGCGCGCTTGACGCCGCGGGCCCGGGCGGGCGAGGCTGCGGTTAAGACACTTGTCATAGTCGAGGAGCCGAGATGACGGACGTGGCCGCCGGGGCGCAGACCCGCTCGAAGACGATCACCTGGCAGGACCCGGCGCCGACCGCCCGGCTCGGCCTGACCATGACCGGGCTGGAGTACATGACGGCGATCGCCGAGGGTCGCGTCCCCGGGCCGCCGATCGCCGCGCACTTCGGCCTGCGCTGGGAGCGCATCGCCCCGGGCGAGGTCGTCGCCGTCGCGGAGCCGGACGAGTCGCTGTACAACCCGATCGGCATGGTCCACGGCGGCGTCGCGGCCACGATGCTGGACTCGGTGGTCGGCTGCGCCGTGCACACGACGCTGCCGGCCGGGGTCGGGTACTCGTCGGTGGAGCTGAAGGTGAGCTACCTGCGCGCCATCCACGCGGGCCGCGGCGAGATCCGCGCGACCGGCCGCGTGGTGAAGGAGGGCTCGCGGATCGCGTTCGCCGAAGGGGAGATCCGCGACGCCGAGGGCAAGCTGCTCGCGACGGCGTCGGGGACCTGTGTCATCACGCGCTAGCACGACAGGGCCCCTGGCGCGCTCGACCCAAGGTTGCAGAGTCATCGTCTGCCGGGACTGGTGGTCGTGAGTGGTAATTCGGGTTAGAACCCTAATTGCCACTCACGACCGGCTGCGGCAGACCAGCGTCCGGGACTGGCCTGACAGGCGGTCTCCGGCCGCATCGAGCGAAGATCTGAGCTTGCAGTACTGGATCGCGAAGTCCTTGTGCACGAACAGGTTCTCGAGGCAGTCGACGATCATGCGGTTCGTTTCGCTCATGCCCGTGATGATCGGCCGTGGCAGGTAATCACCGGGGTGGGCGGACCCGGCGCTGCCGGACGGCGTCCTCGCCGCCGTAGCGGCCGATGACCGACGCCAGCAGGGTCCGCGCGTCCTCGACGCGCTCTTCGCCGTACTCCGCCACGAGTTCGTCCTGAAGCGCGCTTCGCAGGACTCGCGTCGCTTCGACGGCTTCGCGCGCGTGCTCGGTGAGGTGCAGCAGCTTCGTGCGCGCGTCGGCCGGATCGGGCCGGCGTTCGAGCAGGCCCCGGCGTTCGAGATCGGCCACGGCTTTGGACGCGGCCTGCTGCGTCACGCCCATCCGCTCGGCCAGCGCGGTGATGGACAGGGGTGCGGCGAGGACGTGCTGGATCACGACGCCGTCGTTGAACCGCAGGTCGCCGAAGCCCTGTCCGGCCAGACGCCGCTGCACCTCGTCGGTCAGCGCCCAGCCCGCGAAGAGGGCCGTGAGTGACAGGTCGAGGTTTGCTGCCGTAGGATGCACAACCATGGTTGTGGAATCTAGCAGAGTGCCGGCCGGGCTGGCCGGGGAGTTCGTGCGCGTGGCCCACCGGATCGTGTGGTGCACGCTGGTGACGGTCGACCGCCGCGGCCGGCCGCGGTCACGGGTGGTCCACCCGATCTGGGCCGACGGCCCGGACGGCTTGACGGGCCGGCTGTTCACCCGCCCGACGCCGCTGAAGCTGGCGCACCTGGCAGCGTCGCCGTACGTGTCGTGCTCGTACTGGGACCCGCAGCACGAGGTCACGGTGGCGGAATGCCGGGCGGAGCTCGTCGACGACGAAGAGACGCGCGAGTACCTGTGGGACCTGTTCGCGTCGACCGCGGAGCCGCTGGATTACGACCCGAAGATCCTCGGTGGTGAGGATTTCCGGGACCCGAAGATCACGGTCATGAAGCTGACGCCGTGGCGAGTTTCAACGGGCGGCGAAGCCTGGCGCGCGGCTTAGCCCGGCCCAGGCGTGCCGTGAATGACTCATTCATGGCGTCCGACGACAGCAATGAGTCATTCACTACGTCCGGGCGGGCCGTCCCCGGCTAAGCAGCGCCGACGCGGCGGTCGAAAACGAGGCCCTGCGCGGCCCGCAGCCCGACGCTGATCGCGCCCGTCAGGACCGCGTCCTCGCCCAGCTCGCCCTGGACCACCTTCGGCACCAACGGCGTGAAGGCCCGCAGCGCCCGGTCGATCGGCTCCAGCAGCAGGTCCGCCGCCGTGCCCATGCCGCCGCCCAGGACGATCAGCTCCGGGTCGATCACCGCCGCCACCGAGGCCACCGTATACGCGAGCCGGTCCGCCTCCGCCTCCAGGGCGCGGCGGGCCAGTTCGTCCCCTTCGCGGGCCAGGCGGAACACCTCGCGGGCCGACTTCGCCGTGCCCAGGCCGAGTTCCCGCGCGCCGCGGACGACCGACTGGGCCGCCGTCGCCTCTTCGAGGTGGCCGCGGGCCGGTGGGGTGCCGTCCTCGTCGCCGGCGCGGGTGCGGCCGTAGGGCAGGTAGCCGATCTCGCCCGCCGCTCCGGTCGCGCCGCGGAACACGCGGCCGTCGACCATCATGCCCATGCCGACACCCGTGCCGATCGTGATGCAGCCGAACACCGACGCGCCGCGCGCGGCTCCGCTCTCACCTTCGCCGACGGCGGTGAGGTTCGCGTCGTTCTCCACCATCAGGTCCGGGCCCAGCGCCGCCTCGAGGTCGTCGATCAGCCCGGCCCGGCCCCAGCCCGGCAGGTTCGGCGCGTGCCGGAAGCAGCGCTTCTCCGGATCGGCGACACCGGGGGAGCCGACCACGCGGACAACGATGTCGCCGGCCGCCAGACCCGCCTCCGCGACCGCCGCGGCGGCGATCTTCCCGACCGCCGTGACCAGCGCCGCGCCGGAGCGCGCCGTGTTGCGCTCGTCGCGGCGCGCCACGAGCGTGCGGCCGAGGTCGGAGACGGCCACCCGGAGGTGCTCACGGCCGATGTCGACGCCCAGCACGTACCCCGCGGTGGGGTCGGCTTCGTACAGCACGGCCGAGCGCCCGGTGCCGGTCGAGGTGTGCCCGGTCGGCCGGGCCAGCCCGGCGGCTTCGAGCGCGAGCAGCGCCTGGCTCACCGTCGGCTTCGACAGCCCGGTGTCCTTCGCCACCTGCGGCCGGGTCGCCGGTCCGCTGCGGCGCAGCAGGTCGAGCACCGCCCGCTGGTTGATCTTGCGCATCCCGGCGGGGGTACCGACCGCGGGAGCTTCTACGCCGGCCACCCGTGCCTGCCTCCTGTCGTCTTTCGTCCGTTCTGCCACGCTAGCCGCCCGAGCCCCGGTTTTCCCGGAATACGTCGTGTTCGGGACCCGTTGACCGGAGCATGAGCACTCCGGTACGCGGGCGGGTCCGCGTGGCAGCAGGCGCGAAGCGGGTACGCGTGTTCCTCGCCGGGCAGGTCGTCGCGGACACGGTGCACCCCCTCCTCGTGTGGGAAGTGCCGTACTACCCCACGTACTACTTCCCGCGCGCGGACGTCGTGAGCGGGCTCCTCACCCCCTCCGGCCGGACGTCGCACTCGCCCAGCCGGGGAGAAGGTGTTCTGTCGACGATAAAGGTCGGCGGGGCCGAGGCGGTGGACGGCGCGCTGGAATACCCGGATTCGCCGATCGCCGAGCTGCGGGACCACATCCGCTTCGACTTCGGCGCGTTCGACTGGTTCGAAGAGGACGAACAGATCTTCACGCACCCGCGCGACCCCGGCGTCCGCGTCGACATCCTGCCGAGCTCGCGCCACGTCCGGATCGAGGTCGACGGCGTGACCGTCGCCGACACCGTCCGGCCGCACCTGCTGTTCGAGACGGGCCTGCCGACGCGGTACTACCTGCCCCGCGTCGACGTCCGGATGGACCTGCTCGAGAAGGCCGACGCCGTGACGCACTGCCCGTACAAGGGCGCGGCCGAGCACTTCGACGTGACCGGCCACGAGGACCTCGCCTGGAGCTATTCGACGCCGCTGCCGGAGAGCGAGCGCGTCGCCGGCCTGGTGGCGTTCCTCGACGAGAAGGTGGACGTCTTCGTCGACGACGTCCGGCAGGAGCGGCCGAAGACGAAGTTCGCCTGACGCGTCACGCGTCCGGCAGCCAGTTCCCGTGGAAGCCGGCGGGGACCCGGCCGGGCAGGTGGACGGTCGCCACGGGCGCCGCGGCGACGTTCCCGGCGTCGAGCACCACGAGGTCGCTGCGGTCCTCCGCCGCGTCGTAGACGTAGCTGAGCAGCCAGCCTTCGCCGTGCTCCGCCGGCACGAACACCGCTTCACCGGGGATCCGCCCGGGCCCGAAGACGTGCTCGGCCGCCGTGCCGGCGTGCAGGTCGTAGCGGCGCAGGACGTCGTGGCCGGTCACGTGCCCGAAGCGCGAGTCGGAGCCCGCGAGCCGGTCGTCGATGCGGGGGAACTCGCCCGGCCGGTCGTCCAGCCGGTCTTCGGTGACCGTCCCGGCCGCGAGGTCGATCGTCCAGCGCCACAGGGACGCCGGCGGGTCCTCGTGCCCCGCCCACCACTGGTGGTCGTAGCGCATGACGTGCACGACGATCCGGCCGTCCGGCGTGTCGAACGCGTTGAGCGTGTGGAAGACGTAGCAGGGCTCGATCTCCAGCCAGCGGACGCCGGCTTCGGGCGCGTCCCGGCGCAGCACGCCGAGCCGCGCGCCGTAGCTCGCGTCCCAGCCGTAGGGCATGCCCTGACCGACCGCCGCCAGGTCGAACACGACGGGCAGGTCGTAGAAGACGACGTGCTCCTTCGTGAGGGCGAAGTCGTGCATCATCGTCAGCCCGGGCACGTCGATCGGCTGCTTGACGACGAGCTTCCCGGCGGCGTCGGCGCGGTAGTACCCCACGTGCGGCGCGGTGATGCTGCCGTAGCCGAAGAAGTGCAGCTCCCCGGTCGACGGGCAGATCTTGGGGTGGGCGGTCATCGAATCGGCCAGCTCGCCGTCGAAGTCGTACACGCCGACGGTGTCGAGCTCGGTGGTGATCTCGTACGGCAGCGAGGATTCGACGAGCGCGAGCGTGCGCCCGGCGTGGTTGACGACGTGCGTGTTGGCGACGCTGGTGCGCAGGTTCCGCGTGCCGTCTTCGTTGTAGAGCTTGCGGTCCGGGTCGCCGAAGCTTTCGGTGCGCACCCAGCGGTTGCGGTACCACGCCGCGCGGCCGTGCTCGAGGCGGACGCCGTGGACCATGCCGTCGCCGGTGAACCAGTGCTTGCTGCCGTCCTGCGGGTTCGGGCCGTTGCGCAGGTACCAGCCGGTCAGCTCGGGCGGCAGCGCGCCGGTCACCGGGAGGTCGGCCGCGGTCAGCTCGTCGTGGACGGGGGCGTAGGCGCCGGTCAGGTGGAAGTCCGTGGTGGTCATGTCAGACGGCTTTCTGGGCGCGGGCGCGCACGATGCGCGGGTAGCGGATGGTGAAGGCGACGGGGACGGCGAAGCCGAGGACCTTGAGCGTGATCAGCGCGGCCGTCGCGTGCGGCGCGAAGTTCAGCAGCGCGATGCCGGCGAGGCCGGTGACGGTGAAGCTCAGCGCCCAGACGAGCGTGATGACGACGTTGACCCGCTTGAAGACCGGGTTGCCCCAGAGCTCCGGCGGCGTCATCGTCCGCGCGATGCCGAGGGTGAACGGCCGGCCGATGGCCAGCGAGCCCCAGGCGGTGAGCGCCAGCCAGGCGTCGGTCAGCGCGCCGGTGTAGGTCTTGAGCGGCGACGCGGGGAAGGTGAACGCGACGGCCGTGAGCAGCGCGAAGAAGGCGAGCGCGCTCCACTCGATGATCAGCGCGTCCGCCTTGCGGCCTTCGCGGCGGGCCAGGACGAGCAGGCCGGCGGCGAGGACGAGCCCGGTGAGGCCGGACCAGCGCCAGTCCGCCTGCGTGGCGACCACGGCGAACGCGATCCACGGAAGGAAGCTCTTGAGGTAGTTCATGTCCCGCTCTCCCCTGACGTTCCAACTTTGACATGTCGAAGTTAGAACCTGCTACATGGACATGTCAAGACTGGAATGTCATGATGGGGTCATGAGCCTTCGCCACGCTGTCCTCGGTCTCCTGGACGAGCACCCGATGAGCGGCTACGACCTGCTGAAACGCTTCGAGCAGGCGATGTCCAACGTCTGGGCGGCGACGCAGAGCCAGCTCTACGGCGAGCTCGGCAAGCTGGAGACGGCGGGCCTGATCCGCGTCCACGCCGAGGGCCCGCGCGGCCGCAAGGAGTACGAGCTCACCGACGCCGGCCGCGCCGAGCTGCGTCACTGGCTGGCCGAGACCGTGCCGAACCGCGTGACGCGCAACGAGTCGCTCCTGCGCGTCTACTTCCTCGGCGCGATCGGCCCGGAGCGCGCGCGGGAGTACCTGGCGAACCTGGGGGAGACGGGCCGCCGCCGCACCGAGCGCCTGACCGACCTCGAGAAGACGATCGACTGGGGCGACGACGCCCCCTCGGTGTACGGCCGGCTCGTCCTGGAGTGGGGCAAGCGCTTCTCGGAGATGCAGCGGGAATGGGCGGAGTGGGCGGTCAAGCAGGTCGAGTGAGGCCTGTATAACGCCGTGTACGGCGGGTGTCTTCGCGGCCGAACGGGTGAACCGGCCGGGGAAGCGTCAACAGGGCGCGACGGCCGCGCGTGGTGGTCGTGGCGAGCCGGCCGGGCCGCCGACACGACGCGAGGGAGCACCCGTGAGACGACGGATCGGACTCATCCTGGGAGCCGCCCTGCTGCTGACGGCGCCGGCCGGCGCCGCCTCGGCGGCGCCGGCGAATTTCGGCGCGGCCGCCGTGCACGCGAATGGCGCGGGCGCCACCGCGGTCTCGGCCACGGGAAACCTCGCCTGGTCGGCTTCGCGGCGGACGGTCACCCTCACCAACGTGAAGATCTTCATCAAGGGCGGTGAGTGCGGATACCTGGACATCTCCGGGTACCAGGGCAGTACGCGGCTGGACTCCACCGACCGCTACCCGGCTTCGGTTTACCGCTGCGCGCCGTCCGACGCCGTGTACGTGGCCGGGACCGAGATCCTGACGACGGATCGGCCGGGCGGCATCGACCACGTGATCGTCGAGGTGACGGACGACAGTCACTCGATCATCGGCTGGGCGAACTGCGAGTACGCCGACACGAAGTGTTACCACGGGCAGTACTGAGCGAACCTCAGGCCGCGTGGCGGCCGTGGGCCTGGCGCCGGAAGGGCCGGGGCCGCGGCCGTCCCGGCGCCGGGGTGTCCACTGTGGACCCGGTCGCCGTCGCGCTCGAGTCCGAAGTCGCCGCCGGGAGCGGGGCCGTGCGGTCACGATGACTCCGGTGGACCGCCCACAGCAGCACCAGCCCGAGCACCACCAGCACGTGCGTCGCCAGCCGGGCGAACGTCACCCGGCCCGCCGCCAGGTCGCCCGCCGAGAGCACCAGCAGCACCCCGACGAACCCGGTCAGCAGCGGCAGCTGTCCCCCCGCGGTGCGGGGCCGGACGACCGCCGCCAGCAGGCCGATCCCGACCGCCAGGTTCCACGCGCCGCTCTCGTGGGCGAGGTGCCCGGCGAGCGCGACGGCGTCGTGCAGCGTGTGTGCGTCCGCCGTGCCCAGCAGCTGCGCGAACGCCAGCCCGAGCTGCGCGATCGCCACCACGGCGAGCGCGATCCGCAGTCCCCACCCCTCGCCGGACGGCGCCGGCGTGCGGTCGAGGATCACCGCGGTGAGGTCCGGGACCGGCGGGGCCGGGCGCAGGAGCATCGTCCGCCGCAGGTCGGACGCGCGCCCGAACCACTCCCGGCACGCCGCGCACGACGCCAGGTGCGCGTCGGGCGACACCGGCTCGTCCTCGCCGTCCAGCCGGGCCGACAGCGCTTCGCGGCAGTCCTCGCACTTCATCTCCCAGTAGTCGGACGGCGGAACCGCGAAGTTCCCCGTCACTGCTACGTTCCGGGTTATGACTCGCGGTGAGGACGACGAACGCGTCACGGCCTTGGCGATGGCCGCCGGCCGCGGCGACCGGCGCGCCCTGGAGGAGTGGGTCCGCGCGACGCAGGCCGACGTCTGGCGCTTCCTCGCGCACCTCACCGACGCCGCCTCGGCCGACGACCTGACCCAGGAGACCTACCTCCGCGCCTTCGGCAGCCTCCGCCGGTTCGCCGGGCGGTCGTCGTCACGGACCTGGCTGCTGGCCATCGCGCGGCGGGTCGTCGTCGACCAGATCCGGGCCGCCGGCGCGCGGCCCAAGCTCGCCGACACCGACTGGGAAGCCGCCGCCGAGCGCACCCGCGACCCCGCGGCCGGCTTCGAGGAGCTCGTCGAGCTCGGCCTGCTGCTCGACGGCCTGGACCCGGAGCGGCGCGAGGTCCTCGTGCTGACCCAGGTGCTCGGCCTGTCCTACGCCGAGGCCGCCGACGTCTGCGGCTGCCCGGTCGGCACCGTCCGCTCCCGCGTCGCCCGCGCCCGGGAGGACCTGATCCAGGCCCGGCGCGCCCGCGGTTCGGACGCCGGCTGAACCACCCGGCGCAACCGCTTGCGCCGTCCGGCACTGTGGCGGCGCACACATTCGGGGGCTTCCGCTGTCATCTCGTCACAGAGATGGGCGAACACGACTACTCCGCGTTGACGCCCTGACAACGCCTGCTTAGCGTGGCGCGCACCCCGCCACCACGCTGCAAGGGATCCCCGATGGCCAGTCCCACCACCAGTCCCGCAGGCCCGGAACCGGGTCAGGTCGGCCGCCGCCGCTTCCTGACCTACCTCGTCGCCGCGCCCACGCTCACCGTCGCCACCAAGCTCACCGCCGACGCGGTGGCCCCGGCCACCGCCGAAGCCGTCGTCCCGACCCTGCCGCAGCCGGCGGAGATCCTCGACCTCGGCGACGTGCTGACGCTCTCGTGCGTGCCGACCGCCGGGATGCTCGTGCTCGAGATGACCACCGACGGCCGGGCGCGCCTGCAGCTGCCGCGCGCCGAGGTCGGCCAGGGCATCACCACGGCGACCGCGATGCTCGTCGCCGAGGAGCTGGACCTGCCGCTCGACAAGGTCGACGTCGTGCTCTCGGACGCCCGCACCGAGCTGCTGTTCAACCAGCTCACCGGCGGCTCCAACACGATGCGCTCGCTCTACGACCCGGTCCGCGCGACCGCGGCGACCGCCCGCGCCCGGATGCTGGCCGCGGCCGGGGCGCAGTGGGGGACCGACGCGTCGCGACTGTCCACTCGCGACGGTGCGGTGCACGCGCCCGACGGCCGCCGGGCCGGCTACGGCACGCTCGCCGGGCCCGCGTCGCGCTCCGGGCTGAGCGTCGGCGCGATCCAGCCGAAGGCCGAGGCCGCGCACACGCTCGTCGGCACGCCGACCTCGCGCAAGGACGCCCGCGCGATGGTCACCGGCAAGCAGGTCTACACGCTCGACCTCGACGTCCCGGGCGCGAACCCGGTGATGGTGCGGCGCCCGCCGACGATCAACGGCACCGTGAAGAAGGTCAACAACGAGGCCGCCGTCCGCGCGATGCCGGGCGTCATCGACATCGCCGTCGTGAAGACCGGCGTCGCGGTGATGGCCGAGACCTTCGGCCAGGCCCTCGACGGCAAGGAGGCGCTCGACGTCACCTGGGGCGCGGGCACGGTCGACGGTGAGGACAACGAGAGCATCAAGAAGAAGCTGCGCGGTGCCGCGCTGCCGTTCGTGGTGCCGCCGCTGCTCACGCAGTACGTCGACGGCGAGTTCGACTTCGCCTTCGCGAGCCACGCGCCGATGGAGTCGAACTCCGCGGTGGCCGACGTCCGCGACGGCAGCGCCACCATCTGGGCCGGCCTGAAGTCGCCGATCGTGGCGAAGCAGACCATCGCCCAGGAGCTGGGGCTGCCGGAGAACAAGGTGACCGTGCACGTCCAGCAGGGCGGCGGCTCCTTCGGACGCCGGCTGTTCTTCGACGCCGCACTCGAAGCGGCGCACATCTCCCAGGCGATGAAGAAGCCCGTCCGGCTCATGTGGAGCCGGATCGACGACATGCGCCACGGCCGCGGCCGCGCGGCGAGCTACCACCGGATCCGCGCGACGTTCGCGCTCGGGCAGGTGCTCACGTTCGAACACCGCGTCGCCAGCGTCGAGACCGACTGGAGCCACGGCCTCGGCGAGATCCTCACGGCGTTCGCGGCGAAGCTGCCCGTCGGCGGCAACCTGAGCTTCGCGCAGACGGTGTTCCTGCTGACGATCAAGTCGCCGTACAACTTCGGCGTCACCACGCAGCTGCTCAACGAGGTGCCGCTGAAGTTCCACACCTCGGCGTGGCGCTCGGTCTACTCGGCGAACACCCGCGGCGCCGAAGAGATCATGGTCGACGAGATCGCCGCGAAGCTCGGCAAGGACCCGCTGCAGTTCCGCCGCGAGTTCATCAAGGAGCCGCGGCAGCGCGCGGTGCTCGACAAGGTCGCCGAGCTCGGCGAGTGGGGCAAGAAGATGCCGAAGGGCTTCGCGCAGGGCATCGCGGTGCACGGCGAGTACAAGTCCTTCACCGCGTGCCTGGTCGAGCTCGACGCGCGCGACACGAAGTACCCGCGCGTCACGAAGGCGACGATCGCGGTCGACGTCGGCAAGCCGGTGAACCCGCGCGGCATCCAGGCGCAGATGCTCGGCGGCCTCACCGACGCGATCTCCACGACGCTCACCGCGGGCCTGCACATCGACAAGGGCCTGCCGCTGGAGGGCAGTTACTCGCAGTTCCACTACGCGCGGCAGAAGAACTCGCCCACCGACGTCACCGTGCACGTGATGCCGGCCAGTGGGGACGACATCGGCGGCGCGGGCGAGCTCGGCCTGCCGGCGCCGGTCGGCGCGATCGCCAACGCCTACGCCCGGGCCACCGGGATCAAGCCCCGCAGCTTCCCGATCACCTTCCCGGTCGACTTCGAACCGTTCCCGCGCTGAGGAGAACCATGCCGAACTACACCTTCGTGGTGAACGGGAAGACCGTCACCGTCGACGCGCCCGCCGACCTGCCGATGCTGTGGGCGCTGCGCGACAAGCTCAAGGTCCGCGGGCCGAAGTACGGCTGCGGCATCAACGTCTGCAAGGCGTGCACCAGCCACCTCGACGGCGAGGCGTTCAACCCCTGCGTCACGCCGGTCGCCGACTGCGCGGGCAAGGAGGTCACCACGATCGAGGGGCTGGCCGACGGCGAGAACCTGCACCCGGTCCAGGAGGCCTGGCTGGAGCAGGACGTCGCGCAGTGCGGCTACTGCCAGCCCGGCCAGATCATGGCGGCCGTCGCGCTGCTGAAGAAGACGAAGAACCCGACCGACGCCGAGATCGACGCGATCCAGAACGTCTGCCGGTGCGGCACGTACTTCCGGATCCGGGAAGCGATCAAGAGCGCCGCCGCCAGGATGTGACGACGCGGATGCGGAGGTTCTACAGAAGAACCTCCGCATCCGCGGTAACTGTAAAAAGTTCACCCGGTCGTGGTGGGCGCTTTCGGGTTAGATGTCGGTCTCAGGCCTCGACGAGGAGGTCGGGGGACCGGAGGGCACCATGCACTACCAGGCGCTGCTGGCCGACGGGCTCGCGCCGAAGGTCGCGTCCCTGGCCGCGGAGGTCGAGCGCAAGCTGCCCGAGCTGATCGAGAGCACCGTGCGGCAGATCCGCGCCGAGATGCCGGTGTACCAGGACGCCCGGTTCGTCACCCACGCCGAGCTGCGGAACTCCGTGCGGGCCAACCTCGAGCACGTCATGCGCACGCTGCGCGGCTCCGACGCCCCGGACCTGTCCCAGGCCAGAGCCACTGGCCGGGCCCGCGCCCTGCAGGGCGCGCCGCTGCCGGAGCTGCTGCGCGCCTACCGGATCGGGCTCACCGAGGTGTGGCACCGGTTCGTGGAGCTGACCGCCCGCGGTGCGCAGCAGGACCTCGCCGGGCTCGTCGCCGCGACGTCGGCGATCTGGGCCCTCATCGACGACCTCGCCGAAGCGCTCACGACGTCCTATCGGGACACGACGGCGGAAGTCATGGTGGCGCACCAGAACCGGCGCTCGGCGCTGGTCGAGGCGCTGTTCGCCGGCGGCTCCGCGACCGAGGGCACCCTCTGGGACATCGCGCGGGTGCTCGACCTCGCCCTGGACGGCACGTTCGTGGTGGTCGCGGCGGAAACCCCGCGGCTGGGCCAGGAACCGCTGCCGCAGATCGAGGCGCGGCTGCGCGAGCTGCACCACGCGTCGGCATGGCGGCTGACGCCGGACCTGCAGGTCGGCGTGGTGTCCCTGCGCGACCCGAGCGCGTCGAAGGCGATCGTCGACCTGGTCCGCGAGCACCCGGTCGGGCGGGTCGGCGTCAGCCCGGTGTTCACCGGCCTGGGCAACACCTCCCGCGCGCTGCACCTGGCCCGGGTGGCGCTGTCGAGCCTGATGCCGGGGACACCGGCGCTGGTCCAGTTCACCGAGTCGCCGCTGGCCGGGCTGGTGGCGAGCGCGCCCGAGGCGTCGGTGCAGCTGGCGCACCACGTCCTCCAGCCGGTCCTGGACCTCCCGGGCGACGACCGGAACGTGCTGCTGCTGACGTTGCGCGCGTGGTTCGACTGCCAGGGCTCGACCAAGCTGACGTCGGAGCGGATGTTCTGCCACCCCAACACGATCCGCCACCGTCTCAAGCGGATCACCGAGGAGCTGGGCCGCTCGCTGACCGACCCGGCCGACATCGCCGAGCTGGGCGCGGCCCTGCGGGCGCTGAACCTCTTCCCGGAAGCGACCCACCTGCCGGCGCCGCGCTGAGCCCTGGCCGGGTGTCCCCGGGGTTCCTGGGGGTGACAGGACCAGGCGCGGGCGGGCGGCGCTGATTACCGTGGAGCCGTGACCGGCGAACCGAACCTCCTGGGTGACCACCTCCGCGCCCGCCGCGAGCTGCTCACCCCCGAGCAGGCGGGCATCCCGGCCGCCGGCCTGCGGCGGGTGCCCGGCCTGCGCCGGGAAGAGGTCGCGATGCTGGCCGGGATCAGCGCCGACTACTACCTGCGCCTGGAGCAGGGGCGGGACCGCAACCCGTCGAGGCAGGTCCTCGAGTCCCTGGCCCGGGTGCTGCAGCTCGACGACGACACGACGGCGTACCTGATCGGCCTCGCCGAGGCCGGGCCGGCGCGCCGGAAACGCCGTCGACGCAAGGAAACCGTGCCGCCGGGCACGGTGAAGTTCGTGGCGGCGCTCCCGCTGCCGGCGTTCGTCGAGGGGCGTTACCTCGACGTGCTGGCGGCCAACCCGCTCGCCGCGGCGTTGTCCCCGCGGCTCGTCGTCGGCGCCAACCGGCTGCGCGACGTGTTCCTCGACCCGGCCGAGCGGGCGCTCTTCCCGGACTGGGACCGGGCCACGCAGGGACTCGTGGCCGGCTTCCGCCAGTCCGTCGGCACCGAGACCGACGACCCCCGGTTCATCGAGCTCGTCGGCGAGCTTTCGCTGGCGAGCCCGCGTTTCCGCGCGCTGTGGGCCCGCCACGACGTCGCGAACCGGCGCGGCGCGACCGTGCGGTTCGACCACCCGCAGGTCGGCGAGCTGGTGCTGAACCGGGAAAGCTCGTCGTCAGCGAGGCGCCGGGCCTCGTGCTCGCCGTCTACCACCCCGATCCCGGCACGGACGCCGCGGACAAGCTGGCCCTCCTCGGCTCCGCCGCCGCTCCGGCCCGATCCGACCAGAAGGAACCCCACGCATGAGCAAGCTCGCCCTCGTCACCGGCGCCACCTCCGGCATCGGCCGGGCGTTCGCCGAACGCCTCGCGGCCGACGGCCACGACCTGGTGCTCGTCGGCCGGCGGCAGGACCGCCTCGACGCGTTCGCCGCCGCCCACACCGAAGTCAAGGTCCGCACCGTGGCCGCGGACCTGTCCACCGACGAAGGAATCGACGCCGTCGCGGAGATCGCCGCCGCCGAGCCGCTCGACCTGCTGGTGAACAACGCCGGGGTCGCCCACTACAAACCGCTGGCCGACCTGCCCGCCGCCCAGGCGCGCGAGCTGGTCAAGGTGAAGGTGCTCGCGCCGACGTTGCTTTCGCGCGCCGCCGTCGGCGGCATGCAGGAGCGCGGCCGCGGCGCGATCGTCAACGTCGCGGGCATGATCGCCTTCAGCGGCCCGGCGCCGCATTCGCAGCTGCCGCGCCGCGCGGTTTACGCCGGCAGTCTCGCGCACCTGGTGGCGATGTCGCAGACGCTGAGCGCCGAGCTCGAAGGCACCGGCGTCCGGGTCCAGGTCGTGTGCCCGGGTGTGGTGGCCACGGAGTTCCACGAGGTCCAGGGCCTGGACCTGAGCGCGGTGCCCCGCATGAGCGCGGCGGACGTCGTGTCGGCGTCCCTGCGCGGCTTGGAGCTCGGCGAAGTCGTCTGCGCGCCCGGCGTCGAGGACACGAGCCTGCTCGACACCGTCTTCCGGGCCGATCTGGCGGCTTTCGGGGGCCAGAGCCCGGAACTCGCCTCCCGCTACCGGACGCCGGGACCGTAACGCCGGGCCATCCCGGTCAGCCACTCGCGGCCGACCGGGTTCGCGGTGTGCACCCGCACCTCCGGCGGCCAGCGGTCGTGCTCACACAGCCAGAGCACGACCGGCCGGGTCGTGTCGTCCCCGCCGAGGTCGTGGTCGAAGGAGATCACGGCGAAGTCGGTGTCCGCCAGGAGTTCGATCGCCTCCGCGCTCGTCGTGGCCCACGTCCAGCCGTCCGGCGCCGGGCGGAGGTCGTCGACCCAGAGGCGGCTCATGCGGCCAGCAGTTCGCGGGTGCGGGCCTGCTCGGCCGCCGAGCCGAACGGCATCACCAGCAGCTCGGTCGCGCCCGCGTTTTCGAGGGCTTTCACCTGGCGGCGCACGGTTTCCTCGTCGCCGACGATGACGCTGTCCGAGACTTTCGCGTAGCCGTCGCGGTCGAGCATCGCCCGGTACGCCGGGACGTTCGCCGCGGCGCCGTAGTTCTCCTCGACCCACGCGCGGCGTTCGTCCACATCGGACGTCACGCAGATCAGCTGCCCGGACACGACCCGCGACTCCCGGCCGAGCGCCGGCGCCACGAACTCGCCGGTCGCCCGCGGGCCGGCCCACGTGGTGATCACGCCGTCGGCCAGCTCGCCGGCCAGCCGGGTCGACTTCGGGCTCACCGAGCCGACCAGCACCGACGGTCGCTCGGCGCCCGGCGCGTCCACCCCGCCCGCCGCGGTGAGCGACTCGCCGTGGACGGCCGCCTTTTCCCCGCGCAGCAAGGGGTTCAGCGCTTCCAGGTACTCGCGCAGGTGGCGCAGCGGGCGATCGTAGGAGTACCCGAACTCGTGCTCGACGATGTGCCGGTGGCTCAGCCCGACCCCGAGGTGGACCGGCACGCCGGTCGCGGCCTGGACGGTCAGCGCCTGCGCGGCCATCGTGATCGGGTGCCGCGAGTAGGTCGGCACGACACACGTGCCGAGCTCGACGCCGGGTGCCGCGGCGCCGAGGGCGGGCAACGCCGTGAGCGCGTCCCAGCCGCCACGCTGAGCCAGCCAGAGCGTCCGGTAGCCGAGCTTCGCCGCTTCGCGCGCTTGTGCGGTCATGGCGTCGAAGCCGACGCCGAGTTCGTCGATCAGGATCCCCGTGCGCATGTGTTCTCCCCGGTGGTCAGTACGCGCGTTCGAGCTGTTTCCGGTCGAGCGCGACGGATTCGGTGAACAGCCCGACCACGCGGGGCGCGATCGCCCGCAGCCGGGTGGTCGAGACGGCGAGCGGCTCGAAGGCGTGCGCGACGGTGTCGGCCAGCAACGCCGGCTCCGGCGGGGAAGCGCCGACGAGGAAGCCGTGCAGCACCGCCTGGTAGGCGACGGCGAGTTCGCGGGCCGGCCGGTCCGCGCGCAGCAGGTCGTTGGCCGCCAGCAGTTCGAGGTACTCGACGAACGCCTCGTCGTGGCGCGGGTCGAGCTTGGTGTGCAGCTTCGGCAGCAGCTTGCCGAGCGTGTCGGTGTCGTCGGCGTACCCGGCGCGCAGCAGCGGCCGCGCGAGGACGTTCCGGTACTGGGCCTCGGTGAGCGTCGACAGCCGCGCGGCGAGCGGGTCCGCTTCGAGCGTCCGGACGAGGTCTTCGATGCTGCGCACGGACTCCCGCAGCAGGACGGCGAGGAAGAGCTCCTCACGGTTCTTCCAGTGCAGGTAGACGGTCCCTTTGCCGACGCCGGCGCGTTCGGCGACGTCCTCGATGGTCGTGCGTCGGTAGCCGGCGCGCAGCAGCAGCCCGGCGGCGGCGTCGAGGATCCGCTCGGCCCGCTCCACGCGGTCTTCGGCAGGAGGCATGCCACCATCGTATGACCAAATACGAAATCTGGTCAAACGTCAGCTCCGAAAGAGGGCGGGACGCGCCGGGCGTCCCGCCCTCCTGGGTGGCTCAGCCGTCCGAGGACC
This sequence comes from Amycolatopsis sp. NPDC104587, assembly GCF_055583645.1. Taxonomy (NCBI): domain Bacteria; kingdom Bacillati; phylum Actinomycetota; class Actinomycetes; order Pseudonocardiales; family Pseudonocardiaceae; genus Amycolatopsis; species Amycolatopsis sp. NPDC104587. Next base: position 324,498 of record NZ_JBVJNO010000007.1, read on the forward strand.
GCTTCCACAGGTTGATGCCCGCGTCGGTCGCGTGGCCGTCGATCTCGGTCAGCTCTTCCGAGCTGAAGTCGAGGTTCCCGAGCGCGCCGACGTTGTCCTCGAGCTGCTTGACGCTGCTCGCGCCGATCAGCACCGACGTCACGCGGTGGTCGCGCAACGCCCAGGCCAGCGCCAGCTGGGCCAGCGACTGCCCGCGGCGGCCGGCGATCTCGTTGAGCGCGCGGACCCGGCCCAGCCGGTCGTCGTCGAGGGTGTCCGGGTCGAGCGACTTGCCCTGCGCCGCCCGCGAATCCGCGGGGACACCGGTCAGGTACTTGTCCGTGAGCAGCCCCTGCGCCAGCGGCGAGAACGCGATGCAGCCCGCGCCCGCCTCGTCGAGGGTGTCGAGGAGCCCGTCCTCCTCGATCCAGCGGTTCAGCATCGAGTACGACGGCTGGTGGATCAGCAGCGGCGTCCCGAGCTCACGCAGCAGCCGCGCGGCTTCGGCGGTCCGCTCCGAGTTGTACGACGAGATCCCGACGTAAAGCGCTTTCCCGGCGCGGACGGCGGAGTCGAGCGCGCCGACGGTCTCCTCCAGCGGCGTCTCGGGGTCGAACCGGTGGGAGTAGAAGATGTCGACGTAGTCCAGGCCCAGCCGGCCGAGCGACTGGTCCAGTGAGGACAGCAGGTACTTGCGGGAGCCCCACTCGCCGTACGGGCCGGGCCACATGTCGTAGCCGGCCTTGCTGGAGATCACCAGCTCGTCGCGGTAGGGCTTGAAGTCGGTGGCCAGCAGCCGCCCGAAGTTCTCCTCGGCCGAGCCGTAGGGCGGGCCGTAGTTGTTGGCCAGGTCGAAGTGCGTGATGCCGAGGTCGAAGGCGCGGCGGGTGATGTCGCGCTGGGTCTGCAGGGGCTTGTCGTGGCCGAAGTTGTGCCACAGCCCGAGCGAGATCGCGGGCAGCTTGAGCCCGGACCGCCCGGTGCGCCGGTAGGGGATCGATTCGTATCGGCCGGAAGCCGCAACGTAGGTCACGCGGCGATGCTAGCTCGCTCGGCGGCACTCGGCGGTCCGGTACAGTCCGGGGTGAGCGACCGCTTAGGAGGCCACTGGTGGGCACCGGATTCTTCACCTCCGTCGACGACGTGTCGGCGAAACTGGCCGAGGCCGGCTACCTGGCGTCCACGGCCGTGGCGACCACGGTGTTCCTCGCCGACCGCCTCGGCAAGCCGCTGCTCGTCGAAGGCCCCGCCGGCGTCGGCAAGACCGAGCTCGCCAAGGCCGTCGCCCAGGTCAGCGGCTCGCGGCTGGTGCGCCTGCAGTGTTACGAGGGCATCGACGAGGCCCGCGCGCTGTACGAGTGGAATCACGCGAAGCAGCTGCTGCGGATCACCGCCGGCCGCGACGAGACGTGGGAGCAGGCCCGCACCGACATCTTCGGCGAGGAGTTCCTGCTGCGCCGCCCGCTGCTCACCGCGATCTCCTCGGACGAGCCGACCGTGCTGCTCATCGACGAGACCGACAAGGCCGACATGGAGGTCGAGGGCCTGCTGCTGGAGGTGCTCGGCGACTTCCAGGTGACCGTGCCGGAGCTGGGCACCATCACCGCGACCCGCGCGCCGTTCGCCGTGCTGACCTCCAACGCGACGCGCGAGCTGTCCGAGGCGCTGCGCCGCCGGTGCCTGTTCCTGCACATCGACTTCCCGGACGAGGAGCTCGAACGCGACATCGTCCGGCTCAAGGTCCCGGGCATCAACGACGCGCTCGCGGATTCAGTCGTCCGGGTGATCTCCGCCCTGCGCGCGATGGACCTGCGGAAGCTGCCGTCGGTTGCCGAGACCATCGACTGGGCGCGCACGCTGCTCGCGCTCGGCGCGACCACCCTGGACGACCAGGTCGTGCGGGAAAGCCTCGGCGTCGTGCTCAAGCACCAGGACGACATCACCAAGGCCGGCGCCGGACTGAAGCTCGAACAGGTCCTGGACGCGTCGTGACCGGCGGTGTGCCGGAGCGGCTCGCGTCGTTCGTCAAGGCACTGCGGGCCCAGGGCATCCCGGCCGGGCCCGCCGAGACGGTCGACGCCGCGGCCGCGCTGGAGGTCCTCGGCTTCGACGACCGGGCGCTGGTCCGCGAGGGCCTGGCCGCCGCCCTGGTCCGCCGGGGCGGGCAGCGCGCGGTGTTCGACGCCGCGTTCGACCTGTACTTCCCCGCGGGGATCGGCGCGCCGGAACGCGCCCGCGAAGACCCGCCGGCCACGCTCGAAGAGCTGCGTGAAGAGCTCGCCGCCGCCCTCACCGACGGTGACCAGCAGGCGCTGGACCAGCTGGCCGGGCTCGCCGTCGAGATGCTCGGACAGTACGGCTCGGCCTCCGGCCCGGGCGGCGGCTTCTCGGCCCACCAGACCCTGGAGCGGCTCCAGCCGCAGACGCTCATCGCCCGCGTGCTGGCCGCGGTCCGCGGCGGCGGCGCGCGCGGCGAGTTCACCGACCGGCTCGACCGCGACGAGATCCGCCGCCGGGTCGAAGGCTTCCGCGGCCGCGTCCGCACCGAAGCGCGCCGGCGGGCCGCCGAGGTCCGCGGCCGCGAGCGCGTCGCCAAGCACGCCATCGCGCCCGCGCCGGACCGCGTCGACTTCCTCATCGCCAGCCGCGCCCAGCTCGCCGAGCTGCGGCGGACGATCCAGCCGCTGTCCCGCAAGCTCGCGACGCGCCTCGCCGCCCGCCGCAAGCGCACCACCCGCGGCCAGATCGACCTGCGCCGCACCCTGCGGCGGTCGCTGTCGACGGGCGGGGTGCCGCTGCGCCCGGCCTACCGCCACCGGCGGCCCGGCCGGCCGGAAATCGTGCTGCTGTGCGATCTTTCCGGGTCGGTGGCCGGGTTCGCGAACTTCACCATGCTGCTCGTTCAGGCGCTGCGCGACCAGTTCAGCAAGATCCGCGTGTTCGCCTTCGTCGACAGCGCCGACGAGGTCACCCACCTGGTCACCACCGGTGTCGCGGACCCCGAACACCTCGGCGCGCGCATGCTGTCCGAAGCCGCGCTGGTGCGGTGGGACGGCCACAGCGACTACGGCGGTTCACTCCGTCAGTTCACGGCGAACTGGCTCGACGCGGTCGGGCCGCGCACGTCGGTGCTGATCCTCGGCGACGCCCGCACCAACGGCGGTGACCCCAACCTGGACGCGGTCCGCGAGATCAAGGCCCGCGCCCGGCACGTCTACTGGCTCAACCCGGAACGGCGCTCGTTGTGGTCCACCGGCGACTCGGCGGCCCTGGAGTACGCCGACGTCGTGGAGATGCACGAGTGCCGCACGGTGCAGCAGCTGTCCACCCTGGTCACCCGGCTGCTGCCGGTGTGAGCCACACGTCGATGTCCCGCAGCATCGCCTTCTTGGTCGCTTCGGGAGCGAAGGACGCCCTGACGCTCGCCCGCGCGAAGTCCGCCATCACGGTGTCGTCGTAGCCGAAGGCGTCCCGGACGCGGGCGTACTCGGCGGCCAGCTGCGCACCGGTGACCGACGGGACGTCGGTGTTGAGCGTGACCGCCAGCCCGGCGTCGAGCAGGCGGGGGAGCGGGTGCCCGGGCAGGGACGGCACCAGCCCCAGCGTCACGTTCGAGGAGGGGCAGACCTCCAGCGCCAGGCCGCGCTCGCGGACCTCGGCGACCAGCGCGGGGTCTTCGAGTACTCGGATGCCGTGGCCGAGGCGTTCGGTGCGGCCGACGTCGAGAGCCTCGCGGATGCTGTCCGGGCCCGCGTCTTCGCCGGTGTGGTGCAGGAGGTGGAGCCCGGCGGCGTGGGCCTTCTCGAAGATCGTGGCGAACGGCCGCAGCGAGTGGTTTTCTTCACCGGCCATGCCGATCGCGAAGACTTCGTCGTACTTCAGGGCGAGTTCGAGGGTGCGCTCGGCTCGCTCGACCGAACGGCGTCGCGAGTGGTCGAGCACGAGCCGGGTTTCGAGCCCGGACAGTCCTTTGAGGACGGATGCCAGCGGCATTTCCGGGTCACCGAGCCGTTCCCCGTGCGACGCCGCGGTGAAGGTGACTTCGGCGTAGCGCGTGCCCTGGCCGGCTTCGTCTTCGCAGTACTCGCGGGCGATGCGCTCGAAGTCCTCGGGCTGCTGGAGACAGGCCCGGACGAGTGTGTTGTAGTCGGCGAAGGCGCGGAAGCCGTCGAACACCGGCGGCTCGTCCGGGACGTCGACGCCGTTCGCCGCGCCGAGCTCACGGAGCGTGCCCGGCCGGATCGTGCTCTCCAGGTGGACGTGCAGGTGGGCCTTCGGCAGGGTGGCCAGGTCGCGCATGATCACGAGCCTAGGGGCCTCCGGTGGGGATCCGCGCGCGATTTTCCGCCTCCGCCGCCACCTCGGCCGGGTTTGGGCTGGGTCACACGGGGAACCTCTGGGGGGTTCGTCCGCGTTGTCAGGATGACCGTAACCGAAGAGGGAGGACCACCGTGGCTTTCTTGCGCAAGCTCACCGTGCTGGCCGGAGCCGCCGGCGCCGCCCGCGCCTACGCCAAGAAGAACCCCGAAAAGGTGAACCAGTACGTCGGCAAGGCGGCCAAGTTCGTCGACGACAAGACCAAGGGCAAGTACCACGAGCACATCGCGGGCGCGGTCCGCAAGGTCAACTCCGTGACCGGCCCGGACGGGCAGCCGGGGCCGGCCGGGCGGCCGGGACCGGCCACCCCGTAGGTCACTCGGCTGACAGGGCTTCGAGGACACCCTCGCCGTACTTGGCGAGCTTGTTCTCGCCGACCCCGCTGACCGTGCCCAGCTCAGCCAGGGAAGCCGGCCGCTGGGTCGCGATCTGACGCAGGGTCGCGTCGTGGAAGACGACGTACGCGGGCACGCCCTGCTCCTTCGCGACCCCGGCCCGCCAGGCACGCAGGCGTTCGAACAGCGGGGCCGCCTCCGCGGGCATGTCCACTGCCGCGGCGGCGGCCCGCTTCGTGCCGCGCGCCTTCGCGGCGGCCGCGCGCTCCGGCTCGCGCCGCAGCATCACCTGGCGCTCGCCGCCCAGCACCTCGGCGCTCGCCTCGGTGAGCACCAGCGAGCCGTAGTCGCCCTCGACCGCGAGCCAGCCCTGGGCGAGCAGCTGCCGCACCACCGCGCGCCACTCCGGCTCGCGCAGCTCGGTGCCGATGCCGAACGTCTTGAGCGTGTCGTGCTGGAACTGCGTGACCTTCGGGGTCGACTTGCCGAGCAGGATGTCGATCACCTGACCGGCGCCGAACTTCTGCCGCCGCTCGTTGCGCAGCCGCACGATCGTGGAGAGCAGCTTCTGCGCCGGGATCGTGCCGTCCCACTTCTCCGGCGGGTTCAGGCACGTGTCGCAGTTGCCGCACGGCTCGGCCGCCTGCCCGAAGTAGTTGAGGATCTGCACCCGGCGGCATTCCACCGTCTCGCACAGCGCGAGCATCGCGTTCAGGTGCGCGCCCAGCCGGCGCCGGTGCGCGTCGTCCCCTTCGGACGTGTCGATCATCTTCCGCTGTTGCACGACGTCCTGCAGGCCGTACGCGAGCCACGCCGTCGACGGCAGCCCGTCACGCCCCGCCCGGCCGGTCTCCTGGTAATACCCCTCGACCGACTTCGGCAGGTCGAGGTGCGCCACAAACCGGACGTCCGGTTTGTCGATGCCCATGCCGAACGCGATCGTCGCGACCACGATCAGGCCGTCCTCGCGCAGGAACCGCGACTGGTGCTTCGCGCGGGTGCGCGCGTCCAGCCCCGCGTGGTACGGCACAGCCGGGATCCCGTTCTGCACCAGGAACTCCGCGGTCTTCTCGACCGAGTTCCGGGACAGGCAGTAGACGATCCCCGCGTCCCCCTTGTGCTCGGTCTGCAGCAGCTCCAGCAGCTGCCGCTGCGGGGAGTTCTTGCCGACGATCCGGTACTGGATGTTCGGCCGGTCGAAGCTCGCGACGAAGTGGCGCGCCTCGTCCAGGTTCAGCCGGGCCGAGATCTCCTTGTGCGTGGCCTCGGTGGCCGTCGCCGTCAGCGCGATCCGCGGCACGTCCGGCCAGCGCTCGTGCAGTGCGGAGAGCTGGAGGTAGTCGGGCCGGAAGTCGTGGCCCCACTGGGCGACGCAGTGCGCCTCGTCGATCGCGAACAGCGAAATCTTGCCGCGGTCGAGCAGCCGCACGGTGGATTCGACCGAAAGCCGTTCCGGCGCCAGGTAGAGCAGGTCGAGCTCGCCGGAGAGGAACGCCGTTTCTACCTCCTGGCGGGCCGCGTAGTCCTGCGTGGAGTTCAGGAAACCGGCGCGGACCCCGGCGTTGCGCAGGGCGTCGACCTGGTCCTGCATCAACGCGATCAGCGGGGACACCACCACCCCGACACCCGGCCGCACCAGCGCGGGAATCTGGTAGCACAACGACTTCCCGCCGCCGGTGGGCATCAGCACGAGCGCGTCACCGCCGCCGATCACGTGCTCGACGATCGCCGCCTGGTCGCCGCGGAAGGCGTCGTAGCCGAACACGCGCCGGAGGGTCTCCAGCGCGTCGGACACGGTCGCGAACTCGGTCTCTGCCACGCGGCCGAGTCTAGAGCGGGGGTCCGACAACTTCCGGCCGCCCTCTCCGGCGCGCCGCCCGTCCGCCGGTGCCACACTGGTCGTGATGGACGAGTACTTCCCGGTTCCCGACCTGGCCGCGCATTTCACCGGCGAGTGGCGGCTCGACCGCGAAATCCTCACCGCCGCGGGGGATCCGGCGGGCGAGGTGAGCGGCACCGCCACCTTCTCGGAGGAGGAGGGCGTCCTCGTCTACCGCGAAGCCGGCGAGATGCGCCTCGGCACGTATCGCGGGCCGGTGACGCGCACGCTGCACTACCGGCCCACCGCGGCCGGCCGGGCCGACGTGCACTTCGACCACGGCGGCTTCTTCCACGCGCTCGACCTGCGCACCGGGCACTGGCGGACCGACCACCCCTGCCGCGACGACCTCTACCGCGGCAGCTACCGCGTGCTCGACGCGCGCCGCTGGCAGCAGGAGTGGGCGGTCCGCGGCCCGGCCAAGGACCACGTGATCGTCACCCGGTTCAGCCGGCCGACGGGCTGAGCAGGTCGGCCAGGTCGATCCGGCGCAGGAACTCGCTGCGGATCCGGTCGCCGACCTCCGAGACCAGCCGGCCGCCGTCGTCGGACGGGTCGATGTGCGTCCGGAACGGCCGCTTGCCCTTGGGCAGGTCCACGACCCGCGCCAGCTCCTCGGCGACCACCGCGACGTCGGCGTCGGCGGGGGTGATCTCGGCCAGCTTCCCGGCGACATGGTCGGTCAGGCCCGCGTAGCGCTCTTCGTAGGCGGCCGCGACGTCCGTGTCGGCCGGGTGCCCGGAGTTCGGGAAGTGGTTGGTGCCCGAGGTGAACGCGCCCGGCACGATGATCGCGGTGTCGATGCCGAAGCGGGCCACCTCGGCGGCGTAGGAGACAGCGAGGCTGTCCATCGCCGCCTTCGCCGCGAAGTACGGCGCGAGGTACGGCGGGGTGCCGCCGCGGACACTGCTGCTCGACACCCACACCAGCAGCCCGTCACGCCGGTCCCGCAGGTGGGGGAGGGCGGCGCGGTTGACGCGCTGGGTGCCGATCACGTTCGTGTCGTACAGCTGCGCGTACTGCTCCGGGGTGAACGCCTCGGCCGGGCCGAGCACCATGTGCCCGGCGTTGTGCACCACGACGTCGAGCCGGCCGTGCTCGGCGACGATCGACGCGATCGCGGCGTCGGCCGATTCCTGGCTGGAGACGTCCAGCTCGACCGAGCGCAGGTCCACGCCGTGCTCACGGGCGTACGCGGCGGCGGCCTCGACCTGCGGGGCGTTGCGGCCGGTGGTGGCACGCATCCCGGCGTAGACGGTGTGGCCGTTCCGGGCCAGCGCCCGGGCGGAGAGGGCGCCGATCCCGCTGGAGGCGCCGGTGACGACGATGATCATGACTCTGTCCTTTGCGGTAGGTGGGGGGTGCTCAGACGATTCCGCCGTTGGCGCGCAGCACCTGGCCGTTGACCCAGCGCGCGGGCCCGGCGAGGAACGCGACGACCTCGGCGATGTCCTCGGGCCGGCCGAGCCGCTCGAGCGGCGGCTGCTTGGCCATCCGGTCGACGGTTTCCTGGTCCTTGCCGTCGAGGAACAGCGCGGTCGCGGTCGGCCCGGGGGCGACGGTGTTCACGGTGATGTCGCGGCCGCGCAGCTCGCGCGCCAGGATCATGGTGATCGCCTCGACCGCGCCCTTGGTGGCGTTGTAGATGCCGTAACCGGGCAGGTTCAGGCCCAGCACCGACGTCGAGGTGGTGATCACCGCGCCGCCGTCGCGCACCCGCTTCGCGGCCTGCTGGGCCACGGCGAACGTGCCGCGGATGTTGGTGCGGTGCACCCGGTCGAGGACGTCGAAGTCGGTGTCCGCGATGGGGGTCGGCGCGGTCATGACGCCGGCCAGGTGGGCTACGACGTCGACGCCGCCATAGGTGCGCTCCGCGGTGTCGAACAGCTCCGCGACCGCGGCCGGGTCGGCCACGTCGGCGCGGACGGCGATCGCCTGCCCGCCCCGCTCGGTGATGGCGTCGACGGCGGCCTGGGCCTCTTTCTCGTTGCCGGCGTAGTTGACGACGACCGCCATGCCGTCGGCGGCCAGGCGCTCGGCGACCTGGCGGCCGATGCCGCGGGAGCCGCCGGTGACGATCGCGACGCGGGTCTCGGTGGTGCTCATCGGGTCCTCATCTTCTCCTCGGGCGGCGCTGGTAGCACCGCTTCCGTCGTTCTGTTATCGACGATAGCACTCGGGCGTTAACGACGCTAGTCCTCGATTGTTACCGTCGTTACACCCGCTGGACGGCAGGGCATCCGGCCGTATCCGCGCCGCCGGTCGGCCGAATCGCGGGCAAAAAGCGTTTCGGGCCCCGGGTTCCGGGCACACCGAACCCATCGGGGGCGAGATCCGTGAAGGAGTTTGCGTAATGCCCACATGGCTGATCGTCGTGATCGTCGTTGTGGCCGTCGCGGTGCTCGGCGCCGTGATTTGGCTTGTGACACAGGAGATGCAGCGAAAACGGCTGCAGCAGCGGTTCGGCCCGGAGTACGACCGGGCGGTCAAGGAGAGCGACAACCCGCGTGCGGCGCAACGGGAACTCGCCGAGCGCGAACGCCGGCACAAGGAGCTCGACATCCGGCCGCTCTCGGCGTCGGCGCGCGAGCGCTACACCCAGAAGTGGGCCCTGGTGCAGGAAAAGTTCGTCGACCAGCCGGCCATGGCGGTTGCGGAGGCCGACCAGGTCCTCGTCGCGCTGATGGCCGAACGCGGTTACCCGACCGAGGGGTACGAGCAGCAGGTGCAGGACCTTTCGGTGCGCCACGCCAAGACCCTGGAGGACTACCGCGCCGCGCACAGCACGCAGCAGAAGCGCGACGGAGCGTCCACTGAGGACCTCCGCGACGCGATGGTCCGCTACCGCACGGTCTTCGAGGACCTGCTGACCGACGGCGACGACGAGCACCACGACGACCGGCACGACCACGGGCACGACCACCACGGGCGCCGGAACGGGCACGACCACAGCGCTCGCGACCGTGCCGACCGCCGCGACACCGACACCGACACCGACCAGCCCGAGCGACAGGCGTCCGCACAGCCGCGGACCGAGTGGAACGGAGGACGCTGACCATGACCGACCGCCTCACCAGGCACAGCGCCGAACACGACGACGACCTCACCGGCCGCGACGACGTCCGTGAGCCGGCCGACCTCCGCGACGACGGCGCCGACGTCCCCGGCCAGGAGCAGGACGGCTTCCACGACTCGGGGGCCGACTCCGCCCGCGGCGCCGAGCAGAACCTGAGCACCGCCGACCTGGCGTCGGCGTCGGCCCAGCCGGAAGCCCCGGCGGACACGGCTTCGGACACCACCACCGGCACCACCACGGACACGGCCGCCGACGCGCGGCCGGGCGCCGGCCGCCACGGATCGGACGCCGGCGACGAAGCACCGCCGTTGATCGACTCGGAGAAGGTCACCGGTTTCCGCGACCGCTGGCAGAACGTCCAGACCGGGTTCGTCGACGACCCGCAGCAGGCCGTCCGCGAGGCCGACGAGCTGGTCGCGGCCGTGATCAGCGCGCTGGCCACCACGTTCGCCGAGCACAAGAGCGAGCTGGAAGGCCAGTGGCGGCACGGCGAGCCGGCCACCGAGGACCTGCGTGTCGCGCTGCGGCGCTACCGCTCGTTCTTCGACCAGCTGCTGCCGCGCTAGCGGGAACCGTTTGCCGGCGGGCATGATCGGGTAGCACGCCGGTGAACGGGACCAGCAACGGGAGGCAAGCGGGATGAACGTGGCCGAACTGCTCGTCGACGGCTTCGGCCGGGTCCGGGAGAACGTGCACGCGGCGGTGGAAGGACTCACCGCCGAGCAGCTCCGGACCCGGCTGGACGACGAGGCCAACTCGATCGCCTGGCTGGTGTGGCACCTGACCCGGGTCCAGGACGACCACGTCGCCGACGTGGCCGGGACCGAGCAGGTGTGGACCGGCCGGGACTGGCTTTCGCGGTTCGGCCTGCCGTTCCCGGCCGGCGACACCGGCTACGGCCACCGCCCGGCGGACGTCGAGGCAGTGCGGGTGAGCGACCCCGGCCTGCTCACCGGCTACTACGACGACGTCCACGACCAGACCGTGAAGTTCCTCGAAGGGCTCGACGGCGCGAAGCTCGACCGGGTCGTCGACGAGGCCTGGGACCCGCCGGTCACCTTGGGCGTGCGGCTGGTCAGCGTCCTCGACGACGACATCCAGCACGCCGGGCAGGCGATGTTCATCCGAGGCCTGCTCGAACGCCGCTAGTCTTCGTAGCCGTCACCGCGGTGGTCGGCGAGCCGCTGCGGACCCGGGCCGTCGGCCCCGAGCCGGTCGCCCGGGTTGGCGAGCCGGCACTTCGCCAGTGACATGCAGCCGCAGCCGATGCAGTCGCCCAGCTGGTCACGCAGCTGTTCCATCTGCCGGATCCGCGCGTTGAGGTCGTCCTGCCAGCACCGCGAGATCCGCGCCCAGTCGGCGCGCGTCGGCGTGCGGTCGTCCGGCAGCAGGGCGAGCACCTCCCGGATCGCCGAGAGCGGCATCCCGACCCGCTGGGACATCCGGATGAAGGTCACCCGCCGCAGCGCGTCGCGGCAGTAGCGGCGCTGGTTCCCGGCGGTGCGGCGGCTGCGGATGAGCCCCTCGTCTTCGTAGAACCGCAGGGCCGACGCGGGCACCCCGCTGCGGCGGGAGAGCTCGCCGACCGTCAAGTCCGGCAGGGTCCGGGTTGTGGCGTTCACCATGGTCCCAGCCAACCACAGCTGCGTGCTTGACTTCAAGCGAGCTTGAGGTCTCATCCTGGCGCGGACGGCAATAATGCCGCTGTGTCAAGGAGGAAGTGTGTCCGAAGCTCCCGTACGGGTCGCGGTGATCGTGGGAAGTGTCCGGGAAGGACGGTTCGGCCCGGTGGTGGCGGACTGGCTGGCCGGGGTCGCGGGCGAGCACGGCGGGTTCGAGGTCGACGTCGTCGACCTCATCGAGCCCGACCTGCCGCTGGTGATGCCGGCGTTCGGCGCCACGCCGCCGGCCGCGGTCGTCGCCGAGGTCGCGAAGGTGACCCCGCGGCTCGAGGCCGCGGACGCGTTCGTCGTCGTCACCCCGGAGTACAACCACAGCTACCCGGCCTCGCTGAAGAACGCCATCGACTGGCACCGCGCCGAATGGACGACCAAGCCCGTCGCGTTCGTCTGCTACGGCGGGATCTCCGGCGGCCTGCGCGCCGTCGAACACCTGCGGGCGGTGTTCGCCGAGCTCCACGCGGTCACGATCCGCGAGACGGTGAGCTTCCACGGCGCCCACGCGCGGTTCGGGTCCGACGGCGTGCCGAAGGACGACGGCGCGGCCGTCGCGGCGAAGGCACTGCTCGACCAGCTCGGCTGGTGGGCCCGGGCGCTGGCCGAAGCCCGGCTGGTCCGCCCGTACCCGGGCTGAGGTTTTCCTTGACCTCAAGCCACCGTGAGGTCCGACGATAGGGGGCATGGCCCCCGAACACCCGCTGCCGGCCCGGCTCGACCGGGCCGACGCACAGCCCGGCGCGACCGAGGTGCGCGAGGTGACGTACGAGCTGCTGCGCTGCCGGCCGAGTGACCGGGTGCTCGACGTCGGCTGCGGCGGAGGCCGGGCCGTCGCCGAGCTGCGTGCCCGCGGGATCCAGGCGGTCGGCGCCGACCGGGACCCGCGGATGCCGGCGGCGGCCCGCACCCGCGGCTTCGCGTTCGTCGAAGCCGACGTGCTCCGGCTCCCGTTCGCCGACGGCGGGTTCCGCGGCTACCGCGCCGACAAGATGCTGCACGAGCTCACCGACCCGGCGGCGGCGGTCGCGGAGGCCCGGCGGGTGCTCGAGCCGGGCGGCCGGGTGGTGCTCTGCGGCCAGGACTGGGACACGCTGGTCCTCGACTCGGACCGCCCGGCGCTGACCCGGGCGATCGTCCACGCCCGCGCGGACACGGTCGCGGGTCCCCGCGCGGCACGCCAGTACCAGGCCCTGCTCGTCGACGCCGGGTTCGGGGAGATCGCGGTCGAGGTCAGGACGATGGTCGACACCGAAGGCACCCTGCTGCCCCTGCTCGACGGACTCGCCGCCGCGGCCCGCCCGGCCGGTGTCGCGACGGAAACCCAGGTCGAGACGTGGCGGGCGGAGCAGGCCGCGCGGGTGGCGGCGGGCCGGTTCTTCCTCGCGATCCCGCTGTTCGTCGCCTCGGCCACGGTGCCGGCGGCTCAGAACGCCTGACAGGTCAGACCAGGCTCCCCGCCGTCCGAACCGTCGAGGGTGATCGTGCCGTCGACCGAGTACCGGTTTTCGGCGGCCAGCGCCGCGAACGCCGTGCAGACCAGCTGGTTGGTCCCGACCGACGTGAGCTGCTTCAGCGGGAAGTCCACGGTGATCACCGCGGGCGGCCCGGGGTTCAGGGTGATCGGGCCGGTCCACTGCGGCAGCATCGTGGCGTACCCGCTGGCCTGCTCCTCGTAGGTCGGCCCGCCCAGCAGCATCGAGAGCGCCGTGGGGACACCGACCGGGCCGCCGGTCCGGCGCGTCACCGGGGTGACCCGCCCGTCGATGACGAAGTAGAGGGTCACGTCCGTGCCACCGCCGCCTGGGTTCCGCAGCGTCGGCGCCGGCCCGGCCGGGACGGCCCCGGTCGGCTTGACCCCGCACGCGCCGGCCAGCAGCAGCACCGTGACCAGGACGAAGAGCCGCTTCACGACGAGTCCCGCGGCAGGCGCAGCTCGAACCGGGCGCCGGAGCCGGTGTTGGCCGCGACGATGTCCCCGCCGTGCAGCCGCGCGTTTTCCCGGGCGATCGACAGGCCCAGCCCGCTGCCCTCGGACCGCGCCCGCGCCGTGTCGGCCTTGGCGAAGCGGTCGAACACCCGCGGCAGCACCGCCTCCGGGATGCCCGGGCCGTGGTCGCTGACGGTGAGCACCACGTCCCAGCGCTCCTGCCGCAGCACCACCTCGACCGGCGGCGCCCCGTGGCGCACCGCGTTGCCGACCAGGTTCGCCACGACGATGTCCAGCCGCCGCCGGTCCAGCCGCGCCGCGATCCCGGACGGCAGGTCCGCGACCAGGTCCGCGCCCGGTTCCCAGCCGCGGGCGGCGAGGCTGTCGGTGACCGCCGCGGCGACGTCCAGCTCCTCCCGGCGCAGCTCGGCGCGTCCGGCGTCGAACCGGGAGATCTCGATCAGGTCCTGCACCAGCCGGGTCAGCCGCCGCGTCTCCGCCGACACGAGCCGCGCGGCGACCGCGGTGTCCGGCGGCAGCTGCTCGGCGTCCTCGTCGAGGACGTCGGTGACCGCGTTCATCGCCGCCAGCGGCGTCCGCAGCTCGTGCGAGACGTCGGCGACGAACCGCCGCGCGTCGGCCTCCATCGCGCGCAGCGTGCCGACCGTGCGCTCGAGCTCCGCCGCCGTGTTGTTGAACGTCGTGACGAGCTCCGCCAGCTCGTCCGCGCCCGTGACGCGCAACCGCACGTCGAGCCGGCCCCGGCCGAGCTGGTTCGCCGCGGTGTTCAGCGCCCGCACCGGCCGCAGCACCTGCCGCGCCGCCAGCAGCGCCACCGCGACCGCGACCGGCAGGGCGAGCGCGGAGTACACCCACGCCTGGCGGGCCAGCTCGTCGACCGCGGCCGCCTGCTGGGTCAGCGGCACCCCCGCGTAGACCTCGAGCCCGGTCGACGTGCCGCTCGTCGACTGGACCGGGATCCCGACGAAGAACATCGGGAACCCCTGGGCGTCGACTCGCTGGAACTGGATGTTCGTGCTCCTCGCCACGGCCCGGCGCAGCTCGACGGGCACGATCTCCGGCGGGATGCCCGACGTCGAGTGCAGGTCGCGGTAGACGACGAGCGCGTCACTGGACTTGAGCGCCGTCGCGAACGCGTCGAGCGTGGCCTGCGACGGCGGCAGCGACACGGTCGGCAGGTACGCGACGATCTGGTCGCGCAGCTTCAGCATCGTCTGGTCCTGGATGCCCTCCAGGATGGCGGTGCGCGCGGTGACGTAGCTCGCGCCGGCCGCGGTGGTGGCGCCGAGGATCATGATCACCGCGAAGGCGGCGACCAGTCGGGGTCTCAGCCCCGCGAGCCACGAGCGGAGCCGCTTCACGACCGGCCGAACCGGTAGCCGAACCCCCGGACGGTCTGCACGTGCTCCGGCTTCGCCGGCACGTCCTCGATCTTCGCCCGCAGCCGCTGCACACACGCGTCGACGAGCCGCGAGTCGCCGAGGTAGTCGTGGTCCCAGACGGCGGAGAGGATCTGCTGGCGGCTGTACACCTGGCCGGGCGTGCGCGAGAGCTCCAGCAGCAGCTTCAGCTCGGTCGGGGTCAGCGACACCGGCGCGCCGCGCTTGGTCACCTCGAGCCCGGCCCGGTCGATCACCAGGTCGCCGTGCCGTTCCGCGGCCGGCGGCGGCCCGGCCGGCGCCTCGCTGACCGCCCGGCGCAGCACGGCCCGGATCCGCGCGTCCAGCACCCGCGGTTCGACGGGCTTGGCCACGTAGTCGTCGGCGCCCGCTTCGAGCCCGGCCACGACGTCGAAATCGTCACTGCGCGCGGTCAGCATGATGATCGGGACCGGCCCGGACGCCCGCATCCGGCGGCAGGTCTCGAAGCCGTCCATGCCGGGCAGCATCAGGTCGAGCACGACGATGTCGGGCCGGTGGTGCACCAGCACCTCGATGCCGAGCTCACCGGATTCCGCGGTGTGCACCACGTGTCCCTGCCGCCGCAGGGCCAGCTGCAGTCCTTCCCGCACCGCCGCGTCGTCTTCTACCACCAGTACCTCGGCCACGGCGCCATTATTCGGAAAAGCGCACGTCGTGGCGACCCGGGCCGATCTTGTAGCAAAACCATGACATCGTGCTGACGGGATCTCGAAATGCCGTCTCCAGACTCGGGGACATGGCAGTGATCTTCTTCGAGGCGGCACCCGTCGCCCCTTCGACCGGCACCGGCCGCCACGCGCTCGTGACCCGGGCCGTGTCCCGCACGGCGGTGCTCGCCGCGAGCGCGGCCGGGTTCACGCTCGCCTTCGTCGCGGCCTACCTGCTCTTCGTGCGCACGGAAGCCGGCCGCGGCGTCGAGAACGGCGTCGTCCGCAGTGCTCAGTCCGCCGGCCACACGGTGAACTGGGCGACACCCCTGGCGGAGCTGGACCTGGTGGTCGTGCTCGGCGGCGTCGCGGTCCTGCTCGTCGTGATCTCCCTGCTGCGCCGCCGGTTCGCGCTCGGCGTGACGGCCCTGCTCCTGCTCGCCGCGCCCCTGGTGGTGGCCCAGCTGCTCAAGCTGTACGTGCTGGACCGGCCGAGCACCGGAGAGCGGCTCGGCGTCGCGAGCCACAACAGCTTCCCGAGCGGGCACGTCAGCGCGGCGATGGCTGTGCTGGTGGCGCTCGCGATCGTGGTGCCCCGCCGCTTCCGCCTGCCGACGCTGGTCGCGGGCGGAGTCGTCGTCGCCTGGGTCTCGGCCGCGGCCGTGGCCCTGGGCTGGCACCGGTTGAGCGACACCGTCGGCGGCTGCCTCCTGGTCGCCGCGGTCACCTGCGCCGGGGCGGCGGTGGTGTCCGCCCGCCGCCCCGACGGTGACCGGGTCCCGCCCATCCCGGTGCTGTGCGGCGTGCTCGCCCCACCGGCGGTGGTGCTGTTCGGTTTCGCGGTCCTCGGCACGGCGACGTCCGGCGCCGCCCAGTTCGTCGCCGCGATGGTGCTGGCCGCGTTGTCGGCGTTGTCGGTCGTGTTGTTGCTGACCGGGCCGCTGCGCCGGGTCACGTTCGACCCGGCCGAGGGGCGGGTCCGGCGGCTCCGGCGTCGTTGAGCGGTACTTCGGGTGGGGCCGATCCCGCGGGCTTCGCGTGTCCGCGGGATCGGTGCGCGCGCCGGGGGACGGGCGGTTCGTGTGCCTCGCGTGCCGGGAGCGGTCGGTTCGCGTGCCTCGCGAGTCGGACCGCGGGCCGGGAGGGGTCGGTTCGCGTTCTTGGACCGCCGATTCGCGTGACTGCGCGGGCATCTCGCGTGATTGAGGGGGCATCTCGCGTGATTGAAGGGGCATCACGTGTGCCTGGAGGGACGACACGCGTGATTGGGGGGTCGACACGGTGGGGCGGGACTGGTGAGGGGGCCAGTTTTGGGGGATTGGCCCGCGACAGCGGGTGGTGCCCGGCCTAGCGTCGGGGAGATGGACCCGAGGCTCGCCGAAGACCTGAACTCCCTGCCCGATCTCCTCGACGCCACAAGGAAACTCGCCGGCGAGGCGCTCGCCGGGCTGCCGGACCGGGCGGCCGCCGTCTCACCGGCCGCGATCGCGCGGGCGGCCCTGCCGCTCCACGGTGTCGGCGGTCGCGGGGCGCTGGAGGAGTTCTCGCGGCGTTGGGAGCCCGGCTTCGCGGGCAGCGCGGGTCCCCGCTACCTCGGGTTCGTGACCGGCGGCGCGACCCCGGCGTCCCTGGCCGGCGACTGGCTCACCGCGGCCTACGACCAGAACCCCGCCAGCGGCCTGGACTCCTCGGCCCAGGACCTCGAACGCGAGACCGTCGGCTGGCTGGCCGAGCTGTTCGGGCTGGGCCCGGAGTTCTCCGGCGCGTTCGTCACCGGCGCCACGATGTCCACGGTGACAGGCCTCGCCATCGCGCGGGAATGGCTCGGTGAGCGGA
The DNA here is from genome assembly GCF_055583645.1 of Amycolatopsis sp. NPDC104587. Taxonomy (NCBI): domain Bacteria; kingdom Bacillati; phylum Actinomycetota; class Actinomycetes; order Pseudonocardiales; family Pseudonocardiaceae; genus Amycolatopsis; species Amycolatopsis sp. NPDC104587. Next base: position 341,672 of record NZ_JBVJNO010000007.1, read on the forward strand.
ACGGCATCTCGGTCTCCGAAGACGGCGCTGCCGCGCTCGGCCCCGTCACCGCCCTGTCCGGCTCACCGCATTCGAGCATCCTGAAGGCGTTGTCGTTCCTCGGAATGGGCAGGTCCGCGCTGCGGAGGATTCCCGTGCTGCCGGACCGCGAAGCCATCGACGTCGCGAAGCTCGCCGAAGTCCTCGAGACGCTCGACGGGCCGGCCATCGTCGTCGCGAACGCGGGCACGGTGAACACCGTCGACTTCGACGACCTGAGCGCTATCGCGGAACTCAAGCAGCACCACGACTTCTGGCTGCACGTCGACGCCGCTTTCGGCGCGTTCGCCGCACTGGCCCCGGAGCACGCGGCGCTGGTCGCGGGCCTGGCGGCGGCCGACTCGGTGGTCGTCGACCTGCACAAGTGGCTCAACGTGCCCTATGACTCGGCCGTCCAGTTCACCCGGCGCCGCGACCTGCAGCTGCGGATGTTCAGCAACAACGCCGCCTACCTCGGCGAAATCGGCGAGACCCCGGACTTCCTGCACCTCACCCCGGAGAACTCCCGGCGGCTGCGCGCCCTCCCGGCCTGGTTCTCGCTCGTGGCCTACGGCCGGAACGGGCACCGCGAGATCGTCGAGCGCTGCATCACGCTCGCCCGTGACCTCGGCAGCCGGATCGACGCTTCCCCGCACTGGCGGCTCCTCGCGCCGGTGCGGCTCAACGTCGTCTGCTTCGGCCCCACCGCCGACGTCACCCAGGACGGGATCGACGCCCTGGTCCGCGCCATCACCGAAGACGGGACGACGTTCCTGACCCCGACCGTGTACGCCGGCCGCCCCGCGTTGCGCGCGGCCTTCAGCAACTGGCGGACGACCCCGGCCGACGTCGAGCGGGTGTTCGCCGCGCTGGCGCGCGTGGCCGCCGGTTAGCTGCGGTCCGACTTCGGCATCAGGTACTTCCACGGCGACGCGCCGACACCCAGTTCGCACGGCACGTGCACCAACGCCGGCCGGCCCGCGGCGAACGCCTTCTCCAGCGCGCCGCGCAGGTCGTCCGGGGTGCGCGCGGTCAGGCCGAGCGCGCCGAACGTCTCGGCCAGCCGGGCGAAGTCCGGGTTCCGCAGCCGCCCGCCCAGCGCCCGGCCCTCGAACAGCCGCTCCTGGTCGAGGTGGACGTTGCCGTAGTAGCCGTTGTCGAACACGACCGCCACCACGTTCAGTCCGTATTGGACGGCCGTCGCGAGCTCCTGCGCGGCGAACATGAAGCCGCCGTCGCCGGCCACCGAAACCACTGGCCGGCCGGGGTGGGCCGCCTGCACGCCGAGCGCGGTCGGGTAGCCGAAGCCGAGGGTGCCCTGGTGGCCGCAGGTGACGAACGTGCGCGGCGAGTAGACCTCGAAGCCGAAGTAGGAAGCGAAGCCGACCTGGCAGATCTCCTCGACGAAGAAACCGTCGCGGGGCAGCACGTCCCGGATCGCCCGCAGGTACTCCAGTTCCGGCCCGACGTCGGTGAAACGCTCGGCAACGGCGGCCTTCAGCGCGGTGAACTCCGCGGTCCGATCCGTCCTTTGCGGACCTACGGCTTCGGTCAGCGCGGCCGTCGAGTCGGCGGCGTCGGCGACGATCGTGACGTCCGCCTCGAGCCGGGTCGCCTGCCGCGGGTCGATGTCGAGCAGGATCGTCTTCAGGCCCGCGGGCTTGTCCGGCCACCGGAACCAGGACAGCTCCAGCCGCGACCCGATCCCGACGACGACGTCGGTCTCGGCCCACCGCTCGAACCCGGAGGCGCAGGTGAAGCCGAGCGGGTGGTCGTCACCCACGATGCCGCGCCCGCCGCGGAACGGCACGACCGGCGCCTGCAGCCGCTCGGCGAGCGCCCGCACCTCGGCGGCCGCGTGCCGGGCGCCGCCGCCGACCATGATCATCGGGTGCTTCGCGCGGTCCAGGAGCTCCGCCGCCTCGGCCACGGCGACCGGGTCGACGGCCGGGCGGGGGAGCGGCAGCGGGCCGGCCACCTCGGCGGGCGCACGCAGCCCCAGCACGTCCCACGGCACGGCCAGCGAGACCGGCCGTGGCCGCCCGCCCGCCGCCTCCCGGAACGCGGTCGCCAGCGCGTCCGGGACCTCGGCCGGGTGCTCGACCAGCGCCGACCACTTGGTCATCGTCCGCAGGGTGGCCAGCTGGTCGGGCATCTCGTGCAGGTGCCCGAGCCCGCGGCCGAGGTAGGCGCGCGGGATCTCGCTCGTCAGGCACAGGACGGGCGCGCTCGCCCCGTGCGCCGAGAGGAGCGCGGCCGAGGCGTTGAGGACCCCGGGGCCCGGCACCACGCTGTAGACGCCGGTGCGCCCGGTCGCCTGGGCGTACCCGAAGGCCATGTACGCCACGGTCTGCTCGTGCCGGGCGCCGATCACCCGGATCCCGCCCTCGGTGCGGGCGAGGCTGTCGAACAGCTCGTAGGTCTGCACGCCCGGCAGACCGAAGACGGTGTCCACACCGTGGGCCCGCAGCCCGTCGACGATCAGGTCGGCCGCGGTGGGAGCGGGCTGGGACATCGGCATCGGCACGGCCTCCTGGGCGTCGTCCGTCGGCGAGACAATATATGGTTTCCTACATGATCAGCGCCTCCGCCGGAAGGCCGGCCGTGACCAAGTCCCAGCTGGCCTACGACACGATCAAGGCCCGGATCCTCGACGGCCGCTACTGCCCGGGGTACCGGCTGGTGCTCGACCAGATCGGCCGCGAGCTCGACGTCAGCGCCGTCCCGGTCCGCGAGGCGCTGCGCCGGCTCGAGGCCGAAGAGCTGATCCAGTTCGAGCGGAACGTCGGCGCCCGGGTCGTCGCCATCGACCCCACCGCCTACCGGCACGCGATGCAGACGGTCGCGATCGTCGAAGGCGCCGCGACCGGGCTGGCCGCGCCGCTGCTCACCCCGGACGCGCTGGCGCGGGCCCGCTCGTTGAACGAGCGGATGCGCCGCAGCCTCGCCGAGTTCGACCCGCTCGCGTTCACCGCGCTGAACGCCGAGTTCCACGAGGTGCTGTTCAGCGCCTGCCCGAACCCGAACCTGGTCGACCTGGTGCAGCGGTGCTGGACCCGCCTGGCCGCCGTCCGCGACAGCACGTTCTCGTCAGTGCCGGGCCGCGCGCCGAAATCGGTCGAGGAGCACGAGCGGCTGCTCGAGCTGATCGAAGGCGGGAGCGAGCCGGCGGAGGTCGAGCAGTTCGCCCGCGGACACCGGCTCGCGACGCTGGAGGCGTACCTCGCGCGGGAGCAGTGACGCCGCTGTCCGAGGGTTGCCCGGCGCCGCGGGGAGTGTCAGGGTCGGGAATGCCGATCTTCTCCGCGCCGGACGGGACCGGGCTGGCCGTCCACCTCGCCGGGTCCGGCGCCGAACCGCCGGTCGTGTGCCTGCCTGGCGGGCCGATGCGGGCCGGGACGTACCTCGGTGACCTCGGCGGGCTGGGTGCTCGCCGTCGTCTTGCCGTGCTGGACCTGCGGGGCACCGGGGACTCCGAGGAGCCCGCCGACCCGGCGACCTACCGGTGCGACCGCCAGATCGAGGACGTCGAGGCACTGCGCAAGCACCTCGGCCTCGAGCGGTTCGACCTGCTGGGGCACTCGGCCGGGGCGAGCCTGGCCGTCCGCTACGCGGCCCGGTACCCCGGCCGCCTGCGCCGGCTCGCGCTGATCGCCCCGAGCCCGCGGACCGTCGGGTTCGAGCTGCCGGTCGCCGAACGGCGGCGGATCATGGCGCGGCGCGCCGGCGCGCCCTGGTTCGACGACGCGGCCGCGGCGTACGAGGCGATCGCCGCCCGGACCGCGACCAGCGCCGACTGGGCCGCCGTGGCGCCGATGTACTACGGCCGCTGGGACGCCGCCGCCCGACGGCACCAGGCCACCGAACCCGGCCAGCGCAACGGCGTCGCCGCGCGGACCTACAACTCCGCCGGCGCCTTCGAACCCGAGGTCACCCGGGCCGCGCTCGGGGCCGTCACCGCGCCTGTGCTGGTGCTGTCCGGCGAACTGGACTTCATCGTCAGCCCGGCCGTGGCCGCCGACTTCGCCGCGCTGTTCCCGGACGGCCGGGCCGTCGTCCTGCCCGGGGTCGCGCACTACCCGTGGCTTGACGACGCGGCCGCGTTCGGCTCAGCCGTGGCCGGGTTCCTGGCCTGAACCCGGGTTGCGGCGCGGCTTGATGCGGACCGCGGGCAACGCGGGCGCCGGCAGCCGTTGCGGGGTGCCCGCATAGCCGGTGACGCTGCCGAACTGGTCGGACTCCGCCTGCCAGGCCTCGCGGAAGGCCGCGATCTCCTCGTGGGTCCGGCCGACGAAGTTCCACCACATCAGGATCTCTTCGTCGAACGGTGTGCCGCCGAGCAGCAGGAACCGGGCCGGCGTCGAACCGCGGTTGCTCAGGGTCAGCGAACGCAGGCCGGTGCCGAGGTAACCCAGCTCCGCGGCCCGGACCCGGGTGCCGGCGACGTCGACGTCACCGGTGTCGACGAGGACGCCGTGCTCGAACCGGGGGTCGACGCCGAGGGACATGTGGGCGTCCAGCGCCAGCACGAGCTCCGCGCCCAGCAGCGGGGTGAACGCCGGGATCGGCGACGTCCGCCCGGCCAGCGACCCGAGGAAGACCCGGATCTCGGCGCCCTCGATGCGGTTCACCGACGGGACGTAGTGGTCGAAGGCGCGGGCCGCGTGCCGGTGCCGTTCCGGCAGCGCCACCCAGAGCTGGACGCCGTGGAGGGTCTTCGTGGCCGCGGTCGAGACCTCCGAGTGGCAGATGCCGTGGCCGCCGGTCATCAGGTTCAGTTCGCCGGGCCGGACCATCGCGTGGGTGCCGAGGCTGTCGCGGTGCTCGATCTCGCCGGCGAAGAGCCAGCTCACGGTCTGCAGACCGGTGTGCGGGTGCGGGGCGACGTCCATCGCGCCCGGCTCGGTGACCTCGTCCGGGCCGTAGTGGTCGGCGAAGCACCAGGCGCCGATCAGCGAGCGGGCCCGCTGGGGGAGGGTCCGGCGGACCCGCATGGCCCGCGGGCCGCCGAGGGGGACGTCGCGCGGGGTGAGGATCTGGACGTCCGGGCGGTCGGGGTCGGCGGCCGCGGGCCGGTCGGCACAGGCGAGCGCGGCGGGGTCGGCCTCGGTGTTGCTCATGTGCGCCACGGTAGTCGCGGTTCGGGGTGGGTTTCGGTCGGCGGGCCGGGTTGCGGGGCGCCGGGTGGGTGGGGATCGGGGGCTCGCCGGGCTCGGGTGGGGCGCGAGGTGGGCCGTGTCACCTGGCCGTGGTTCGGCGGTGCGTACGGCAGGGGAGTGCTCGGCGTGGGTGGGCTGAGTGTGGCGCGACCTGCTGGGCGGCGAGCCGGTGGGCCCGGCCGGGCAGTGTGGTGGCTCGCCTTCGCCGGGGTGGGTGAAGGCCAGGCTGCCGCGCAACCTGGCCCTGGTTTGGGCGGTGCGTGCGGCGGTGGGCCGGTGAGTGTGCCCGGCACCGGTGGGGGACCGGGTGCCGCGCAACCTGCCCGTGGTGGGCGGTGCGTGCGGCGGTAGGGCCGGGCGTTGAGCGCCGTTGCCTTCTGGAGTTGTCAAACGTCGGGCCGTCGCCTCAGGCGGCCTGTTGCTGCTCCGCGTTCACGATCGCCTCGCCTGCCGCTGTCAGGCGGGCTGGGACGCGCTCGCCCGGGAGGCCCGGCTGGGCCGCGCAGACCAGGCCCTGGTGGGCCAGCGCGTGGGCGGCGAACTGGTCGCCGCAGGAGAGGCCGTCGATGAACAAGTCGGGTTCGCTGCTGCACGAGACGCAGCCGCGGCCCGCGCCGACCGCTCGCAGCATCGAGAGCATCCGGCGGTTCACCATCGGTCGCACGGCCGGTGATCCGGTCTGGTCGTTCCCGTTCATCTCGGTCCCTCCCGCTCGTGGCTCGGCATCGTCCTACTCATGCGTCGAACCGGCTGACGGGATTTCGACAGTCCATCCGGAGGCAGTTCGGCCACGGCGTCCTTCTGATGGTCGCCGCCGGTCGTCCAAGCCCGGTCGATTCTCCGTCGACCGTCATTCGTGCGCCGGACGTGAACGGATGGGGCCTAGAACGGCACCCCCGCGATCGCCGGCTCCGGTGTCCACGAACTACTGCCTTCGCCGGCGCTCGCGCGGCTCAGCTTCGTGACCTTCGCCGTCGCGTACCGCAGCGCCGGGCCCATCTCCTCGACGTCCAGCTCCGTCACCGTGCGCTTCTCGCCCTCTTTCGTGTCGTACGACCGCTGTCTCAGCCGGCCGTGCACGACGACGCGCGTTCCGCGGCCGAGCGACTCCGCGACGTTCTCCGCGTACTGCCGCCACAGGCTGCAGCGCAGGAACATCGGGTCGCCGTCGCGCCAGGTGCCCGACTCCTTGTCGAACACCCTGGGCGTGGACGCGACCGTGAAGTTCGCGACCGCCGCGCCGGCCGGGGTGAACCGCAGCTCGGGGTCGGTCGTCAGGTTGCCGACCACCGTGACCGTCGTTTCGCCTGCCATCGGGCTCTCCTTCTCCTCCGGGTGCGGGGTGCACCGCTCTCGCCGATGAGGAGAGCACGGGGGTCCGACAGTTCCGGGCCGGGCGACAAGATGCCGACACCCGGCCGGGCTGGTTTCCTGCCGCCATGCCGACGGCGTTTCAGAAGGAGCTCGTCACCCTGGCCCACCGCACGGCGGACCTGTGCGCGCTCGTCGCGAGCACGCTCGACGAGGCCACGCGCTCGGTCCTCGAAAGTGACCACACGCTGGGCGGACGTGCGCGGGAAAACGCTGCCGCGGTCGCCGCGCTGGGCGCCGCGTGCGAGGACCAGGCGTGTGCGCTGCTGGCCCTGCACGCGCCGCGGGAGAGGGAGGTGAAGGCGGTGGTCGCCGCCGTGCACACCGCCGCGGATCTCACTCGGATGGGTGGTCTTGCGCGGGAGGTCGCCGAGCCGCGGGGACCCGTTCCGCACGCGGCCCGGCCGGTGCTCGCCCGGCTGGGTTCGCACGCGGTGGCCGCGGCGCGGGAGCTGCGGGAGCTGCTCGACGGCGGGGATGCCGCGGGGCTCGATGAGGCGGTTGCGCTCGTCGCCGCGGCTGAGCGGGAGCTGCGAGCGTGGGCGGGTGGGGCCGATGGGCCGCGTGGGGCTGGTGTGGCGGTGGAGATCGCGCTCGTCGCCGCGGTTTACGGCCGGTTCGCCGCGACGGCGGTCCGGGTTGCCCGCCGGACTGCCGCCTTCGCGCCGGTTGGTGCCTGACGGGCGGCGGGTCCGGACGTGTGTTCGCGCCGGTGAGCGTGGAAAGCGGCCTCGCCGGTGAGCGTGGAGAAGGCGGGCTTCGCGCCGGTGAGCGTGGAAAGCGGCCTCGCCGGGGAGCGCGGAAAGCGGGCTTCGCGCCGTTGAGCGCCGAAACAACCCAGTCAGCGGCGGTCAGGCTCCGGCCCGACCGCCGTGACGGGAACGGTCAGTGGCCCTGCTGCGGGAACTGGCCCGGCTGGCCCTGCTGCGGGTAGGGCTGCGGGAATCCGTGCGGTTGGGACGGGTGCTGCTGCTGCGGAAACCCTTGCGACGGAGGCTGCTGCGCGAACCCCTGCGACGGGTGCTGCGGCTGCTCGCCCCCCTGCGGGTACCCGGAACCGGCCTGCTGGCCCTGCTCCTCCTGCGCCTGCAGGCGAACCGCGTCCTCCTTCGGGATGCGGTTCTCGATGCCGCAGAACGTGCACTGGGCCGTGTACTTGACGCCGATCGGGAAGAGCGGGATGAAGAACAGGGTGAACTTCGTGACCGCCTTGCGCACCGCGTGCGAGGCGGGGTTGCCACACCGGCCACACAGGAAGGTCGTCATCGCGAGCACGTAGATCCGTGTCCGCCAGCCCCAGATCAGCATCGGTCTTCTCTCTTTCGGTCCTGCGTTCGCCGCGCAGCGTCGCACACCGCCGCCGCGTTCCGTGGCGCTTTGGGAGAACCGGCCGGGACCAGTACCGGGCAAAGTGGACATACGGGCCGAAGGGTGAGCGCCGCCGGGCGGGGCTAGGTTGTGATCATGCCAAGTGATCGCGCCTTGAAGACGATGAACGCCGTCCACCGCGGCCTGATCAAGCTCAGCGGCGGCCGGGTCGGCTGGCAGGCCGCCATGCCGGTGCTGGAGCTCACCACCGTCGGCCGCAAGAGCGGGCAGCCGCGGACGGTGCTGCTGACCTCGCCGCACCAGGAGGGCGACGCGCTGGTCGTCGTGGCCTCGCGGGGCGGCGACGACACGCACCCCGCGTGGTTCCTGAACCTGCGCGACAACCCGGAGGTCGACGTGTCGCTCAAGGGCGCGCCGAAGCGTCCGATGCGCGCGCGGGTCGCCGACGCCGACGAGCGGGCGCGGCTGTGGCCGAAGATCGCCGCCGAGTTCAAGAACTACGCGCAGTACCAGACCAAGACCGAGCGCGAGATCCCGCTGGTGTTCCTCGAACCGCGCTAGTTCCGCGCGGTCAGGTACGCCGGGTCGGGCCCGGGGATCGGCTGGTCCGGCACGCCGGCCAGCAGCTCGCTCATCGCGTGGAAGTACGGCGGCGCGGCGACCGTGCCGCCGAACGCGCCGTGGCCGCAGTTGCCCAGGTGCACCGGGGTGCCCGGGCAGATCTCCCGCGGGTGCGAGCCGTCGGCGAAGACCATCGACGACACCGCGTAGCCGTCCACCCCGCCGACGAACGCCACCGACTCGCTCTGCTGCGTCGTGCCGGTCTTGCCGATGTCCGGGCGGGTCCAGCCGGCCGCGTGGGCGGCCTGGGCCGACGTGCCGTCCGTGGTGTCCTTGCTCAGCCCCGCCTCGAGGGTGTTCGCGACGCCGGTGGGGATCACCTGCTCGCACGGCTGCTGCGACACCGGCACGGCGTTCCCGTTCCGGTCGGTCACCGACAGGATCGGGTTGGGCGGGCACCAGACGCCGCCGCTCATCAGCGTCGCCGAGACGTTCGCCATCTCCAGCGGGCTGACCGGGCTGTTGCCGAGGGTGAACGACAGCAGGTTCTGGAAGTACTTCGACTGCGGCTCGTTGTACTGCGGGTTGCCCGAAGCGGGGTTCGGCACGGCGCCCGCGTCGTTGGTCGCGAGGGTGTTCCGCAGCCCCAGCTTCCGCGCCATGTCGAGCACCGCGGGCATCCCGACCTGGTTCTCCAGCCCGACGAAGGCGACGTTCGGCGACGTCGCCAGGCCGTCGGCCAGGCTGATCGGGTCCGCGTAGTGCCCGTCGTTGTGGACCGTGTAGCACGCCGTGTGGCTGTCGGCGTTCGGCGGCGCGAAGCACTGGCTGTCCGGGTTCGGCAACGGCGTCTCCAGGCCCGCCTTGCCGGTGACGAGCGCGGCGGCCGAGGTGAAGATCTTGAACGACGAGCCCGCGCCGAACTCGTTGCTCGCGTCCGCGACGATGTCCGTGGACGTCTCGCCGCGCGCCGGGTCCGTGCCGAAGTTGCGGTTCGCGACCATGGCGAGCACCTGGTGCCCGGCCGCGCCCGGCTGCACGACGGCGAAGGTGTTGGCCACGCCGTCCTGCGTCGTCGGCACGTTCGCGTCGACGGCGTCCTTGGTCACCTGCGAGACGCGCGGGTCGAGCGTCGTCTTGACCGTGTAGCCGCCGGTGGCCAGCTGGTCCGCCGTGATGCCGGCGTGCACGAGGTAGCTTTCCGCGTAGGCGCAGAAGAACCCCGCGTCCGGCGCCGCGCCCATGCACGTGCCGGACGGCGTGACCGGCCCGTCCGGCAGCAGCCCGAGCGGCGCCGCCTTGGCCGTCGGCGCGTAGGACGCCGGGAGCGAGCCGTTGCTCACCATGGCGTCGATGACGAGGTTCCGGCGCTGCAGCGCCTTGTCCGCGTGGGTGTACGGGTTGTAGACGCTGGGGTTGTTCACCATTCCGGCGAGCAACGCCGCCTGCGGCACGGTCAGTTTGTCCGCCGTCGTCCCGAAATAGGCTTTCGCCGCGGCGCCGACCCCGTACACGGTTCCGCTGAATTCGACCACGTTGAGGTAGTTCGCCAGAATGTCGTCCTTGCTCGTGGTGTCGTTGAGCTGGACGGCCATTTTCGCTTCACGCAGCTTGCGCGCGAGCGAGTCCTCGCGGTCCTGCTGCTGCGCGATCGGGTTGTTCCGGTCGACGACGTTCACGAGGTAGTTCTTGACGTACTGCTGCGTGATCGTCGACGCGCCCTGCAGTGAGCCGCCGGCGCTGTCGTTGACCGCCGCGCGGAGCATGCCCTGCACGTCGACGCCGCCTTCGGTGTAGAACCGGCGGTCCTCGATGCCGATGATGGCGGCCTTCATTGTCGTCGCGATCCCGGCCGAGGTCACCGGGAGGCGGTACTGCGCGTACAGCGTCGCGATCGGCGTGCCGTCCCGGTCGGTCACCGTGGTCGTCAACGGCGGGTCGGCGGCCGCCAGCTGCGCGGAAATCGTGTCCACCGAATCACTGACCTGGTTCGACAGCAGGCCGGCGCCGATGGCGGCGGGCGCCACCGTTCCGGCCACCAGAATTCCGGCGAGCAGACACAATCCGACAAAGGGGACCACGCCCCGGCCACGATTCACGGAATCGAGATTAGGCATTTCCCGATAAAGCTTCCGTTCGGTGAGACATGTGCCTCATCGGGCCAACCTGCCGAGCAGCGCCGAAGCGACTAGAATTGCGGTGGCCATCGCCCCGGTGAGCACGGCGAAGTCGAGCCCGAGGTGCGACGGCGTCCCGATCAGCAGCCCGCGCAGCGCGTCGACCTGGTAGCTGAGCGGATTGACGTGGCTGAGCACCTTCAGCCACGGGGGCATCAGGTCCACCGGGTACAGCGCGTTCGAGCCGAAGAACAGCGGCATCGTGATCGCCTGCCCGATGCCCATCAGCCGTTCGCGGGACAGCACGATCCCGGCGATCACGATCGACAGGCAGCAGAAGAACGCCGACCCGAGCACGAGCACCACGGCCATCGCGAGCAGCTTCAGCGGGTTCGCGGTCAGCCCGACGCCGAGGAGCGCGGCGAGGATCAGCACCATCAGCGCCTGGACGAGCGCGCGGACACCGGCGGCGAACGCCTTCCCCGCGACGAGCGCCGCCCGCGGGGTCGGGGTCACCAGGAGCTTGGCGAGCACCCCCGCGTCGCGCTCCCAGATGATCTGGATGCCGTAGAAGATCGCGATGAACAGCGCCGACTGCGCGAGGATCCCCGGCGCCAGGTAGTCGAGGTACGGGGTCGAGCCGGTCGGGATCGCCCGGATCCGGGTGAACGTCTCCCCGAAGATCAGCAGCCACAGCGCGGGCTGGATCGCGCGGGTGAGCAGTTCGGTCTGGTCGCGGCGCAGCTTCTGCAGCTCCACCAGGCACATCGCGCCGACGCGGTCGACGAGCACGCGAAGCCGGCCCAGCGGGCCGGGGTCAGCCGAGACGGCGGGCGGTGCGGCGAGTGGCACGGACACTGCGGATCCCTCCTTCGGCACTCTCGAGCCGGTTCCCGGTGACCTCGCGGAACACGTCGTCCAAAGTGGACTCCGGGCCGAGCCCGGCCTCCAGCTCGGCCGGGGTGCCCAGCGCGCGGATCCGGCCGGCGTGCATCAGGGCGACGCGGTCGCAGTACTGCTCGGCCTCGTCCATGTAGTGCGTCGTGACGAGCACGGTCATGCCGGTCGCGGCGCGGATCTCGGCGATCCGCTCCCACACCGACGAGCGGGCGACCGGGTCGAGCCCGATCGTCGGCTCGTCGAGGATGAGCAGCCGCGGCGAGCTGACCAGCGCCTGGGCGAGCTCGAGGCGGCGGATCATGCCCCCGGAGTACGTCTTGGCGGTGCGGTCGGCGTCGGCGACAAGCCCGACCAGCTCGAGGGCATTGCGCACCTGCTCGGCGCGTCCGGCGCGCGGCACGTCGAAGAGCCGCGCGAACAGCGAGACGTTCTCGCGCCCGGTTAGCGCGCCGTCGGCCGAGAGCTGCTGCGGGACGTAGCCGATCAGCCGTCGCACGGCCATCCGGCGGCGCGCGACGTCGATGCCGAAGACGGTGATCCGGTCCGGCGTGGCGGGCAGGAGCGTGGTGATCATCCGGAGTGTGGTGGTCTTGCCGGCGCCGTTCGGGCCGAGCAGGCCGAACACCTCGCCGGGCGGGATCTCCAGGTCGACGCCGTCCACGGCGCGCGTCGTGCCGAACGAGTGGCTCACGCCGGTGCAGCGCACCGCGGGTTCGGTCATGGCTGCTCCTTCAGGATGCCCATGAGCTTCTCCAGTGCCGGCAACGCCTGTTCGATCGCGGCGGTGTCCTCTTCGGACAGTCCGGTGAGGGCGTCGGCGACGAGCTCGATCCGGGCGCCGCGCCAGGCCGCCATCCGGCCGGTGGCCGCGGGGGTGAGCTCGAGCCGGGTCGCGCGCCGGTCGTCCGGGTCGGGTTCGCGGCGCAGCAGCCCGGCTTCGACGAGCTGGTTCACCAGGGTGCTGACCGAGTTGGTCGCCAGGTGCAGCTCACGGGCGGCCGCCGCGACGCCGACCCCGGGGTGGTCGGCGACCACCCGCAGGACCTCCACCTGCGCGCCGGGCAGGGGAAAACCGGGCACGTCGGCGCGCACCCGGCGGCGCACCACCCGGCGGAGGCCCTGGACGGCGCCCAGCAGCCGTTCGGCGAGTTCGGTCATGTCCCCAAGGTAGCTCTGACCCAGAACTATTAGCAATGCTAAATGTCTGGTTGGCGAAGAAGGGGAGGCGAAGTCGGGATCAGCCCCGCGCGGCTTCGGCGAGGGCGAGGTCGAGCAGGCCGGGGAAGCGGGCGTCGAACTCCTCGCGACGCAGCGCGTTCAGCCGCTGCGTGCCGCTGTCCCACTGCTTCAGCAGGCCGGCCGCGCGGAGGATCTTGAAGTGCCGCGACGCCGCGGGCTTGCTGACCGGCGGCATGATCGCGCCGCACGACTGGCCGGGTTCGCGGGCGAGCGCGGCGACCATCGCCAGCCGGTACGGGTCGCGCAGTGCCTCCAGCGCCTCGGGGAAGGAGACGTCCTCGAGGGCCGGGTGGTCCAGGGGGGTCGACGTGCGGCTGGCCATGCCCCGAGTATCCCCGGTTGCCGGGCCGCGGCGAGCTGTGCCATGGTCGATGTTAGCCAATCGGTTAACATGAGGGAGTTCCGCGGTGCGCGTCTACCGTTCCGAAGCCGGCCGCCTGGTCCAGCGGCAGGAGGCCGTTCCCGAGCCGCAGCGCGGTGAGGTGCTCGTGCGGGTCCGCGCGACCTCGCTGAACTACCGCGACCTGCTCATCCTCAACGGCGACCACTTCGTCAACGCCGCCGGCAGCCTCATCCCGGTCTCCGACGCCGCCGGTGAGGTCGCCGCGGTCGGCGAAGGCGTCACGCGGTTCTCCGCCGGCGACCGCGTGATCACCAGCTTCCACCCGGCCTGGATCGCCGGCCGGCTGCCGGAAACGCTGACCGGGTACGGGAACGGCCAGGACGGCTGGCTCGCCGAATACCGCGCCGTCCCCGAGCACGCGCTGGTCGCGCTGCCGGACTCGGTGAGCTTCGAGCAGGGGGCGACGCTGCCGTGCGCGGCCGTCACCGCGTGGACGTCGCTGAAGGGCTGCGCGCCGGGCGACGTCGTGCTCACCCTCGGCACCGGCGGGGTCTCGCTGTTCGCCCTGCAGCTGGCGAAGGCGCGAGGCGCCCGCGTGGTCGCGACGACGTCGAGCGCGGAGAAGGCGGCCAAGCTGACCGAGCTCGGCGCGGACGTCGTCATCGACTACGTCGCGACGCCGGAGTGGGGCAAGGCCGTGCTCGACGCCACCGGGGGCCGCGGCGCGGACCGCATCGTCGAGGTCGGCGGGCCCGGCACCTTCGCGCAGTCGCTCGTCGCGGCCGGGACGCACCACGCCGAGATCGCGCTCGTCGGGTTCGTCGGCTCGGGCGGCGCGCCGGTGGACTTCATGGACCTGTTCCGCAGCGGCGCGACCATCCGCAAGATCTGGGTGGGCAGCCGCGAGGACACCGAGGACCTGCTCCGGTGGCTCGCGGTCCGGCCGCTCGAGCCGGTCGTCGACAGCGTTCACCCGTTCGAGGACGCCGAGGCGGCTTTCCGGCACTTCGAGAGCCGGAAGAACTTCGGGAAGGTCGTCATCTCGGTCGCGTAGGGACGAAGGCCTACCGCTGATCGGCGCAACCGGACCCGCGCGGACCGTTCGGCGGCGCGCCGGTGCCGTTCGCCGCGTGATCGCCCGGTTCCGGAGCGGAACGGGCCGCCGCGGGCGCATGCTGTCCTTTCCGACCCCGCGTCCCCGCGCCTGACGTCCACTGTGGACATTGCCAGTGCGCCCGGTCCGGCGGTCTTCTCGACCGGAGATAGGACACCACCCCGTGACCCTGCTGGACAGCAAGCTCGTCCGCTGCTGGACGTCCCGTCCGCACCTGCAGACCCTCTACACCCTCGCCGCGGCCGCCCCGCGGCTGCGCGCCGCGCTGGGCCTCACGCCCACCGGCGGCGGCACCGTCGGCTTCCGGGTGGACGGCGACGCGCTGGCCCGCACCGAAGCGGAGCTGATCGCCGCGACGTCGGCGCGGCTGCCGGTGCACCCGCTGGTGACCCAGGACCTCGACGGCCGCTCGACGGTCCGGTGCTGGCGGCGCAACCGCGACCTGCGCGTGCTGACCGGCGACCTGGTGGACGTCGCGGACCGGCTGTCCCGGGCCGGCTACGGCGGCTGCCTGCGGTCCGCGACCGTCGAGTTCGCCGAGCCGACCGGGCGCCGAGACCGGAAGCTCGCGCTGGTCTACCTGTTCGACCGCGGCACGTTCCACCCCGCCGCGGCCGCCGGGGCCCGGCCCCTCGACCGTGCGCTGGAGCTGCGCGCCCGGTCCGCGCTGCACGGCGCGCTGCCGTTGGAACCGGCCGCGAACCGGCGCTTCGTGGTCTGAAATTCGCGCGTTTGGCGAGGTCGTCGCCTTCTGCGAAGATGCGGCTCTCTTCAAGCGAAGGAGATCACGATGGCTTCCGTCCTGAATCCGTACCTGAGCTTCCGCGACGACGCGCGCCAGGCGATGGAGTTCTATAAGAGCGTTTTCGGCGGCACCCTCAAGCTGAACACGTTCGGGGAATTCGGTTCACCCGAAGGGGCGGACGCGCAGAAGATCATGCACGGCCAGCTGGAGTCCGAAAACGGCTTCACGCTGATGGCGTCCGACACCCCGGCCGGGATGGAGCACAACCCGGGCACGAACATTTCGGTGAGCCTCAGCGGTGACGACGCCGGAGACCTCCGCGGCTACTGGGAAAAGCTGAGCGAGGGCGGCACGGTGACGGTTCCGTTCGAAAAGCAGATGTGGGGCGACGAATTCGGCGCCTGCGTCGACAAGTTCGGCATCCCGTGGATGGTCAACGTCGTCCAGCAGGGGTGACCGGCCGTTGCAGTGAGCGCCCTCGTCGGTGACGATGAAGGGGCCGGCGTGGCGTGGCGCCGGGGCTGAGGAGGCCCGATGGCGGGTTCCCCCTGGACGTGTCCGCAGTGCGGCGCGGGCAACGAAGCCGCGGCGCAGCGGTGCCGCACCTGCTCGAGCCTGGCCCCCGGCCGGGCCCGGGTGCGGGCGCTGTGGGTGCTGCTCACCCTGATGCTGGTCGCCGGGGTCGCGGTGGCCGGGGTGCTGCTGTTCGCCGGGCGCCCGAAGCCGGCGCCGGCCGCGTCCGGGCCGTTCCCGGAGTACACGACCCCCGCGCTGCCGACGACCAAGACCGTCGTCACGACCGCGAACGCCCTGACCCCGCCGCCGGCCCCGCCGTCGACGTCCACCTCGGCCACCCCGGCCGCAAAGCCGTGTCCCGGGGACGCCGCCCGGTACCTGCCGGGCGGCACGGGGACGGCGTTGCTGGTCGCGCAGACCGGGAAGTCGCTCATCACCATCTGCAAGACACCGGACGGGCGCGTCTTCTACGACGGCCAGGCCCGCGGGCAGGCGGCGTCGGACGAGACCCACATCCTCCTGCCCGCCGAAGCTTCGGGTGACGGCTTCGTCGCGACGAACGGCGACTACACCTATCAGGTCTCCGGCGGCCGGCTGGTCGTGACGGCCGGCTCGAAGGTGCTCTCGGACGACGAGCTGACCACGGTCGGCTGAACGTCGTAGAGCTCTTCCACCGGCTCCGCGTCGTACCCGAGGTCCTGCCGCATCCGGGCGCGCATGACGCGGTAGCCGCGCTGGCCCGCGTCCCACGCGGGCCGGGTCTTCGCACTGTCGTCGTCCGGGTCGAGCAGCATGGTGGTGAGCCGCATCCGCGGCAGCGCGGCGTCGCTGACCAGCCGCCGGACCGCCTCCGGGGCGTGCAGGGCGGCCGGGCCGAGTGCGTGCTGGGTCTCGCTGCGGACCTCCCGCAGCTCGGCGGTCAGGTGCTCGTCGAGCGGCTTACCCGTCTCGCGGACGAGGCGGGCCTGGAACAGCACGCCGTCGAACGCCTCCAGCGCGCCGAGCAGCAGGGCGTAGGCCTCGGCGCGGGTTTCGTGCGCGCGGGCCTCCCGTTCGCGCTGCCAGCGGCGCTCCTCGCGGGCCGCGTCCTCGGTCATCCGCTTGGTCTCGCGCCGGCCCGAGAGGACCTGCGTGAGGAGCACGCCGGCCAGGCCGACCAACGCGACGACGATCGGTATCCACACCGGCACCTGGGAACCCACGAACGCACCTTAGCGACGATGCTCAGGATGTGGGAGCAACGCCGCCGGGCCGGCCGGATTCCGCATCCTGGACGTATGTCTTCTCCCCTCGACAACCCGACGTGGGCTTCGCTGTCCGGCCCGCACGCCCACTTCGCGGAGCGGCAGGGGCGCGTTCTGCGGTACCCGGAGGACGTGGCGCCGTTCCTCGCCCTCCCGGACGACCCGGGCGCGCGGGACTGGCGGGACGTCGCGGCGCTGGCCGGGCCCGGCGCGGTCGTCGTGCTGGCCGCGACCACCGCCCGGCCGCCGTCGGGCTGGGAGGTGCTCGACGAGATCCCCGGGGTGCAGCTGGTCGACGAAGGGATCGCGGCCGCGCCGGAGCCCGAGGCCGTCCGGCTCGGTCCCGCGGACGTACCGGAGATGCTCGACCTCGTCGCGCGGACGCAGCCGGGCCCGTTCCGGAAGCGGACCGTCGAGCTCGGCGTCTACCTCGGGATCCGGCGGGAGGGCGCGCTCGTCGCGATGGCGGGGGAGCGCCTGCACCCGCCCGGCTACACCGAGATCAGCGCGGTCTGCACCGATCCGGCGTACCGCGGGCATGGCCTCGCGACACGGCTCGTGCTCGCCGTGGCAGCGGGCATCCGCGAGCGGGGCGAGACGCCGATGATGCACGCGGCCGCGGGCAACACCTCCGCGATCCGCCTCTACCTCTCACTCGGCTTCGGCCTGCGCGCCCGCCCGGACTTCGTGGCGGTCCGCGTCCCGGCCTAGGCCCCGGTCGACGAGCCGGGCCGGACGATCATCAGCACCGTCACCGCCGCCCAGAGCATGTTGAACACGCCGGTGACCATGGCCAGCCGGCCCAGCGCGCCCGAAGGGGACTCTTCGGCCAGCAGGCGCCGCTGGCGCGGCAGCACCAGGAGCGCGAGCAACGCGGCGGCGACGGCGGTCAGCCCGATCGACACGACCACCCACGGGTCGCCCATGACGTGCATGGTGCCCGCGACCCCGAACCCGAACACCGGCACCGCGATGGCGACGTAGGCGTACACCCGGCAGATCCGGTGCAGCAGGGTCGCGGCCTTGACGTCGCCCTTGCGGACCGCGGCGGGGAACATGCTGGCCGCGACGGCGACCGGGCCGACGGCCAGCACCGCGGCGAGGACGTGGAGGGAAAGAAGGATCTTCGACACGGGCGAAAGCTATCGCTCCGCGTTCGGCGCGGGGAGTGGCTGAAATGCCAAGAAGCACCGAAATCCGGCCACGTGTCGATTCCGGCGGCAGCGGTTCGACGTCCGGGTAGAACCGGAAAGGGGACCACGATGACCGCCTCGATCACCACCACACCGGCCCGGGTCTGGAGCCTGCCGGTCCTGCTCGCCACCGAAGACGACGCCGAGGACATGGGCCTGCCGGCGCCGGACCGCTGGTGCCGCGACTGCCGCGCCGAGCTGTCCGTCGCCGTCGACGAGCCGGCGCTGACCGTGCTGATGTCCTGCCCGCGCTGCGGCCACGGCGGCAGCGCCGCCACCACCCGGCTGGCCACGGCCTGCCGGGAGAGCCTGGCCGCCGAGCGCGAAGCCCGGCGCGCGGCCTGAGCTACCGGGGCACGGAGCCGGTCTCGACGCCGAGCGCGTCGAGGCCCGCGTAGACGTCCGGCCGGCGGCGCCGCAGCCAGGCCGCGAGGCCGAGTCCCGCGACCACGGCGAGGGCGAGCAGCCACGGCAGCAACGCGATCGCGGGCGCGTCGGACCCGGCGAGGGTGGGGAAGTTGACGATCGCCAGCACCGTCACGGCGACCAGGCCGAGCCCGCCGAGCCCGGGCGCGACGGCGGTGCGCCAGAGCCGCGAGTCGCGCCGCTTGCGGAAGAACGCGACCACCGCGATCCCGGCCAGCGCCTGCAGGGTGATCACCCCGAGCGTGCCGATGCCGGTCATGCTGGCCGTCAGGTCGGCGAGCGGGTCCAGCCCGGCCAGCGCGTACACCGCGGCGATCAGCGTCGCGAACCCGATCTGCGTCCCACTGGCGAGGTAGGGCGCGCCGTTCGCGGCGTTCGTCCGGCCGAGGGCCGCGGGCAGCACCCGGGCGCGGCCGAGGGCGAACAGGTAGCGCGTCGCCGAGTTGTGCAGCGCCAGCAGGGCCGCGAACAGGCTCACGACCAGCAGCAGCATCATGACGTCGGTGAGGAACGACCCCAGGTAGGTCCGGCTGATCGAGAAGACGAGGTCACCGGCGGCGAGGTGGTCCCGGCCGGCCTGCCCGGCCTGGACGACCCCGGTCGCGCTGACCACCGCCCACGTCGTGACGGCCGCGAAGACGCCGATCAGCGTGATCGCCGTGTAGGTCGCGCGGGAGATCGTCCGGTGCGGGTCACGCGCCTCCTCACTGAACAGCCCGGTCGCCTCGAAGCCGACGAAGGCGTTGAAGGCGAACAGGAACGCGACCCCGATCGAGCCGGAGAACACGACGCCGGGCGCGAACGCGTGGACGTCCAGCCCGGTCCGGACGGCGACCGCGACGTCGAGGACGAGGAGGATCGACACCTCGAGGACCAGCGACACCCCGAGCACCTTCGCGCTGACGTCGACCCCGCGCCGGCCGAGCGCGAACACCGCGACCGCGGACACCAGGCTCCAGAGCTGCCACGGCGTGTGCCACCCGAAGACCTGCTCGACGACGTTCGCGGTGAAGAAGCCGCTCGTTCCGACCGCCCCGGCCACGAAGCAGTTGTAGCCCAGCAGCGCGATCAGCGCCGCGACCAGGCCGAGCGGGCGGCCCAGTCCTTTCGTGACGTAGACGTAGAACCCGCCCGCGCCGGTGACGACCTTGCTCATCTGCGCGTAGCCGACCCCGAAGAGCACGAGGATCACGGCGGAGAGCAGGAACGCGCCGGGCATGCCGCCGCCGTTGCCGAGCGCGATGCCCAGCGACGCGATGACGACGATGCCGGTCAGCGGCGCGACCGCGGCCAGCACGAGGAAGACGACACCCGGCGTGCCCAGTGCGTCGCGGCGCAGCGAACCCGGTTCGGCCATGGGGTTTCTCCTCACGTGACGGTCCGGTCATCGTGCGCCCGAAGCCGCCGCCGGTCTTGTGCCGCAGCGCAGAGCCGTTGTCGCCGGACGCGGTAGCTTGGGATCATGCGGCGGTCCACGGTGCACCACGACGGCGTCCGGATCCCCGTGTCCCGCGGCGGGCGGGGGCGGCCGCTTGTCCTGTGTCCCGGGCTGAACTCGACCCAGGCCGACCTGCACGAGCTGACCGGGCTGCTGCGGCGTGAGCACCACGTGGTGACCTTCGACCTGCGTGGCCACGGCCTGGCCTCGGCCGCCGGCGAATACTCCTTCGACGCGTTCCTCGGCGATCTCGACGCGGTGCTCGCGTCGCTCGAGCTGTCCGAACCGCCCGTGCTCGTGGGGTATTCGCTCGGCGCGGACCTGGTGCTGCACCACGCCGCCGCGCATCCGGGCGGCTTCGCCCGGCTCGTGCTCGTCGACGGCGCGAACCCGGTGCCCGAGCCGTTCCTCACCGAGGCCGACCTGCCGGTGTTCCGCGCGATGTGGGAAGACATGGCGAAGGAGCAGGAGATCCGCCGGGGCACCCCGGGCCAGGTGCTGCTCACCGGCCCGGAGATCCTCGCGCTGAACCTCGAGATCGACGACGTCCGGTCGAAGATCCTCGGCCGCTACCGGGAGGTCGGCGCGCCCGTCTCCGTCATCGCCTCGACGTGGATGGCCGGCGACGGCGGTGAAGAGCTGGTGGAGCGGTGCAACCGGAACTGGCGGGCCGGCTTCGACCGGCTCGCGCGCGAGCGCCCGGACGTCACGACGTCCTGGTTGGACGCCGACCACGGGCTGGTCTTCACCCACGCCCCGGAGGTCGCCCGGCTGGTCATCACCCCGGCACCCACATCGTGACGCGGGTGCCGCGGCCCGGCTGCGAGTCCACCGTGCCGTGCCCGCCGACCTCGGCCAGGCGCGCCACGATGGACTGGCTGATGCCGAAGCCGGGCGGGCGGTCCCGGACGTCGAAGCCGTGACCCTGGTCGCGGGCCACCACCGCGATCCCGCCGTCGCGTTTCTCCACGCGCAGCACGACCTGCTTGGTCCCGGAGTGCTTCACGGTGTTGCGCAACGCTTCCCGGACTGCTTCGCAGAGCGCGACGCGCCGGTCCTGGGAGACCTTGTCGTCGTCGGCGAAGTCCGCGGCGACGAGCTGGGTGCGCAGCCCGTCGCGCGCCATCTCGGTGGCGACGTCGGCGAGCTCGACGGCGAAGCCGCGTGACACGCCGGCAGCCACCGGCTCGGTGATCCGGCGGCGCAGTTCGGCCGCTTCGGCCTTCGCCACCGAACGCAGTTCCGAGAGCCGGGTGACGGCCTGCGCGTCGTCCCCCGGCGCGGAGATGGCGAGCGCTTCGAGGGTCTGCAGCACGCTGTCGTGCATGATGCGGCGCGTCCGGCGGCGTTCGGCCTCCTGCCCGCGCCGGAGCCCGATGTCGACGGCGTACCGGGTGCCGACCCCGAGCAGGACGAGGATGGCCACGGCGAGCACGATCGCCACGGCCAGCGCGACCAGGCAGCCGATCGAGCGGGTCAGGGCGAGCTGGTTGCCGAGCGGGAGGCCCCCGGCGAGGGTCAGCCCGGCCCGCAGCGGGACGGCCGCCGCGAGCAGCCACAGCGCGGCGGGCAGCCCGGAGGTGCCCGCCCACATCGCGACCGCGCCGACCAGCCAGGTCCAGGACACGTCGACGGCGAACGGCTGCACCGCGGCCGGGGCCGTCACCGCCACGGTGACGTTGAGCAGCACGCCGACCGCGAGGTCGAAACCGAGGGCGCGGCCGGTGACGCGCGCCCGCAGGCCGCCGCCGCGCAGCACCCACACCATCGCGACCGTGTTGGCCACGACGGCGAACACGGTGGCGCCCAGTGTCGGCCCGAGCCCGACCGTGCCGTTCGCGGCGGCGAAGCCGATGAACACCTTGATGAAGGCGGCGATCCGGTAGGCCAGCGGCACGACGACCCAGTACCGCGCCGCACGCGCGAGCGTCGCGTCCCCGACGGCGGCGAGATCACCGCTGTCGTCGAGGGACCCGGCGGGATCCCCCGGTGTCCCGCTGCGCAGGAGCGAGCGGACGTACGCGCGCGGCGGTGCGGAAAAGCCCGCCTCGGGCATCGGTGGTCCCCGTTCATCCGGCCGTCCGGGCGGCCTGAGCCTGGCAGCGAGGCGGGGGACTCGTCAACCGCCCGGCGGCGGAGTCCGGTCAGTACGCGTGGTAGAGCGCGTCTTCGGTGGTGTACTCCGCCCAGCCGGGCGCGCCGGTGGCGGCGAAGCGGTGCCAGGCGCCGTTGAGGTCCCTGGCCAGCTCCCGCGGCGACCGCTCGCCGAGCAGGCCCCGGGGTCCGGACATCGTGCCGAGCGCGTCGAACACGAACGGCAGCTCGAGGCCGTGGCACGCGCCGAGCCGGCCCTCGAGCAACGGCGAACCCCACTCGAACTCGTACCGGAAGGTCCGGCCGGCGTGGTTTTCGGCGAGGTCGCGGACGCCGTCGCGGAAGACGAGGTCGGTCAGGGCCTCGACGAGGACCTCACCCGCCGTGCGGTCGGTGCCGAGGCCGTAGGCCTGCAGGATCCCGGCCGGGTCGGGGTGCGAAACCGCCAGTGACGCGATCGCCTGGTCGTCGGTGACGGCTTCGAGCGCGCCGCTGGGCACCAGGAACAGCCGCATCTCTTCACTGCAGCTGCCGGCGACCAGGTCCACGTCGGCGCCGGCGCCCGCCCGGATCGCCTTGGCCGGGTGCTCCGGCAGGACGTCGTCGCCGACCACCGGCAGGAACGGGCTGAGGCCGTACCCGCGGTCGTACCCCAGCGAGTCGCGGAGGTCCGGCGCGCCGCCCGGCCGCAGGACGGCGTCCTGCGCGTCGAGCAGCTGCTCGGTCGAGACCTTCCGGAACGCTTCGGCGGTCGGCTCCGCCTTCAGCTCGTCGGCGACGACCTTGGCCAGCCGCCGGGCCTGGACGCCGTCGCGCACCATGTCCGGGTGTCCGCTTTGGACGATCGCGCGGTGGAAGAGCCCGGTCGAGAGCGGCGAACCGAGCAGGCAGGCCACGCTGACCGCGCCGGACGCCGCGCCGAAGAGCGTGACGTTTCCGGGGTCGCCGCCGAACGCGGTGATGTTCTCGCGGATCCAGCGCAGCGCCGCCAGCTGGTCGCGCAGCCCGAGGTTCGTCGCGCCGCCGTCGACGGGCAGGAACCCGTCGATGCCGAGCCGGTACTGCACCGTCACCAGCACCGCGCCGGCGCGGGCGAACGCCGTGCCGTCGTAGACCGCGGCCGACCCGGTGCCGCCGAGGAACGCGCCGCCGTGCACGAACACCAGCACCGGCAGCCCGGCCCCGCCCAGCTGCGGGGTCCAGACGTCGACCGTCAGGTATTCCGGCCCCGGCTGCCAGCCGGCGCCGGCGATCGGCGACAGGTCGATCCCGGGCACGTCGTGGCGGCGCTGCGGCGCGGTCGGCCCGGGTCTCTGCGTGTCGCGGACGCCTTCCCACGGCGGGGCCGGGACGGGTTCGGCGAAGCGGAGCTCACCCTCGGGCGCGGCGGCGTACGGGATGCCGCGGAACCGCGCGACCCCGGCGGAGGTGACCTGACCGCGGACCGCGCCGGAGGAGGTGGGGACGACGGGGTCGGTCATGCGGGGAGTCCCTTCGAGGAGCAACAGCGGGGGCGGCTCGGCGCCGCGCCCGACAGCCTAGGACCGCCGACACCCCGGCGTCATGGTCGAACCGTCCCCGTTGTTGTCGCGGAAGGGTAACGGCGGCCGGGCCCGGATCCGGGCCCCAGCAGCGACGCCCTCCCCCTCCTCACAACACCTTCCCCGTTGGGGGGGAGTGGGTCGAACACTGCGTCGCGGGCTTGGTTCACACCCCTG
>NZ_JBVJNO010000007.1:365206-562948 GCF_055583645.1 Amycolatopsis sp. NPDC104587
ACCCCAACCACCCGGCACACGACTACACCCGCGCCGGCGGGCCAAGCGACAACCCCCCCCCCCCCCCCCCCCCCCCCCCCCCCCCCCCCCCCCCGCCGCTTTCAATCTTCGAGCAGATCTTCGATGGTGATCGGGATGTGCCGGACCCGGGTGCCGGTGGCGTTGTACACGGCGTTGGCGACGGCCGCGGCCATGCCGACCGTGCCGATCTCGCCGAGACCCCGCGCGCCGACCGCGTTGTGGAGCGTGTCCGGGTACTCGACGAAGTGGACGTCGACCGCCGGGATGTCCGCGTTCACCGGGAGCAGGTAGCTCGCGAAGTCACCGTTGGCGAGCCGGCCGTTCCCCTCGATCTCCAGGCCCTCGTGCAGCGCGGCCGAGACACCCCAGATCATGCCGCCCATGATCTGGCTGCGGGCCGCCTTGTCGTTGATGATCCGGCCCGCGTCGAACACGCCGAGCATCCGCGACACCCGCGCCTCGCGGGTCAGCCGGTGCACCCGCACCTCGCAGAACTGGGCGCCCCACGAGCTGAACGAGTGCTTGGTCAGCTCTTCGCCGGGCGCCGACGAGCCGGTCACCTCGAGCGTCTCCCGGCCCAGCGTCCGCAGCAGCTCGCCGAAGGTCATCGTGCGTCCGTCGGCGAAGACGCGTCCGTCGGCGTAGGTGACTTCGGCGCCTTCGAACGGCGCGCCGGGGTCCGACGCCAGGGCCACCAGCTCGTCGATCGCTTTGGTGGCCGCGATCATGATGGCCGTGCCGGCGCTCGCCGTCGCCGTCGAGCCGCCGGAGAGGCCACCCGGCGGGAGGGACGAGTCGCCGAGCCGGGGGGTGATCCGGTCGGCCGGGATGTCCAGCGACTCGGCGCCCACCAGGGACAGCACGGTGAGCAGGCCGGTGCCGGGGTCCGCGCCGCTCGTCGCGACCTCGGCGGTGTCGTCCGCCTTCAGCGTGATGCCGACCGTGGCCGGGAACCGCAGGGCGGGGAACATCGCCGTGGCCACGCCCATGCCGACGAGCCAGTCGCCGTCGGTGCGCGAGCCGGCCGGGCGGTGCGCCCAGCCGAACCGGCCCGCGCCGACGCGGAAGCACTCGTCGAGGTGCTTGCTCGACCACTGCAGGTCCTTGCCGGGCGGGGCGGTCGAGCTGTTCTTGATCCGCAGCTCGATCGGGTCCATGCCCAGCGCGACGGCCAGCTCGTCGATCGCGCTCTCCAGCGCGAACGAGCCGGGCGCCTCGCCCGGGGCCCGCATGAACGTCGTCGGCGGGATGTTGAGTGGCACCACCTTCTGGCTGATGGCCAGGTTCTGCGTGGCGTACCACTCGCGCGACGTGCCGTGCGACGTCGGTTCGACGAACGAGCGGGCGGTGTCGGTGCTGCACCACGAGTCGTGGCTCAGCGCGACCAGCGTGCCGTCCCGTTCGGCGCCGAGCCGCATCGTCTGGACGGTCGCCGCCCGGCCCGCGGTCGCGGTGAAGACCTGCTCCCGGGTCAGCGCGGCCTTCACCGGCCGGCCCAGGTCGCGGGCCGCCGCGGCGGCCAGGAACGCCGGCGCGGACGTCCGGCCCTTGCCGCCGAACGCGCCGCCCACGAACGGGTTCACGCAGTGCACGGCTTCCAGGTCCAGCCCCAGCGCGCTGGCCAGCTCCATCGCCTGCAGGTTCGAGGCCTGGTTGCCGCTGTAGACGGTCAGCTCGCCGTCGTCCCACACCGCGACCGCGGAGTGCGGCTCCATCGCGGCGTGGTTCTGGGTCGCGGTGGTGTAGGTCGCCTCGACGACCACCGGGCTCACGGCGAACGCGTCCTCGATGGACTCGACGCCGTCGGCCAGGATCTCCAGGGTCGGCGGCGCGCCGTCACGCGCGGGCGGCGCGTCCTCGGCCGTGGCGAGGCCTTCGGTCAGCGACGTCCGGGCCGGCAGTGCGCGGTAGCCGACGTTCACCAGCATCGCCGCGTCGCGGGCCTGCTCGAACGTCGCCGCGACGACAAAGCCGATCGGCTGGCCGTAGTAGGTGACTTCCTTGTCCTGCAAGGGAACCCACGTCTCGCCGAACAGCGGCGAGGTCGCCGTGCGCATCTCCAGCGGGTCGAACGGCGAGTAGACGCCGAGCACGCCGGGTGCTTCCCGCGCCGCGGAGAAGTCCATGGCTTCGATCTCGGCGTGGGCGATCGTGCTGAGCACGACGTAGCCGTAGACCATGCCGGGGAAGGAGTGGTCGGCGCCGTACTTGGCCTCGCCGGTGACCTTCAGCGGCGCGTCCAGCCGGGTGATCATCGGGAGCTCCCCTCGGTGAGTTCGAGCAGGGCGCGGACGAGAGTGCGCTTGAGCAAGGGCACCTTGAACGCGTTGTCCGGCAACGGGGTGGCGCCGTCGGCGGCCACCGAAGCGGCTTCTTCGAAGGCGGCCTCGGTCGCCGGGCGGCCCTTCAGGGCCTCTTCGACGGCGGGCAGGTGCCACGGCACCGTCCCGACTCCGCCGGCAGCGACCCGCGCGTCGGCGACGACGCCGTCCCGCACGTCCAGCGCGACAGCGGCCGAGCAGAGCGCGAACTCGTAGGACTGCCGGTCGCGGACCTTGACGTAGGTGGAGTTCACCGCCCAGTCCAGCCGCGGGACGACCACCTCGGTGATCAGCTCGCCGGGCCGCAGGTCGTTCTCCAGCGCCGGGGTGTCACCGGGGAGCTGGTAGAAGTCGCGAAGCGCGACTTCGCGGGTTCCCTCGGCGTCGGCCAGCTTCACGCGGGCGTCGAGCGCGACCAAGGCGACGGCGACGTCGCTGGCGTGCGTGGCCGCGCAGGAGTCGCTGGTGCCGAGGATCGCGTGCATCCGGTTGGCACCCTCGAGCGCGGGGCAGCCACTGCCGGGCTCGCGCTTGTTGCACGGCGAAGCGATGTCGCGGAAGTACGAGCAGCGGGTGCGCTGCAGCAGGTTCCCGCCGATGCTGGCCATGTTCCGGATCTGCTGCGACGCGCTCAGCAGCAACGCGCGCGAGATCGCCGGGTAGACGTCCGGGTGGGCGGCGATGGCGCTCATCCGCTCCAGCGCGCCGATCCGCAGCCCTTCGGTCGTGTCGATGCCGCGCAGCGGGACCTCGTTGATGTCGAGGACGCGTTGCGGCGTGAGGACGTCGAGCTTCATGAGGTCGACGAGCGTCGTCCCGCCGGCGAGGAACGTGCCGGGCGTTCCGAGCGCCGCTTCGACGGTGGTGGGGGCGGTCAGCTCAAAGGGACGCATCGGCCCGCCTCGCCTGCTCGACGGCCTTGACGATGTTCGGGTAGGCGGCGCACCGGCACAGGTTGCCGGACATGAACTCCCGCACGTCGGTGACGTCCTGCTCGACGGCGGCGACCGCCGACATGATCTGGCCGGCGGTGCAGAACCCGCACTGCAGCGCGTCCTGGTCGACGAAGGCCCGTTGCACCGGGTGCAGACTGTCCTCTGTGGACAGTCCTTCGACGGTGGTCACCGGCTGCTTCACGGTGGCGGCCAGGGTGAGGCACGAGAGCACGGGCCGGCCGCCGACGTGCACGGTGCAGGCGCCGCACTGCCCGCGGTCGCAGCCCTTCTTCGGGCCGGTGACCTCCAGGCGCTCGCGCAACGCGTCCAGGAGGGTGACCCCCGGATCGACGTCCAGGTGTTCGGTGGTTCCGTTGACTTCGAGTGATATGTCCACTGGTCTCTTTCCGCAGCTCGTCCGGTGCTGGACCCGACGGTGGTGGTGGCGGCGATCAGGTACCGGATATTCATCCGCTTGACCTGTTCGCGAGGCTAGCGGATTACAATCCGGTTCGCAAAGACGTGCCCGGCTGGAGTTGGTCCAGCTCCGGCGGTTCCTGCACTACATTCAGCCGAGACGGCCACAGCACCGGGAGGGACGATGACGACGGGTTCGGTCAGCCCCCGCCGCGCGGACACCCGGCGCAACCACGAACGCATCCTGGTCGCCGCCGCGGCGTCGCTGGCCCAGACGGGCGAGGTGTCGTTCAACGCGATCGCGAAGCAGGCCGAGGTCGGCGTCGGCACGGTGTACCGGCACTTCCCGACCCCGGAGTCGCTGATCCTCGCGGTGTACCAGCGGGAGGTCCGGCACATCGTCGACATCGTGCCGGTGCTGCTGGACAAGCACACCGCGGACGAGGCCTTCCGGGTGTGGGTGACCGAGCACCTGGCGCACTACATGATGACGAAGAAGGGGCTGGCCGACGCGCTGCGCACCGCCACGGCGTCCCGCGGCGAGCTCCCGGCGAGCGCCTACGACGCGATGGTCGGCGCGGTGGCGAGTTTGCTGGACGCCAACACCGAGGCCGGCACGGTGCGGCCGGGCCTCGAGCCGGTCCAGGTGCTGCGTGGCCTGGCGGGGCTGCTGCTCCTCGACCCGAACGGGAAGTGGGAGCGCGACGCGGAGAGCCTCGCCGACCTGCTCTGGCACGGAATGGCCCGTTAGGCGCCACGGCGTCCACAACAACAGCGGCAGGTAACACGCGACGGCCAGGACGTGCCGGGCCGGTTCGGCGAACCGCAGCCCCTCGATGTCGGGGAAGGCGCGAAAGGCGTACGCGACCGCGTCGGTGGTCGTGACCTCGGGGACCGGCCGGATGCCGACTGTCCGCGCCGCGGGGCCGGGAACTCCCTCCCGGGTATCGGACATCCTGTCCCGGGAGGGAGAACCGGACCTACTGGTCGAGCGAAGCGACGAACGCGCGGATGTCGTCGACGTAGACCTTCGGCTGCTCCAGCGCGGCGAAGTGCCCGCCCTGCTCGTACTCGCTCCATCGGCTGATGCTGGGGTAGTCCCGCTCGGCGAAGGGCCGGACCGGCAGCGCCGGGTCCTGCCCGAACACGGCGACCCCGACCGGGACGGTGACCGGGTCGGGGTCGACCCCGGGGGTGAAGATCTTGCCCAGGTGCGCGCCGGACTCGTAGTAGAACTGCGCCGACGACGTCGCCGTGCCGGTCAGCCAGTAGAGGCTGGCGTTGGTCAGCAGCCGGTCGCGGCCGACCTGCTCCTCGGGTGTCTTGACGGCGTTGTTCCAGTCGTGGAACTTCTCCACGATCCAGGCCAGCTGCCCGACCGGCGAGTCGCTGAGGCTGTAGCCGATGGTCAGCGGCCGGGTGCTCTGGACCTTCATGTAGCCCGACAGCTCGGCCTCGAACCGGCCCAGCCCGGCCAGCCGCGCACCGTCGGCTTCGGTGAGGGTTGCGAACTCGGCCGGGTCACCGGAGGGCACGGTGAGCAGCATCGACACGTGCGCGGCCTTGACCTGCTCGGGCGCGTGGTGGGCCAGCGCGAGGGAGATCAGCGAGCCCCAGTCGCCACCGGCGGTGACGTAGTCGCGGTAGCCGAGCTCCGCCATCAGGGTGGCCCAGGCGGCGGCGACGCGGTTGACGTCCCAGCCCGGCTCGGTGACCGGCCCGGAGAAGCCGTGCCCCGGGATCGACGGGATCACCAGGTGGAAGGCCTGCGCGGGGTCGAGCCCGTGGGCGGCCGGGTCGGACAGCGGGCCGATGACGTCGAGGAACTCGACGATCGAGCCGGGCCAGCCGTGGGTCAGCAGCAGCGGGGTCGCGCCGGGCTCGGGCGAGGTGACGTGCAGGAAGTGCACGTCGACACCGTCGAGCTCGGTGACGAACTGCGGGTACTGGTTGAGCTCCGCCTCGGCGGCGCGCCAGTCGTAGGTGGTCCCCCAGTAGGTCGCGAGCTCCCGGAGGTAGTCGGCGGGGACACCACGTTCCCAGCCGGGCACCGAAACGGCGGCCGGCCAGCGGGTCGAGGCGATCCGCGTCCGCAGGTCTTCGAGCTCGGAATCGGGGACGTCGATCCGATAGGGACGCATCAAGCTCACCTTTCCACGCCGGATATGGGTCCGACTACAGAGTGGGGAAGGCGGGCGGCTTCTGCGTCTTCAGCGTTGCTCAAAGAGTGCGAGGGCGGTTGAGCGTCTCGAGCATCCGCTTCCACCCCTCCCGGGTGGCCGGGTGCCGCCCATCCCGTGGCCCACCGGGTCCAGGTCCTCGGTCACCAGGTAGGACCCGCCGGGCATCGTGCGCACCATTCCGCTCTCCTGCCCGAAACCCCGGGGCGGGAGCTTGCGGCGGAGCTGCTTCAGGTCGCGCGCCATTGCAGCGTCGGACGGCTCCCCGGGGAGGGGTCCCTCAGCGCTTGCGGCCCAAAGCCTCCCGCTTCACAAAACCGATCACGCCGGTCGCCACGAACAGCACCGCGCCGACGATGATCAGCCAGAACAGTCCCTTGATCGCGATGCCCAGCACGACGAGCACGACCCAGATCACCAGCAGGCCCACCAGAATTCCCACGACAGCTCCCTTGTTCGACGGTCCGCCCGTGATACCCGCCGTCTCCGCGGTTCACTCCTGGGAGAAGGAGAATTCGCTTACGGTTGGGCATCGTCACCGGACGGGCCGGAGCAAAAGCCGCGGTTGGGACAGGGCCGCCGTGACCGGGTCGGCGTCCGGTGACCGCGGGGGCAGGCCCGGCCCCGGGGTGAGCACCGTGTCCGCGACCGGCACCTCCCCGCCGCAGCGCAGGCAGACACCCGACGGCGAGACCTCGCCGGCGCAGTCCGCGTGCACGAACACCCGCCGGGGGCCGGCCGGTGCGTAGTGCTCGTCGCCCCAGGCGGCCAGGGTGCGGACAACCGGCCAGAGACCCAGGCCCTTCGGCGTCAGCTCGTATTCACTGCGCTTGCCCGGGCCCGGCACGCGGGCGAGCACCCCTTCGCCGACCAGGAACTCGAGGCGTTCGGTCAGCACCGCGCGCGGGATGCCCAGGTGGTCGAGGAAGTCGCTGAACCGGCGGACGCCGAACACCGCGTCCCGGACGATCAGCAGGGTCCAGCGTTCGCCGACGATCTCCAGCGCGCGGACCATCGAGCAGGCCTGGTTGGTGTACTCACGCGGCAGTGCCATGGGCGCCAGTGTGCCACAGAAGAGTTCGCTCACCGAACCAACCGTGCTAGCCTCGCCGCGAAAGAGTTCGGTCACCGAATCAACGAGGAGCTCGCATGGAGCGCCGTCCCGGAGCCGTCCTCGTCGCCTCCGGCGGCGGGACCCTGCTGGCCCTGTTCGTCTTCACCGCGCCGCTGTCGATCGTCCCGGCGGTGACCGGCGGGCTCGGCGCCGGCGCGGTCGCGACGTCGTGGATCCTCAGCTCGATGAGCCTCGGGCTGGCGGTCGCGCTGCTGCCGGCCGGCGCGGTCGGCGACGACTTCGGCCGCCGACGCGTCTTCGTCGCCGGCGCCGTCGTGCTGGCCGCCGGGTCGCTGGTGTGCGCCGTCGCTCCCGAACCGGTCACGTTCGTCGCCGGCCGCGTCGTGGAAGGGCTCGGCGCCGCCGCGGTGCTCGCCTGCGGGCTCGCCGTGCTCGGGCCGGCCTTCCCCGACGCCACCGGGCGCGGCCGCGCGACCGGGGTGTGGGGCGCGTGCCTCGGCGCCGGGATCGCCCTCGGCCCGCTGGCCGGCGCCGGGCTCGACAGCTTTCGCACGCTCTACTTCGTCGCCACGGCTCTGGCCCTCGGGGTGGCCGTGCTGGGCCGGGTCCTGCTCGAAGAGTCGGTTTCGGGCCGGAAGCGGGCGGTCGACGTCACGGGTTCGCTGCTGCTGGGCGGTGGGCTCGCGGCACTGCTGGCCGCGCTGACCGAAGGACGGCAGAGCTGGACGAGCCCGCTGGAGGTGGCCCTGATCGTCGCCGCGGTCGTGCTGCTCGGCGCGTTCGCCGCCCACCAGGCGCGGACCGAAGACGGGATGCTCGACCTCACCCTGTTCCGGCGGCCGGCCCTGCTTTCGGCGACGATCGGCGCGTTCGTCGCGGGCGCCGGGGTCACGGCGCTGATGTCGTTCGTCTGCACCCTGCTCGAAAACGGCCTGGCGCTGACGCCGATGGCGGCGGCCCTGTCGGTCCTGGTCTGGTCGGCGACGAGCGTCGGCTCGGCCCTGCTGACCCGGCACCTCCCGGCCACGGTGCCCGGCGGCGCGCGGCTGAGCGCCGGCTTGGTGGTCGTCAGCTTAGGACTGGTGCCGATGGCCTTCCTCGGCCCGGACTCGGGCCGGGGCTGGTTGTACGCGGGCCTGGCGGTGGCCGGGCTCGGCACCGGCGTCGTGAACGCTTCCCTGGGGCGCGAAGCGGTGGCGAGCGTCCCGCCGCACCGGACGGGCATGGGCAGCGGGATCAACAACACGAGCCGGTACGTCGGCGCGGCGCTCGGGGTCACGGTCGTGACGCTGGTGGCGGTCCGCCCGCCGGTCACCCCGGCGAGCCTGCTCGCGGGCTGGGACGCCGCCGTGGTCGTGTGCCTCGTGGTGTCGCTGGCCGGCGCGGCCGCCGTCGCCGCGTTGACAGTCGTGGGCCGGCGGACGGGAAATGACCAAGGCGCCCGAGAGGCCAATGCCCAGGCGACGGGTCCGGTTCGATCCCGTTCGGCACGGCCGCGTGCCTCGTGACCCGGTGCGACGTCCGTGAGGTGCCGACTCGACGCGGTTCGGCAACGCGGCCACCGGCGGGCCCCGAGATCGTCGACGCGGCGCTCGACGACCTCGAGCGCACGGGCAAGCCGGGTGACCTCGTGGCGGGCGTGCCCTACGGCGACCGTCGCGGGCCGAGTCCACTGAGGATCGCGTCGACGCCGAACAGGAAGGCCTCGCCCGCTTCCGCGGCCCGGCCGGGGACGTCGTCGACGATCCCGGCGCGGACGAGCTCTTCCCGGTTCTGTTCTTCGGCGACAAAACCCAGCACGTAGTGGACGACGGTCCGCGCCGCCCAGCCGGCCCGGCGCGGCCCGAGCTGCTCGGCGAAGAGGCGGTGCAGCACCTGCGCCGGCACGAGGACGTCCGGGCGGTACGCCTGCACGAAGGACACCACTTCGGCGCCGTCGCGGACTTCGAGCAGCGCGCGGCGGAGGTCCTGGGCGACGGCGCGGGGATCGGAAGCCGACGCGGGGAGCTCCGCGAGGACGCGCTCCGCGACGACGGCGAGCAGCTCCTGCTTGCTCGCGACGTGGTAGTAGAGCGCACCGGGCTGCACGCCCAGCTCCTGGGCGACGCGGCGCATGGACAGGCTGCTCAGCCCGCGTTCGCGAAGCAGGTCGTACGCCCGGTCGACGATCTGGGCGCGCGTCACCTTCATGGCCCCATTGTGCCGGTCCCGGCTTGCCCGGCGAGGTCTGCCTCGCCTAGGATTTGACGGGTGTTCAAAACAGTCGATGACCTGGCCTCCCGGCAGCTGGCCGGCGGTGTCCTCGAGCGCGAGGACGCCCGGATGGTGCTGGAGACGCCGGACGAGGAGGTGCTCGGGCTGGTCGCCGCGGCCGGGCGGCTCCGGCGGGCCCACTTCGGCAACCGCGTCAAGGTCAACTACCTCGTCAACCTCAAGTCGGGCCTGTGCCCGGAGGACTGCGGTTACTGCTCGCAGCGGCTCGGGTCGTCCGCGCAGATCCTCAAGTACTCGTGGCTTTCGGCCGAGGAGACCGTCCGGCAGGCCACCGCGGGCATCCACGGCGGCGCGTCCCGGGTGTGCCTCGTCGCGAGCGGCCGCGGCCCGAGCGACCGCGACGTCGACCGTGTCGCCGGGGTGGTCGAGGCGGTCAAGTCCGCGCACGCCGGGGTCGAGGTGTGCGCGTGCCTCGGGATCCTGCGGGAGGGGCAGGCCGAGCGGCTGCGCGACGCCGGTGTCGACGCCTACAACCACAACCTGAACACGAGCGAGTCGCGGTACGCGGAGATCTGCACGACCCACGGGTACGACGACCGGGTGGCGACGGTCGAAAAGGCCAAAGCCGCGGGACTTTCCCCGTGCTCCGGCCTGATCGTCGGCATGGGCGAGACCGACGACGAGCTGATCGACGCGCTCTTCGCCTTGCGCGCCTTGGACAGCGACTCGATCCCGGTGAACTTCCTGATGCCGTTCGAGGGCACCCCGCTCGCCGGCACGTGGGAGCTGACGCCGTTGCGCGCGCTGCGGATCCTCGCGCTGGCGCGGTTCACCTGTCCCGACCGGGAAGTCCGGATGGCGGGCGGGCGTGAGATGCACCTGCGTTCGCTGCAGCCGCTCGCGCTGCACGTCGTGAACTCCTTGTTCCTGGGCGACTACCTCACCAGCGAGGGGCAGGCCGCGCGGGACGACCTGGCGATGATCGCCGACGCCGGGTTCGAGGTCCTCGGCGCCGGAGAACACGAACACCGCACGACGCCGTCGATCCGGACGCGCGGCGCCGGGACCACCGACCCGGCCAACGCATGACCGCGATGCACGACTGGCTCGCCGCCGCGGACACCGACCGGCGGCGGGCCGGCCTGGTCCGCCGCACCGACGTCCGGCGGCATCCGCGGTCCTGGCCCGGGCGGCTGGACCTGGCGTCGAACGACTACCTCGGCCTCGGCGCGGATCCCCGGGTGCGCGCGGCCGTGACACGGGCCATCGAAGAGTACGGCGCCGGAGCCGGCGCTTCGCGCGTCGTGACCGGGACGGCCGCCTGCCACGCGGAGCTCGAAACGGAACTGGCGCGGCTCACCGGACAGCCGGCGTGCCTGGCCTTCTCCAGCGGCTACGCGGCCAACGTCGGCCTGCTGACGGCGCTGGGCTCCCCGGACACGCTGCTGGTGTCCGACGCGCACGTGCACGCGTCGCTGATCGACGGCGCCCGGCTTTCCCGTTCCCCGGTGGAAATCTGCCCGCACGGCGACCTGGACGCGCTCGAGCGGCTGCTCCGCGAGCGCACGCAACCCCGCGCCGTGGTGGTTGTCGAGTCGATCTATTCGGTGCTGGGCGACGCGGCGGATCTCGGGCGGACCGCGGCACTGTGCGCGGAGTACGACGCGTTCCTCGTGGTGGACGAAGCCCACGGCATCGGCGTCGCCGGGCAGGGGAGCGGCGCGGTCCACGCGGCCGGGCTGGCGGGCGCCCCGCACGTCGTCGTGACGGCGACCCTGTCGAAGGCGCTCGCGACCCAGGGTGGCGCGGTGCTGGGCTCACCGTTGCTGCGGGAGCACCTGGTCAACACCGCGCGCACGTTCATCTTCGACACGGGCCTCGCGCCCGCCGCGGCGGCGGGTGCGGCCGAGGCCTGCCGGATCGTCACCGCCGAACCGGGGCGGGTCGCGCAGCTGCACGACGTCGCCGCGGTGATCGCGGAGGCCGCGGGAGTGCCGCGGGCGCCCGGCGCGGTGCAGTCGATCCCCGCGGACTCCGCGGAGCAGGCCGTGGCTGCGGCGGACCGCCTCGACGCGGAAGGGATCATCGTCGGCTGCTTCCGCCCGCCGAGCGTCCCCGACGGCGTCTCGCGGCTGCGGCTGGTCGCCCGGGCCGGGGTCGATCCCGAGCGGGCGAGGTACGCCGCCGGACTGGCGGCGCGGTGGTCACGAGCGGAGCGGAACATCCCCGTCCACTCGTGAGTTGAGCGTGGCATGAGTGAACTCGTGGACCGCACGATCGCCGCCCTCCGTTCCGAGCACGACACGCTCGCCGCCCTCGCCCGCGTCCTCACCGACGCCCAGCTGGCCACCACCAGCGGCGCTTCCGAATGGACCGTCGCCCAGGCGCTTTCGCACCTCGGCAGCGGCGCGGAGATCGGCCGCGCGCCGATCGCCCGGGCCGCCGGCGAGACCGTGCCGGCCGAAGAGAACCAGACGATCTGGGCCCGCTGGGACGCTTCCACGCCGCGAGAGCAGGCCGAGGGTTTCCTGGAGCACAACGCCCGCTGGCTCGAGACGGTCGAAGCGCTCACGCCCGAGCAGCGCACGTCGCTGACCGTCGACCTCGGGTTCCTGCCGGAGCCGGTCCCGCTGCTGACCGCCGTCGGCATGCGGCTCAGCGAGGTGGCCAACCACTCCTGGGACGTGCGGGTGGCCTTCGACCCCGACGCCGGGGTG
Organism: Amycolatopsis sp. NPDC104587; assembly: GCF_055583645.1. Classification (NCBI taxonomy): domain Bacteria; kingdom Bacillati; phylum Actinomycetota; class Actinomycetes; order Pseudonocardiales; family Pseudonocardiaceae; genus Amycolatopsis; species Amycolatopsis sp. NPDC104587. Next base: position 377,087 of record NZ_JBVJNO010000007.1, read on the forward strand.
AACGCCGGTTCGGCCGCGGTGCTGCTCGACCTCCTCACCGGGCCGGTCGGGTTCATGCTGAGCTTCCTGGCGAAGCCGGCCGAGCTCGCGGACCCGGTGTCGATGGCGGTGCCCGGCGGCGGCCTGGTGATCGGCGACGCCGTCACGGTGGTCGACCACCTCGAGGCGCCGTCGGCGACGTTCAACGGCCCGGCGGAGGCGTTCGTCCGGCTGGTCAGCGGCCGGCTCAAGGCGCCGTACGACCGCGGGGTCACCGTCGAAGGCACCGTCACGCTCGACGACCTGCGTCGCGTGTTCCCGGGTTTCTGACCCGCGGTCACCAGTCTCGCTCGGCCAGGACTTTCGGCAGCCCTTCGGTGAGCATGCGGCGCCGGACCCGGTGCAGCAGGCGGGCCATCAGGAAACCGCCGGCACCGCGGAACCCGGTGTGGTGGTAGGTCAGCCGGGTTCCGGCGGCGGTCTCGGCCAACCGGCACACCACCGTGCTCGGGGCGTCGGACTCCTGGTTGCGCCAGCTGAAGCTCAGCAGTTCCGGCGCGTCCGCTGCGAGGACCTCGCAGCGGACGATGCCGTCCCAGCCCGGGACCGGGCGGCCGACGAACCGGAATCTCGTGCCCACCTCCGCGGTGAAGCCTTCGGGACGGCCGCCGCGGCCGGTCGACGTCCAGCGGGGGACCAGGGCCGGGTCGGTGAGGGCCTGCCAGACCCGCGCCCGGGGGTGGGCGTACTCGCGGACGACCTCGAACTCGCTCATGCGATGCCTCCAGTGGCCGTAAAGTTACAGTCACTGTAAACAGTACTCGCGCTGTACGATGGCGTGGTGGAGTCGTTGCGAGACCGGCGGAAGCGCGAGCTGCGGGAGCTGCTGTCCGCGACGGCGACCCGGATGTTCGCGGAACAGGGGTTCGAGGCCGTCCGCGTCGCCGACGTCGCGCGCGCCTGCGGGGTCACCGAGAAAACCGTCTTCAACCACTTCGGCAGCAAGGAAGCCCTGCTGGCCGACCGGTGGGACGTCCAGATCGACGCGCTGGCCGAGGGGCTCGCGGATCCCGCGACCGCGCCGCTCGACGCGGCGCTGGCGGTGCTCGGCGCGGAGCTCGACTTCCTGGTCGCGTCGGCCCGGCAGCACGGACTGCCGGCGGTGCGCCGGTTCGGCCGGCTGATCCGTTCGACCCCGGCCCTGGTCGCGCACGGCCGTGAGGCTCACGACCGGCTGACCGACGCGGCGGCGACCGCGTTGGCCGGCCGGTCCGGCGCCCCGGTGACCGACCCCGCCGTCCGCATCACCGCGGCGGCGGTCGCCGGGTTGTGGAATGTCTACGCCCACAGTCTCCAGCGTCACCTCGACGAGGGCAGCGCGGCTCGCATCGCGCGGGCCGTCCGCGCCGATCTCGAGTCCGCGGCCGAGACGCTGCGCCGCGGCCTCTGACCCGTCAGCTCGGAGTGTCGAGCTCGCTGGCGCGCAGCACGGGCAGGGCGAGGTCGTCGACGACGTGCTCGAGGAACGCGGCGTCCGTCGGCAGCCGCCACAGCCAGCGCATGAACAGCGCGGAGGCGACCACCTCTTCGAACAGGTGGTGGTTCACCCGGTGGCTCAGCTCGCCGCGCTCGAGCGCCCGGTCGACGACCTCGGGCGGGAGCCGCGCGCCGCTGGCGGACCGCGTTTCGAGCTCGTCGATCAGCTCCGGGTCGGACGCGCGCGCCTGCACGAGGCCGACCGCGAGCCGGCCGTCGAAGCCGTTGAGGACGTCGGACAGCCGCTGGACATGCGCGAGCAGGTCGCCGCGGAACGTCCCGGTGTCGACCGACCACGGCGTCTGCTTGCCGTGGTAGCGGGCCATCGCGGCGAGCATGATCTCGCGCTTGTTGCGCCACCGCCGGTAGATGGTCGCCTTCGAAGCCCCGGCCCGGGCGGCCACGGCGTCCACCGTCATCGACACGTACCCCGACTCCGCGACGAGCTCGAGCGCCGCGTCGAGGAGCCGGGCGTCACGCAGGGGATCAAGGGGGTGGCGCTCGCTCATGACCCGAGCATAGACCACGTCTTATCGGCGTGTATTGGCAGCTCACAGCGTCAAACGGTACGAAACCGTTTCGTACTGTACGGTGGCAGGAAAGCGAACGACCGAGAGGAAGGGACACCATGCTCGTCACCTCCTACGCGGCTCGCTCCGCGGGCTCGCCCCTCGAACCGTACGAGCGCGAAAGCGGTGAACCCGGCCCGGCGGAGGCCGATGTCCGCGTCACGCACTGCGGGGTCTGCCACACCGACATCGGCCAGATCGACGACGAGTTCGGCATCACCCGGTTCCCGTGCGTCGCCGGCCACGAAGCCGTCGGCGTGGTCGAGGCGATCGGCTCCGCGGTCGACCCGGAGCTGCTGCCGATCGGCGCCCGGGTGGGTGTCGGCGCGATCGCCGGCGCGTGCTTCCGGTGCCCGCAGTGCGTGAGCGGCCGCCACAACCTCTGCGCCCGCCGCGACGACACGGTGCTGCGCGGCGACCGGGGCGCGTTCACCGAACTGCTGCGTGTCTCGGACTGGCGCATGGCCTACCCGATCCCCGACGCGATCCCGTCCGAGCAGGCCGCGCCGATGATGTGCGCCGGGGTGACCGTCTTCGCCCCGCTGATCCGGCACGGCGTCCGCTCGGTCGACCGCGTCGCCGTCGTCGGCATCGGCGGGCTCGGGCACCTGGCCCTCCAGTTCCTCGCGCGGTGGGGATGCGACGTCACCGCGATCTCGACGTCGCGCGCCAAGGAGGACGACGCACGCCGCTTCGGCGCTTCCTCGTTCATCGCGACGAACGAGGAAGGCGCGCTCGCGGCCGCGGCGGGATCGTTCGACTTCGTCCTGTCCACCGTCTCGGCGAACCTGCCCTGGGACGACTACCTCGACCTGCTCGTCCCGCAGGGCAGGCTCAGCATCGTCGGGGTGCCGTCCGACGCGATCTCCGTGCACCCGATGCACTTGCTGCCGGCCGAGAAGACGATCTCCGGCGGAGTGCCCGCGTCCCCGAGCGAAACCCGGCTGATGCTGGACTTCGCCGCCCGCCACGGGATCGGCCCGCAGGTCGAGACGTTCCCGGTGGCGGAGATCGACAAAGCGATCTCGGTCGTTCGCGCCGGCCGCGCCCGCTACCGGGCCGTGCTCGAAATGGCCTGAGGGGACGGGAGAGCACAGTCCAAACGCGACTATGGCTTGCACAGTAGGCACCAGTGCCTCCGCAGCCCGCTCCGGCCGGGCAGGCCGAACCCCAGCAGCAGAATGGCCTGGCCGCGGAAATCGACGCGCAGTCGCGGAAAGCGGCGGACGAGCGCCTGGAGCCGGCCGCACGACCCGCATCGAAAGGCGCTCGAGTGCGACGGCTGAAAACGGGGATGGCCAGCGGACAGCATTCCCGCCATGTCTTTGGTGACCTGGGAATTCGATGGCTCCTTGCACTGCACTTCAACCATCGAGACCGGCCAAGGCGAGCACCCGGCCACGTATTTCGAGCTCAGCGGGGCGCGCACGGTTCCAGGCTCGGCTTCTATGCCTGCTTCACCGGCTCCCGGGCCGACCGCCGTGACGGTGATCGTCTCCGCGCCCGACGAAGAGAAGCCGGCGGACTTCTTCTTCGACAGGGCGCACGCGCTGCCGTTCGTCGTCTAGCAGCGCTTCGTCGAGATCGTCGCTTCACGAGCGGGCCGGCACGGGATCTTGGGCCTGCCGTCTTGACAGGGCAACGGGATCGCAGCTGCCCGCAACAGCACGGAGTCCGGGAGACCTGACGGCGGACAGCTGGGGGGGCGCATGGGGGGCGTGGGCGGCCGGATACCGCAGGACCCACGAGAACGGCCCCTGACCGGATAGCACTTGGTCAGGGGCCGTTCTGTGCTGGTGTGCCACTGTGCCCCCGGTGAGATTCGAACTCACACTGGACGGGTTTTGAATCCGTTGCCTCTGCCAGTTGGGCTACGGGGGCGTGACGTGGTGACTCTACGGGATCATCGACCTCCGGCAGTGACCGGGGCAGGGGTGTCGTGCAGGCCACTACGTGGTGAACGCCATCTCGGCAACTGGATCGTTCCCGGTAGGCTTCAGGTTCGCGGTAAGCCGCGAAGACCAACGTCCCGCCGAGTCTTCAGGAGGACCCCGGTGACCGATCAGGCTACCGAGGCCAACGGTGCCGCCACCGTGCCGCAGCGTCGGGTGCTCGTCGCGGAAGATGAGGCGCTCATCCGGCTGGACCTCGTCGAAATGCTGCGTGAAGAGGGGTACGAAGTCGTCGGGGAGGCCGGGGATGGTGAGCAGGCCATTGCGCTGGCCACCGATCTCAAGCCCGATCTCGTGATCCTCGACGTCAAGATGCCCAAACTGGACGGTATCGAGGCCGCGTCCAAGATCACCGGGGACCGGATCGCCCCCGTTGTCATCCTCACCGCCTTCAGCCAGCGGGACCTCGTCGAACGGGCGCGGGACGCCGGCACCATGGCCTACCTCGTCAAGCCCTTCGCCAAGCGGGACCTCGTGCCGGCCATCGAGCTCGCCGTCAGCCGGTTCTCCGAGCTGCAGGCCCTCGAAGCCGAGGTTGCCGGGCTCACCGACCGGCTCGAGACGCGCAAGGTCATCGACCGCGCCAAGGGCCTGCTGATGAGCCGTCAGGGCCTCACCGAGCCGGACGCCTTCCGCTGGATCCAGCGCACCGCCATGGACCGCCGGACCACGATGAAGGCCGTCGCCGAAGCCGTTGTGGAGAGCATCGGCAGCTGACCCGACCGGACCAAGGGGTGTGACCGCGATGCGTGGTCACACCCCTTTTTCGTGACGCTCCGGGTGCCCGAAAGGGCGCACTTGGTACCTTTGCGAGCCTTCCTGGCGTGGTCCGCCGTGGTGATCCACTCCGGGTCCGTAGACTCTGCACGCCTGACGCACACCCCGATCCGTGCGTCAAGTCCCAGTCTGTGCACCGAGAGTCACCACCCGCTGGTCGTGGTTACGACGAGCGGGTGTAAATCATACGTTAATACTCGTGACGACCGTCACGATGTGGCTACAAGAGCACGCGTGACTCTGTGCAACGGCTTCCGGGGCGGCTACTTTCAGCGGCCAGTCAGGTCCCACGTGGGGACAGCCGTCCGACCGGGCGGCCAGGTGGCATTTGGAGGAACGAGTGCAGAAAGCACGACTTACGAGGGTCATCGTGCTGGCCGCAGCCGGGGCCATTGCCCTCAGCGCGTGTTCGGCACGGACCGACAGCGGCTCGGGCGACAGCAGCGCGAGCTCGCAGTCCCAGGCCGCGGCTCCGTCCGCCGCAGCCGACGCGGCCGACCCGGCCGGCGACGGCAAGGCGCAGTGCGCCCCGACCTCCATCGCGTACGCGGGCACCATCAACGGCGCCAACGCCGCGCTGGGCCAGAACATCCTGAACGGCGCGAAGCTTGCCGTCGACCAGCACAACAAGGCCAACGCGGGCTGCCAGGTCAAGCTGGAGCAGTTCGACACCGAAGGCACGCCGGACAAGGCGCCGGGCATCGTGACGCAGATCGTCAACACCCCGGGCATCATCGGTGTCGTCGGCCTGCCGTTCTCCGGTGAGTCGAAGGCCGCGGGCAACATCTTTAACGGTGCGGGCCTGGTCACGGTGACCCCGTCGGCCACCAACCCGACGCTGAGCCAGAACGGCTGGAAGACCTTCTTCCGCGGCCTGGGCAACGACAACACCCAGGGCCCGGCCGCCGCGAAGTTCATCACCGGCGAGCTCAAGGCCGCCAAGGTGTGCGTCATCAAGGACGACTCCGACTACGGCACCGGCCTGGCGGCTTCGACCATCCAGGCGCTCGGCGACAAGGGCACCTGCCAGGACAGCGTCAAGACGAAGCAGACCGACTTCTCGGCCGTGGTCAACAAGATCAAGAGCGAGAAGCCGGACGCGGTGTTCTACTCCGGGTACTACCAGGAAGCCGCTCCCTTCGCGCAGCAGCTGAACGACGCGGGTGTCGAGGCCAAGTTCATCGGCCCGGACGGCGTGAAGGACGACGAGTTCGTCAAGGGCGCCGGCGAGGCGGCCGCGAAGGCGTACTTCACCTGCCCCTGTGTCCCGGCGGACCAGTTCACGAAGTTCACCGACGCCTACAAGTCGGCCTTCAGCAAGGACCCGGGCACCTACTCGCCCGAGGCCTACGACCTGGCGACGATCCTGCTCAAGGGCATCGACTCGGGCAAGAAGGACCGCGCGGGGCTGCTCGACTTCGTGAAGACCTATGACGGCCAGGGCATCACGAAGCACTTCAAGTGGGACGACAAGGGCGAGCTCTCCAGCACGACCGTGTGGACCTACAAGGTCGAGGGCGGGAAGATCGTCCGCAACACCGAGATCAAGTAGCGCAACGCTTCCGTTCTGATTACCGGGGTGCACGTCCGGCGGCTCGATCCCGCCGGGCCTGCACCCCGGTCCCACATGGAGAACTAGTGTGTCATTGACTCATCACGTGAGCTCGCTCGTGCTGGCCCAGAGCGACAGCTGGATCACGTTCGACGTGAACGCGTTCCTCGACCAGTTCTGGAACAACACGTTCGACGGGCTGGCCTACGGCAGCATCTACGCGCTGGTGGCGCTGGGCTACACCCTCGTCTACGGCGTCCTGAAGCTCATCAACTTCGCGCACTCCGAAGTCTTCATCTACGGCGTCTACGCGACCTGGTTCACCTTCTACGGCCTCGGGTTCCGGCCCGGCAACACTCCGACGCTCACCGCGATCGAGCTGATCGGCTTCCTGGTGCTCGCGTTGATCGCGTCGATGGCGGTCTCGGGCGGCACGGCGGTGGTCCTGGAACGGGTCGCCTACCGGCCGCTGAGAAAACGCGGGGCGCCGAAGCTGGTCTTCCTGATCACCGCGATCGGCGCTTCCTTCGTGTTGCAGCAGCTCATCTTCATCTGGCGGGGCGGCAACCCCGAGCTGGGCATCCGGCTCATGCGCAACCAGGAAGTCTTCACGCTCTTCGGCGGCAGCATCACCAACGTCACGATCATCACGGTGATCGCGTCGATCGTGCTCATGCTGGGCGTCAACTACTTCGTCAACAAGACCAAGTTCGGCCGCGGCATCCGCGCAGTGGCGCAGGACCCGGACACCGCGACGCTGATGGGCGTCAACAAGGAACGCGTCATCATGCTGACGTTCCTTATCGGCGGCCTGCTCGCCGGCGCGGCGGCGCTGTTCTACATGATGAAGATCCCGCAGGGCGCGTGGTACCAGGGCGGGTTCCTGCTCGGCATCAAGGCGTTCACCGCGGCGGTGCTCGGCGGGATCGGCAACCTGCGCGGCGCGCTGCTCGGCGGCCTGCTGCTCGGCGTCGCCGAGAACTACGGCCAGTCGCTGTTCGGTGGTGGCTGGCGTGACATCGTCGCATTCGTCCTGCTGGTGCTCGTCCTGATGATCCGGCCCACCGGCATCCTCGGCGAGTCGCTCGGAAAGGCGCGGGTATGACGACGACCACGACTCCGCCGGCCGCCGCGACCGGCAAGAAGCGCACGTTCGGCGAGCGGTGGAACAACCTCAGCCGCGTCCAGCAGTGGGGTGTCCTGATCCCGCTGGTGGTGCTGATCTACCTGCTGCCGGTGCTGAACCCGCCGATCCTCACCACCCAGCCCGGGTACGACTTCCCGATCGCGATGTTCGAGGTGGCCCGCTACGCGCTGGTCGCCATCGGCCTCAACGTCGTGGTCGGCCAGGCCGGCCTGCTGGACCTCGGGTACGTCGGGTTCTTCGCCATCGGCGCCTACGTGATGGCGCTGTTCACCAGCCCCGACTCGTCGCTGTCGCACCTGCCGTTCCTCGTCGTGCTGCCGATCGCGATGGCCGTCACGATGATCTTCGGCGTGATCCTCGGGACACCCACGCTGCGGTTGCGCGGGGACTACCTGGCGATCGTGACGCTCGGGTTCGGCGAGATCGTCCGCCTGCTGGCGGACAACGTCGGCCCGCTGCGCGGCAACTCCGGCTTCAAGGAGGTCGGGCACCCGCCGGGCACGAACGCCGACGGCTCGGCGCTGTTCAACAACTCGAACGGCACGCCGTGGTACTGGCTGTGCGTCACGCTGATCATCGCCGTCCTGTTCCTGGTCGGGAACCTGGAGCGCAGCCGCGTCGGCCGCGCCTGGGTCGCCATCCGGGACGACGAGGACGCGGCGGAGATCATGGGCGTGCCGACGTTCAAGTTCAAGATCTGGGCGTTCATCAGCGGCGCGGCGATCGGCGGCCTCTCCGGCGCCCTCTACGCCGGTCAGCTCGGCTTCGTGAACAACCAGAAGTTCGACGTCGTCACGTCGATGCTGTTCCTGGCCGCGGTGATCCTCGGCGGCTCGGGCAACAAGGTCGGCGTCCTGCTCGGCGCGGCCGTGGTGGCCTACATCCCGCTGCGGTTCCAGGCGATCGCCGAGTACAAGTACCTGATCTTCGGCCTGGCGCTGATCATCCTGATGATCTTCCGCCCGCAGGGCCTGCTCGGCGCGCGCCAGCGGCTGCTCGCCTACGGCAGGCAGGCGTACCAGCGGCTGCTGGGCCGAGGTGAGCAGATCAGCAGTGACGGTGCGCTGCAGACCGAACCGACCCCGGGGAGCAAGTCATGACCGAGCCCCAGAACGGCGGTCCCGAGGTCGTCGCGGAGGGCGGCCTCGTCGCCGAGCTGCAGCAGATGACGGCCGAGGAGCGGGCCGAGCACGACGCCGAAGTCGCCGAAGTCGTCGCGCCGGACCGCGAGATCGAGGTCGAGGTCGGGCAGACGCTGCTCGAGGTCGACAACGTGACCATGCGCTTCGGCGGCCTGGTCGCGCTGGACGAGATCACCTTCGACATCCGGCGCGGCGAGATCCTCGGCCTGATCGGGCCGAACGGCGCGGGCAAGACGACGTGCTTCAACGCGATGACCGGCGTCTACCGGCCGACCTCCGGTGAGGTCCGGCTCGAAGGCAAGGCGCTGGGCAAGACGTCGCGGCACGGCATCACCCAGCTCGGCATCGCGCGGACGTTCCAGAACATCCGGCTCTTCGGCGAGATGACCGCGCTGGAGAACGTCGTCGTCGGCACCGACGCGCGGCACAAGACCAGCCTGCTCGGGGCGCTGCTGCGGCTGCCGCGGCACCACCACGAGGAGAAGGCCGCCGTCGAGAAGGCGATGGCCCTGCTGGAGTTCGTCGGCATCGCCGACCGCGCGGCCGACCGGGCGAAGAACCTGCCCTACGGCTACCAGCGGCGCCTGGAGATCGCGCGGGCGCTGGCCACCGAGCCGAAGCTGCTCTGCCTGGACGAGCCCGCGGCGGGCTTCAACCCGGCGGAGAAGGAGCAGCTCATGGAGCTGATCCGGACGATCCGCGACGACGGGTACACCGTGCTGCTGATCGAACACGACATGAAGCTCGTCATGGGCGTGACGGACCGGATCGTGGTGCTGGAGTTCGGCAAGAAGATCGCCGAAGGAGTGCCGGCGGAGATCCGCGAGAACCCCGCGGTGATCGCGGCCTACCTGGGGGTGCCTGACGATGACGTTGCTTGAGCTGTCGGACGTGTCCGTCCACTACGGACGGATCCAGGCGGTGTCCGGGCTGTCCATCTCGGTGAACGAGGGCGAGATCGTCACGCTGATCGGGGCCAACGGCGCCGGCAAGTCGACGACGATGCGGGCCATCTCGGGGATCCGCCCGATCTCGAGCGGGAAGATCTCCTTCGCCGGGGAGGACATCTCCAAGCTGCGCGGTGACCTCCGCGTGGTCCGCGGGATCTCGCAGGCGCCGGAAGGCCGGGGCATCTTCCCCGGCATGACGGTGATGGAGAACCTCGACATGGGCGCGTACGCCCGCAAGGACCGCAAGGACCTCAGCGGCGACCTGGAGCGGGTGTTCGAGCTGTTCCCGCGCCTGGCGGAGCGCAAGACCCAGCTGGGCGGCACGATGTCCGGCGGCGAGCAGCAGATGCTCGCCATCGGGCGCGCCCTGATGGCGAAGCCGAAGCTGCTGCTGCTGGACGAGCCGTCGATGGGGCTGGCCCCGCAGTTCATCCAGCAGATCTTCCGGATCATCACGGAGATCAACAAGCAGGGCACCACCGTGCTGCTGGTGGAGCAGAACGCGCAGCAGGCGCTGTCGCGGGCCCACCGGGCCTACGTGCTGGAGACCGGGCAGATCACGAAGTCCGGCACCGGCAAGGAGCTGCTGGCGGACAACAGCATCAAGGAGGCCTACCTGGGCGTCGGCTGACGTCCGGAGCTTCCCCTCACCGGCCCCGTGCGCGCTCGCGCACGGGGCCGGTTCTGTTCACAACCATCGGTTGTCACCGGCGCCGGAAAGGCTGTTGGACCCGCCGCTCCTTCCCACGGTTTGCTTGGGGCACACCAAGAACCGAGGGAGCACACGATGATCGAGGGAATCGCGGCCGGCGTGCCGTTCGTGGCGATGCCGCCGGCGGACCCGGACGCGCCGGCGGCGCTGGTCGCGGGCTGGCACCTGATGGACGCGCCGGCCGGTGAGCAGGCGATGGCCGCCGCCGTCCCGATGGCGGGGCTGCCGGCGTGGCGGGTGTACTTCGGCCTGCCGCTGACCGGCGCCCGGCTGCCCGAAGGCGGTCCCGAAGAAGTCTTCCGGCGGGCGGGCGAGGACGCCGTGCTGAACATGTTCGAGCCGGTCACCGAGCAGGCGGCGGGGGAGTTCCCGGCGGCGCTGGCCGAGCTGCGCGACCGGCTGCCGGGCGCGACCGGGCCGCTGGGCGTGTTCGGCGGCTCGGCCGGGGCGATCGTGGCCCTGGAGGTGCTGGCGCGCGGAGACGTCGAAATCGCGGCCGGCGCGGTCGCCAGCCCCGTGGTCCGGCTCGCGCCGATGATCGCCGCCAACGAGCGGCGCTACGGCGTGACCTACGCGTGGACCGAGCGGTCCCTCGCGGTGGCCGCGCGCTACGACTACGTGAACCGGGCCGGCGAGCTGAGCGCGCCGCTGCTGCTCGTCGCCGGCGCGGACGACGACGTCGCCGTGCGCGAGCCCGCCGCGGCCCTGAGCGAGAAGCTGGGGACCGAGCTGGTGACCGTCGCCGGGATGGCGCACGAGTTCCCACCGGGGACGGCGGCCGCGACCGCCGTCGACACGGCGTTCAGCGAGTGGTTCGCGCGGCGGCTGCGAGGCTGAGGTCCTCGTCCGGCAGCCAGGCGTGGCCCGGGTCGTAGGCGCACCAGTCCTCTTCACGGCTGGTGCGCCCGGCCAGGGCCAGCAGCCGCCGCAGCGCCGGGTTCGTGTTCCCGCGCCGCCACACCAGCGACCACGGGAACAGCGGTGACGGCGAGAACGGCAGCACCTTCAGGTTGAGGTCGGGCGCGAGCTCCATGTCCGCCCCGGCCAGGGTGACCCGGCGCTTGCCGTACCGCGTCTGCTCCAGGGTGTGCCGCAGGTCGTAGCTGACGCCGGAGTCGTCGATCGGGACGTCGAAGCGGGCGCACATCGCCGCGAGGTAGGACAGCCATTCGGCGGCGCCGCCGGACCCGGGCAGCCAGATCCCGTCGGCGCGCAGCTCTTCGAGCGGCAGCACGGCCAGCTGGGCCAGCGGGTGTTCCGGGGCGAGCAGCGCGACCAGCGGTTCGAGCCGGACGACCCGGTGCTCCAGCTCGTCGGGCAGCGGCCGCCCGAAGCCGGTCACCCGGCCGAAGGCGGCGTCGAGCTCGCCGGACAGCAGCGGCTCGACCGCGTGGGCGAACCCGGCGCCGGCGACCCGGTCGATCCGCAGCGCGGGCTCCCGCACGGCGAGCCGGCGGAGCAGGAACATCGGGGAGAGCCGGACGTCGACGAGGTCGAGGCGCAGCGGCCGGTCGCCGGCACCCAGCGCGGCCACGGCGGCGTCGGCCACCCGCAGCAGCTCACGCGCGTGCGGGAGGAAGCGCTCACCCTCGGCGGTGAGCTCGACCGAGCGGCGGGTGCGCCGGAACAGCGGTGTGGCCAGCGCTTCCTCGAGCTTCCGGATCCGCTTCGACAACGCCTGCTGGGTCAGGAACAGCGCCTGGGCGGCCCGCCCGAAGTGGAGCTGCTCCGCGGTGACGACGAACGCCCGCACCTGGGCGAGGTCGAGGTCCACCGGCTCACGCGCCCGGCGGGCGGTCCCGGACGACGCAGGTGAGCCGGGCGGTGCAGGTGCGGCGGCCCTCGTCGTCGGTCAGCACGATCTCGGCGGTGATCGTGCCGCGGCCGACGTGCAGCGGCGTCGCGACGCCGGTGACCGTGCCCGAGCGGACGGCCCGGTGGTGGGTGCAGGACAGCTCCAGCCCCATCGCCGCGCGGCCCGGGCCCGCGTTCAGCGCGGCCACCGTGGACCCCAGCGCCTCGGCGAGCACGGCGTTGGCGCCGCCGTGCAGCAGGCCGTACGGCTGGAGGTTGCCCTCGACCGGGATGGTGCCGACGACCCGCTCGGCCGTCGCTTCCAGCAGTTTCATCCCGACCTTGTCGTTCAGCTGCTGGTCCGCCGCCGCCGGGTCGATGCCCGACAGCCGCTCCACGTCGATGGGGGCGGCACTGTCCGTCACACAAAGCTCCTGTTCCTATGCGACACGTAAGAGTGTCGGACCCTCAGCCTAGACTCGGCCCCGTGAGCCCGAGTGAGAAGACGACCGTTGCCAACGCCACAGGAACCACCGCGACCGGAACCAGCGCGGAGCAGCCGAAGCTGCTGCTGATCGACGGTCATTCGATGGCCTACCGCGCGTTCTTCGCGCTGCCCGCCGAGAACTTCAAGACCAAGACCGGGCAGGTCACGAACGCGGTCTTCGGGTTCACGTCGATGCTCATCAACCTGCTGCGCGACGAGGCGCCCACGCACCTGGCGGTGGCGTTCGACCTCTCGCGCAAGACGTTCCGCTCGGAGACCTTCGCCGACTACAAGGCGAACCGCAGCACGACGCCGGACGAGTTCCGCGGCCAGGTCGACCTGGTGCGGGAGGTCCTCGACGTGCTCGGCATCCCGTCGCTGACGAAGGAGAACTTCGAAGCCGACGACATCATCGCCACGCTCACGACGCAGGCGACGGCCGACGGCTTCGACGTCCTCATCTGTACGGGTGACCGCGACGCGCTGCAGCTGGTCACCGAGCAGGTCACCGTGCTGTACCCGAAGCGCGGCGTGTCGGAGATGACCCGGTTCACCCCGGCCGCCGTCGAGGAGAAGTACGGCCTCACCCCGCAGCAGTACCCGGACTTCGCGGCGCTGCGCGGCGACCCGTCGGACAACCTGCCGAACATCCCGGGCGTCGGCGAGAAGACCGCGGCCAAGTGGATCAAGCAGTTCGGCTCGCTCGACGACCTGATCGACCGCGTCGACGAGGTCAAGGGCAAGGCGGGCGACGCGTTGCGCGCGCACCTGTCCTCGGTCCAGCTGAACCGCCAGCTCACCGAGCTGATCCGGAACGTCGAGCTGGAGGTCGGCCCGTCGGGGCTGGAGCTGCGCCCGTGGGACCGCGAAGCGGTGCACGCGCTGTTCGACGAGCTGGAGTTCCGCGTCCTGCGCGACCGGCTGTTCGCGACGCTGCAGAGCGCCGAACCCGAGGCCGACGAGGGCTTCGAGGTCTCGGGTGACGCACTGGCCCCCGGCGCGCTCGGGGCGTGGCTCGCCGCGCACGCGGCCGGTGGCGAGCCGGTCGCGCTGGCCTTCCGCACCGCCGGCGCCTCGGTCCGCTCCGACCTGCGGGCGGTGGCTTTCGCGGCGGCGGACGGTGAAGGCGCGTACGTCGACGTCACGGCGATGGACCAGGCGGACGACACGGCCCTGGCGGCGTGGCTCGCCGACCCGAAGATCCGCAAGACCGGCCACGACCTCAAGGTCCCGCTGCACGCGATCCGCGCCCGCGGCTGGGTACTGGCCGGGCTCGGCATGGACACCGCGCTGGCCGCCTACCTGGTGCGGCCGGGCCAGCGCACGTTCGAGCTGGACGACCTCGCGCTGCGCTACCTGCACCGCGAGCTGCGTTCGGAGACCGACGGCGGTGACGGGCAGCTGTCGCTGCTCGACGGCGGCGCGGAAGGCCTGGAGCAGAAGGAGATCCAGGAAGAGCTGGTCAAGGCACGGGCCATCTTCGAGCTGGGCGGCGCGCTCGAGAAGGAGCTGGAGCAGATCGGCGGCGCGCGGCTGCTCGCCGAGCTCGAGCTGCCGCTGCTGGAAGTGATCACCGAGCTGGAGATCGCCGGCGTGGCCGTCGACCTCGAACAGCTGACCACGCTCGAAGCGCACTACCTGTCGCGCGTGACGCAGGCGGCCGAAGCCGCGTACGAGGTGATCGGCAAGCAGATCAACCTCGGGTCGCCGAAGCAGCTGCAGGTCGTGCTGTTCGACGAGCTCGGCATGCCGAAGACCAAGCGCACCAAGACCGGCTACACGACCGACGCCGAGGCGCTGCAGGGCCTGTTCGAGAAGACCGAGCACCCCTTCCTGCAGCACATGCTGGAGCACCGGGACGCGACGAAGCTGCGCACCACGGTCGAAGGACTGATCAAGTCCGTCGCCGACGACGGCCGCATCCACACCACCCTGCTGCAGACGATCGCGGCCACCGGGCGGCTGTCCTCGACCGAGCCGAACCTGCAGAACATCCCGGTCCGCACCGAAGAGGGCCGCCGCATCCGCGACGCGTTCGTCGTCGGCCAGGGCTTCACCGAGCTGATGACCGCGGACTACAGCCAGATCGAAATGCGGATCATGGCGCACCTCTCGAAGGACGAGGGCCTCATCGAGGCGTTCAACTCCGGCGAGGACCTGCACACGTTCGTCGCGTCGCGGGCGTTCTCGCTGCCGCCGGAGGAGATCACGCCGGAGCTGCGCTACCGCGTCAAGGCGATGTCGTACGGCCTCGCGTACGGGCTGTCGGCGTACGGGCTTTCGGCGCAGCTGCGGATCTCGACCGAGGACGCCAAGGAGCAGATGGAGGCGTACTTCGCCCGCTTCGGCGGCGTGCGCGACTACCTCCACTCGGTGGTCGGCGAGGCGGCCAAGTGCGGCTACACCGAGACGATCTTCGGCCGCCGCCGGTACCTGCCGGACCTCAACAGCGACAACCGCCAGCGCCGCGAGATGGCCGAGCGGATGGCGCTGAACGCCCCGATCCAGGGCAGCGCGGCGGACATCATCAAGGTCGCGATGCTCACCGTCCACCAGGAGCTGGTCAAGGCGAAGCTGAAGAGCCGGATCCTGCTGCAGGTCCACGACGAGCTCGTGCTCGAGGTCGCCGACGGCGAGCGGGAGCAGCTGGAGGCGCTCGTGCGCCAGGGCATGGGCTCGGCCTACGACCTGGCCGTGCCGCTGGAGGTCTCGGTCGGCTACGGCCGGTCCTGGAACGAAGCCGCGCACTAACACTGCAGGGCCAGGTCTTTGCGCGGTCCGGCCGAAGGACGCCTGCCGAGACGGTCCCGGACGCCGGTCTGCCGCAGCTGGTCGTGAGTGGCAATTCGGGTTCTAACCCTAATCACCGCTCACGACCGCCGGTCGGCCTCCGGTAGCCGGGTCGCCCGGGCGTGGGGAACGGGTGCGCGGTTTCGGTCGGCCGGGGCCCGTTCACTCTGCGCCACGACCCGAATCACCGGGTCGTGGCGCGGGTGTACTCGGGCGGACGTCGTCGGGCGGCGCCGGCGGCGGCGAAGCTGTCCGGCATGGCCAGTGACTTTCAGCGACGCAAGATCTCCGGCATCTTCGGCGCGATGGACGCCGACGACGACGGCTACCTCACGGAGTCCGACTTCCGGGCCCTCACCACGAGATGGCT
Organism: Amycolatopsis sp. NPDC104587; assembly: GCF_055583645.1. Taxonomy (NCBI): domain Bacteria; kingdom Bacillati; phylum Actinomycetota; class Actinomycetes; order Pseudonocardiales; family Pseudonocardiaceae; genus Amycolatopsis; species Amycolatopsis sp. NPDC104587. The sequence continues at coordinate 392,844 of NZ_JBVJNO010000007.1, forward strand.
CGAGGTGCGCGGCACCGACGGCGGCTCCCCGGACGGGGAGAAGCTCGCCTCGATCATGATGGGCTGGTGGGCGACGCTGCTGGAGGCGTCCGACCGCGACCGCGACGGCAAGGTCTCGCTCGACGAGGTCCTCGACGTCGTCGACGGGCTGCCGCAGATGCCGGCCGCGGTCACCGGCACCGCGGCGGCGATGTTCGAGGCGGTGGACGAAAACGGCGACGGCACCATTTCGGCCGCCGAGTACCACCGCATGATCACCGCCTGGAACGGCCTCGACGCGCCGACCGACGAGATCTTCGCCCTCCTCGACACCGACGGTGACGGCCGCATCTCCCGGGCCGAGTTCTCGGGCCACTGGTACGAGTTCTGGGCCGGCGACGATCCGGCCGCGCCCGGCAGCTGGGTGTTCGGCCGGGTCTGAACCACTCACCGGGACACCAAACCCCTTGGCGTTACGACGAACGGAGGACTCCGTTCGGGTGAGCCATTACCGCTGGGTAGGGAGGTCGGCGCTCACCGGCGGGCGATCACGGCGTAGGGTCCGCCGAATGGGGTTCGAGCGTGAACGGCGACGCTGGCGGGTTCGGCTGCACGACGAACTCGGCCGGGTCTGCGGGGCGGGCACGGTGCTCGACGAGTACCACGTGCTCACGAGCGCGCACGTCGTCGAAGCCGCCGGGGGACCGCGGTCCGCGCTGAGCGTCGACTTCGTCGGACTGGCCGAAGCCCTGCCCGGCACCGCCACCGTCGTGGAGGGGTGCTGGGTGCCTTCCGACGGCGGCGGCCACGGTGATCTCGCCCTGCTGCGCCTGGAACGCCCCGAATCCCGCGTGTTCCGCGCCCCGCTGCACCGCATGCCGCTCGGCGAGCACCAGCTCGTCCGCGCGTTCGGCTTCCCGCCCGGGTCGGTCGGCCGCTGGACCCACGCGCGCCTCGGCGGCCCGGAACAGACCGGCGGCGAATGGGTCCGCCTCTTCCGCACCGCCGAAGCCGAGCCGATCGGCCCCGGGTTCGGCGGCACGGCCGTGCTCGACGAGGCGACCGGGCACGTCGTCGGCATGGTCGTCGGCAAGGACACCGGCACCTGGATGGTGCCCGTCGAGACGATGCTGGGGCACCTGCCGCAGCTGAGCATCTGGACCTCGGGCAGCCCGGCCGTCGACCCCAGCTTTTCCCGCCCGGTCGGCGAAGCGGTCGACGTCTCCTTCGTGCAGAGCGTCGCGGACTGGTTCGCCAAGGCCGAGCCCGGCACGGTCTGGGTCGTCGACACCGGGGAGGCCGGCTCGCCCGTCGCGGCTGCGCTGCGGTTCGGCATCGTGCTGGCCGACCGCGAGCGTTCCCTCGGCGTCCCCGGCCTGCCGCCGACGCTCGGCTCGATGCCGCCGGCGGGCAGCGTCGACCTCGCCGTCGACGCCACCGGCCGCACGGCCGACGCCGTCCGGCACCGCATCGAAGACCGGCTCACCACCGGGGTCGCCGGCCGCACGCTCGTCGTCGACGCGATCGACGACTCCGCCGAGCCCGACCGGCTCGTCGGCGAGGTGCTCGCCCCGCTCGCGGGCCGCGCGGCCGAGCTCGGGCTGCGGCTGCTGCTGGGGTTCCGGGAGGAGTCGTCGCCGGGGGTCGCGGCGGTGCAGGCGGGGACGTTCCAGGCCCGCCCGGCCGCGGACGACCTGTCGGGCCGGCTCGACGTGCTCACCCAGTCCGTCGAGGAGCTCGGCGAGATCGAGGCGTACCAGCTGCGCGTGGCGACGCGCTTCACCGGCGTCGCGATGCTGCCGGCCCGCGCCCAGCGGCTGCGTGCCGCGCTCAAGCAGCTGCGCTCGGCCGAGGTCGACGGCGACGCGGAGTGGGTGGAGCGCCACATCGACAGCCACGAGCACGCGGTGGCCCCGGCGGTCGAGGACGGCCGTCGCCAGCGAGCGGTGCTCGACGGCCTGGTCGCCCGCCGCGAGGAGCTGCGCGCCCGCCTCGCGGGCGACCACGAGCTGGCCCGCGAGCAGGGCCTGGACGGCGACCCGGAGCTGGAGCAGGCGTACGTCCCGGCGAAGCGCCTGCTGATCGACGGCCCCTGCGAGCTGACCGCGGCGGCAACGGCGGTGGACAGCTACGCGGCGGCGGTGCGGGCCCGCATCGAGGACCGCGCCTGACTTCCCGGCCGGACCCGAGCGCCCCAATGTGGCCTTCGGTGCGTCTGACGCACCCAATGTGGCCTTCGGTGCGTCTGACGCAACCAAGGCCGCCTTGGGGCGCTCGGCCGGGGGCGGTCTAGCGGCGTCCCAAACCGCGGATCAGCACCATCACCGCGTCGCGGACCTCCGCCCGGGTCCGCTGTGGCCCGAACACCTGCCAGTCCAGCGCCACCACCAGCATCGTGCCGAACAGCCCGGCCGCCGCGGTCGGGATCTGCACGCCTTCCGGCAGCCGCCCGGCCGACTCCAGCCGGGACAGCTGGTCCTTGACGATCGAGATGATTTCCTCGCGCAGCAGCGAAAGCGTGTCGTGCCACTGACCCGGTGTCCGCCACAGCTCGCTCACCAGGATCTGCGAGAACCCCGGGTACCGGGCGATGAACTCCAGCGTCGTGTCGACCTGCGCCTCGATCACCTCGAGCGGGTCCGCGTCGGTGACGGCGGCGCGCAGCTGCCCGGCGAGCATGTCGACGCCGTAGCGCAGCAGCGCGTCGACCAGCCCGTCCTTCGACCCGAAGTTGTAGTAGACCGTGCCCTTGGCGACGCCCGCCGCGGCGGCGATGTCGTCGACCGTCAGGCCCACCAGGCCCCGGCTCTTCGAGAGCTCCAGCGTGGCCTCGAAGAGCTTCTGCTTGGTCGCGCCGCTCACAGGCTGAGCTCGGGCTTGAGGGCCGACACCGTCCAAACGCGACGCTTGCGCGCGGCCAGCGTGGACACGAGGACCCCGCCTGCTAGGTAGGCCAGCAACACGCCGATGTCTCCCAGGATCTGCACGGTGGCGCCACTGTAGAACAGGTGGCGGAAGCCGTCGATGGCGTACCCCATCGGCAGCACCACGTGCAGCGGGTAGAGCGCGTCCGGGATCGTCTGCCACGGGAACGTGCCGCCCGCGCTGACCAGCTGCAGCACCAGCAGCACCAGCCCGAGGAACTTGCCGACCGCACCGAAGAACGCGTTGAGCGCGTGCACCACCGACGTGAACGTCAGCGACACGAGCACCGCGAACCCGATCGCGCCCAGCGGGTGGGCGATGTGGATGCCGACGAGCCACGTCACCGCGCCGAACAGGACGACCACCTGGGCGACGCCGAGCAGCGCCGAGGACAGCCAGCCGCCGACCGCGACGCGGAACGGGGACGCGCCCGCGGTCAGCGCGCGCGTCGAGAGCGGGCGCAGGATCAGGAACAGCACGAACGCGCCGATCCAGGTGGCCAGCGAGATGAAGAACGGCGCCAGGCCCGCGCCGTAGGTCCCCGCCGACGCCTCGCCGTTGGCGTTGACCGCCACCGGGTCCGCGATCGTGTTCGCCGTGGCCGAGCGGGTGGGGTCGTCCGGGTTCGGGATCTCCTTGAGCCCGGCCGAAAGCCCGTCGCGCAGCTTCACCGCGCCGTCCGCGAGCTGGTTGGTGCCGGTGACGGCGGTCTTCTCACCGTCGTTGAGCTTCGCGGCGCCGTCACGCAGCTGGTTCGCGCCGTCGGAGGCCTGGGCGATGCCGTTCGCCAGCTGCGGGGACGCCGCGGCGAGCTTGGCCGCGCCGTCGGACACCTGCCGCGCGCCGTCGGCCAGCTTCGCGAGGTCGCCGTTGGCCTGCTGGATCTTGCCGTTGGCCTGGTCGACGGGGGAGCGCAGCTGGTCGGCCTTCGCGACGATCGCCTGGATCTGCGCCTCCGGCACCCCGGCGTCGCGCAGGTCGGTGACGAGCTGGGTGCGGTAGCCGTCGAGCTTGCCCTGGATGTCGGACGACGCCGTCGCGGCCAGCGAAGCCGCGTCGGCCACCTTCTGGTCCCCGGTGGCCACCTGAGAAGCGCCGTCGGCGAGCTTTTGCGTCTGGGACGGCAGGTCCGCGGTGCTGCTCTTCAACGTCCCGAGGCCGGTGGCGAGCGTCGCCGAGCCGTCCGCGAGCTGCGAAGCGCCGCTGGCGAGCTGCTGCTGCCCGGACTTGAGCTGCGTGGCGCCGTCCGCGAGCTGCGCGGCGCCGGTCGAGGCCTCCTGGATCTTGCCGTAGATGGTGGAGAAGCCGACCAGGAACCGGTCCGCGGCCTCGCTGCCGACCTTCTCCGCGATCGTCTTGCGCACCTGCTCGGCGACCTGCTTCGCGATCGTGCCGGACAGGTAGTTGTTCGCATCGTTGGTGGTCAGCGTGATCGTCGCCTGCTGCGGCTGGAAGTTGCCGACCGACAGCAGCGCCGCGGAGAAGCCGCTCGGAATGCCGATGGCGAACGAGTACTTGTCGTCGCGGACGCCGTCGCGGGCCTCCTGCTCGGACACCTCGTGCCACTGGAACGTGCCGGACTTGACCAGCTCGTCGGTGACTTCGCGGCCGACGTTGCGCTGCTGGCCGCTCGCGTCCTGCGCGCCCGTGTCGCTGGTGAAGACGGCGGCGGGCAGCTTGTCCAGCCGGCCGTACGGGTCGTAGTTCGCGTACAGGTAGAAGGACGCGTAGAGCAGCGGCACCAGCACGAGCGCGACCAGCGCCAGCTTCGGCATCGTGCCGGTGGACAGGCGGCGCAGCTCGTTGCGGGCGATCCGGAAGGCGTTCATTCTTCGACTCCGTCAGTGCTCACGGGGAGCTCTTCGGTGGGTTCGGGTTGGGGTTCAGGAGAGTGGTGCTGCGGCTCCGGTTGCTCGGCCGAGCCGATGCGGGCGGGCTCGAACGGCAGGGCGGACAGCGGTGTCGTCGCGGTCAGCACGACCACGGCGAGACCTCGCTCGGCCAGCTCCCGCGCGAGCCCGGCCCAGCTGCCGACGTCACTGGTGTGCCGGTCGGGCGTGTCCAGCACGAGCACGCGGACGCCCTTGCGCTCCGCGGCCAGCTCGGTGAGCAGCCGGGTGCGCAGGGTGGGCGCGAGGTTCTCGAACCGCGTGCCCGCGTACGGCGCGGCGTCGTGCCCGGCCAGCCAGCGGGCGACGTCCTCCTTGCCCGCCGGGCGGTGGGCGAGCGCCAGCTCCTCGCCGACGACCACACGCAGGCTCAGTGCCTCGTCGGGCTCGCTGACCCCGGGCGCGTCGACGATCGCGACGAGCCCGGGCAGGGGAGCGTCGGCGCCTTCGGCGTGCACGGTGCCGGTGGAGGGCTTGAGCCGGCCCGCCAGCGCGAGGCCGAACGCGGTGACACCGACGCCGGGTTCGCCGTGCACGATCGCCAGGTCGCCCTCGCCGACGGTCAGCGAGGTGGGCGGTAACAAGGTGCCGTGGTGCCCTTCGAGGGACACCCGATCGGCTCGGACCTGCACGGGAGGCTCCAGCATCTTTTGAACTGACCGGTCAGTTCAAAAGCTAGTCCCCGCCGGCGCCCGCGGCAAGATCACCGGACGCACGTCACACCACCGGGTGACTCACCGCAGCGCGGACGCCGGGCGCACCTCCCACGTCGTCCACAGTGGACGATAGCCCTGCCGGTGCCAGAACACCGAGGACAGCGGGTTGGTCGGGTTGTAGTAGAGGTAGGTGCCGGTGGCGCCGGCCTCGTGGAACTCCCGGTGCACGCGGGCCATCAGCGCCCGGCCGAAGCCGCCGCCGCGCTCGCCCGGCGCGGTCACGACGTTGTTCACGTAGCCCCAGCGGCCCAGCGGCAGCAGCTCGGCCGCCTCGCCGCCCAGGGACACGTCGACCCACGCGCAGTGCGCCAGCGCGCGGACTTCGCCGGCCTCCTCGGCCAGCCAGACCTCGGGCTCGTCGGCGTCGAGGGCCTCCCGCAGGGCCGGGGCCAGCAGGTCCGCGGTGTTGGCCCGCCGGGGCACGGCGACCAGGCCGGTGTAGTCGAACGTCGCCGCGGCCAGCTCCAGGGCGGCGGCGAAGTCGCCCGGCCCGGCCCGGCGGACGGCGACGGCGGCGCCGGTCGTGTCTTCGACCGGCGGCGCGGTCCGGACGCCGAGGGCGCCGAGCGGGACCAGGCCGTGGTCGAGGTAGGCGCGGATCGCCTCGGCGTCCCGGCTCGGCCAGACGACGACGCACGCCGAGTCGTCGCCGGTCTCCTCGGTCTCCAGCCGGCCCTTCAACGCCCGCAGCAGGAGGTCGGCGCCTTCGGTGCCGGTGGCGCCGAAGTAGGGGAAGAGCTGCCAAGTGTCGGCCGCCGCCCACAGCATCGGGACGTCGCCGGGCGCCAGCCGCTCCCGCTGCAGCACCGCGGTGACCCGGGTGCCGTCCGCGGTCGCCGCGTCCAGCCGTTCGCCCTCGGCCGGGGGCGCGGCGGGCGGCAGCAGCGCGTCGACCGCGGCGAAGCGCGCCCGGTGGGCGGCGAACAGCGGGCCGGCGATGTCCATGGGTCCCCCTGGGGTCGCGGTCAGGACCAGGCGGGGCGCCGGATCCACATGGTCCACAGTGGACGATAACCCTGCCGGTGCCAGAACACCGGGGAGAGCGGGTTCGCCGGGTGGTAGAAGAGGAACGTACCTTCCAGGTCGCGCCGGGCCAGCTCACGATGGGCGGCGGTCATCAGCGTCCGGCCCACCCCGCCGCCGCGGGACCCGGGCGCCACCGACAGCGTGTCGACGTACCCCCAGCGCCCCGGCCGCAGCCGGCCGTGGATGCTGTCGCCCCACGCCGGGAAGGTCAGCGCGCAGGCGGCCATCCCGGCCGGCGCGCCGTCGTCTTCCCCGAGCCAGACCAGCCCGCTGAAGCGCAGGGAACGGGCGACCTCCGCGCGCAGCAGCGCCCGCGCGCCCGGCCGGTGCACCGCGGTGCCGACCAGCGACGTGTACTGCCATTCCGCGAGCCGCAGCCGGGTCAGGGCTTCGACGTCGGCGTCGCCGGCGAGCCGGACCGACACCCGCGACGGCCGGTCGTCGGCGGGCGGGCCAGGGGCGCGCACCGCCAGGCACGTCATCGGCGCGAAGCCGTGCGCCAGCAGGACCGCCGACCCTTCCGCGTCGCGGCTCGGCCAGGTGACCGAGCACCCCGAGTCCGGGTTGAACGGCGTCCCGCGCATCCGCTCGCGCCACGCGTCCAGCAGCGCCGCGAGGCCCGCCGCGCCGCTTTCGCCCGGCACCGGCGTCAGGTCCCAGAGCTCCAGCGGCCCCCAGAGTGCCGGCCACGACCCCGGCGCGTGCACGACGTGCGTGAGCAGGCCGCCGGCCCGCCGCCCGCCGGTGGTGACCACGAGCGGCTCGTTCGCCGCCGGGGGTGGCGCGATCGGCGGGAGCAGCGGGTCGAGCGCGGCGAACCGGGCGTTCTGCTGTTCCTCCAGGGGGTTCACGAGCGGCGCGTGCGGAAGATCGCGGTGCCCGGGAAGAGCCGGCCGCGCAGCGGGCTCCACTGGCCCCACACCCGCGTGTGCCCCTCGGGCCACTCCGGCTCGACCAGGTCGGTCACGGTGAACCCGGCCGCGGCCAGCGCGCGCACGTAGTCACCGAGCGTGTGGTGGTACTCGACGTAGGTGGCCGTGCCCTCGTCGTCGACCTCCACGTACGGCGTGCGGTCGAAGTACGGCTGGGTGACGGTCAGCCCCTGCGGGCCCGGGTCGTCCGGGAAGATCCACCGCATCGGGTGCGTCACCGAGAACACCCACGGCGCGCCCGGCCGCAGCACCCGGTGGACCTCGGCGAAGACCGCGTCCACCGAAGCCACGAACGGGATCGCGCCGAACGCCGAGCAGGCCGCGTCGAAGCTGCCGGACGCGAGCGGCAGGTGCTCGGCGTTCGCCTGCACGAGCGGCACGGCGACGCCGGTGCGCGTGTTGCCCTCCTGCGCGTGGCGCAGCATGCCGGCGGACAGGTCGGTCGCGACGGCGTCGGCGCCCTCCGCGGCCAGCCAGCGCGAGCACGCGGCCTGCCCGCAGCCGATCTCCAGCACGCGCTTGCCGCGGACGTCGCCGAGCAGCCGCGCGTCCGCCTCGCGCACCCCTTCCGGGCACCAGACGAAGTCGGCGTCGCCGAGGAAGCCGCCGTGCTCGGCCTGGTAGTCGTCGGCGTCGGCGTCCCACCAGGCGAGGTTCGCGGCCGCGGCCTCCGCCCCGCCGACCTCGCGGTAGGCGACGGCGGTGGTGCCCAGCCGCTGCTCGGCGGCGTCGTGGCGGCCCGGCGCGGCCGGGTCGTTCGGTGGCATGATGGTGTCTCCGGTCCCGGCCGCCGGTGCCCGCTCCACCTGCGTCCTCCTGGGTGCGTTTGCCTTCGCGAGGACCTTAGCGATCGCCGGGGGACCCTGATTGTGCCGCCTGGTGACCGCCGCGTAGGATAAGTGTTAGCGCAGTGGGTTCGCGCTGCCTTCCGCTCAGCTTCTGGTCGGGCTCGGGTCGCGCACCGTTTGCGGGTCATGCCGCGGTCGTTCACTGGTGGACGTTTGCTCGCAGGGTCGTCGCATGCTCCTCACACCCCATCGCGCCGACAACTGCCAACCCTCGATCCCATCCACCGGAGCAACCCGCCTAATGACCACCGACACCGCCACCGCCCCGACCGCCCCCATCGGGGCCCCGCAGGTCGCCATCAACGACATCGGGTCGGAGGAAGACTTCCTCGCGGCTATCGACAAGACCATCAAGTACTTCAACGATGGCGACATCGTCGAAGGCACGATCGTCAAGGTCGACCGCGACGAGGTCCTGCTCGACATCGGCTACAAGACCGAGGGTGTCATCCCCTCGCGTGAGCTCTCCATCAAGCACGATGTCGACCCGGCTGAGGTTGTCACCGTCGGCGATGAGGTCGAAGCCCTCGTTCTCCAGAAGGAGGACAAGGAAGGCCGTCTGATCCTGTCCAAGAAGCGCGCGCAGTACGAGCGCGCCTGGGGCACGATCGAGGAGCTCAAGGAGAAGGACGAGCCCGTCAAGGGCACCGTCATCGAGGTCGTCAAGGGCGGCCTCATCCTGGACATCGGCCTGCGCGGCTTCCTCCCCGCGTCCCTGGTCGAAATGCGCCGTGTGCGCGACCTGCAGCCGTACGTCGGCCGCGAGCTCGAGGCGAAGATCATCGAGCTGGACAAGAACCGCAACAACGTGGTCCTGTCCCGCCGCGCCTACCTCGAGCAGACCCAGTCCGAGGTGCGCAGCGAGTTCCTCAACGCGCTCGCCAAGGGCCAGGTCCGCAAGGGCGTCGTGTCGTCCATCGTCAACTTCGGTGCCTTCGTGGACCTGGGTGGCGTCGACGGCCTGGTGCACGTTTCCGAGCTGTCCTGGAAGCACATCGACCACCCGTCCGAGGTCGTCGAGGTCGGCCAGGAGGTCACGGTCGAGGTCCTGGACGTCGACATGGACCGCGAGCGCGTCTCGCTGTCGCTGAAGGCGACCCAGGAAGACCCGTGGCGCCAGTTCGCCCGCACCCACGCGATCGGCCAGATCGTGCCGGGCAAGGTCACCAAGCTGGTTCCGTTCGGCGCGTTCGTGCGTGTCGAAGAGGGCATCGAGGGTCTGGTCCACATCTCCGAGCTGGCCGAGCGCCACGTGGAGATCCCGGAGCAGGTCGTCCAGGTCAACGGCGACGTCATGGTCAAGGTCATCGACATCGACCTCGAGCGCCGTCGCATCTCGCTGTCGCTGAAGCAGGCGAACGAGGGTGTCACGCCGGACACCGAGTTCGACCCGGCCCAGTACGGCATGGCCGCCGAGTACGACACCGAGGGGAACTACATCTACCCCGAGGGCTTCGACCCGGACACCCAGGAGTGGCAGGAAGGCTTCGACAAGCAGCGTGAGGAGTGGGAGCGCCAGTACGCGGAGGCGCACACCCGTTACGAGGCCCACATGAAGCAGGTCCAGAAGGCCGTCGAGGCCGACGCGGAAGCCGCGGCGGACGCGGCGACCGGCATCGAAGGTGGCGCGGAAAGCTACACCTCGGGCTCGGCCCCGGCCGACACGAAGAGCAGCGGCGGCACCCTCGCCTCCGACGAGCAGCTCGCGGCTCTCCGCGAGAAGCTCTCCGGCGGTGCGTGAGCAGTAGCGCTCTGAGCTGAACCACGGCGAACCCCGGTCCAGGCGGACCGGGGTTCGCTGCGTTCCGGAGACGGCTCAGCCTGGCCCGTCTTGCGGCTGCCTTGGGCGCGGGCTCGACCCCGGTCCGGCCCGGTCGTTCCGAGGCTTGCTTCGGTGCGGTCCCTGCTCCGGCTCGGCCGCGGTTCTCGGGGTTCGCTGAGACCGTAGGGTTCGCAGGCGCCGGCCCCAGCAGCCCCCGGCCCAGCAGGCCCGGCCCCAGCGGCCCCCTGCCCCATGGGGTGCGTGCCGGGCCCGTCTCAGCGGTTGCGCAGGCCCAGGCCGGTCATCATCGCCGTGACCCCGCGGCGGTACATCTCCTCGTTCGCCTCGTCGGTCGGCGGGATGAACCAGTCCGGCAGCGGTGTCCGCGAAGCCAGCATCAGCTCCGAGCCGACCAGGCCGTGCATCGCCGTCCACAGCTGGTACGCCGCCGCCTTCGGGTCCGCTCCCGGCGGGCACACGCGGTGGACGCGGGTGATGAACAGGCCGAACGTCGTCCGCACCACCGCCGACCGCAGGGCCGGGTCCGGGTCGAAGCCGGGCACCGGTCTCTCGAACATCAGCGCGTAGCGGGCCGGGCTCTCCAGCGCGAAGCGCCGGTACTCGAGCGCCAGGTGCAGCAGGTCCCCGACGCCGTCCGCGCCCGACGGCGGCAGGCCCTCCAGCATCTCCCGCAGCGAGTCGAAAGTGCGCTCGTACAAGGCGTCGAGCAGGCCGGAGCGCCCGCCGAAGCGGGCGTAGACGGAGATCGTGGACGCGCCCGCCGCTTCGGCCACCCCGCGCACGGACAGTCCCGGGACGCCGCGGTCGAACAGGACCGACAACGCCGCGTCGAGGTACCGCTCGCGGTTGCCCTGTTCGGCGGGGCGCATCGACAGGTGCCTGGTGGCCACGGCGCACCCCCTTCGCGCACAACTCCGATCGGGTGACCCACCCGCAGCAGAAGATACGATATCCGCGTCCTCTTGGGAATGCGCCGGATGTCCGGATGTGCGGTGTTCCCGTCCGCTGGGCACAGGTCCGAGCACCGCGGCCGCGGGCAAGGTCGACGTCATGACCACGGACATCCCCGACACCGCGCTCGCCCGCGAAGCCGCCGAGCTCGTCAAGGACACCCTCGGCCCGCTCCTGTACAACCACTCCTCCCGCGTCTACCTCTTCGGCGCGCTGCAGGGCCGGCGGCGCGGCCTCGACTTCGACGCCGAACTGCGCTACGTCGCGGCGCTCTTCCACGACGTCGGGCTCGTCGCCGGCCACCGCACCGAGCGGCGCTTCGAGCTCGACGGCGCCGACGAGGCCCGGCGCTTCCTGCTCGGCCACGGCCTGGACGCCGAGCAGGCCCGCGTCGCCTGGACCGCGATCGCGCTGCACACCACGCCGGGCATCCCGGAGCACATGGAACCCGAGGTCGCGCTGGTGACGGCCGGGGTCGAGTACGACGTCCTGGGCATCGGATACCACGACCTGCCCGCCGAGGCGCGGGCCGCGGTGGTCGCCGCGCACCCGCGGCCGGACTTCAAGCGGCGCATCCTCGCCGCGTTCACCGAAGGCATCCGTGACCGGCCCGACACGACTTTCGGGAACGTCAAAGCCGATGTCCTGGCGCGGTTCGTGCCAGGCTTCGAACGGCAGGACTTCGTCACCACGATCTTGGACTCACCCTGGGAGGACTGACTCCGATGGCACACCCCGAGCCCGGCACGGTCGTCGTCACCGCGAGCGGCGACGGCACCTACACGCAGCAGGTCACGACGTCGAGCCACACACTGCTGGTCGACGAGCCGGTCGCGGTCGGGGGCGCCGACGCCGGCCCGAACCCGTACGAGCTGCTGCTCGCGTCGCTGGGTTCGTGCACGGCCATCACGCTGCGGATGTACGCCGACCGCAAGGGGTTCCCGCTGGCCAGGGCGACGATCCGGCTCCGCCACGACCGCATCCACGCCGAGGACTGCGCGAAGTGCGAAACCGAACGCGGCATGATCAGCCGGATCACGCGGGAGATCGAGCTGGAGGGTGAGCTGGACGACGACCAGCGCGCCAAGCTCATGCTGATCGCGGACAAGTGCCCGGTGCACCGCACACTCTCGTCGGAAATCGCGATCGAGACGCGCGAAACCGGCCGGTGAGCCGGGTGGTCAGGCGGCGCGGGCGGCGGCCACCGGCCGCACCGTCGTGACGCCGACCGCCGGGACCCAGATGCGCTCGAGCGCGGCCGCGCGAGCCTTGCGGCGAAGCCCGGCGAAGCTGTGCTTGGCCGGGACCAGCAGGGCGTTCAGCCAGGTCCGCCGGTAGTCGTCGAGGGCCTCGGCGACCGGGCGATGAAGAACGCAGTGCACCAGCCCCGGCGTGCCGAGCCGGTGCCTCCCGACGTGCTTGCTGTTCGCCATCGTTCCTCCGTGTAGGCGACCCTGTCGCGCGCACGGTACGCAGTTCGGCCGGAGAACGTGGGTAAGCAACGCGGCGTGTCCGGATATCGGTTGAGTCACGCGTCACGATCGTCTTGCGGATCACCCGTCCGTGTGTGCCGACGACGCCGTCAGGCGGGCGGGGTCGTGACCTGGCCCTTCGCGCACGTCGTGGTGAAGGGGATCCACGTGCGCTTCACCGCGTACAGCGTGCGGGACGGCTGGGCCTGGATCCGGTAGACGCCGGACAGGCAGCCGCCGACCGGCTCGGCCGGGCTCACCGCCGGCAGGTCGGGCGCCACCGCGGCGAGCCCGCCGGCTCCCAGCAGTGCGACGGCGGCCTGGCCGATCTTCGCGAGCTTCATGGTCCCTCCCCTGACCCGGCGAGCGAGGCAGCCCGCTGCCCATCGCATCGGAAAACGATTACCCGCGTTACGGGGGCGGCCCGGCGCGTCACACGAATGGGCGCACCCAGCGGTCTCCCCGGGGGCCTGACTAGGGTGATCGGCATGTTGCGCGTGGGGTTGACGGGTGGGATCGGGGCCGGCAAGTCGACCGTGGCGAACCGGCTCGAAGAACACGGCGCCGTGCTGGTGGACTCCGACCGGATCGCCCGTGAGGTGGTGGAGCCCGGCACCGAGGGGCTCGCCCGGCTCGTCGAGGAGTTCGGCGACGGCATCCTGGCCGCCGACGGCTCGCTCGACCGGCCCGTGCTCGCCGCGCGGGCGTTCGCCGACGACGAGTCACGGCACCGGCTCAACGCGATCGTGCACCCCCTGGTCGGCGCCCGCACCGGCGAGCTGATGGCCGCCGCCAAGCCGGACGCGGTCATCGTCCACGACATCCCGCTGCTGGTCGAAAACGGCCTCGCGACCGCGTACCACCTGGTCGTGGTCGTCGACGCGCCGGTCGAGGTGCGGGTCCGGCGGCTCGTGTCGGCGCGCGGGATGGCCGAGGAGGACGCGCGGGCGCGGATCCGCGCGCAGGCCAGCGCCGAGCAGCGCCGCGCCGTCGCCGACGTCTGGCTGGACAACGGCGGCGCCGAAGACGCCGTGCTCGCCGAGGTCGACGCGCTGTGGGCCGACCGGCTGGTGCCGTTCGAGGCGAACGTCCGGCTGCGCCGCCCGCGCCCGCCGATGTCGCCGAAGATCGCCGAGTACGACCTGACCTGGCCGGCGCAGGCCGAGCGGGTGCTCGCCCGGGTCCGCGCCGCGGCGGGGGAGCCGGCCCTGCGCGCCGACCACATCGGGTCGACCGCTGTCCCCGGCTTGCCGGCCAAGGACGTCCTCGACCTGCAGGTGACGGTGTCCACCTTGGCCGACGCCGAGGCGCTGAAGGAACTGCTGTCCGACGCGGGCTTCCCGCGGCTGGGGGGCGACTGGTACGACGACGCCCAGGACGGCGGCGAGCCGTGGCCGAAGCGGCTGCACGTCGGCGCCGACCCGCGGCGGCCGGTGAACCTGCACGTCCGGGCCACCGAGACGCCGGCCTGGCGGCTCGCGCTGCTGTTCCGCGACTTCCTGCGCGCGAACCCCGACGAGCGTGACGACTACCGCGACGTGAAGCTGCGGCTGGCCGACGCGCACGCCGAAGACGGCACGGTCGAGGCGTACGCCGACGAGAAGCAGGACTGGGTCAACGCCGCGTTCGGCCGCGGGGAGAAGTGGGCCACGGCCACCGGCTGGACGCCCTAGGAGCCCAGCAGGCCGCGTTCGAACGCCACGGCCACCGCGGCCGCGCGGTCCTTCACCCCGAGCTTCGCGTAGACGTGGACCAGGTGCGTCTTGACCGTCGCTTCGCTGATGAAAAGCTTCTTCGCGGTTTCCTTGTTCGTCGAACCGCGGGCGACCAGGGTGAGCACCTCGAGCTCACGCTGGGACAGCGGTTCCCGGACCGGCTCGCGCATCCGGCCCATCAGGCGGCTGGCGACCGCGGGGGAGAGCACCGCCTCCCCACGGGCGGCCGCCTCGACGGCGCGGAACAGGTCCTCGCGCGGCGCGTCCTTGAGCAGGTACCCGGTCGCGCCGGCCTCGATGGCCGGCAGGACGTCGGAGTCCGTGTCGTAGGTCGTGAGCACCAGGACCCGCGCCGGGTTGCCCAGCCGGGCCAGCTCGGTGATCGCCGCGACGCCGTCGGTGCCCGGCATCCGCAGGTCCATCAGCACGACGTCGGGGCGCAGCCGCTCGGCCAGCACCACGGCTTCCGCGCCGTTCGCCGCCTCGCCGACGACCTCGAAACCGCGGCCGGTGAAGATGCCGCGCAGCCCGTCGCGGACGATCGGGTGGTCGTCGGCGATGAGCACGGTGATCGTCACGCGAAGGCCTCCGGCAGGGGCGGGACGGCGGGGAGGGCGGCCGAGATCGCGGTGCCGCCGCTTTCGGACTCGATGTGGAGCGTACCGGCGAGCCGCTGGACCCGGCGGCGCATCCCGGCCAGCCCGAAGCCGGGGCCGGCGCCGGGAGTGAAGCCGACCCCGTCGTCGCGGACGTCGAGGGTCACCTCGCCGTCCATGTAGGACAGCGTGAGCCCGACCCGGCCGGCCGACGCGTGTTTGTCCACATTGGACAACGCTTCCTGGGTGATCCGCAGGATCGCCGCCTCGACCTCCGGGTGCAGCCGCCGCGGAACGCCGGTGGTGGTGAACTCGGCGGGCACGCCGGTCCGCTCGCTCCACTTCGCCGCGACGTCCGCGAGCGCGTCGGGCAGCGGGGCGGTGTCCAGCGGCGCGGGGTGCAACGCGCGCACCGAACGCCGGGCGGCGGTCAGGTTCTCGCGTGCCAGCGCGGCGGCGGAAGCGAGGTGCCGCCGCCATTCCGCCGGCTCGTTCTCGGCCAGCGCGGCGGCTTCGAGCTGGGTGATGATGCCGGTGAAACCCTGTGCGAGCGTGTCGTGGATCTCCTGGGCCAGCCGCTGCCGTTCGTCGAGGATCCCGGCTTCGCGGGCCTGGCCGAGCAGCTGCCGTTGCAGGCCCTCGTTTTCCGCCTGTGCCGCGGCCAGCTCGTCCAGCGTGCGGCGGCGGTCTTCGTTCTGCTGCGCGACCGCGGCCGAGAGCGTCGCGCCCCCGCCGATGGTCACCGTCTGCACCACGACCAGCATGATCACGATGCCGGGCTGCTCGCTCAGCGCGTGCGCCGGCCCGCCGTTGCCCAGGGTGTTGATCAGCAGCGACGTTGCCGCGAGCGCGAGGAAGGCGAGCCAGGTCGGCCGCAGCCGGGTCGCGGCCAGGAAGCCGAAGATCACGAAGATCAGGAACGTGACGTCCCGGGCTTCGAGCGCGCTGCCCAGCCCGAGCACACCGAGGAACGCGGGCAGGGCGAACGCCGGGTGCGCGCGCAGCCGCGGCGGCGCGAGGGTTTCCACCAGGACCAGCCAGCACGTCGTGGCCGCGACCAGCACGCCGGTCGTCGCCCACCAGCGGCCGTCGTGCCCGCCGATCGCCGCGCTGATCCCCGTCGAGACGGCCAGCAGTGCGTAGGGCAGGTACCGCTCGATGCGGTGCAGCCACGGTCCCCAGACTCCGGCCGGCTTCGCCGTGAACGGCGGCCAGAGCGACCGGCTCCAGTCGATCTTCAGGCTCACGCCCGCATGTCCTTGAGCGAGGGCCAGATCTCGGCCCAGCTCGCCGTCCGGCCGGTGAGCTCCCAGACCGGCATGTGCTGACTCGCGTTGCGGATGCCGAGGCGGTTGCCGACCTGGCCGACGATCCGAGCGGTCCCGAAGTGCTTTACGAGCTTCGAGGGGTCGTAGCCGACGAAGAGCACGGTGCCGGCGTTGTCGGTAGGTCGGCCGAAGTACCAGAAACCCCTGCTGGGGCTGTAGGCCTCGGGCAGGCCGCGCTCCGGCCCGTACCGGCCGAGCGCGCCCGCCTGCCAGTACCCGCCGGTCACGATCGCGGTGCCCGGCGGTGCGGTCCGGTACAGCGCGGCGACGTCGTCGGTGAGGTCCGGCCAGCCGATCTCCTCGGCGGCGTAGGCGGGGCGTGGCGCCGCCGGGTGGTCGGCGAGCCAGTGCGCGGGCCAGACCGGCAGCGTGAACGGCAGGCTGAACAACGCCGAGAGCACGAAGACCGGCCACGTCGGCACCCACCGCCACCACCTCGCCGGCTCGCGCGCTTCCAGGTGGACGGCGGCCGCGGCCCACAGGACACCGAACATCCCGGCCGCGTAGTAGAACCGCCCGTTCGCGACGAGGAACACCGCGACGACGCCGAGCGCCGTCCAGCCCAGGAACCGGTACGGCCGCAGCTGGTTGCTTCCCACCAGCACGGTGACGCCGTAGAGCACCCCGAGCGCGCCGATCACCCAGCCCGCGCCGGCGAGCAGGTTCGGGACGAAGCTCTCGCGGCCGCCCGCCGCGTCGACCTCGGCGCCGACGGCGTCACCCATGGCGAGCTGCGGCCAGCCGTTCGTGTGCTGCCACAGCACCGTGGGCACCAGGGACGCGGCAGCGATGAGCGCGCCCAGCCAGAGTTTGGGACGGCGTAGGAGATCCCGCGGCCCGAACACCAGGATCGCGAGCCCGGCCACCGCCCAGAACGCGGCGATCAGGAGCTTGTCGTTGAGCGCCACCGCCGTCACCACACCGAGCCGGACGAGCAGGCCGTCGTCCCGCGTGCGGACCCAGCGGACCACCAGCCACAGCACCAGCGTCCACAGCAGCGGGTCGATCGTCGACGTCGCCAGGTAGTGGCCGCTGCCGACGAACTGCCCGCAGATCGCGTACGCTGCCGCGGCGCGGGCCTGCGCCTTGCGCCGCCCGCCGAGCTCCCGCGCGATCAGCGCGGTGACGACGACCCCGGCGGCGGTGGCGGCGATCGCCGGCAGCCGGAACACCACGAGCGAGCCGGGCGCGAGGGTGTTCATCAGCCAGGCGAGCGCGGGCACCAGCGGCGGCTGGTCGGCGTACCCCCACGCCAGGTGCTTGCCGGCGGCGAGGAAGTAGAGCTCGTCACCGAAGTAGCCGTAGCGGCCGGCGGTGAGCAGCAGGACGGTGGCCGTGCCCAGCGCGAGCAGCGCGACCGGGAGCCGGGCGAAGGGCGCGAGCCCGGGTTTCACCTGGTCGGGGGCCGTGGTCACGGCGTCCATCGTGCTCCTGTTCCTCGTCCGGCCCGGTCCTTCCCGCACCCTACGTGGCCGGGCACGCGGCTCACGTGTGGGTGTTCACGACCTGCGGCCAGAGCACCGGCCACGGCTCGGTCCGGCCGGTCGCCAGCCACAGTGGCACCCCGTCGAAGTAGCTCGGTTCCGCGCCGCCGGTGTCCACCTTCCCGAGCGGCCGGATCTCGGCGAAGTGCCCGGCCAGCGGCCGCGGGTCCGTCCCGACGTACAGGACGTCCGTCGCGCTTTCGGACGGGATCGTCAGCGTCGCGTAACCGCGGTTGCCGCTCGCCGGTTCGGGCAGGCCGAGCTCACGGCCGTAGCGGTCGAGCGCGCCGGCTCCCCAGTACGACTCGGTCAGCACCGCGGTGTGCGCCTTCCCGGGCAGCGCGGCGAACGTCGCGGCCACCGACCGGGCGCCTTCGGGCCAGCCGATCTCCGCGAACGCGAAGACGGGCTTCGGCAGCCCCGGGTGCTCGCCCAGCCAGGCCTGCGGCCAGACCGGCACCGCGCCCGGCAGGGCGAGCAGCGCGGTCAGCACGTAACACGGCCAGGTCGCGAGCCACCGCCACCAGCGCGACGGCTCCCGGCGTTCGACCGCCACGGCCGCCATCGCTCAGCACACCGGGAACATCCCGGCGACGTAGTAGCTCCGGCCGTTCACGGCCAGGATCACGACGGTCAGCACCACCGCGGTCCAGCCGAGGAACCGGAACTCCTGATCGCGCAGGAGCCGCCAGAGGCCGTAACACAGCAGGACCACCCCGACCGGGAGGCCGGCCACGACCAGCGCCGACGGCAGGAACAGCAGGCGCCCGCCCCACGTGTCGCCGACCTCCTGCGAGATCGCCGCGCCCATGCCGAGCTGCGGCCAGCCGTGCGCCGCCTGCCAGACCAGCGTTGGCGCCAGCGCGACCACCGCGATCGCGGCGCCCACCCACAACGCGGGCCGCCGCAGCAGCTCCCGCGGGCCGCAGACGAGGATCGCGACCCCGGCGGCGAGCCAGAACCCGCCGATGAGGAACTTCGTGTTGAGCGCGACCGCCGTCACCACCCCGGCCCAGACGAGCAGGCCGTCGGCGCGGGTGCGCACCCAGCGGACCAGCAGCCACAGCAGCAGGGTCCAGAGGAAGGGGTCCACTGTGGACGTCGCGAGCAGGTGCCCGCTCGCCAGGAACTGCGTCGACACGGCGAAAGCGCCCGCGGCGAGGGTCTGCGCCTTCCGCCCGCCGCCCAGCTCGCGGGCGATCAGCGCGGTCAGCACAGCGCCGCCGACCATGGCGAGCATCGCCGGGATCCGCAGCACGAACGGGGAATGGCCGAGCGCGTCCATCGTGCGGGCCAGCAACGGCAGCAGCGGCGGCTGGTCGACGTACCCCAGGCGAGGTGCCGCCCGGCGGCGAGGAAGTAGAGCTCGTCGCCGAAGTAGCCGTAGCGGTTCGCGATGAGCAGCAGCGGGACCGCCGTCAGCGCGGCCACGACCGCCACCGGCGTCCGGGCGAAGGGTGCCACCGGCCGGACCCGGGCCGGGACGGGCGCGGTGGTCACGCCCGTCGGACCGCCCCGCCCGTGGTGTTTTCGCTCGACATGTCGCCGCCCCCCCTCGCTCCGTTTCCCGACGCAGCGAGAATCCCGCCGCGCCGGGGCCGGGCACATCGTCAGGACGGTCCGGACCCGGGTCCGCCGCCGGAGGACCCGGCATCCACCGATCGGCGGATGTGCCGGGTGAGCACGAGCGCGAGCACGAAGGTGAGCGCGATGCCGCCGGCGACGGCGAACACCGCCGCCCGGATCCCGCCACCGCCGTTCGCGACCAGGACCAGCACCGCGAGCCCGGCCGCGGCGCCGATGCCGGACCCGGTGGTGACGATCCCCGAGGCGATCCCCTGCTGCGGGTCGGGCACCCGGGTCGCCGCGGCGATGTACATGACGGTGAAGACCATCCCGTCGCCGGCGCTGACCACCGTCAGGCCCGGCACCAGCCAGGCGTAGGAGCCGTCGGGCGTGAGCGCGAACCCGAGCAGGCACGCGCCGAGCGCGCCGACGGCGAGGGCGCCGAGCAGGGTGCGCCGGACGCCGATCCGGGTCACCACCGGGCCGGCCACCACCGAGCCCGCGACCACGACCGCGGTCGGCAGCAGGAACCCGAGGCCGGTCTCCAGCGCGTCGTACCCCCGGACGTCCTGGAAGTAGAGGGACAGGAAGTACAGCAGCGAGCCGAAGGTGGCCGTGAACATGAACGCGACCACCGTGGCCGGCACGAGGCTGGGACTCCTCACCAGGTGGCGGGGCAGCAGCGGGTCCGCGCTGCGCCGTTCGATCACCGCGAAAGCGCCCAGCAGCAGAACTCCCACGATCGTGGCGGCGACGATCTCCGGGGAGGCCCAGCCCGCGTCCGGGCCCCGGACCAGCGCGAACGCCAGCAGGGTCACCGCGCCGGTGACGCTCACCGTGCCGGCCAGGTCGAACCGCCGGGTCGTCACCCGCGGCCCGTCGGCGCCGATGAGCGCGAACGCCGCCACGATCGCGGCGCCGGCCAGCGGGACGTTGACGAAGAACACCGCCCGCCACCCGAGCCCCTGCGTCAGCAGGCCGCCGAGCAGCACACCGACGACCAGGCCGGCCGCGCCGGCGCCACCCCACACGCTCAGCGCGCGGTTGCGGTCGCGGCCCTCGGCGAAGCTCGTGGTGATGATCGCCAGGGTGCTGGGGAAGACCAGCGCCCCGCCCAGGCCTTGGAGCGCGCGGGCGGCGAGCTGCAGCAGCGGCGCCGTGGCCAGCCCGCCGGCGACCGACGCGAGGGCGTAGAGCGCCAGCCCGGTGACCAGCATCCGGCGGCGGCCGAGCAGGTCCGCGGCCCGGCCGCCGAACAGCAGGAACCCGCTGGAGGCGATCGCGTACGTGCTGACCACCGCCTGGAGCGTCTGCGCGGAGTAGCCCAGGTCGCGGCCGATCTCGGGCAGCGCGACCACGACGATGTACTGGTCGAGGGAAACGATCAGCATCGCGAACGCCAGCAGAGCCAAGCGCGCGTTTCGGCGGCCCGCGAGGGGCTCGATCGATCTCAGTTCCGGTTCGGACAGCATGCGTACCTCCTGGTCGGGCCCCTGCAGTGGAGCTGAACTGTACGCTTCAGTTCAGCTGAACTCAACAGTTCAGTTCAGCTGAACTGGACGGCACAGTTCAGGGGTAGGCTGCGGGGATGACGGACACACGACGGCGCACCCCCACCGGCGAGCGCGCCGACCTCAAGCGGCGGGCGATCGTCGACGCCGCCCGCGAGGTGTTCCTCGCCAGCGGCTTCGAAGCCGGCATCGACGTCATCGCCCGGCGGGCCGACGTGTCGAAGGTGACGATCTACAACCACTTCGGCAGCAAGAGCGAGCTGTTCCACGCCGTCATCCACGACGCGCTCAAGGAAGCGCTCCAGCAGTCGACCCTGGCCTTGGAGAAGAGCCTCGCCGAGTCCGACGACATCCGCGAGATCCTCGTGCGGACGGCGCGGGGCTGGGTGGCGGGGATGGCGCAGCCGCAGGTGCTCGCGCTCCGCGCGCTCGTCGCCGGGGAGGCGCAGCGGTTCCCCGAGCTCGGCCGCGCGTGGAAGGCCAACGGCCCCGACCTGACGTCGGCGATCCTCGCCGGGGAGTTCCGCAAGCGTGTCGACGCCGGCGAGCTCGCGATCCCGGACGTCGACCTGGCCCTCGTCCAGCTCTACGCCCTCGTCCTCTACCCGCACTTCACCCACGCCGCGTACGGCGAACGGATCGACGCTCAGCGCACCGACGACCTCATCAACCGGGGCGTCGACATGTTCCTCGGGTACTACTCGGCCGGTTAGGGGTGCCGCCGCCAGGTGAGCGCGATGTCCTTCGTGGCGAGCCACGCGGTGAGGTCGTACCCGTGGGCGGCCAGCCCCTCCACGGCGGCGTAGGCCGTCTTCAGCGCGAACTCGGCGTCTTCGGCGCCGAGCAGGCCCGCGGCGTGGGCTTCGAGGAGCTCGTCGGTGTCGATCACCCGCAGCGACAGCTTGTCCCGGAGCACCAGGTCGACGTAGAGGTCGGTGGCGACCCAGCGCGGGCCGTCGCGGCGGACGCGGACGACGTCGAGGTAGAAGTCCTGGTCGCGCTCGTGGCCGGGGGAGAACCAGAAGTCGGTGATCCGCAGGCCGAGCCCAGGCAGCAGCCACGACTCGAGGTAGTGGAACTGCGCGCGGCCCGGGGTCGGGCGCGCGAGGTAGAGACCGAACGGCTCCTCGTGGTACTCGTCGACCTTCCGCAGGATGCCCTTCGGGTCGATGTTCGCGCGCTCGGCGGGGTCGAAGATCTCTACCTTCGGCGCGTGCAGTCCGGCCATGGCGCTCATCCTGCCGGGCCGGTCACGAATCGCGTACTTCCGCCACGCGCGCCACACGTTCGGGCTAAGGTTCGCCGACCGTCCGGGAGGCGAGGGGGCCGGGGATGTTCGGGATCATCAGGCCGTGCCGGCACCGGCTGGCGGGCGACCTGCACGCGGACTGGCTCGCGCACCTGTGCGGGCTCTGTCTCACGCTGCGTGACGAACACGGTCAGCTCGCCCGCGTCGTCACCAACTACGACGGCCTGATCATCTCGGCGCTGGTCGAGGCCCAGACGCCGGCGGCGGACCGGCGCCGCGCCGCGGGCCCGTGCCCGCTGCGCGGCATGCGCTCGACGTCGGTGGCGCGGGGCGAAGGCGCCCAGCTCGCCGCGGCGGTGTCCCTGGTGCTGGCGGCGGCAAAGGTCGGCGACCACGTCGAGGACCACGACGGCGCGTTCGCCCGCCGCCCGGTGGCGGCGGCCGCCCGCCGCGTCGCGGCCCGCTGGGCGGAGCAGGGCAGCCGCACCGGCAGCCGGGTCGGCTTCGACACGGCGGTGCTGACGGAGGCGGTGTCCCGGCAGGCTTCGCTGGAGCGCACTGTCGGGTTCGGGGATTCACCGCTGGTCGCGACGGAACCGGCGGAGCTGGCGACGTCGGCGGCCTTCGCGCGGACGGCCGAGCTGGCGGGACGGCCGGGAAATGTGGCCCCGCTGGCGGAGGCGGGCCGTCTGTTCGGCCGGGTCGCGCACCTGCTGGACGCGGTCGAGGACCAGGCCGCCGACGCGGCCGCGGGAGCGTGGAACCCGTTGCCGGCCACGGGAACGGGGTTGGCGGAGGCCCGGCGGTTGTGTGATGACGCGGTGCTGGGGGTGGAGCTGGCGTTGCGGGAGGCGGAGTTCGCGCGGCCGGCGCTGGTGCATGCGTTGCTGGTGCACGAGCTGCGCCAAGCGGTGCGGCGAGCCTTCGGACATGGCGGGGCGCACGGCTCGGGCCCGACGCACGGCGGCGAGCCTCGGCAGCCGATGCAAGGCGAGGATCCGCGCGCGACCGGTGCCTCCGGGCAGCAGCCGCCGCCAGGGTGGATCGGGCCCGGACCTCGGCCGCAGCAACATCCTCACCAGGCGCCGGGACCGCGGCCGCCGGGATTTCCGTCGCCGGGCGGGCCCGGGTACTCGGGCGGTCCCGGTGGGCCCGGGCCGTGGGGGCCGGGCAGCACCTCCCGGCCCGAGGGTCCCGGCGGGCCGGCTGGGCCTGGCGGGCCCCATGGACCCGGCGGCCCGGGTGGACCTGGCGGCCCGGGTGGACCTGGCGGGCCAGGAGGTCCCGGCGACTCCGGCGAACCCGAGCCCCTCCACGGCAAGGGTGGCGGCCTCTGGTACCCGAAGTTCGCCGTCCCGCCGAAGCCGCGCAACTTCCTCCTCGGCTGCACGATCGCGCCGTACATGTGCTGCACCTGCCAGTTCTGCTGCCGTGATCCCTATCCTGGGCCGTGGAGCGGGAAACCCCACTCGAGCTGCGACTGCGACTGCGATTGTTGCGACTGCTGCTCCTGCTGCGACTGCAACTGCTGAACGGGGCGTTCATGACCGAGCCGATGGACCGCCTGCACGCCCGTGGCCGGGCCACCTTCGGCGGGCTGGTCGAAGGCGGCGAAGCGCGTCTCGACGCCCTCTTCGCGACGATCCCGGCGCTCGGCGAGCTGGCCGTCGGCACGGTCTACGGCCACCTCCACGAACGTCCCGCGCTCGACCCCCGCACGCGCGAAGCCGCGACGCTCGCGGCGATCGTCGCGGCGGGGATGGTCGGGCCGCCGCTGAGCGTCCACCTCCGCACCGGCCTGGCTTCGGGCCTCGCCCCGGCCGAAGTCTGCGAAGTCGTCGTCCAGACCGCTGCCTTCGCCGGTTTCCCCCGCGCGGTTTCGGCAGCCGACCAGCTGAACCGGCTCTTCGAGAGCCACGACCTGCCCGTCCCGCCGCCGCCGTCGCCGCGTGAGGTCGTGCTGGCGCACCTCTCGTCTCCTGCGGGCGAAGTCGCCGACGTGCTCGCGGAGTTCCCGCGTTTCGAAACCCAGGCGACCGGACCCGACCGGGTGCTCGTCTCGTGCTTCGGCGACGGCCCCGTGCCCGGCGCCGTCCTGCACTGCGAGGTGGCCGGGGGCGAAGTGACGTCCGTGACGGTGTTCCGACCCCACTGACCAGGGCCGACGGAAATTGTCGGTGCCGCGTCGTACTCTGGTCGACGTGGCTTTCGCAACCGAACACCCCGTGCTCGCCCAGTCCGACTTCCGGCCCGTCTCGGAGATCCCGCGGACCGGCGGCCGGTTCGAGGTGATCAGTGACTACCAGCCCGCCGGCGACCAGCCGGCGGCCATCGACGAGCTCGAACGCCGGGTCAAGGCGGGCGAGAAGGACGTCGTGCTGCTGGGCGCCACCGGCACCGGCAAGTCGGCGACCACGGCGTGGCTGATCGAGCGCGTCCAGCGGCCGACGCTGGTGATGGCGCCGAACAAGACCCTGGCCGCGCAGCTGGCGAACGAGCTGCGCGAGCTGTTCCCGAACAACGCGGTCGAGTACTTCGTCAGCTACTACGACTACTACCAGCCCGAGGCGTACATCGCGCAGACGGACACCTACATCGAGAAGGACTCGTCGATCAACGACGACGTCGAGCGGCTGCGGCACTCGGCGACGATGAACCTGCTGTCGCGCCGGGATGTCATCGTGGTCGCGAGTGTCTCGTGCATCTACGGCCTGGGCACCCCGCAGTCCTACCTCGACCGGTCCTCGAAGCTGAAGGTCGGCATGCAGCTCGACCGGGACGTCTTCCTGCGGGCCCTGGTCGACGTGCAGTACACGCGCAACGACATCGCCTTCGCCCGCGGCACGTTCCGGGCGCGCGGCGACACGGTGGAGATCATCCCGGCGTACGAGGAGCTGGCGATCCGCGTCGAGTTCTTCGGTGACGAGGTGGAGAAGCTCTACTACCTGCACCCGCTGACCGGCGACATCGTCAAGGAGGTCGACGAGGTCCGGATCTTCCCGGCGACGCACTACGTCGCGGGCCCGGAGCGGATGGAAAAGGCGATCCAGGGCATCGAGCAGGAGCTGGAAGAACGCCTGGCGGAGCTGGAAAAGCAGGGCAAGCTCCTGGAGGCGCAGCGGCTGCGGATGCGCACGGCCTACGACATCGAGATGATGCGGCAGGTCGGGTTCTGCTCCGGCATCGAGAACTACTCGCGCCACATCGACGGCCGCGGCGCGGGCACGGCGCCGGCGACCCTGATCGACTACTTCCCGGAGGACTTCCTCCTGGTCATCGACGAGTCGCACCAGACGGTGCCGCAGATCGGCGGCATGTACGAAGGCGACATGTCGCGGAAGCGGAACCTGGTCGAGTACGGCTTCCGGCTGCCGAGCGCGGTCGACAACCGGCCGCTGACCTGGGAGGAGTTCTCCGACCGGATCGGGCAGACGGTCTACCTGTCGGCGACACCGGGGCCGTACGAGATGGGCCAGGCGGCCGGCGAGTTCGTCGAGCAGGTGATCCGGCCGACCGGCCTGGTCGATCCGAAGGTGGTCGTGAAGCCGACCGAAGGCCAGATCGACGACCTGGTCCACGAGATCCGGGAGCGGGCGGAGAAGGACGAGCGCGTCCTGGTCACCACGCTGACCAAGAAGATGGCCGAGGACCTCACGGACTACCTGCTGGAGCTGGGCATCCGGGTGCGGTACCTGCACTCGGAGGTCGACACGCTGCGCCGGGTCGAGCTGCTGCGGCAGCTGAGGGCGGGCGACTTCGACGTGCTGGTCGGCATCAACCTGCTGCGCGAGGGGCTCGACCTGCCGGAGGTGTCGCTGGTCGCGATCCTCGACGCGGACAAGGAAGGCTTCCTCCGGAGCGGGACGTCGCTGATCCAGACGATCGGCCGCGCGGCGCGCAACGTGTCGGGCGAGGTCCACATGTACGCGGACAAGATCACCGACTCCATGCAGCACGCGATCGAGGAGACCGACCGCCGCCGCGAGAAGCAGGTCGCCTACAACGTGGAGCGCGGGGTCGACCCGCAGCCGCTGCGGAAGAAGATCGCCGACATCCTCGACCGGGTCTACAGCGAGGCCGAGGACACCGAGCAGGTCTCGGTGGGCGGCTCGGGCCGCAACTCGTCGCGGGGCAAGAAGCCCGAGCAGGGCGACCGGGTCCGCAGCTCGGGAATGCTGGTGGACAAGGACGTCTCGGCGATGCCGCGCGCCCAGCTGGCCGACCTGATCCAGCAGATGACGGACCAGATGATGCAGGCGGCGCGCGACCTCCAGTTCGAGCTGGCGGCCCGCCTGCGTGACGAGATCTCGGACCTGAAGAAGGAGCTGCGCGGCATG
This sequence comes from Amycolatopsis sp. NPDC104587, assembly GCF_055583645.1. NCBI lineage: Bacteria > Bacillati > Actinomycetota > Actinomycetes > Pseudonocardiales > Pseudonocardiaceae > Amycolatopsis > Amycolatopsis sp. NPDC104587. The sequence goes on from NZ_JBVJNO010000007.1 coordinate 419,151, forward strand.
GACGCCGCCGGGATCAAGTGATCACCGAAGACCTGGAAACGGAGCGCCTCGCGGCCGAGTTCGCCGCGGTGGCCGGCGACGCCTTTGCCGGCGCCGTCCGCGAGGCGCTCCGGAACCGGCGGCGCGGGACCGGTGACGGGTGAACATCGCCGCCGTCGTCGCGTACTGCCTTGCCAAGCCGGGCGCGGAGGAGACCTATCCCTTCGGGGACCACGTGCTCGTCGCGAAGGTCGGCGGTAAGGGTTTCGCCTTCATCGGGCAGGACGAGCCCGGCAGCGTCGCCGTCAAATGTGGGGCCACCCGGGAAGAAGCGGCCGAACTGCGGGAGCGGTACCCGGACGCCGTGTCCGTGATGGACTACCTCGGCCGCTACGGCTGGAACCGCGTCGAGCTCGGCGCCGGAGTGCCGGACGCCGAGCTCGAAGACCTGGTCGACGCCTCCTACGAAGACGTCGTTGGCCGGCTGCCCAAAGCGAAACGCCCTTAGGACGGCGCCGGCGCGTTCTCGTCCGGTTGCAGCATCCCGAAGATGTTGCCCTCGGTGTCCTTGACGTACGCCAGCCAGCCGACCCCTGGCACCGAGTTCTTCGGCAGCGCCGGCGATCCGCCCGCCTCGGTCACCGCAGCGAGGGCCTGGTCGAGGTCGGGGACGCCGATCGTGTTCACGTATCCGTGGACCGGCGCCGTCTCCTCGGGCGCCGGGCCGACGCGGGGGACGAGGCCGCCGTCGATTCCGTCGCCTTCGCCGGTCGAGATCACCCAGTACGGGACGTCGCCCCAGCGTTCGAACTTCCAGCCGAACACCGCCGTGTAGAACGCCACCGCGCGGTCGGGGTCGCCCGCGTGGATCTCGAAGTGGACGGGACGAGGCATGCCGCCTCCTCAGGCCGGGCCGTCAGGTGCCGTGAGACTACGCCCGGCCTGAGGAAAGTCACAGCGGCGGACGCTGCGCGAGGGTGAGGTCGGTGTCGAAGTCGGGGAAGCCGGCCGGGGCGCTGCGAGCCGTCAGCGCGGCCGTCGGCGGCAGGCCGGCCCAGCGCCGGACCGTCGCCGTGGCCGCCGCGGCGTCGGCCGGGGCCAGCTGCGCGATCTTCGAGCCGTGGTTGCCGCCCTGGACGTAGTACCGGTAGGAGTCCCGGCTGCCGAAGCCGAGTTCGAACGGCTCGGCGCCCCACGGGTCGTTCGAGCCGTAGACGAACAACAGCCGGGTGCCGCGGGACTTCACCCAGAAGTCCACGTCCGGCATCGCCAGGTAGTCGAACCGCGGGATCTTGACCGACGCGGGCACGAACGTCTTCGGCTGGTCGGCGCCGGGGTAGCGGAGCAGGTCGCGCAGGTACCCGTCGTACGCCTCGGGCGAGCCCAGCTGGGCCGCCGCCTGGTAGTAGTACGGGACGAACGGCTCGAGGTCCTGGTCGGAGTAGGTGTTGAGGCTCTCCACCTTCTCGTACCAGGCGTAGACCTCCGCCGCCGGCGCGCCCGCGGCCGGCACCGTCGCGCAGTCCGCCTGCGTCTGGTACTGCCAGAAGGCGAAGTACGAGTCGATCACCGAGATCTCGAGGGACTTGTCGGCCGAGCCGACGATCGAGAACGTCAGCCCGCGTTTGGCCGCGTCCACCGCCGCGATCGCGCCCAGCTCGTCACGCCGCTTCAGCGCGTCTCGCTGGATCGCCTTCAGGGCGTCGCGGCAGCCCGGGTCGTTGCCGACGCGGGAGAGGAACCGGTTGTAGACGTCGAGCGGGTCGATGACGTCGTTGGGCGCGACGTAGGGGACCGTGCCGTCGACGTCGTCGGGGAAGAAGCGCCGGAAGTACGTTGCCGTCATCCCGCCCTTGCTGCCGCCGGTGGCCAGCCACTTGCCCGGGTAGATCGCCTTGAACGCCTGCACCGCGCGGTGCTCGTCCGCCGCGGCCTGCCAGATCGTCAGCTGCTTCGCCCAGTTCTCCGGCTCCGGCCGTGACGGCTTGAAGTACCGGTACTCCATCGAGAGCTGGTTGCCGTTGACGATCTGCGTCGGCTCCGAGCGGTTCGGGGCGGTGCTGACGTTGTAACCGCTGGTGAAGGCGACGGTCGGCGCGGTGAAGTCGCGGTGCAGCAGGGTGAAGCGCTGCTGGAAGGTGCCCGCCTCGGGGTGCCGGTGGTCGGCGGGCTGGGTGTAGGTGAGCTGGAAGAACCGGTAGCCGGCCGGCGCCGGGTTCTCCGCCACGACCGTCAGCCCCGGGATCTTCTGCAGGGCCGCCTTGATGTCGGGGGCGGCGCTGACGGCGGGCGCCAGCCCGGCGAACGCCAGCACGACCGCCGCGGCGGTGAACAGTCTGCGCATGGAAGCACCCTCCCCGGCTCCGGAACCCACCGTGGGACCCTCACAGAATCGGCCCCGGTCGGCAATCGGCTGTCCGGGCGCAGAATCGGTGAGGACCCGACTTTCGGCGGGTGGCGCGGGCGCCGGGTGACGTCCACCGGCCTCCGCGGCCACGCGCATCGTGCGAGTTGTCGCCGTGACCGGCGCCACGTTACGGTCCGAAGCCGTAGGCACCGTCATCGAGCGAGGGGTCCGCCATGAAGGTTTCCGACTGTCCCACGACCCAGGTCGAGGTCCGCATCGACGCGCGGCCGGCCGAGGTCTGGTCCTGGCTGCTGGACGTCGACCTGCCCGCCCGGTTCTCCAGCGAGTACCAGGGCGGCGGCTGGGTCGAAGGGTCCGAGCCCGGTCTCGGCGCGCAGTTCCGCGGCCGCAACTCGCACCCGGTCGCCGGGGAGTGGGAGACGGTCTCGACGGTCACCGGCTACGAGCCCGGGCGGCTCTTCGCGTGGTCGGTGATGGACGTGACCAACCCGGCCGCGTCGTGGAAGTTCGAGCTCGTCCCGGACGGCGACGGCACGCTCCTGCGCCAGTGGGCCCAGATCGGCCCCGGCCCGTCCAACCTCACCACGATCATCGCCTCGATGCCCGAGCACGAGGACGAGATCGTCGCGATGCGGCTGGGTGAGCTGCAGGACAACATGCAGAAGACGGTCGAGGGCATCAAGGCCCTCGCCGAAACCGGGGTGCGCGCCTAACGCAGCACCCGGTCCACATAGGACTTGACGGCGGCCAGCGCCGCGGGTGCCCGCCACAGCCGCTCGACCTCGGGGTCGTCGGCGTGGCGGTACTCGGCGATCCGCTCGTGGTAGGGCTGCCGGATCTGGGCCTTGGTGTGCGCGAACGCCTCGGCCGGCAGCTCGCCGAGCCGCGTCGCGACGGCGAGGGCCCGCTCGAGCACCTCCTCCGGCGGAGCCAGCTCGTCGACCAGACCCGCGGCCAGCGCGTCCTCGCCGCCGCGGGTTTCGCCCGAGTAGGTGAGCGACGGCAGCGGGGCCGTGCCGTAGGCGCAGCGCAGGATTTCCAGCGCGGCCAGCGGGAACGGCACCCCGACCAGCAGCTCGGTCACGCCGATCGTGCCGGCGCCGAGCACGCGGTGGTCGCACGCGGCGGCCAGCACCGCGCCGCCGGCGACGGCGTGCCCGTTCAGCGCCGCGACCACCGGACGCGGGCAGCCGAACACGGCCAGCAGCGCGTCCGACAGCAGCGGCAGGAACTCGGACACGTAGGACGCGCCGCCGTCGTCGATCCGCTTGAGGTCGACGCCTGCGGAGAAGACGCGCCCGGTGCCGGTGAGCACGACCGCGCGGGCCTGGTCGACCTCCTCCAGCCGCAGCACGAGCTCGCGGCACGAATCCGTGTCGAGGGTGTTGCCGCCGCCGTGGTCGATCCGCAGCACGGCGATGTCGTGGTGGCTCTCCAGCGTGATCGGCACGCGCCCGACCGTACCGGCTTCAGCTGGTGATGTCCTTCCGGGCGAACCGCCGCCCGGCGTAGAGGACGAACACCGTTCCGTAGATCGCCGCCGAGAGCAGCCCGCTCGCCAGGTTGGTCCAGTCGACGTCGGTCGAGATCAGGTCCATCCACGAGAACGCGTAGTGCGTCGGCAGGTAGTTGCGCAGGCCCTCCAGCGCCGTGATCTGGTCGAGGATCTGCGACAGGATCGCCACCAGCACCGCGCCGCCGACCGCGCCGAGCGGGGCGTCGGTCGTCACGCTCAGCGCGAGCGCGAGCCCGGCCACCCAGGCCAGCTGCAGGATGATGTACACAGTGGACAGTGCGATGGCCAGCATGCTGTCGCCGAAGGAAACCGCGTCGCCGGTCGGGCTGATCGCGTCACCGGCGCCGTACCAGATCAGCCCGACGATCAGGGACATCACCGGCAGCAGCACCAGCGCCGCCGCCGACAGCAGCCCCGACACGATCGCCTTCTGCCGCAGCACCCGCTGCCGCGGCACCGGGATCGCCAGCAGGTACTTCAGGCTCGACCACGACGCCTCGCTCGCGATGGTGTCGCCGAAGAACAGCGCGACGATCATCGGGAGCAGGAACGTCCCGGACACGAACAGCGCCAGCACGACGAAGTTCGGCGCCGAAGCCGTGGCCAGGTCGACGAACCCGCCGCTGCGCCGGTTCGGGTTCGACTGCCCGGCCTCGAACGCGATCACCAGGATGAACGGCAGGATCGCGACGAACCCGAGCAGGAACTGCGTGCGCCGCCGCTTGAGCTGGCGCCGCAGCTCGACGCCGAGCCGCAGCGTCCGCCCGGCGCGGTAGCCCTCGACGGCGCCGTCCGGCCCGACGCCGGCGTGCTCGGCCGACGCGAGGTCGCTCAGCTCGTCCAGCGCGTGCGGGTCGGTGTGCACACCCTCGCTCATGATTCCTCTCCGACCAGTTGCAGGAACGCGTCTTCCAGCCGGCGCCGGGGCCCGGCCTGCTCCACCGCGACGCCGGCGCGCACCAGCGCGGCCACGCCTTCGGCCCGCGGCAGCTCGCCGAGGTTGGCGTGCACCAGCTCGCCGTCGACGTCGACGTCGGAGACACCGCTGAGCGCCTTCAGCGCCGCCGCGGACGCGGCCGGGTCGTCGACCCGGAACGTCGCCTCGCCGCCGGCCGCGGCCAGCTCGCCGACCTCGCCCGCGGCGACCAGCGCGCCGCGGTGCATGACCACGACGTGCGTGCAGGTCTGCTCGACCTCGGCCAGCAGGTGGCTGGACACCACCACGGTGCGGCCGGTCGCGGCGTAGCGCTGCAGCACCTCGCGCATCTGGTGGATCTGGGGCGGGTCGAGCCCGTTGGTCGGCTCGTCGAGCACCATCAGCTCCGGCAGGCCGAGCATCGCCTGGGCGATCGCCAGCCGCTGCCGCATGCCCTGGCTGTAGGTGCGCACCCGGCGCTCGACCGCCGCGCCGAGCCCGGCGATCTCCAGCGCCTCGCCGAAGTGCGCCTTGTCCGCCGGCCGGCCGGTGGCCGCCCAGTACAGCTCGAGGTTCGCCCGGCCGGACAGGTGCGGCAGGAAACCGGAGCCTTCCACGAACGACCCGATGCGCGAGAGCACCGGGGCGCCCGCGGTGATCTTGTGCCCGAAGACCCGGATGTGGCCCTTCGTCGGCGTGATCAGGCCCATCAGCATCCGCAGCGTGGTCGTCTTGCCCGCGCCGTTCGGCCCGAGCAGGCCGAGCACCTGGCCCGGTTCGACGCGGAAGGACAGGTCGTTCACCGCGACGAACCCGCCCGGGTACTCCTTGCGCAGCCCCTCGATGACGAGCGGGGTGGTGGCGAGCTCCGGGTCGATGTCGGTGGCCCGGCGGCGGCGCAGCGCGGCGAAGAGCACCACGGCCACACCGATCGCGAGCGTCACACCGATGCCGACCAGCTGCCCGGCCGGGGCCGGGGAGCCGACGGACGTCCCGGGCACGACCGGCACGGCCAGCGCGGTCCCGCCGGCGAGCGCGACCCGGAACACCGCGGGCGCGGCCGGCGAGGCGAACGCCTGGTCGGTGGTGCCGACGACCAGCCGCAGCGAGTGGCCGCCCTCGATCGGGCGGACGATGCCCGGGAGCGTCACGGTCACCTCGACCGGCGTGCCGTCGGCGGGCAGCCCGCTCACCCGGAACGGCGCGATGGCGTTCGACGGCAGCACGCGCGAGCCGTCCTGCCCGACGTCGTAGAGCTTCGCGAACAGCACCGCGTCCGGCTGGGGGTGCGCCGGGTCCGCGGCGACCTGCAGCCGCACGGTGGACGAGCCGCTGACGACGACCTGCGAGTCCACCGGGGTCGTGGTGAACTGCGCGGACTGGCCGGGCGGGTCGTTGCTGAACAGCGCGCCGAGCCGCGACGAGCTGCTCGCGACGCCGTTGAGGCCGGGGATCCCGCTCACCGCCGACGGGTTCGCGCCTGCCGGGCGCACGACCGACTGCGCGGGACCGGCCATCGGCAGCAGCCGGCGTTCGGTGGCCGGGCCGGTCAGCCCCGGGTAGGTGTCGGCGGTGACAGTGCGGACCGACGGCGTCCCGTTGGCGCGCAACGTGCCCTGGACGTCGTAGCTGAAGCCGGTGCCGGGGTCGCCGCCGTTGACGGCGTCCCAGAGGAAGTCGCCGATCTTCGTGCGCAGCTGCGGTCCGGGCTTCCCGCCGTCGTGGCCGCCGGTGTACCAGATCGTGCGGACCTTGCCGCCCGCCGCGGTGATCTGCCGGGCGGTGGCGTCGGACTGGTCGAGGCCGAAGAGCGTGTCGCTCTCACCTTGGACCAGCAGGGTCGGCACGGTGATCTTGCCCGTCACCGAGACCGGCGACACGCGGCGCAGCAGGTCGACGCTCGCCTGGCTGGTCTCCCCGGTCGTGCCGAGCTCGGTGTAGGCGCGGCAGACCGCGGCCGTGAAGCGCCCGCAGGGGTCGGCCGCGGCGCCGCCACGGGGCCCGCCCCCGCCGGTCGGCGCGGCCGGGACGGCGGCCGCCGCGGCGCCCGCCCCGGTCGCGGCGGTGGACCCGCTGTCGGTCTCCTGCCCGGCTTCGGGCGCTTCGGCCGACGGCGAGCCGCTCGCCGCCGCGCCGGACCCGGCCGAGAAGAAGATGCCCGCCCAGCTCTTCTTGAACACGCCGTCGGTCGCGAACGCGCCGGCGGCCGGGGTGCCCGAGGGCCGGAGCGCGGGGGTGGCGGCGTTCGGGACCAGGCCCTGGGCGAGGTCGTTGTAGGTGATCACCGGGGCGATCGCGTCGACGCGCTTGTCCGTGCCGGCCAGCAGCAGCGAGAGCGCGCCGCCGTAGGAGGCGCCGGTGACCGCGACCTTCGGGTCGCCGCCGGCGTCGGTGGTGACCTGGCGCTGCGCGACGAGCCGGTCGATCAGGCGGCTCGCGTCGGCGACCTCGCCGTCCGGGTCGTTCAGCCCGATCTTGCCGGTGCTCTTCCCGAACCCGCGCGCGGACCACGTCATCACGACGAAGCCCTTCCGCGCGAGCTCGCGGGCGTCGTCGGCGACGCTGGACTTGTCCCCGCCGAAGCCGTGCGCGAGCAGCACCGCCGGCGCGGGCACGGTGGCGGGCAGGTAGGTGGTCGTGTCGATCTTGACCTGCTCCGCCGAGCCGGGCGCGGCGGGCATGTCGACCAACGCGTCCTGCGTGGGCACGGGCGGGGGCGCCGCGGGCCGCGTGATCCAGAAGACCGCGCCGGCGGCCAGGACCACGACAACGGCGGCGAGCGCGGTGAGGCGGGCTCCGCGGGTGCGTGGGAGCGGGAGTCGGGGCACGGGGTGACCGTATGTGAAGTTTCCTGAGAGTCGCCTCAGTAGGGGTACTCTACGCACGTGCCGCCCTTCGAATCAAGCCCGCTCCCGGTCTGTGACCTGCTGAGAGTCTCCAAAGACCGCCAAGGCCGAGAGAAGTCACCCGAGGACCAGCACGAGCTCAACCAGCGTACGTGCACCCGCGAAAACTGGACCATCGTCCGCACCTACAGCGACGTCGGCAGCGCCTCCGAATTCGCCCGCAAGACCCGCGACAGCTTCGAACGCCTCATCGCCGACCTCAAAGCCGACACCTTCCCCGGCCAGCTGCTCCTCATGTACGAGAACAGCCGCGGCTCCCGACAGGAAGACGAGTGGATCGGCCTGATCAACCTCGCCAAGCAGCGCGGCATCAAGTTCTGGATCGAAGTCCGCGGCCGCGTCATGGACCCCGCCGACCCCCACGACCGCCGCGACCTCGTCCACGCCGCCGCCGACGCCGCCTTCGAAACCGGCCTCCTCTCCCTCCGCGTCACCCGCGGCACCCAAAGCGCCGCCGTCGACGGCCTCCCCCACGGCCAAGTCCCCTACGGCTTCCGCCGCCGCTACGACGAACGCACCAAGAACCTGCTCGAGCAGGAGCACCACCCCGACGAAGCACCGATCGTGCTAGAGCTGTTCGCCCGGGTCGCCGAGGGCCAGTCGATCTACCGCATCGCCGCCGACCTCGAGCAGCGCGGGATCGAGAAGCGCTCCGGCGGCCCCTTCAGCCAGTCCCACCTTCGGTCGATGCTGACCACCGCGGCCTACGCGGGCCGGCGCGTCCACAACCCGGACTGGCGGACCCACTCCCGGCCGGGCGCGACCGCGCGCCACACCGACGCCGTATGGGACCCGATCGTCGACCCGAAGGTCTTCGACAAGGTGCAGCGGATCCTCCACGCCCCGGACCGGAAGAAGTTCCGCGGCGGCTCCGCAGTCCACTGGCTCGCCCGGATCGCGCGCTGCGACAAGTGCGGCGCCGTCCTCGCTGTCCGCCGGGGCCGGAAGGGCGAGCTGCGGTACTGCTGCGACGGCCCCTCGGGGTGTGTGTCGATCCTGCGGGACGACCTGGACGTGTGGACGGAGCGGCTGCTGCTGACGTGGCTGTCCGACCCGAAGTTCTACGGCGTGCTGTCGCAGGCGAGCGAGGACGCCGACGCCGAGCTCGGCCGCGTGCGCGCCGAGCTGGCCGCCGAGGTGCAGGAGCGTGACCAGCTGGCCGGCCGGGTGGCGCGCCGGGAGCCGGGGTTCACGCAGGAGTTCGCCGCGCCGATCGCGGCGGCGATCGCCGAGCGGATCGCGGGGCTGCAGCGGCGCGAGCGCGAGCTGGAGCCGTCGATCCTGGATGGTGTGCTTGCGCCGGGCCCGGACGTGGCGGAGCGGTGGAAGGCCTTGGAGATCGACTCGCGGCGGTTTGTGGCGCGGCAGCTGTTGGTGCCGCGGTACGTAGGGGAGTTGCGGATCAAGCCGTGTGGGCGGGGGAACCGTGGGGTGCCGGTGAAGGACCGCGCGGTGCTGGATCGGCAGAGGAGTCGCGCCCTCGGATAGATTGGGGTGTAAGGAAAAGAGGCTTCAGACGCCCCCCCCCCCCGCAGTTTCAGACTTTCGCCGGCGGGCTGCGGAGGGGCGTGGCCGGGGGAGCGGCCAGCCTCCTTCAGCGGTCCTCGTCGGTGCGGTGAAGCCACGCTTCGAGTTCGTCGACTTCGCTGAGCTGTTTCCGCTGCGGCGGGGTGAGCGGTTTCGCATCGATTTCCCGTGTTGATGTTGCCTGCGTGGCGGTGTCGGGAGGTTGGCTCGTTGCGAAGATCGCACCCAGGATCCAGAGCCCCAGTGAGATGGCGATGTGCAGGTTCACGATCGGGGCGGGCAAGTCGAGGATGAACACCACGATCGCGTGCGGTAAGGCGAGAAGTGTGCTGATGGCTGCTGTGGCGAACATCCAGATGTGGATCGTGCGCGGCGCTTGCTGCGTCTGGTTGCTCACGGTTGGTTACCTCCTTCGGCGGGTACGGGCTAACCCGATTGCAGGAGGGTTATCTCTTTGGTGTGACAAGTCGTTAAGCGGTGTCAGTGAACTTTCTGGGAATTGCGCCGTCCGGTCGAAGATCGTTGTAACGCGGAAGCAACGATCCGGTACGGGGTTCACTTTGATCACCGTTGCTACTACGGTGGCGCGCCGCGACGGTCCTATGGGGAATGTCGCGAGTGGACTACAGCGCGTCACCTAAGCCTTCGGCTTGATCGGTTTTCTCCAGCTTCACCGCGGACGCCTTATTGAGGTAGCGCAGCATTGTCTCTTCGCCGGAGAACTTCCCGATCATCAAGCCCTCTTCGAGGATCTGCCGCCCCGTCATCCGACGCATCCGTGCGATCTCTTCGGGTGTCCAGTCGTCGGCGCCGTGTGCGAGCTGGCCGGACACTTCGACGTCTCGCGCCGTCGTTACGTCGACTCGGTCGGGACCTGCGCGTCCGGTCGGCGGTGCTGGATTGCCTTCGAGGATGTTCCGCGGCGTGTCCTCGGTCCAGTTGGGCAGCGTACGGGCGATCGCGTAGAGGACGCTCTGCCCGACCCCGGGATCGCCTTGCTCGACGGCCTGCAGGCTGCGAAGGCTGAGCTTCTCGCCGGCCGCCTTCGCCGCGTCGACGAAGTCCGTGCGGTACTGCCAGCCGCCGGCTGTTCGCGCCTTGACGACGGCGTCGGCGAGCCAGCCCCGGGCTTCTGACGAGAAGTCACTCGTCCGGATCTGCTTTCGCGAAACCGTCACAACGGCAGTGTGCAGCAGACCGGAGCAGTTTGCTAGTTGCCTGGACCTGCGGACCTGTCGCACCTTGCGCCGATGGCGCCCCTCCCCTGAGTGCATAGATAAGCAGAGTAGGGCAGTAGATATGGATCCGTTACCGCCATTCTGCTGAACTCTGCTTGACAGTGCGCGCAGAGAACAGCAGAGTGTGCTCATGCCCAAGTTGAACAAGATCCCGGTGAAGCACCGGCTGGCCGAGGCGAACATCACCTCGACCCGCGAGTTCGCCAAGGACGTCGACGTTCCCTGGGGCTCGCTCAAGAACGGCCTCGCCGGCCGCGACCCGCTCACGCTCCCGCGGATCTACCGCATCGCCGAGCGACTCAAGCGGCCCGGCGAGAACGTACGCGACGTCGTCGACGAGATCGTCGCCGCTGACGAAGGCGTGCCCGACAACCCGCCGGCCAAGCCGCGGCGCGAGCCGAAGGCGCCGCCGAAACGCAACGACAGCGAGCGCACCACCGGCCCGAAGCGGCCCGACGGCGCGCTGCCGGTGGCGTCATGACCGCCGAGGAGCGGATCGAGTGCTGGCCGGAGGAGTCCGACGAGGACTTCATCGCCCGGATCGTCGCGACCTCCGGCCCGATCGACCCCGAGCTCGCCGACAACCTGCGCCGCGCGCTGCCGCCGATCCGCCGCCCGGCCACCACGGCCGACGCGGCCTGACCACCCACAAAAAAGACGCCCGCCCCGGCCGGTCCAGGGCCAGGGGCGGGCACGACCAGAGAAGTAGGAGTTCTCATGATCGAAGGAAATGTTACGGCGCTCGCCGACGACGCGGTGCACGCCACCGCGCGGATCGGGATCGTCGACGTCAAGCACGGTGAGCTGGCCGTGCCGCGCCGCGTGCTGGACCACCTGCACGACGGCCCGGTGACGGTGCAGCTGATGCGCGCCGGGGTCGAGCTGGACCGGTGCGAGGCGACGCTGGCCAGCAACGCGGACCACTCGTTCGGGAAGCTGTCCGGGATCTCGTGGCCGGACGACGTGGACCGGGGCACGCGGGTGACGGTGCTGTGTGCGCGGGGCGCGGCTGGGCATGACGTGGCGGTGCAGCTGCCGGACCTGCCGGAGGTCGAGCCGACGGTCACGTTCCTCGGGCCGGTGCCCGACGAGGCCGAGCCCGCCGGCATCTGGACCGACGACGTGAAGCCCTTCGTCAAGGCTGACACGGCCGCGTTCGAGAGCGTCGTCGCGACGGCACTCGCAGCCGTGGCCGACGCCGACCCGCTCGCCGACGAGACCGCGCTGCCGGGCCCGGCCGAGTACCGGGTCCCGTCGCCGCAGGCGCGGACCGGGCAGATCGACGTCGTCGACCCGGAGCGGCCGGTCAGCGGTGACCTGCGGGCGTGGCCGGGTGTCGAGGACTCCGAAGACCGGACCGAGGTGATCCCCACGGTCACCGAGCCGATCGTGGTGGTCGAGTCGCGGCCGGTCGCGCGGCGCTGGTACGTCCGGGCGTGGCTCGCGGTCGTCGCGTTCTTCGCCCGGGTGACGGACGAGGTCGCGCAGACGGTGCGGCTGTCGGCCCGGTGGGAGCTGGAGCACTCGCAGACCGTCGCGCGGCTGGTCGTGGCCGGGCTGTCGTTCCTGGTGCTGGGCAGCTTCGGTGTGCTGTGGCTGCTGATCGAGGTGGCCCGATGACCGCCGTCCGCACCGCCGTGCTGCTCACCACCGCGACGCCCCGCGACCAGAACCGCGCGGCGACCTGGGGCCTCTACCTCGCCCAGCACGGCAAGCCGACGCTGCTGCCCTCCGACTTCGGGCTCGGCCGCCACCCCGGCCGGCACCGCGTCGAGGTGCTCGCCACCCCGTGCCACGCCGACACCGCCCGGCCGCGCCCCGACCACCCGACCGCGCTGGAGACCCGCCCGGACCCGTGCAGCCGCTGCAACGAGCTCGGTCACTTCGCGACGGTGCGGATCACGGCGAACCCGGACCGCGGCGTGCAGGGCGCTTACACCGGCGTGCACGAGGTCTGCCAGTGCTGCGCCTTCCCGGCCGGGAAGGCAGGGCTCTACGAGGTGATGCGTGGTCAGGCCAGCGGCCGCCAGGTCGAGGTCGAGCTGCGCCAGCCGACGGGGGAGTGGAACTGATGAGCGTCTTCAAGAAGATCGCCGAGAAGCTCGACAAGGTCGCCGACAAGAGGATCGACGACGTCGTCGAGAAGGCCGGCGTGAAGCCCGCCGACCGGACGAAGCCCGCGCCGAAGAAGAGGTCGGGCGAGGCGAAGTTCGTGACCGGGCTGGGGCAGCGGATCGGGTTCGCCGGGATCGCGTTCGCCACCGTCGGCGCGGCCGTCGTCGGCGGGCTGGGCGCGAGCTGCGAGCCGACCACCAGCCGGCCCGCGCCGACGACCGCGGCCACGTGCGAGGAGGACCAGCCGTGGTGCTGGGACTGCCGCACCATGGGCAACCGCCGGTGCGGGCAGGACGACGGGGCGGTGCAGCGATGACCGCCGTGAAGATCTTGGTCGCGCAGTTGCGTGAACGGGCCAACCTCCTCGAATCCCACCCGGAACTGGAGAAGTTCCCGGAGCTGTTCAAGCCGGAGCCTCTCGGCAAGCACGAGTTCGACGACGACGCCGCGCAGCTCGATGTCTTCGCCGAGCTCTTCGGCGTCACGATCGAGCACCGCGTGCACCGCCCCAAGGACGGCAAGCCGGGCGCCCGCTTCAGCTCCGTCGGTACCGAGATCGACGGCTGCTACGTCTACCTGCAGGCCTTCACCGAGGACTACGAGAAGGCGACCGGCAAGACGGTGGAGGCAACGTCGTGACCGCCACCGAGGACCGCACGATCCGGCCGGAGTTCGCCGCGCTCAACCACTTGAACGGCGTCGGGTACGGCTACGCCCTCGGCCGCGCCGCCCAGGGCGACGTGCGTGTGCAGGGCAACGACGCCTCCGACTTCGGGGACTTCTACGCCGCCAAGCACTCCCGGGCGCTCGACATCGACGAGCTGTTCGCCGAGTTCATCAACCAGCGCAACGATTCCGAGGGGGAATCCCAGTGAGCAACGAACTCGCCGCGCGCCGCACCGGCGTCGCCGTCGGCGCCCCGCAACAGGACCTCGGTCAGGTCATGGAACTGGCCCGCATCATGGCCGTCTCGTCGCTGCTGCCGCAGGAACTGCGCGGCAAGCCGTCCGACGTCCTCGTCGCCATCCTCTACGGCCAGGAGCTCGGCCTCGCGCCGATGCAGGCCATCCAGTCCGTGTACGTCGTCAAAGGCAGGCCGACGATCTCCGCGCAGCTGTGGGTCGCGCTGGCCCGCCGCGCCGGCCACAAGGTCCGCGTCCTCGACGAGCAGCCGGACCTGTGCACCGTCGAGGTCGAGCGCGGCGACGACCCCACCGAGAAAGCGCGGGTCACCTACACGCTGGACATGGCGAAGACCGCCGGGCTGATGACGAACGCGAACTGGAAGAACCACCCGCACGCGATGCTGTACGCCCGCGCCGTGTCGACGGCGTGCCGGCGCGCGTGCCCGGAGATCGCGCTCGGGTTCGGCGACGAGACCGACCGGGAGCCGGTGGCGAAGCCGTCGCTGGCGCAGGTCGCCGCCGAGCGGGAGGACCAGAAGCCGCCCACTGCGGCGGAGGCCGAGATCGTGGTCGACCCGGAGCCGTCGGCCGATGAGCTGGCGGAGCTGGCCGAGATCGCAGAGCAGCACACCCCGGCCGCCGAGGACGACCCGACGTTGCCGGACGACCCGGACCTCTTCGCCCACGAGGCCGAGCGATGACGACGGTCGAGCGGACGGAGGAGCTGACGACGGCTCAGCTCCTCCTCGAATGGGACGCCCGCCGCGCCCGCTCCCAGCAAGCCGAGATCGGCATGTCCGAGCTCGGCGGCTGCCAGCGCCGCGCCGGGTACCGGCTGGCCGGCACCGCGCCGACAAACCGGGGCAGCAGCGTGCAGGCCGTCATGGGCACCGCCGTGCACTCCGCGGTCGAGAGCGTGTTCCGCGAGATGCAGGACGCCGGCCTCATCCCCGCCGACGACCTCGTCGAGTTCGAGGTCCGGTTCGCTGGGGTGCTCGGTCATCTCGACCGGTACGAGTCGCGCACGCTGCGGATCCGGGACACGAAGACGACGTCGGACCGGTGGTTGCAGCACATCAAGGTGCACGGCGCGTCGCAGCAGCACGTGTGGCAGACGCACCTGTACGCGGCCGCGGTGATCCAGACGGGGCGTCGGGTGCGGGAGATCGTGATCGACTACCTCGCGCGCGACACCGGCGACGACTGGCAGGTCGTCGTCCCGTTCGACACCCGGCACGTGCGGGATGCGTTGCGGTGGCTGGAGAACATCCGCACCACGCCGATCGAGATGCTGAATCGGGACTACGAGCCGGGCTCGTCGTTCTGCGGGAACTGCCCGTTCTTCAAGACCTGTTGGGACGGCGCGGTCCCGGACCGTGACTTGCGGTCGGTGCTGCTGGTCGAGGATCCGGACAAGGCGAAGTGGGCGCGGCAGTTGTGGGACGCCCGGCAGATGAAGAAGACCGCTGAGGCGCTGGAGAAGGAAGCGAAGGGCGCGCTCGACGCGCTCCGCCCGATCACCGACAAGGGCGTCTCGGACCTGTTCGACGTCGGGTTCGAGCACCTGTTGCGGTGGAAGGTGTCGACGCCGCAGCGGCTCGACACCGAGGCCGTGAAGCGTGAGTACGCGAAGGCCGGCGCGAAACCGCCGTTCAAGGAGAGCAAGCCGGAAGTGAAGCTGGAGTTCATCTCCAAAGAGGACGGTGCGGAATGACCGGCTGGCACGAACGCATCCTCGTCAGTTTTGACTGCGAGACAACAGGTGTAGACGTCGAGACCGCGCGGATCGTGACCGCTGCCGTGGTCACGATCAATCCGCGCGAGGGCACGGTCGACACGAAGCAGTGGCTGGCCGACCCGGGCGTCGGGATCCCGGCCGAGGCGACCGCGGTGCACGGCATCTCCACGGAGATGGCCCGCGCCGAGGGCCGCCCGGCCGCCGAGGTCGTGCGCGAGATCGCGGTCGCGCTCGACGCCGGCTGGCGGGCCGGGGCGACCGGTGTGGTCTACAACGCGCCGTACGATCTGAGCCTGTTTGGCCGGGAGATGGCCCGCCACGACGTGGTGCTGCCCGGTGCCGGTCGGCTGCAGCTCGGCCCGGTCGTGGACCCGCTGTGCTTGGACAAGCACTACGACCGGTATCGCAAGGGCTCGCGGAAGCTGGTCGACGTCGCGCGGCACTACGGGATCGTGTTGTCCGAGTTGGACGCGCACGGCGCGGCAGCGGATGCGTTGGCCGCGGCGCGGGTCGCGTGGTGCCTGGCCCGGAAGTACCCGGCGCTGGGCGCGATGTCGCACGAGGAGCTGTACGCCAACCAGGTCGCGTGGTACCGCGAGCAGGCGCTCGGCCTCGCCGAGTACTTCCGGAAGCAGGGCAAGTCGGAGCACGTGTCCACCGAGTGGCCGGTCCGGCCGGTCCCGGCGGTGGTCTCGTGACCGCCTGGGCGTCGATCCCGCAGTGCTCCGCGATCTCCGGGGCGCTGACGAAGCACGGCGTGAAGACCCGCGCGCACCGTCTGGAGATCGTGTCCCGGCTCGCCGGCCGCGACCTCGCGTCCACGAAGGACCTCACCCGCGCCGAGGCCCGCTCGATCCTGGAGCACCTCGGTCAGCTCAACCGCATCGGCGAACTGGACCTCCTCGTCGAGCAGTACGCGCCGGAGGTGACGGCGTGACCCCGACCCTCGTGTTCGTCGTCCTGCTCGCGCTGCTGCCCGCTGGCGCGTGGGCCGAAGCCCGCCACCTCCGCTACCTCGTCCGAAAGGACGCCCGCCGATGACCTCTCTCGCCGCCGTCGCGCACCTCGCGCAGCACGCCCGCAACCACCACCTCGGCCAGCGGATCAAGATGCTGTCCGCCACCTCCGTCCAAACCATCCTCGCCCTCCCCGACAACGAACTCGGCGCGTTCGTCGACTGGGCCCGCACCCTCGAAGACCCGCTGTTCACCGGCCACGCACCGGGCCCGCGCGGCTACATCGACGTGTCCGGCCGGATCCTCGCCGGGGACCTGGTCACGATCACCGTGGAGACGTCCGGCACCGCGTTGCGCGCCGCCGGCCTGACCGGGGTGCTGGTGCTCGGCCAGGTCGAGCAGCACGCCCGCCACCTCACGGCGGTGACCGCATGAGCTACGTCTTCTCCCGCGACAACCCCGAGATCGCCGACCGTCTGCCGCTCGAAGACCTCGAGCGGATCCGGAGCATCTCCGAGCACATCGACCGCCTGCACGCCCGCGGCATGCACGAGGACCTGTGCGCCTGCACCAAGGACGTCTGCACCACCCGGGCGAACGTCGAGCTGAGCGAAGCCGGCTCCGAGGAGACCCTGGCCTGGCTCGCTGCCCAGGGCTACCTCAGCGTCAGCGACATCGAGGAGGGCCTGTGACCGCGACGATGCCCCGGGTCCCGGACCCGCTCGTTGTCCTCCGCCGCGCCGAGCAGAAGCACACCGGGGAGGAGCCGGGCGATCTCGACCACCTCGCCACGGCGGTGCGCACGCAGATCATCGCGCCGCTCACCGCAGCAGACCGGCCGGTCGTCGACGACGTCCAGGTCAAGCAGCTGCTCGGCGACAAGCAGCGGCTGGAGGACGTCGCCGCCGAACTGCGGAAGGTCGTCGCCGGCCACGCACGCAGCTACGACCAGGCGACGGCCGCGGCCACCGAGCTGAAGAAGCAGCTCGCGGCCAAGGACCGGGAGATCGACGAGGTCCGCGCCGAACGCGACACCCTCCGCGGCCAGCTCCGCGACCGGCCCGCCGCGGGCGTCGACGCGTCGTTGCTCGAGCAGGCGCAGCGGGACAACGCCCGCTTGGCCGACCAGCTCGCCCAAGCGGAGGAGCAGCTGTCGTTGGCCCGCCGCGACCTCGCGATGGCGAACCGGACCCTCGACGAGATCGCCGACGAACACGACACCACACCGGCCGCTGTGCACCGGCACCAGTTCGAGCTCGACCCCGCCGCCGGGCGGCACGCGCCGTGCGTCTGCGGGCAGCCGTGGATCCGCGACTTCGCCGAGGGTGAGCCGGTCGTGCCGGACGTCGAACCGATCGAGCAGCTCTTCGCCCGCATCCGCGACGAACTCCAGGAGACGACATGACCCGCCGCCCCGTCGTGATCCTCGCGAACACCGACGCCACCACCGAAGCGCTGAAGAGGCTGGCGGACTCCGGGATCAAGGTCACGCTCGCCGGCCCGCCGCCCGGCGTCGACTCGACCCCGCCCACGCATCAGGCCGCCAACGGCCGCCGCTACCAAACAGCCGGCGTGCACCTGTCGGACCGCGAAGTCGAGGTGCTGCAGCTGATGTCCGAAGGCAACTCGAACCAGGAGATCGGTGCTCGGCTGCACCTGGCGCGAGCCACGATCAGCACGCACGCGAAGCGCATCTACCGAAGGCTCGGCGTCGACGACCGCGCGCACGCCGTCGCTGTCGGGCTCCGCCAAGGCCTGATCGAGGAGCCCGCGTGATGCAGTGGCAGATCGAGCCCATGGCCACCTGGCCCTACCCGGACACGACCGGCCGCAAGCCGAACCCGTTCCGGGCGAAGCACGCCGACACCCTGAAGAAGCTCGCCGCTGAGCTGGAGCACCTGCAGGTGCGGGGCGCCGTCGCCGTCCGCGTCGTCGCGACTGAGGCCGACGTCCGCCGCGACGGCATGCTCCGGGCCTCCGCCCGCGTCCAGCACCCCGGCGTCGCCATCAGCTTCACCTCCGCCCGGTACGGCGCGCTCGCCTACCCCTGCGACGCGTTCCAGGCCGGCTACTACGGCGAGTCCTGGCAGGCCAACCTCCGCGCCATCGCGCTCGGTCTGGAGCACCTTCGCGCGCTCGACCGGTACGGCATCGCCGGCCGCGGCGAGCAGTACGCCGGGTGGCGCGCCATCGAAGCCCGACCCGCCAACGGGTTCGGGTCGGTCGACGAAGCGCTGCGCTGGCTCGCCGACCTGACCCAGTCCAGCCGCGGCACCGACCCCGCGGTCCTGCTCCGGGCCGCGTCGAAGGACCACCACCCAGACATCGGCGGCGACCCCGAGATCTGGGCCCGGATCGACACCGCCCGACAGCTGCTGAAGAAAGCGCGGGTCATCGCCTGATGTCCGCGACGTGCGGTCTCTGCAACCGGCCCCTCCGCGCCCCCGACAGCGTCGCCCGCGGCTACGGCCCCGTCTGCGCCACCGGAGCACTCGGCCACGACACGCACGCCACCCCGATCCCGCGCCGCTACCGCCGGAAGCGGCTCCCCGAAGACGAAGTCCTCACCGGCTTCCCCGCCCTCACCAAAGTCCGGAAAGGACAGTCCACTTGAGCATCCGAGTCGAAACCTACGACCTCCTCAACCTCCTCAGCCTCCTCCTCCACACCGCCAGCAACGACCGCGAAGACGGCATCACCGCCGGCATCCTCATCCACACCACCCGCGGCGAACGCGGCACCGAACCCGGCCGCACCGACATGCTCGTCGGCACCAGCACCGACCGCTTCTCCGTCGGCCACACCAACGCCGTCGCCTACGGCCAACTCGCCCACCCCACCCTCTGGGGCATCGACGACGTCAAAGCCGTCATCGCCACCTTCAAGTCCAAAGCCAAGAGCACCACCGACGACGAAGGCCACCAAGTCCTCATCGACGTCGACCTCGGCCACGTCACCGTCTCCGAAGACCCCAACCTCTACGACGACGGCGTCCGCCTCTCCTTCCACGAAGCCCCCGTCGACGACTTCCCCCGCCGCCTCTGGCACCTCCTGTCCCACCTCGACGTCGACGCCTACCTCGCCCGCGAAGGCCACATCGTGCCCGCCGCCAACCGCACCGACATCGGCCCCGCCCGCCTCGCCCCGTTCGTCAAGGTCTCCTCCAAGCTCGGCGCGCCCATCCAGCTGTTCCGCAACCACCAGAACCGCTACCTGCTCATCCAGATCGGCGAGCACTACCGCGGCGCCCTCGCCCCCATCCGCTGGGACCTCGACACCTCACCCGCCGAAGGCGAAGAGCCCTCCGCCGACGTCCACGCCCCCGACCTGCCCCCCGCCCCGAACAGCGTCATCAAACCGGCCAAGCTGTTCACCCCCGACGGCGTCAAGGACCAGGCCGGCGTCATCACCGGCTTCCCCGAACTCCAGCGCGACACCCGCGAACTCGGCCGCGCCGCCGACATCGTCGTGTCCGGCCAGTCCGCGCTGCCGACGCTGCTCATGCGCGGCCTGCGGATCAGCTCGAAGCGCGCCGACGGGCTCCTCGAGGACCTGTCCCGGCTCGGGATCGTGTCGTCGACGCTGACCGCCCGCGTCCGCGACGTCCTCGTCGGGCCCGAGCAGCTCGACGACGTGCTCCGCGCGATCGCCGAACTCAAGACGACCCCCGCCGGCGAGGACCAGGACGTCGACGACGACGAGGAGACCGACGAATGAGCAACGAAATCGACCGCATCCTCCAAGCCGCCACCAAGGCCGCACCCGACGTCGACGACCGCGACCGGCGCCGCATCGTCCGCGCCGTCCTCAACACCCTCGACGCCCTCATCGACGAGAACGACGACGACAGCACCTGGCCCGGACCGGACGACCTCGGGCTGCTCGCCACCAACATCCCCTGACCGCTGCAGCCGGGCCAGGGGCCCCGACCGCAGCACGCCGCTCGCCCAGGACGCCGGACCGGCCAGCCACGGCGCCGGGCGAGCGGCACCACCAACCACCAACCACCTCGAGGAGGCGAACCCCATGAACTACCTCGCACGCCCCGTCCTCGCCTCCCGGCCCCAGACGTCCGACCCCACCCTCATCGACGCCTGCCGCCGCGGACACGAACCCGCCGAACTCCTCACCGCCTCCGAACGCGAACACCTCATCTACGACCTCCACGTCGCCGGCTGGACCGACACCGAGATCGCACAGCACACCCGCCTCACCACGTTCACCACGGCCCGGATCCGAGCACGCCTCGGACTCGCGGCGCACCCGAGCACGAAGGGGGCAGTCGCCTGATGGCTGACGAACGCACCTACATCCGCGTCCACGACGGCATCGAGGACCACCCGAAGACAGCGGCCCTGACCGACAAGGGTTTCCGGCTGCTCGTTACGACGTGGGGCTGGTGCTCCCGACACCGCACCGACGGACGCGTGCCGCTCGCGGTGTGGAAGAGGCGCGGCACCTCGAAGGTCCGCGCCGAACTCGCGGCCGCCGGACTGGTCGAGACCTACGACGACCACGTCGTGATGCACGACTACCTCGAGCACCAGCGTTCAGCCGGCGAGATCGCGGAGAAGATCGAGGCGAAGAAGGAAGGCGCACGGAAGGGCAACCACGTGCGCTGGCACGAGGCCGCCGGCAAGTTCGACCCGGACTGCAAGTACTGCGTCGAAGACAGCGCTCCGCCGGATCAGCCACCTCCCAGCGGATCGCATAGCGATCGGTCAAGCGACTCGCATATGCGATCGGGAAGCGATCGCAAAACATCGCCAGAGACAGAGACAGAGACAGAGAAAGAAGAAGCGAGACTTTTCGAGGCAGCTCCCGTAGGTGACGCGCGGCCACGTGGCCGCGGCGCCACCGGCCCGCACAGCGCCGCCGCCTACCGCCTCGTCGACCGCGTCATCGGCCGCGACCTGACCAGCGGCACCCGCACCGCACTCGCCATCGAGGTCGCGACGCTGCTCGTCGAGGTCGACGAACCCACCCTCGTCGAAGCACTCGAGCGCTGGAACAGCCGCTCCGAGATCGGCCCGCGGCTGCTCGGCGCCCTGGTCGACGACATCCGCAAGGAACGCCGCGGCGCGACCAACCGGCGCCAGACCGCCGCGCCGCCGACCAACGCCACCGACGCCTACGCCGCGCAGTTCCTCGCCGGCAGCCAGCCCTCACAGCCCGCGCTCCGCGCACTCCCCGGAGGAGCCTGATGCTCGACGACAACCAGGTCCGAGCCCTACTCGCCGTCGCCATGGGCTACGACAACCGCCGCCCCGGCGAACTCAACTTCGCCGCCTGGGCCGACGCCGCCAACCGCGCCGGCTGGACCTTCGACGCCGCCGTCGAAGCGATCAAGGACTACTACGCGAACGACGGCCACTTCGTGATGCCCGTCGACGTCACCCGCAAGATCCGGGCTATGCGCGGCCAACCGCCGCGCTACGTCGCACTCCCCGCCGGGCAGCCCGCCAGTGACGAACACCGGCGCCGCATGCGCGACCTGATCGGCGAAGCCTTCGCGCTTCCCCGCAGCGCCCGCGCACGCCGCGCCTGGTCCGCCCGCACCGGCGAACACGACCCCGCTCGCGACGCCGCCCGCGCCGAACTCGACCGCATCCGCCGCGCCGACCCAGGCGGCCCGCCGTGACCACCTGGACCCACGTCTCGTGCGACCGCGTCTGGTCCGACGGCAGCTGCCCACGCCAATCCTGGCCGGCCCGCACCGTCGACGAAGCGCGAGCCCGCGCCGAAGCCGACGGCTGGCACCTCGGCCGCGACCGCGACCTGTGCCCCAGCCACGCCGGAGCCCGACGATGACCCGCCGCAAGCCCCGCGCCAACGGCCGCCAAGGCCTCTGGCAAGAAACCCCCGACCAGCCCTACGTCCCCGCCCACGACCTGCGGATCGAGCAAGAAACCAGCCCGCTGCTGCGGGACTGCCCCGCCTGCCACGCCGCACCGCGCCAACGCTGCACGCGGGCTGGTCGTGGGGGTCGGGTGGCGTTGCGGGGTTATCACCCGGCGCGGTTGGACCCGTCTGCTCCTGAAACCCGTCGACAGGATGTGTGATGACCAGCGGAAACCCTGATTTGATCAAGGCTCGTTCGTATTTGCAGCGGGCTGAATTGGCGATCGATTCCGGCTACCAGGACGCGGCGGGGTCGTTGGCTGCGATCGCGTCGGCGTTCGCGGCGTTGGCTTCGGCGGAGGTGGTTGTGGCGCAGCCTGGGCCGTTGGTGTTGCGGCACACGGGGCCGATCCCGGCGGGGTACGTCGAGGGGTTGGAGCGGGCGGTCCGGGCGGCGGAGGAGGCGGATCGTGGCTGAAGTGCGGCCGGGCGGTGGCGCGGCATCCTCGGTTCCTGGGGCGGATTCGGGTCAGGGCGCGGCGATCGGGTCGGGAATGAACGATCACTCCAACTCGGATCTTGAACGCGGCACAGGCGATCTCAGGGCCGATCTTGTCGAGCGGGTCTTCAAGATCCTCGAACCTCGGTTGCTCGAGCACCTGGGGGTCGAGAAGGGCGACCTGCCGGGCTGGGCCGCCGTGCAGCACACGGCCCGCTGGGACGCCGAGGCAGTCGCCGACGCGCTCCTCGCCGCGGGCTGGGCGCTGCTGCCCGACGCCCAGTGGGGCTGGCGTCTCGGTGGCGTCGAGGGCGCCGTGACCGTCCCCGCGTCCGAAGCCACCGCCCGGAAGCAGGCCGAGCTCGACCCCGACACCGAAGTCGTCCGCCGACCCGTCGGCGACTGGGAGGTGGTCTCCGATGGCTGAAGCGCACGCTCAGATCCGGGTCAGCCCGCCCGGCTACTACGACTACGGCAGCTTCGCGCTCGCCGTGCAGTTCCCGCACCAAAACCACTGGCACCTCGTGCGGCCGTCCTACATCGGCATGGCTGTCGGTGTCGGCTCCGACCTCGAAGCACGCATCGACGGCGAGTGGGCGCCACTCGACACCGCAGCCGCGGCCGGAGCACAGGACCGGATCGGGGCTGCGGCGGCAATCGCCGAACGTCTCCTTGCCCGGCTGCTGTCCGAACCTGACCGGGCTGACATCGAAGCACTGCTTGCCGCGCTGACCGGAAACCCGACAGCGCGCGCACCGAAAGGACGAGCCGCATGACCGAGCATGTGACTGGCGACGTCCCGTACTGCGCCGAAGGTTGCGGCCGGCCCGCCACACACGAACGCCTCGCAGGCATGGTCGGCGACACCGAACTCGTCGAGCTGGTCTGCCGCGTGCACGCCACCCTCGACGAGCAGATCACCGCGGAGGCCAACCGTGGCTGACCACGCCCGGCCGTCCCGCGGGAACCTCTGGGTCATCGTCGGTCCGTCGCTCGCCGTCATCTCGGCCTACGTCGTGAACTCCGGCTCCGACTGGCTCGCTCTCCTCATCGCCGCACTGCTCCTCACCACCCTCAAGCCGTGGAGGTATGGACCATGACCGACCCGCTGACCCGGTTCGTCCCCGGAACCCCTGCGCCGCAAGGGTCCGCGCGGGCCATCGTCCACAAGCACACCCAACGCGCCGTGCTGATCAAGGACAACAACGACCGGCAGAAAGCCTGGCGCGGCACCGTCCACCGCGCCCTCGTCGAGTTCGGTGACGTGCCGGTCGCCCAGTTCGACGGGCCCGTCGCCGTCGAGTTGGGGTTCGTCATGCCCCGCCCGAAGTCGACGCCGAAGACCCGCGCCACCCCACCCGCGATCAAGAAGCCCGACCTCGACAAGCTCGTCCGGGCGGTTTTCGACGCCATCACGTCCGCCGGCGTGATCGTCGATGACTCGTTCGTCGTCGATGTCCGCGCCACGAAACGGATCGCGGAGCTGGGGGAGAGCACCGGCTGCCTGATCACCATCCGCGACACCGTCGCCGTCCGGCCGGAAGGCTCGCCCTACCACCTGAACCTGGAGGTCACCGCATGACCGACGCCCAGACCGCCCGCGCCGCGCTCGACACCTACGCGGCGAAGGAGCTGCCCGACCACGTCGAGGTCGTCAGCTTCGGCGACACGGCCGCGACGTTCGCGCCGGAGGCTATCGCCGCGCTGCGTGCCGTCCTCGACCTCGCCGACCACTACGACAACCTCGGCGATCGCATGTGGACTGAGAGTGCCGCCGACGACATCCGGCGCGTCATCACCACCGCCCTGGAGGCATCGTGACCAACGAAGAGCTCGCCGCGACCATCCCCGACGAACCCGTCCGCGGGTCGGTCGTCGTCGACACCAATGGCCTCGCCTGGCAGAACATCACCGGCAACACGATGTTCGGCATGAACGGAGACGGAACCTGGGTCGCCGCGTGCCCACCCGCCGCTCAGCCGAAGTCGGTGAACTGGACGTACCTGCTCGCGTACGTCGGCCCGGTCACCCTCGTCTACCGCGGCACGGGGGAGGCACCGTGACCGAGCAGCCCACCACCCCGCCGGAACCGCCGCGCCGACCGGGGCCGCGTCTCGGCGGCGGTGTCCGCTGGGGCGCGCACCTCAACGGCCCGCTCGCCCCGACCGAGCCGTGGCAGCCACCCGCCCGCACCCGCCCCGCCGGCGGCTGGCCGAAGACCGGCGACGTCGGCGCGACCGGCAACCTGACCGACGACGAACAGCCGGTCGTCGTGCCCGCCCGGCCGTACACCGCGCCGCCAACTCCCAGCCTGGGCGCAGCTGGGAGTTCGCTGGGAGATCGGCTTCGGACACCGGCCGAGCTGCGCGAGCTGGAGGAGGCGTGCGTCGTCGAGTCGGACGACGACGCCACGATCACGGCCGCGGTCGACGCGGGCATGAACGACCGGCTCGCCAAGCTGCATACGCTCACCGAACCGTGCGGGTTCAGGTCTTCGGCCGACGGCCTGAACCTCGTGCGTCCTGGTTCAGGTTCGCCGCCCGCCGCCGAGCTGCTCGCGATGGCCGACGACCTGAACGCGCACGGCGGCCTCGACGAAACCTTCGTCGCCGAGCTGCTCCGCCAAGCCGCCGACCCCTACGCTGACGCCAAACGCAGGCTCGGCATCGTCGACCCGCCGCCCGCGCCGGTGAAGCCGGTCGAGCCGATCAGCTACGACACGATCATCGACGCCATCAACAAGATCGCGCCCTACACGCCGCCCCCGGAACGGATCAAGCTCACTCGCGAGCAGTGGGCCGCTGTGCCGAAGACAGCGCCTGGTCTCAGTGGCGTGGTCGGCAACCCGTTCGGCGTGCCGGTCGAGATCGTCGAGCTCGTCGAGGACTCGACGCCGTACCGGCTGTGGGTCGAACAGTCCGAGGCGGAGCACGGGCTCAAGGCCGTAGCCGAGATGCCGAGCGGCGTCATCCTCGGCAACCCGGCGTTGCTGACGGACAGGTTCAACCCTCACGCCGACTGGCTGCGCTCGTACGACGCCCGGCCGACGCGGGTCGTGCCGTTCGGCGAGCCGTACCGGCCGCTGGCCGCAGCCGTTGGCAGCGAAGGCGGAGACGCGCCCGCACCGCGCCCGTGGTGGCGCCGCACACTCGACCGCGTGAGGCGGTGGGGGCGGTGACCGCACGCACCTGGGACGAAGGCGACCCCGAACCGGCCGACCGGCCCGCCGTGGTGTGCGACGACGGCGTCACGGCGAGCTGGACCGAGGACGACTGGTGGTGCCGTCAGGAGTTCAAGCACCACGGCACGCACGTCACCGGCGGCAGCATGGGCATGGACTGGCCGGAGCTACTTGCCGACCACGGACCCGTGCGCGAGGCCACGGCCGCCGAAGCCCAGGCCACGATCGTGCGGTACCTGTGACCGCGCCCGCTCAGCCTCGGCGTCGGAAGGACTCCGGCGTCGGGGCCCGCCTCGCCGAACTCCGCAAGGCGGCCGGCCTCAGCCAAGCCGAAGTCGCGCGGCGCATGGGCATCAACCCCGCGAACGTCTGGCAAATCGAACACGGCCGCATGGACCCGCGCCTCTCCACCGTCCTCCGCTACAGCGACGCCATCGGCGCACACATCCACATCAGACTCGACCAACCGCGAGACACTGGCAACACCAGCCCCCACCCGTAGGAGGACGAGCCCGGTGGCCGACCAGACCCCCAAGACCACCGCCGCGAAAACCAGCCTCGGCGTCGAAGTCCACGTCGCCAACGGCCCCTACCACGACGACCACACCTGCCCCTACCGCACCTGCGCCATCTGCGGCAAACCCATCCACCAACTCGCCGGCATCTGGGTCACCCTCGAACTCTGAAAGGACCACCCATGCCCACCAAAGCGATCGAGACCCGATGACCGGGTTCAAGCTCGAAGCCAACGGCCAGCGTGACGACGACAAGATCACCATCCAGAAAGCCGACGGACACGACCACGCCTACTTCGGAGTCATGGCCGACCAGTGGCGCGACCGACTCTGGGTCCAGATCAAGGTCGACCGCGACACGCTACTCCGAATCGCCGCCCTCGCCACCGAAGCGGCCGACGCGTTGGAACACGACAGCTGACCCCGCGCACGACGAAGGCCCCCAGCACACGCCGGGGGCTTTCGCTTAGTTCAACCAGTTGCCGCTAGACCGACCGCGGGTTGTCGGCGGCGGCTTCGATGACCACGGTCAGCCCCATCACAGACCCCTGGATGGCCTCCAGCTGGGTCCGCAGCTGGTCGGCCATGTTCGCGGCTCGGTTCGGGCCGGGCAGGTTCCCCGACACCTGGCTGATCGTCGAGGCGATGTCGCCGAGCAGGTCCATCGCGTGGGTGATCGCGGCGACCGCCTGTCCGGTCGGGGCGACCTGCGCCCGGACGGTGTTCATGTTTTCTTCGGTGGTGCCCACGGTTCCTCCTGTGGTGAGTGCCGGCGGCAGTTGGCCGCGGGCGGTGTGTGCTGACGGGAGCTGGCTCATGTCGACCGGCTCGGCGTCGACGTCTTTGCGCCACTCGGTCGCGCCGAGCAGGTCGTCGTCGAAGTCGCGTTTGTTGCCGACCGCGTCGAGGTAGGCGTCCGCAGCTTCGATTTCCGCCCACTTTTCGGGCGTGGGTTCTTCGGGCATGGTTCGTCCACAAAGGATTATCGGCGAACGCCGGATGATCTCCTAACGGGGAGCCCTAGTCAGGCCGGGTCACGATCCCCGGCGAAGCCCACGCCTCCCGGCGCAGGACGTTTCGGCTCAGCTACAGCGAAGGCCGCTCCGGGAACACCGCCCGGATCCACGCCTCGCCGTCGGCAGCCGACCCGCCACCGCCAGGCCGCGCGTCCAGCACCGCCCGGGCCACGGCCGCGGTGTCCGGCACGCCCCGGTCGATGATGGCGCGCAGCTGCGCGTCCGACAGCTTCTGCAGCTCCTGCTCCAGCAACGCCATCATGTGTCCTTTCAGGACCAGCGGGTCGGGTGGAAGTCGATCCAGCAGTCATCGGAGTCCTCCGCGCACACCGCCGCGCCGTGCACCCCGCGCCCGTCCACCACCTGCGAGCTGTCCAGCACCACGGTGTCGTTGAACACCTGGTGCTCGGGCGCGCCGGCCACCGCGGGCAAGCCGGTGAAGAGCAGGACGGCGACGACGAAGGCGCGGAGCATCGGGTGTCCCTTCCGGGGCAGGTAGTCGGGGTCGGCGGTGACGGCTTCGAACGTGGCGTGCGCCTCGGCGAGCACCGAGCTGCGCCGCCAGCCGGTGACCGTCACGTCGACCGTGACGCCGTCGGCGCGGCCGACGAGCCGGGCACGCGTCTTCCCGCACCAGGTGCGATCGACGGTGACGTCGAGGTCGGTCACCAGTCGTAGCCGGGTTCGTCGTCCTGAACCCACCCTCCGCCGCTGTAGGTGTACGGCGTGCCGTCGACGACCTTCCGGTCGCCGTTCTCCGGCTCGTCCTGCTCGGGCATCTCGATCGAATCCGTCATCGCGGCTTCTCCCTGTCTGATGTGGACGGTGGGTGAGTGCCCCCGCCCGGTCGCGGACCGGCGGCGCCTACGCGCGGCGGGGGCGGACGATCAGTAGAGGTTGGTCATCTCCTGGTGCGTCACGAGGCGCACGACGCCGTGGTCCAGGTGCTCGACGAGGTAGCGGCTGCCGCTCACCGCGGCACGCACGTGCCAGGGGCGGTCCAGCTCGACGACGCGGCCGGCGGCACCGTCCCCAGGCAGGTTGCACAGGCGCCCGACGTTGTTCCACTCGTCCTCGACCAGCACTGTGCCCGCGTCGACGGCCACCAGGACGGCGAGGCCCTGGGGTGCCCAGCCGACAGAGCCGTCTTCGAAGCGGAAGACGAACGAGGCGCTCCCGCGGTAGAAGCTTTCGCCCTCGACGTGGCCGACACCGGCGCAGTCGGTCAGGGTGTAGAGGACGCGGGAGCCGCGGCGGACGGTGAGGGTGTTCGACATGATGTCTCCCTTGTGGACGTTCACGCGGCGGCCAGGGTGGCGGCGGCGAGGTGATAGCAGGCGCGGCCGTGGGTCCCGGCCGGGCAGGTGCACGAGGCGTGCGCGGTGCTGACGGTGTAGCGGTCGACGCCGTTGGAGGCGACGGCCATGAAGGTCGTGCGGCCGGTGCGGGCGAGGCCGCCGTCGGCGAGGAGCTGCTTGACGCTCTCGACCTGCGAGGCCGAGTAGCTGGCGAGCACGAGCTTGGCGGCCTGCTCCTGGCGGTGGAGGCGGTGGCAGTGACGGCCGTAGCCGCGGGCGATGGAGCTGGCGGAGCGGAGGGCCCGGTGGCAGCGGGTGCACTTGGCGGTGGCGGTCATCGGGGCCTCGCTCTCTGGTGTGACACCAGTGTACGCATACGAGTATGCGCAAAGCAATAGGTATGCGCACACTAGTATGTGAAGGTGGTGCGGTCAGCCCTTCAGCACGCGCGGCCGGTGGATGTGCTTGTGCCGCACCTCGATCTCCACGCCGCGCGCCCGGAGGCGACGCGCCAGCAAGATGACCAGGCTCGGCGCACGGTGCCGGCCACCCGCGCACCCGACCGCCACCCGCGCAGGAGCGGGCACCAGGAGGCAGTACGCCACCAGGTTGTCCAGGAGCTCCCGCGCGCCCGGCGTGCCCAAGACGACGCTCTGGACCCGCGGGTGGTGCCCGTCGAGGTCGAGCAGGCCCGCGGCGGCCGCGGGGTCGCGGAGCCGGTCACGGACGTCCTCGACGCGGTCTGCGCGCGGCGGCCGGTCATGCAGGTAGCCGAAGCTGATGAGCGTGATCACGTCGCCTCCTCTCGCGGGGCGGGTGCCCCCGACCGGAGCCGGGGGCGGGGGGCTGGGTCAGCCGGCCAGCTGGAAGGCCACCAGGTGCAGCGGCTGCTTGCCGTTGGGGACGGCGGCGGCGTGGTCGGCGTCAGTGAGGCCGCGGCGGTTGCTGTCGGGGGAGAGCACTCCGTCGACCTGGACCACCTTGTCGCCCTTGACCACGTCGGCCAGGCCGCCCTTGCGGATGTAGTCGAGCGCGGCGTCCTGGTCGGCGCGGGGGATGTCGCCGAGGGCGGCTCGCACGTCGGCCAGGCGGATGAAGCGGGAGAGCTTGCCGCTGGTGAGGTCGAGGTAGAGGGCGGCGATCCGGTCGGCGTTGGTGGTGGTGCTGGCCATGGTGTCCTCCGGAGCTCGTGGTGTGACACCAGTATAGGCACACTGGTATGCGTAGCGCAAGGGGGTGTAGGCACACTGGTGTACGCTGCTGCAATGGACGAGACCGCCATCGAGAAAGAGCTGGTCGCCGCGCAGGCAGCCCTCGACAAAGCGCTCCAGGCGCGCACGCGCCGCCAGGAAGCCGTCGTCAAGGCCCGGGACGCCGGCTGGTCGAAGTACCGCATCGCCAAGGTGCTCGGCGTCGCCGCCCCCACCGTCGACTCGATCATCAAGACGGCCGAGAAGGAGGAGACCCCCGATGCCTGACCTGTTCCAGCTCGGCGTGACCATGGCGGACGCCGAAGGCTTCGCTGACCGCGTCACGGCGGCGTTCGGTGCGGCTTTCACCGCCGTCTCCGCGCCTGCCACGAAGACGTGCACCGTCTGCCGCGACGAGTACGACCCGAGCGACCCGGGCGCCGTCGAGCGGCACACCGTGCCGATCGGCTGCGGCGGCTGCAACCGGTGCGATGGCAAGCCGAGCTGCTACTTCTGCCAGGGCATGTTCTGCACCTGCCTATCGCACTGACCGAAGGAGACACCCTTGAGCGACGAGGCCCCTGCCCCGATGTGTTCGAAGTGCGGCGAGGCTCCGGCCGGCCCGGGCGGGATCTTGTGCCCTGGCTGCGTGTCGGTGATCAGCGCGCAGAAGCTGCCCGC
This sequence comes from Amycolatopsis sp. NPDC104587, assembly GCF_055583645.1. NCBI lineage: Bacteria > Bacillati > Actinomycetota > Actinomycetes > Pseudonocardiales > Pseudonocardiaceae > Amycolatopsis > Amycolatopsis sp. NPDC104587. Next base: position 449,536 of record NZ_JBVJNO010000007.1, read on the forward strand.
GCCGTGAGCGGCCGAGCGCTGCTGTTCATCTGCGCTCTCATCTTTGCGGTGCTCCTGGCCTGGTTCATGTCGGTCGACGACGAGGTCAACTCGCCGGACGGGCCGTGGAACGGCCACCTCTACGACTGGGACGACCGGTGACCCGCCCGGAGGACCTTCCGCGGTTCCCGGTCGGGACGAAGTTCAAGTCGACGATCTCCGGGGTGGTTTCGGAGATCGTCGCGGATCACTGGCCGCACCCCAACGTCGTGCAGACCGCGCAGATCACCGACAACCGCTATTACGTGGTCGAGACGATTGGGCACCGCTCGGTCGAGTTCCACGATGTGCTCGCGCGGTACAGCGAAGTGATCGAGCCCGGCGCGACGGAAGAACCGGAACCATGACGCACACTGGACCCATGAGCACCCCGCCCGCGCCGCTGGAGTGGCACCCCGCCTACCGCGACCAGACCTGGCTCGCCGACTGGCTCGAAGGCCGCGGCAACTACCGGGCTGACGAGATCCACCTGCCGATCCCGCAGCCGGTCCGCGCGAAACTCGTCGACCCCGACGCGTCGATCACCGCCGAGCCGCGCCGCGAACGCGTCCTCCGGAAACATCGCGCGGCCGGGCTCGCGCCGTACGTCGGACACCCGTTCCGCTACGAGTGGTTCTTCGCCACCGACGGGCTCGGCCGCGCGATCGCGGGCGACGTCCGGATCCGCCACGCCAACCCCGACGCGCTCTTCTGCTACGGCCCGGCCGAGTACACGCACGAGGCCCGCAACGGCCACGACCCCAACACCCCGGTCTGGCCATGACCAGCCCCTCGCGCGAGGAGTAGCCCGATGACGCCCAGGAACCCGACGCACAGCAAGCCCGCCGGCTCACCCTCCAACCCCATGTGCGTCGGCACCGTCAAGCTCAAAGGCGACGACGGCGAGTACCTCCGCGACGACGACGGCGAGATCCAGCGACGCCCGTGCGACAACCACGCCATGACCGGTGCCACCGTCTGCTGGTCCCACGGCGGCCGCACCCCCCAGGTCCGCGCCAAGGCTGCCGTCCGCGCCGAGCTGATCTCCTGGGGTCTCGGCGACTCCACAGTGGACCCCGGCGAGATCCTGCTCCGGATGGTGTCGCAGTCCGCCGCACGCTGCGAGCTGTACGCCGAGCTGCTCCGTCAGGCCTACGACGCCGCCGACCGCCTCAAGGACGCCCACGACGCCGAAGAGCTGATCCAGACCGGCGAGACCGGCGACGAACGGCCCGCGCTGCAAGTCGCCCGCGACGACCTCAAGAAGATCTTCACCACCGGCGGAGTCGCCGCGCTCGTCGGCAACACCTACGACGCCGCCAACGGCTCCGTCTACGCCACCGGCGAAGCCATCCGCGGCCTCGCCCAACTCGAAGCCACCGAACGCGACCGCTGCGCCAACTTCGCTGCCAAAGCCGTCGCCGCGGGGCTGGCCGAACGGCAGGTCCGGCTCGCCGAGAAGCAAGTCCAGGTCGCGCTCGCCGCCATCGACGCCGCCCTCGAAGCCGCCGGCGTCGCCGTCAACGCGCGCGGCCCCGCGAAGATCGCCGCCGCCCGCCACCTCCAGCTGGTCGGGTAGACCGTGACCGCCGCGACGTTCGAAGCGATGCTCGCCCAAGCCCTCGAGGAGCAGGCCGACGAGGCCGACGCCGCGCTCCGGCTGCACACCTACGAGCCCCGCGGCGCCGCGAAGAAGCTCCTGGACTGCGACGAGCCCGAGGTGCTGATGTCCGGCCCGGCCGGCACCGGCAAGTCGAGGGCGTGCCTGGAGAAGCTGCACCAGATGTGCATCCGCAACCCCGGGATGCGCGGCCTGATCGTCCGCAAGACCCAGGTGTCGATGACGTCGACTGCGCTGGTGACCTATCGGGAGCACGTCGCGCAGGAGGCGATCGAGCACGGCGTCGTGCAGTGGTACGGCGGTTCGGCGCAGGAAGCCGCGTGCTACCGGTACTCGAACGGGTCGCGGATCAACGTTGGCGGCATGGACAAGCCCACGAAGATCATGTCGTCGGAGTACGACGTCGTCTACGTGCAGGAAGCGATCGAGCTGACCGCGACCGACTGGGAAGCGATCACTACCCGGCTCCGCAACGGCAAGACCGACGTGCAGCAGCTGATCGCCGACACGAACCCGGACGCTGAGACGCACTGGCTGAAGCAGCGCTGCAACTCCGGCGCCACCACGATGATCGACTGCAAGCACTCCGACAACCCGGTCCTCGTCGACGACGCTGGCCGGCCGACACCGCGGGGCGCGGCGTACCTGGCGAAGCTGGACGCGCTCACCGGCGTCCGGCGTCTCCGGCTCCGCGACGGCCTGTGGGTGTCGTCGGAAGGCGTGATCTACGACGGGTTCGACCGCTCCGTGCACGTGATCGACCGGTTCGACATCCCCGACGACTGGACCCGCTGGTGGGCGGTCGACTTCGGGTACGTGCACCCGTTCGTCGCGCAGTGGTGGGCCGAAGACCCCGAAGGCCGCCTGTACCTGTACCGCGAGCACGTGATGACCCAGACGCTGGTCGAGGACCACGCGCGGATCATGCTCGGCGCGGTCCAGCGCCCGGACGGGACATGGAAGGAGCCGCGGCCCCGCGCGATCATCTGCGACCACGACGCTGAGGACCGCGCGACTCTGGCCCGGCACCTGGGGATGTCGACGACCGCGGCGAAGAAGACCGTGTCGGACGGCATCCAGGCGCTCGCCGTGCGGCTCCGCCCGGCGGACCACGATGGCCGGCCGCGGCTGTTCCTGCTCCGGGACAGCTTGCTCAAGCGGGACCAGGCGTTGGTGGACGCGGCGGCACCGACGTGTCTGGCGGAGGAGATCCCGGGGTACGTGTGGGACACGGGGGCGGGGAAGAAGCTGAAGGAGGCTCCGTTGAAGGAGCAGGACGACTGCTGTGACACGGCGCGGTATGTGGTGGCGCAGCGGGATCTCCGCGGCCGGCCGGGCGTGCGGTGGCTGTAGAGGGCTGGGCGCCGGAGTTGTAGGGCATCGCCCAGATCCATTCCGGAACGGCGATTCACGCACGGCGTGCGCGGTGGTTGCCCCGCAGGCTCCGGCGGACCAGCTGTCCGGCACGGTAGCATCGCTGTGCAGCGGTTGGCGCACTCCGGGACGAGCGGCCAGCCGGGGGAGGCCCCCGTCGAGCGCCGTGCTCCGGGGGCCTTCCGCTGTTCAGTGGCTGTTGCCGACGACCACGACGGTGCTGGCCTTCACCATCCACGGGCCCTTCGGGTCACCGTCGGACACCCACGCGGCGTCGGCGGGCGGCGCGGCACCGGGGTGGTCGGTGCGCGGCACGTAGCGGCCTTCGATGGGGTCGTCGCCGTGGTAGGAGATGGCGCGGACGAGGACGCCGCGTCTGGGTTTGCCGAGCCAGTCGCGGATGGTGGCGCGGGTGAGGGTGGTGGCGCGGGCGATGGCGGCTTCGGCCATGCCGGCGTCAGCGGCTTCTTGGATGGCGTCGCGGAGGGCGCCGGTGCGTCGGTCGAGTTCTTCGGTGGCCTGGCGGCGGGCGACGGCGAGCTGGCCGAGGCGGAGGTTCATGCTCTGCTCGTTCATGTATAGCACTATACAGACTGTAGGGTTCTATACAAGAGGCATGCTCACTGGCATGTGAACTCGCAAGCTAGTCAGCATGCTCCGCCGCGGCAGAGCTCGACTCGGCTCCTTCGAGCAGCGCCACGAGCCCGGCCGTCACCACGCGCACCGAGCCGCCCATGTGCAGCACCCGACACGGGAACTGGCCGTCCCGCGCCAGCTGGTAGCCGTGCGACTTCGAGATCCCCAGCGCTAGCGTGGCCCGCGCCATCGGTACGGTCGCCGGCCACGCCCGGACGTCGTCCAAGGTCACAGTTCGACCGTCCATTGTGTCCTCCTGATCCGGCGCGTTCGAGCGCTGTACAGACTGTACAGCTAGAGCGATGAAACAGCCGTATTCCGCCTAAAATGCCTGGTCGTGGGCGTGCACAATGTGTCCACGTGATCGGGTTGGGCTGTACATTGTGCCCATGCTGAAGACCATCGGCGCGTTGCTCAAGCCCGCCGCCACCAGTCTCAGCCTCGTCCTGCTCACCCTCATCGGACTTGCCTGCCTCGTCACCGCCGCCTGGCTGCACGGCCCCACCTGGGGCCTCATCGCCACCGGCGTCGCAGCCTTCCTCGTCGAAGCCCGCTTCGACGTCGAACTCGCCGAACGCCGCGCCGCCACCGACGCCGCGGACGACGGCCGTGGCTAGCCTCCTCGGCGGCACCCGCCGACCCACCCGGCCCGCAGCCAAAGCCCCCGTCCCCATCGTCGGCCGCTCCGCCACCGGCGCCTCCACCTGGTTCAACCGCCGCGACGCCATCGGCGAACTCGGCACCATGGCCACCAACGGCACCGTCTTCGGCATCGTCAACCGCACCTCCACCGCCGTCGCCAAAATCGACTGGCAGCTCTACCGGCCGGCCAAGTCCGGAAAGGACGAAGACCGCACCCCCATCACCGTCCACGCCGCACTCGACATCCTCCGCGAGCCGAACCCGTTCATGTCCGGCATGGAGCTGTTCGAGATCGAGCAGCAGCACCTCGACCTCACCGGCGAAGCGTTCCTCGTCGTCACCCGCGACAAGCGCTACAAGGTCCCGCTCGAACTCTGGCCGATCCGCCCGGACCGCATGAACCCCGTCCCCGACCCGTACAGCTACCTCGCCGGCTGGATCTACACCTCGCCGGACGGGGAGCGGGTGCCGCTGAACAACGACGACGTCATCCAGGTCCGGATGCCGCACCCCACCGAGCCCTACCGCGGGCTCGGCCCGGTGCAGGCCGTGCTGACCGAGGTCCAGTCCGCCGCGTACGCCGCCGAGTGGAACAAGAACTTCTTCCTCAACTCCGCCGAGCCGGGCGGCATCATCGAAGTCCCCGAGTCGCTGACCGACGACGACTTCAACCAGCTCCGCGACCGCTGGAACGAGCAGCACCGCGGCGTCGCCCGCGCCCACCGCGTCGCCATCCTCGAGCAGGCCAAGTGGGTCGACCGCAAGTACACCCAGCGTGACATGCAGTTCGCGGAGCTCCGCGGCGTCACCCGCGACGCGATCATGGAAGGGTTCGGGTTCCCGCGCGGGATGCTCGGCATCACCGACGACGTCAACCGCGCCCAAGGCGAGTCCGGAGAGCGGATCTTCGCGAAGTGGCTGACCGTCCCGCGGGCCGACCGGTGGAAGAACGCGATCCAGACCAAGCTGCTGCCGCTGTTCGATGAAACCCGCCACACCGCCGAGGTCGACTACGAATCGCCGGTCCCGCAGGACGAAGCCGCCGAGAACGCCGAACGCACCTCGCGTGCCCAGGCCGTCGCGTCGCTCGTCACCGCCGGGTTCACCGGCGACTCCCTCGCCACCGCCTACGAGCTGCCCGCCGGCCTCGTGTGGGAGAAGCCCGCCACGCCTGCGCCGCAGCCCCCCGTCGTGTCCGACCCGGCCGGCCCGACACCGGCCGAGCCGGACGCCCCCACCCCGCCCAGCACGGAGCCACAAGTGCCTGCCGAACCCCCGAACGTCGGGAACCTCCTCGCGCGGCTGCTGGTCGAGCACACGCCGGGCCTGCGCAACACGGCCGACTGGCCGGAGACCGACGAGGACGCCGTCGACGCGGTCGACCTGGCCGGCCTGCAGGCGTCGTGGACGTCCGCGCTCGCTGCGCTGCTCGAAACCTGGCAGGCCAGCGTGGTCGCGCAGTGGATCAGCCAGCTGATCGCCGCGGTCAAGGACATCCTCACCGGCGACGACCGGTCCGGGCTCGCGACGCTCGACCTGGACGTCACCGACGCCGTCGCCACGCTGTCGTCGGCGATGGCCAGCTTCGGGGAGACCGCCGCGGGGCACGCCGTCGACGAAGCGGCCGCCGCGGACGTCGAGCTCGGCGCGAAGTGGCCGACCGCCGCGGACCTCGAGGACGCCGCCCGGCAGGTGGCCGAGTTCGAGGCGCGTCGGTACGGCCTCACCGCCGGCCGCGAAGCCGCCCGCGTCGCCGGGCCCGAGCCGGACGTCGACGTTGTCGGTGACCACCTCGACACGTTCCTCAACGAGATGTCCGACGCCGGCGCGAAAGCGGCGCTCGGCGGCGCGCTCACCGAGGCGCAGAACCGGGCCCGCGCGGAGACCCTCGCGGCCGGGCCGGTCGGCGCGCTGTACGCCGACGAGCAGATGGACGGCAACACCTGCGCGCCGTGCCGCGAAGTCCACGGCCGGTTCATCTGCACGACCGACGACCTCGCCGCGCTGTTCGCGCTGTACCCGACCGGCGGCTACATCGACTGCCTCGGCACCTGGCGCTGCCGCGGCACGTTCGTGGGTGTCTGGCGCCCGGAATCCACCAAGGGAGGCCAGTGATGTCCAAGAGCCAGCGGCTGCGCGCGCAGCGGCAGCGGCAGCGGATGCAGGCGCTGCGCGTGACCGGCAAGCAGGCCACCGAGATCGCCGACGGCCGCACCTGGTACCAGATCCGCAACCTCGTCGAGCAGCCCTCGGTCGCCGCGATCTACCTCTACGACGAGATCGGCTACTGGGGCGTCACAGCCCAGGACTTCGTCCACGACCTCATGGGTCTGCGGGTCGACCACATCGTCTTGCACCTCAACTCCCCGGGCGGGGATGTGTTCGACGGGCTCGCGATCTACCACGCGTTGCGTGACCACCCCGCGACCGTCGAGTCGCGTGTGGACGGTGTCGCCGCCTCGGCCGCCAGCTTCATCGCGATGGCCGCGGACACCGTCGTCATGCAACGCAACGCGCAGCTGATGATCCACGACGCGTCCGGGCTGTGCTACGGCAACGCCGCCGACATGCAGAAGATGCTCGACCTGCTCAACCAGGCCTCGGACAACATCGCCGACATCTACGTCCAGCAGGCCGGCGGGACCGTCGCGCAGTGGCGCGCCGCGATGCAGGAAGAGACCTGGTACAACGGCCCGGAGGCGCTCGCGGCCGGGCTGTGCGACGAGGTGAACAACGCCGACGAGCCGACCGAGGAGCCGGTCGCCGCGGTCCCGGGCGAGGACGACCCGGCCGACCTGATGGCGAAGGCCTACGACCTGTCGGTGTTCGCGTACCACTACGCGGGCCGGGAGAAAGCGCCCGCGCCGAAGCCGGTGGACGAGCTCGCCGCCGCCGAGCCGGAGCCGGCCCCGGAAGCACCGGTGGTCGAGCAGCCCGCGGCCGCGGAGCCGGCCGCCGAGCCCGCGCCGGAAGAGCCGGAAGAGCCGGCCGCTCCTGCGGCGCCCGAACCGCCCGCGCCCGAACCTCCGGCCGTCGAGCCGGAACCCGAACCCGCCCCTGTCGAGGCCGCGCCCGCGGCGCCGACGGACAGCTGGTCCGCCCTCGTCGGCGGCCTGCTCAAGCCTGCTCCGTCCACGGTGGACGAGCTGTTGCACGCCCTGTACAAGGAAGGAACACCGGCATGACCACCGCCACGCTCTCCCCGGGGCAGCGCACGCTCACCCCCGGCCAGCACGACCGCCTCGCCCGCCTCGGCATCCCGGCCACGCGGCTCGGCCGCGTCGTCAACACCCTCGCCATCCCGGCCAACGACGAGGAGCTCGCCGAGACGCTCACCGACCCGGCCCGCGCGAAGGACGTCCTCAAGGACACCGACACCCTCGTCAACTTCATCAAGGCCTACCGCGACAAGGCGCAGCCCAAGGACGGCGACACCGAGCAGGACCTGCAGGCCCAGATCCAGAAAGGTCTCCGCGACTTCCTGCTCAGCAACAAGGTCAGCGAGGACGAGGCCGCGCAGATCAACCGGCTGAACCTGTCGCCGACCGCCAAGCGCGGCAGCATGCTCACCAGCCACAAGCAGGCCACCGCGCACAACCCGCAGGCGCCGGGTGCGGTCCTCGACGCGCACTTCGAGAACAGCGTCGACTTCGCGCAGACGATCTGGCACAAGAACCCGAAGGCCAGCGCCGACAAGCTCGCCGCGCTGCGCAACGCCGCGTCGTCGGTGTCGCCGTCGGACGGCGGGTTCCTCGTCCCGGAGACCCTCCGGTCGCAGCTGATGCAGATCGCGCTCGAGCAGTCGGTCGTTCGGCCGTTGGCGACGGTGGTGCCGATGGAGTCGGCGCGGGTGCCGTTCCCGATGATCGACTCGACCACGAACGCCGGCACCGTGTTCGGCGGCATGATCGCGTTCTGGACCGAGGAAGCAGCGATGCTGCAGGACGCCTCGCCGAAGTTCGGTCGGATCACCCTCGACGCGAAGAAGCTGACCGGCCTGTCCGCGGTGCCGAACGAGCTGCTGCAGGACAGCATCGTCAGCTTCTCCGCGCTGATCGAGACGCTGTGGCCGAAGGCCCTGGCGTTCGAGGAGGACAACAAGTTCCAGATCGGCTCCGGTGTCGGCGAGCCGAACGGGTTCCGCGGCGCCGGGAACACCGCGGCGGTCACGGTGACCCGCGCGACCGGCAACAAGATCACGTTCCCGGACATCGCCGCGATGTACGCACGGATGCTGCCGAGCTCGCTCAGCAACGCGGTGTGGATGTGCTCGCCGGACGCGATCCCGCAGCTGCTGCAGATGAGCCTCACCGTCGGCACCGGCGGCAACAGCGTGTTCGTCGTCAACGCGGCGGCCGGGATGCCGATGACGATCCTCGGCCGGCCGCTGATCATCACCGAGAAGGGCGGCCAGCTCGGCTCCCGCGGCGACCTCTGCTTCGCCGACCTGTCCTACTACCTCATCGGCGACCGCCAGACCATGTCCGCCGACAGCTCCACGGACTACAACTTCGGCACCGACAAGACCACCTTCCGGATCATCCAGCGCGTCGACGGCCAGCCCTGGCTCAAGTCCGCGATCACCCCGGCCAACGGCAGCGCGAACACGCTGTCCCCGTTCGTCGAGCTGCTCTGACCCACCCGGCCGCCGCCGGCATTCACACCCCGGCGGCGGCCTCCACCCGGGCCGGCAGTGTCGCCCCGGCACGCAACCCAGACAGGAGAAAGTCATGGCACAGAAGGCCCTTGGTCGGCTGCTCAACTGCACCCCGGCCGCGGACGGCGTGTGGATCAACCTCCGGAACGCGGGCGGGGTGGCGTTCCTCTGCTACCTCGGAGGCGCTGCGGGGGACACGTACACGCTGCAGGAGGCGAAGGACTCCTCCGGCACCGGCGCGCAGAACCTGGCGTGCATCACCACGTTTTTCACCAACACCGGCAACGGCTCGGACGTGTGGACGAAGCGGAACCAGGCCGCGGCGGCGACGGTGGTGACGGCGGCCGCGGCGACGCAGAACGCGATGGTCGTCGAGGTCGAGGGCACGCAGCTGTCGGACACCTACAAGTACGTGAAGCTCACCTCGACGGGCGCGGGCACGGTCAACGCGGTGACGCGGGACCTGATGGTCGCGCGGACGCCGGAGAACCTTCCGGCGATGGGGGTCTGACGGTGACCTGGGAGTGCCGGGGCTGCACCGCCGCGTATGCGGTGGGTGCGCCGAAGTGCCCGCAGTGCGGGGAGAACGACCCGATCGACGAAGCCGAGCAGCTGGAGAAGGAGCGCGAAACCATGCCGAAGATCACTCGTCACGAGGGGCCGACGATCGAGCCGGTCGAGGGCGCGGCGCCGGGGTTCGACCCGGCGAAGGACGTCGAGCCGGCGGTGGATCAGGCTCCGCTGCCGCAGGTTCTGCGGGACGCGGTCGCCGAGGACCAGGCGGCGCGGCAGGCTGAGGGGGACGGCCCGACCGGCTGGGACCCGGACAACGTCGTGCACCCCGAGGACGGCGGCGACCCTTACACCGAGGGCGCGGACGGCACGCGCTACTACGAGCCGAAGACGCTGGAGAACGACGCCAGCTCAGCGGAGCTGCACGCGGACAGCGAGCAGCGCGAGGCGCCGCAGCGTCCGGACCCGAACGCCCGCAAGGCGGACTGGGTCGACTACGCCGTCGCGGTCGGTCACGAGCGCGCGAACGTCGAGCCGCTGACCCGCGCGCAGATCATCGAGCTCGTCGACAACCGCGACGCGTCGGCGCACGCCGAGCCGGCCGAAGGCTCGGGCGAAGCGTCGTGAACGTGCCGCTGCTCTCCCCGCCGGAGCAGCGGTGGGAATGCCCTCATCCGAACTGCGACGTCACCGACGTGACCCGCGAGGCCCGCCCGCACACCCGGATGCACCGGTGCAAGGGCCTCGCGGGGCTCGACGTCCCGCTCGTCCCCGCCGGCACGCGCGCCGAGCTGCGGGTGAACGAGCGGGAGGACTACGTCGGCCGTGACGTGGTGCGGCTGCACGAGGGCCGTCCGGTCATGAACGTCACCACCGTCCGGGATGAGGGGCAGGACGTCACCGTGTTCGCGCCGACCGCGCGCGGCACCACCGACTAGGAGAAGGCGATGGCCTGGTCCAACAGCAAGATCTCGTCGGCGTTCATCACGGACGCCCTCAACCGCACGAACGCGTTCGACCTGAACTCGGACGCGTTCAAGGCCGCGCTCTACAACAACAGCATCACCCCGGACCAGACCGCCGCAGCCGCGAGCTTCGCGTACAACGCGGGCCAGTGGGCGAACACCAACGAGCAGTCCAACGGCGGCTGGGCCGCGGGCGGCGTGTCGCTCGGCTCGATCACGTCGTCGTTCGCCAGCAACGTCTTCACCTTCGACGCCGCGGACACCGCGAACGGCACCGCCGCGACGCTCGCGAACGTCTTCGGCGCGTTCGTGTACGACGACACCCTCACCACCCCGGTCGCCGACCAGGGCCTGTGCTTCAACTACTTCGGCGGCACCCAGTCCGTCACCGCCGGCACCTTCACGATCGTGTGGAACGCCGCCGGGATCTTCACCCTCACCCTGTAACCCGCCCTGCTCGACTGTCCACTTCGGAAGGAGGTGAACCCGCATGGCCGTCCGCTTCGACGCCGCCACCGACCGCGTCTCGTACACCGCGTCCGCGCCGCCCGACCCGCAGTCCGGGTTCACCTTCCTCTGCTGGGTCTACCTGTCCGTCGACCAGAACACCAACTCGACGATCCTCCGGATCCACGCCAGCTCCGGCACCAGCACCCGCTTCAACCTCGCCACCGCCACCGACGGCACCACCCCCGCCATCTTCACCCCCGGCAACACCGGCGGCGTCTCCGGTGTCGACCAGCTCACCGCCGGCGGCTGGCTCAAGGTCGCCGTCACCCAGACCGGCACCACCGCCACCATCTGGACCGCCACCCCCACCGGCGCCACCCACTCCGCGTCCGGCACCTCCTCCGGCGGGTCCACACCGGACGGCCTCACCCTCGGCGGCCGCGCCCCGTCGGACGCCACCGAGTGGTTCAACGGCCGGCTCCGCCGCGCCCGTTACTACTCGGCCGTCCTCACCCAAGCCGAGCTTGAAGCCGAGTGGGCGTCCCCGACGCCGGTCCGGTCCTCCAACGCCTGGGCGAACTGGGCGCTCGCGTCCGCGTCGGACCTCACCGACTCCGTCGCCGGCCGGAACCTCGTCGCCGGGACGACCGCGGTCACCACCGAAGACGACCCGCCGTTCGCGTTCCCCCCGGCCGCGACCGGCGCCGGCGCGGCGTCGAACGCGACCGTGTCGACCGCCACGGGTGGTACCTCGGCCCCGGCCGGGAACGCCACTGGCACCGGCGCGGCCGCTGCCCCGGCGGCGAAGGTCAGCGCGGGCGGCGGCGCAGCTGCCGGGACCGGCGCGGCCGCGGCTCCTGCCGCGGGTGTCGCGCCGGCGGCGGGGCTCGCCGCGGCCACTGGCAGCGCCCTGGCGCCCGCGCCGCGCGTCAGCCCCACCGCGTCGGCCGCGGCTGGCACAGGCAGCGCGTTCGCGGCGACCGTGACGACCTTCACGACCGAGACCAGCGCGCCCGCCGGTCTCGCCACCGGCGCCGGAGCTGCCAGCAGCGCCACCAGCTCGATCTCCCCGGCCGCCGAGGCGGCGACCGGGACAGGTTCGGCCGGGACGGCGCGCGCGAGCGTGTCTTCGGCCGCGGGGGCGGCCAGCGGAAGCGGCGCCGCTGCCGCCCCCACCTCCAACGTGGCCCTGGCGGCGGGCCGGGGCTCCGGAACCGGCACGGCGAGCACCCCCCAGCTCGCCGTGTCGGCCGGTTCCGCCACCGCGACCGGCTCCGGCTCGGCGGGGGACGCGACCGTCACCGCGACCGGCGCGGGCACCGCGCAGGCCGGCCTCGCCGCCGGGACCGGCACTGCCGGCGCGGCCAGCACCGGGGTTCGGGCACCCGCCGGTTCCGCGGCCGGTGCGGGCGCGGCGGCTCAGCCGCAGCCTGCAGTCGGTCCGCGCGCCACCGCCGCGGCCGGGATCGGTGCCGCAGCGTCGCCGAGCGGCGCGATCGCCGCCGCCGCCCAGCCGGCCACCGGTGCGGGCACAGCGGGCCAAGCGACGGTCGGCACCGCGGCCGGGTCGGTGTTCGTCCCGGCGCAGCGCGCCGCGGGCACCGGCGCCGCGCATAACGCGACCGTCAACGCCGCGAGCAGCGGCACGCCGCGGTCGTCCGGCTGGGACGGGCTGCTCGGCATCTTGCGGGACTACAACGCGGAGCGGCGCGCCGAGGAGACCCGGGTACCGGTCGCGTGTCCGCAGTGCGGGGAGCCGCTGACGGTGAACACCCGCGGGGAGCGGGTGTGCCGGTTCGACGGGACCCAGTGGGAGACCGGCGGGCGCCGGGGCTACCGAACACCTCAGCCCGTCACGGCGGGCCGCAGCTTCCCCGAGTAGCTCGGGGCCACAACTGAAGATCCGTTCCACCCCAGTCGCTCACGGGCGGCTCGGCCGAGAAAGCAAGGGCACAGGATGGACAGCATTCCCTACTGCACCAGGGAGGACGTCAAGTCCGCTCTGGACGTGGCGGAGACCGCGCGGCGCAACCCGCAGGTCGACCGCGCTGTGGTTGCGGGTGCGCGCGCCGTCGACCGGCTGTGCCACCGCACCTTCGCCCCCGTCATCCGCACCATGACGTGGGACTGGCCGAGCTCGCAGTCCCCGGCCCACAACCGGCTGTGGCTCGACGCGAACGAGCTCATCTCCCTCGACTCGATGGTCGCCGGCGGTGTCACCATCCCCGACGCCGAGGCGATGCTCCGCCCGGACGACGGGCCGCCGTTCACACACCTGGAAACCGACAACAGCACCTCGGCCGCTTTCGCCGCGGGTGCGACGACACAACGCGCGATCAGCGTGACGGGCTTGTTCGGGTACACCGACGACTCCGCGCCCGCCGGTGAGCTCGCGGCCGGGATCAACGCGGGCCAGCGCACGATCGACGTGACCGACGGCGCCGCGGTCGGGGTCGGGTCGCTGCTGCGCGCCGGCTCGGAGCGGCTGCTGGTGACCGGCCGTTCGCAGCTGGACACCGGCCAGACGCTGCAGGCCCCGCTCGTCGACAAGAACAACGCGGTCACCGTGCAGGTCGACGACGGCACCGGGTTCGCGGAGGGGGAGCAGATCCTCGTCGACGGCGAACGCATGCGAATCGACGACGTCGCCGGGAACACGCTGATCGTCGCGCGTGCTGTCGATGGGGCCCCGCTCGCCACGCACGACGTCGGCGCCGCGGTGTTCTCGCCGCGGCGGCTGCTCGTGGACCGCGGCGCGGCCGGCACGACCGCGGCCGACCATGCGGCCGGTGCGCTGTCGGTGTGGGTGCCGCCGCCGCTGGTGCGGCAGCTGAACATCGCCGAGGCGATCGTGACGCTGAACCAGGAGACCGGCGGGTACGGGCAGCAGATCCGGGCGGGGGAGTCGGCGATGAAGCTCGTCGCGTCCATTCAGGACTTGCGTGAGCAGGTGTATGCGGCGCACGGCCGCAAAGTTCGAACGAGGGCGGTGTAGTCGATGGCGAGCGTGACGATCTCCGGGCCGTTCTTCGATGGCCGCAACGACGACGCGCGGCGGCAGCTGAAGGACGACGGCTTGAACCGGCTCGGCGGGCAGGGTCTCGCGGACTGGCACCAGCTGCTCGACGCGTCCATCCGGAACCCGACGCCGTACTACGAGACGCAGCTGGCGACGGAGCGGGCCGGGGACATCCAGCTGATCCACGACCGTGACGTGATCTACGGGCCGTGGCTGGAAGGCGTCGGCTCCCGCAACGCCACGACCCGGTTCAAGGGGTACCACGCGTTGCGGGCGGCGGCGCAGCAGCTGGAGTCCGAAGCGCCGGCGGTGCTGGAACCGCTGATCGATGTGTGCGTGGGGAGGTTGAACGCATGAGCGGGTTGGACTACTCGGTGTTCCAGGAGAGCCTGATCGATCACGCGAAGCGGACGGGGATCTTCGACAAGGTCGCCGGGCACGAGATGAAGAACGGCCCGGGCCTGGGCGTGCACTGCGAGATCTTCACCGACACCATCGACCCCGTTCAGTCCTCGGGGCTCGCGGCGACGTCGGTGCGGCTCGGCATCAAGGTCCGGGTGCGGACGGACATGCTCGGTGACCCGCAGGACGGCATCGACCCGCGGATCATCCGCGCCGCGGGGGAGTTCATGGAGTCTGTGACGCGGGACTTCGAGGTCGAGGGTCAGGCTCGCTTCGTGGATCTCCTTGGCGCGCGCGGGATCCCCCTGTCGGCCCGGGCGGGTTACGCCCCGCAGGACGGGAAGCAGTACCGGGCGATGGACATCATCGTCCCCATCATCATCTCCGACGTTTGGGACCAGGAGGCCTGACGTGGCAAAGCAAAGCGGTCTCGGGGACAACCTGTACGTCTCCGGCTACGCGATCAGCAACGACGTCCGCGAACTCGGAAAGATCGGCGGCGGGTTCTCCCCGATCGAAGTCACCGGCATCGACAAGTCCGCCATGGAACGCATCGGCGGGCTCCGCGACGGCGGCATCGACCTCACCGCCTACCTCAACCCGGAAACCATCGCGGGCGGCGGCACTGTCGACGGCGCGCATAAGGTCCTCTCGCCGCTGGCGACCGCAGACCAGCTCGTCACCTACTGCCGCGGCACCAGCCTCGGCGCGCCGGCCGCGTGCTGCACCAGCAAGCAGCTCAACTACGACCTCAAGCGCGCCGCGGGCGGCGAGATCACCCTAGACGTGTCCGCGGCCGCGAACGGGTACGGCCTGGAGTGGGGTGTCCAGCTCACCGCCGGGCGCCGCACCGACGCGACCGCGGGGAACGGTACCGGCGTCGACATGGGTGTCGGCTCTCCGCCGGGGTTCACCGGTTCGGCGAACTTCGGTGCGCAGTTCTATCTGCACGTGTTCGCGTTCACCGGCACGTCGGTGACGGTGAAGATCCAGGAGTCCAGCGACAACGGCGTCGGTGACGCGTGGGCCGACGTCGTCGGCGGCTCGTTCACCGCGGCGACCGGGCGGACGTTCGAGCGGATCCAGACCGCGCGGAACCAGACCGTCGAGCGATACCTGCGCGCGGTCACCACGGGCACGTTCACGAACGCCGTGTTTTCCGTCGTCGCCGTCCGCAACGACATCTCGACCGTCTTCTAGAAAGGCCCGCCGCCATGACCCAGCCCCACGACCACTTCCAGATCTCCGCGCCGCTCGACACGCACTGGCGAGTCCGGTCGTGCGAGGAGGAGATGTGTCCGGCCCACGTGCACGGCTGGATCAGCCGGTTCGACGAGAACCTGGAGATCGGCCGGCGCCAGGCCGCGTACGTCCGCACCAAGGCCGGCCGCCGGTTCACCGAGCGCCGCACCGAGGAAGGTTTGACGGAGTTCACGTTCGCCGCCGGCCAGGACTGCTTCAACACCGTCATCCACCAGGGACGCCCGCAGCACGGCCACCTCGCGCCGCTCGGCCGGCCGGAGCTGTTCCTCGTCACCGACGACGCCAACGAGGTCCGCGTCAGCCACTCCGGGCCCGACGCGTGGGCTGACCACCTGCACACCACAACGACCGCGCTGGCGCGGCAGATCAACGGATAAGGAGCACCACCATGGCCAAGATCTCCGGTCTCGGGATGACCACCCTCAGCGTCGACGACGCCGCAGCCACCCCGCGGGACATCCGCAACGACATCACGAACTTCGACTTTGCGACCCCTCGCGCGGTCCAGGACGTGACCGGTGTCGACAAGTCCGCGATGGAGCGTCTGCTGCTCCTGGCGGACTTCTCCGGCACGCTCACCGGCGTCGTCAACCCGACCACCAACCGGTCGCACGACGTGCTCAAGACCGTGCCGTCCACCTCCGTGCAGCGAACGGTCGCGATCACCGTCGGTGGCCTGACCCTCAACAACGAGGTCGTGATCACCGACTACAGCCTCAAGCGCGCCGCGTCCGGCGAGCTCACTTTCGACGCCCCGTTCTCCCTGGCCGACGGCACCGTGCCGACCTGGTCGTAAGTCCAGAAAGGACACCGCCGCGATGGGATTCAGAAGGACGCAGACCACCTACACGCTGGAGTTCCCCGGCGAGCCCGACCCGCTCGTGGTCAAGCTGCGCCGCGGCTCGATCCGGGAGCGCATGGCCTTCGAGGCGCTCGGTGACTGGAAGAAGGGGATCGACGAGCTCCCGAAGTTCATGCTGTCGTGGAACCTCACCGACGACGACAGCGACGAGACCCTTCCGATGACCGCGGAAAACCTGTGGTCGCTGGAAGAACCGGTGCTCACGGCGCTCGTCAACGCCTACACCGAGGCGGTCTACCCGAGCGCCCCTTTAGAGCAGCCATCGACCGATGGCGCGACCGAACCCGAGCCCGCGCAGCCGGAGGCTCCGGAGAGGGACCTCGAGCTGGAGGAGTCGATGCAGCAGATGACCGTCCTCGCGAGCTAGCCCACGCCCAGACCCTCGTCGAGCTCGGCGAGCGGTTCGGGATGTCGCCACTCGCGGTGGCGGAGGAAAGCGAAGAGCTGCTCGAGTTGGTCGAGATCGTGAGGTACGCGTACCGGAAGGAGGCAAGCTAAGTGGCGAACGACGTCCGCATCCAAGTCCACTGGGACGACCCCGATGGCGCGAGATTCGCCGCGTCCCAGAAGGCCAAGGCCAAGCGCGCCGGCGAGCAAGCCGGTGACGCGTTCGCGGGCGCCACCCGGCAGAAGGCCAAGAAGGCCGGTGACGACGCCGCAGACAGCTTCAACGGCAGCTTCTCCGGCAAACTCACCAAGACGTCGATCACCGCGGCGCAGAAGGCCGGCCAGGAGGCAGCGAAGTCGTTCTCTGGCAGCTTCTCCGGAAACCTCGGCGACGAGCTCGGCAAGGCCGGCGAGGACGCGGCGAAGAAGACCCGCGAGGGCTTCGAGAAGGAAAGCAAGAAAACCCCGGCGAAGCTGCCGGTGACGGCCGACAACCCGATCGACGCGGCGTGGCGGAAAAACCTCGAGGCGTCGATCAAACGGACCGCCGGTGCGGCGCTGAAGATCCCGGCCACGCCCGACATGGACGTGTTCCGGACGGACCTCGAGGCGTCGCTGAAGAAGGCCGCAGCGCTGCTGAAGACCGAGATCCCGGTCAAGCCGGAAGAGGCAGCGGCGTTCCGTGCGAAGCTCGAGGCGATGGTCGACGCCGCCGAAGCTGGCGTGGCGGCGCACATCCCGGCGGAGGTCGACGAGGCGAAGGCTCGCGGCTCGGTGCGGAAGGCGGGCGCCGGGGTCGAGCAGGAGATGAACAAGGTCGCGAAGCGGTCGCAGGCCCAGTTCGAGGCGCTGAAGTTCGTCGGTTTGGATGTCGGGTTGCCGGCCGCGGCTGCGGTGGGTGCGGCCGGGACGACGGTGGCGTTGGCGGCGGCGGGTGCGGCGTTCGCCGGGCTTGCCGTGTACGCGGTTTCGTCGTCGGAGAAGGTCCAGACCGCGGCGAAAGGGATGGCGAACAACGTCCTCGACGACGTCAACGGGATGGGCCAGGCGATTGAAAGCGACGTCGTCGAGACGCTCGGCGACGCGGGGAGGGCGTGGGACCGGCTGACGCCGCAGGTGCAGGCAGCGACCGCGGCGACCGGGCCGGCGATCCGGGAGCTGGGTGGGTCGGTCACGGACTTCGCGGAGAACGCGATGCCGGGGATGCTGACCGCGGTCCAGAAGTCGGAGCCGGTGTTCAAGGGGCTCCGGTCGTTCCTGGGGCAGACGGGGTCGGGGCTGTCGCAGTTCTTCGCGAACGCGTCACAGGGCTCCGATGCTGCAGGTGCGGGGATGTCGCGGTTCGGTGGGACCGTGCAGCTGCTCGCGGCGCGGCTGGGGACTCTGTTCGCGAACCTGGCGAACGGCTCGTCGGGGCCGCTGAACTCGCTGCATGTGCTCGTCGACGAGGCGACGGGCGCGCTGGTCCGGATGACCGCGCAGGGTTCCGGCGTGATGGGGTTCCTGCAGGGGTTCTCGACCGCCGGGTCGGGGCTGATGACGGTGCTGTCCGGCGTGGTCAACCTCGCGTCGGCGCTCCCACCCGGGCTCACCCAGATCGGCGGGTCGCTGACGGCCACGTCGATGCTGATGTCGAAGTTCGGAGTTGACGCCACCGCGGGGTTCGACGGGTTCGGCGGCAAGGTGAAGAACCTCGCCTCGGACCTCGCGAACGCCCGCAACCCCATGAACTCCCTCAAGGCCGCCGGGACCGGACTGATCGCCGGCGCGCTGAACCCGGCCGGAATCGCGACCGGCGTGCTGAGCGTGCTGCTGATGGAGCTCGGCCGCCGACAGGAAGAGGCCGCGGCGAAGGCGCAGGCGCACGCGACAAACGTGCAGAACCTGACCTCGGCGCTGCGCGCCGACGGCGGCGTGATCGGCGCGTCAGTGCAGCAGACCACGGCGAAAGCGTTGGCGGACAAGAACGCAGCGGAGAACGCGCGCGCATTCGGATCGGACATCGGCGAGCTGACCGCCGCGGCGACCGGGCACGCCGGCGCGATGGAGAACGTGGTCGGCAAGGGTAACGCGCTGATCGATTCGTGGCAGCAGCAGGGGAAACTGTCGCAGCAGGAAGCCGACTGGAACAAAATCAACATCAAGGGGCTGGCCGACAAGGGCGGCGCCGCGGCGGACGTCGCGAACATGTACGGCAATCTGAGCGCCGCCGAGCAGACCCAGTTGCGCCAGATGGAAAACGGCATCGGCATAGCTGGCGAGCAAGCGAAGTCACTCCGCGAAACTCAGGAGTCAGCTCGCAACTTGAAGGCTGCACTGAGTGGGGTCTCGTCCGAACAGCTCAAGCTGAACGAGAGCTCGACCGTCGGGCAGGCGGCGGCTGCGAACCTGAGCGAGGCGTTCAACCAGCTCGCGAAAGCCGGCGGTGACGTCCAGGCCAAGGGCGCCGCGATGGTCGAGGTATTCGACTCCCTGCACGGCTCGCAGCTGCGCGCGGAGGACGCCCAGCAGGCCTGGAACGACCAGATGCGCACCGCGGGTGACCTGCTCAAGGGGTTGAACCTGCCGGTGCACAACAAGGACTTCCTCAACGCCGCCGGAGCGATCAACACCACCTCGGAGGCCGGGTCGAAGCTGCAGAACTGGGTCCAAGAGGCCGCGCAGCACATGGGGGCGTTCGCGCAGTCGATGCACGACCAGGGCAAGTCGGCCACCGAGATCACGCAGGCGCTGGAGCCGATGGAAGGCCAGCTCCGGAACCAGCTGAAAGCGTGGGGCCTCAACGACAAGCAGGTCCAGGCGGTGCTCGAGCACTACGGCGCGATCCCGGAGTCGATCGAGACGGTGCTGAAGGTCTCGGGTGGCGAGGCGTCGAAGGTCCAGGTCCAGACCGTGCTGGAAGAGCTGCTGAAGATGCCGCCGGAGAAGGGTGTGAAGGTCTCGACGCTGACCGAGGACGCGAAGAAGAACTTGGAGGACCTCGGGTACCAGGTGGTGGCGTTGCCGGACGGCACGTTCCAGGTGTTCGCGAACACCCAGGCCGGGAAGAACGCCGCGGACGCGCTGATCAACGAAGTGAACCACTACGAGGGCACGGTGACGGTCCACGCGGACACCGGGTCGGCGGACGGTTCGGTGCAGGTGTGGCAGCAGCGCGCGGACGGCACGGTCGGCATGACCACGACGGACACGCGGGTAGACCCGGCGACGAACAAGATCCAGACGTGGTTGCGGCAGGCGAACGGTTCGTGGGCGTGGACGAACACCGACTCCCGCATTGACCCGGCGACGGGGAAGGTGCAGCTGTGGGTGCAGAGCACGAACGGGAAGTGGGCATGGGTCAACGCCGGCGCGAACACCGCCTCGGCTGAGGGCGCGCTGAACTACGCCGCCCGCACCCGCACCGCGACGATCAACGTCGGGGTGAACTACCGCGAGTCGGTACGTGTGCCGAACACGAACCTTCGGATGTTCGCGAAGGGCGGCACAGTCGGGTACGCGTCGGGCGGCGAGGTCCAGTCGGTTCCGCGGTTCGCCGTCGGGGGGATGCGCGCGGTCGATATCCGTGGCGGTGGGGTGCTGCCGCCGATCGGCACGGGGACGTCGGACTCGATCCTGGGCCTGTCGTCGCGTGGGCTGATGCGCGGCGCGGCGGGGGAGATGGTGATCCGCGCGTCGCAGACCCGGAAGCACCGCCGCCTCCTCGAAATGATCAACGCAGGTGTGGATGGGTTCTCCGGCGGTGGCGCCGTCGAGTCGGGCACCGTGTCCCGCGCGACGTGGGAGAGCTTGCTCGCGGCCGGCTGGAAGGGCGACCCGACCGACGGGATGGAGGCGCTGTATCCGCCTGGCGGGTCGGCGGTTTCGGGTTCGGTGCCTCGGTCGACGTGGGATGCCCTGTACGCGTCGGGGTGGCGTGGGAACCCGAACGATGGGCAGGAAGCCTTGTACGCCCCGGCCGGTGGCAGCAGGACGGCTTCGGCTGGTGGCGGCTACCGCTCGGCGGCGGCCGCGCCGGTGGTTCGGCTGGAGTGGGCGACGTCGGGTAACTCGTCGCTGGAGAACCTGCTCATGGAGGTCATCCGCAACTTCGTGCGTGTGCAGGGCGGCGGCGACGTCCAGACCGCGTTCGGGAGGTCGTGATGGTGTTCCCGTACGACCCGCTGGACGTCGTGGTGGAGATGAACCTCGGGGGCTGGCGGAACGTCACGTCGGACGTGTACGCCCGCGACAAAATCAAGATCACGCGAGGGCGGCAGAACGAGCAGGGCGCGGTCGGGCCGAGCAGCTGCCAGCTGACGTTGAACAACCGCACCGGCAAGTACAGCCCGCGGAACCCGACCTCCCCGTACTACCCGATGCTCGGCCGGAACACCGCGCTGCGGGTCGGGGTACGCGTCGCCAAGGACGCGTTCGGCCGGACGACGTCGAACGGGCTGGGCACCGCCGACGTCGGCGGCGGCTGGACCACGGTCGGGACCGCGTCCCGGTTCGCGACGAACGGGTCGGCGGCGACGCTGTCGTTCCCGACGGCCGGGGACAGCCTGATCGCGTACCAGGCCGGTCAGGTGTACGGCGACGTCGACGTCTCCTGCACCGTCACCCCGTCCGTCAGCGACGTGACCGGTGCCGCGTTCCAGCCGCTGGACGTCATCCTCGGCGGAGTGTCCACATCGGACTACTACCGGGCCCGGCTGCAGGTGTCGGTCGCCGAGGTGATGTCGCTGACGATCTCCCAGGTCGGCGGCAGCTCCTACTCCGCGGCCACAATCACGAACTTCTCCTACCTCGGCCAGCCGCTGCGGATCCGGTTCCAGCGGGACTCGCAGACGCTGCGCGCGAAGATCTGGGACGCCGCCACCGTCGAGCCGTACGCGTGGAACTGCGAAGCCCACGTGTCCACGCTGTACCGCCGCGCCGCAGGCTGGGTCGGGTTCGGCGGCGCGACCTCAGCGTCGAACACCAACGTCCCGGTCACGTTCACCTACGACGACTTCGAGGTCCGGATCCCGCGGTTCGCCGGCGAGATCGCCGCGTTCCCCCCGCAGTGGGACGTGTCCGGCCGCGACGTGTACACCCAGATCGAAGCGGCCGGGCCGCGGCGCCGGCTGACGCAGGGCTCGTCACCGCTGAAGTCCACGTACCTGCGCGGCAACCAGACAATCTCCCCGGCGCACATCGCGTACTGGCCGGTTGAGGACCTGTCCGGCTCGACACAGATCGCGTCGGGTCTCGGCGGCGCCCCGATGTCGCTGGTGCTCGGCAAAACCGACTTCGCCAGTGACTCCAGCTTCCCGGGGTCGGCGGCGATCGCGAAAACCAACGCGTGCCGGTGGGTGGGCCCGATCCCGCGGAACCCGGCGACCGGACAGATCCAGCTGGTGCACCTGCTGTCGGTCCAGTCGTCCGGCGAGGTCGACCAGGCCACGCTTGCGCAGATCCAGACCAACGGGACCGCCGCGTTCATCGACTGCTTCTACCAGTCCGCGGGCGGCGGTGGCCTGAAGCTCGCGTTCTACGACCCGGCCCGCACGTCGTTCCACATCTCGGGGACGTTGCCGTTCGCCTTGAACGGCCGGCCGGTGCAGCTGTCGGTGGAGCTGACCCAGAACGGCGGGAACGTCGACTACACCGTCGCGACGCTGGAGCCCGGGCAGGCGATCGGCGTGGCGTCCGGCGGGACGGCGCCGGGCTGCACGATCGGCGCGGTCACCGGGCTGTTCATGAATCCGTACCGGCAGGCCACCTCGAGCGCGTTGGGGCACATCGCGGTCCGGTCGAGCATCACGTCGATCTACACGCTCTCCGACCAGCTGTCCGCCTATGCGGGCGAGAAGTCCACCAGCCGGAATCTGCGGCTGGCGGGGGAGAACTCGATCGGCTACAGCTACACCAGCGGTGAGGCGTTCACCGACCAGTTCATCGACTCGGCGACGGTCGGGACACAGACCCGCAAGTCGGTCCTGGAGCTGATGGACGAGGCCGCGGACGCGACGTTCGGGACGATCTACGAGTCCCGCTCACACCCGGGCCTGTGGCTGCGAGAGCGCTCATCGTTGTACAACCAGCTCGCCGCGCTCACCTTGAACTACGCGGCGGGGCAACTGGTGCCGCCGTTCCAGCCGGTCGAGGACGACCAGAACCTCCGCAACGACATCACCGTCACCCGCTCCGGCGGGTCCAGCTTCGAGGCGGTGCAGACCACCGGCCGGCTCGCCGTGACCCCGCCGACCGTCGGGACGGGGGTGGGCCGGTACGACGACGCCGTCACCCTGAACCTCTACACCGACGACCAGCTGGTCGGCGCGGCTGGGTGGCGCCTGAACCTGGGTACGGTCGACGAGGCCCGCTACCCGAAGATCTCGGTGAACGTCGCGAAGCTCGCCACCATCTCGCAGCAGTTGGCGCTGGACGCGATGAGCGTGAACCTCGACGACCGGATCGTGATCACGAACCCGAAGACGCTGATCGCGCCGGACACCATCACTCAGCTCGCCCGCGGCTACTCGGAGACCCTCGGCGGGAAAGAGTGGGAGATCACCTTCAACTGTGCGCCGGCGTCGCCGTACGAGGTGATGGTGCTGGACTCCAACGGCATGGGAAAGATCGACTCCGACACCAGCTTGCTCGCCGGGGACGTCACCTCCACCGCCAGCAAGGTCCTCGTGGTCGACACGTCCGGGTGCGGCTGGACCACCGACCCGACCCAGCTGCCGATCCCGATCACCGTCGGCGGCGAAGCGATGTCCGTGACCGCCGTCGGAGGCTTCGGGCCCAGCTTCGTCGCGGCCGGCACGGCCGCGGTCGGGAACAACGCGTCCGTCGTCCCGGCGCTGCCGGCGGGGCTGGCCGAGGGTGACGCGCTGCTGGTGCTCGCGGCGATCCGGAACAGCCCGGACGGCACGCCGCAGATCCCCGCCGGGTACCGGCTGCTGGGGTTCGCGAACAACCTGTGCTTGCTCGGGAAGATCGCGCAGGCGGGCGAGGCGGCGCCGACGGTGACGTTCTCCAACGGCGTCGCGAACGCGACCACGCTCGCGCAGTGCGCCGCGTTCCGGGGCTGCTCAGTCGAAGTGGTCGGCGCGAACGCGCAGCTGAACAGCTCCGCGCAGAACATCGCGTATCCGGCGATGCCGGTCGGTGCGCAGCGCTCGGTGGTGCTGTACATCGGGTGGAAGCAGGACGACTGGACATCGGTCGCGACGATCGCCGGCGCGACGGAGATCGGGGAGCCGTCCTCGACGACCGGTGACGACGCCGGGCTGGTGTGGGACTACGTGATCCAGCCGTACAGCACACCGGCAAACATCGCGTCCGGGTCGTTCACCGTCACCGGTGGGGCGTCGGCGATCTCCCGCGGCATGGTCGTCGAGCTCAACGGCAACGCCCAGCTGATGACCGTCACCCGTTCCGTGAACGGCGTCATCAAACCCCAGACCGCGGGCACCAACGTGTCCTTGACCCGCCGCGCCACGATCGCGTTGTAGAAGGGAGGAAACCGTGTCATACCAGGCAGGAACGACGCTGACGGCGGCGATGCTGAACCGGATCATCGCGTCGGCGCAGCCGTCCTCGAACGACACGTTCACGACCTCGACCAAGGTGCTGTCCGCGGACTCGGTGTCGTTCACCGCGATCGCGACGCACTCCTACGCGATCTCGTGGGGGACCCAACACTCGTCGTCACCGTCCAGTTCGAACACGATGTGCTGCCGATGGATCAGCGGCGCCGGGCCGATCACGACGTCCAGTTCCATTCTGTGGCAACGAATCATGCAGTCGACCGGCGGCAACGACACCTTCTACACCCGACGCACCGTCCCGGCCGGTGTGCTGTCCGGGCTCGTCACGATCGGCATGACCGGTCTCGCGAACTCCGGTGCCACCACCACGATCTACGGCGGTTCCGTCGACCGGGAGCTGCTCGTGGAAGACCTGGGGCTGTGATGAACCGTCCACAGTGGATCGGCGTGCCGCGGTGGCTGATCGCCGCGCACACCACCGCCGTCGGCACCGGCTACCTTCTCGGGCCCGCGCAGTGGTCCTCCGGTGGCAGCTTCGCGTTCATCCGCGGCCTCGGTGTCCCGATCCGAGTGTGGGGCGCGGCTTTCGTACTGGCCGGGCTGCTGCTGCTTTTCCGGCGGTACACCGCCGGGCACGCGGTCGCGGTCGTCGCCGCGATCTTCTGGGGGATCGGGCTCGCGGTCACGCTGTTCACCGACCAGGCGACCGGATGGGGCGGCCCGATCCACTACCTGCTTTTCGTCGGCCCGATCAACGGGCTCGCGCTGTGGCAGCGCACCAGCTACCGGATGACCGCGAGGGAGACACCCGATGCGCGCACGGATTCCTGAGGGGGCCAGGTGTATGTCGCCGCTGACGCGATCCCGGCGGGCTCTCCGTGGTGGCTGTCGCTCGCAGGACTCGTCGGCGCGGTCCTCATCGCCTACATCGCCGCCCGCGGACCGGTGTGGGTCGAGAAAGCCAAGAGCCGCTTCGGGAAACCGGCCGACCCGGCGCCCGCCCTGGCGAAAGCGGACACCCCCGCCGCCGTCAAGAGCGACCCGGGCAGCGTCACCGGCGAGGCCGTGCTGCGCGAGTGGCTGCGCTCGGTCGAGCGGAAGAACAAACGCCTCGAAGCTCGCTGCGATGCGCTGGAGGCCGAGCTGTATCGACGAGGCTGGGACGGGAGGTTGCCGTGACCGAGCACGATGACCGAACCGCCGACGACCGGCTTCACGAAGGCCTCGCTCTGGTGCGGCAGGAGGCGGCGGCCGCGGCCACCGACGAGGCCCGGAGCCAGTTCTGGAACCGCGACTGGCCGCGGAAGGTCGCGCCGCTCGTCGCTGTCGTCGCGCTGCTCGTGTCGATCCTCGGCTCGGCCGCGGTGGTGTTGTGGTTCGGTCCGCAGCTGGCTGGCCTGTCGGCGCGGCAGGCCAGCCAGGACACCACGATCAGCTATCTGCGCGGGCAGGCGGACGCCGCGAAGACCGCCGGGGACCGCGCGAACGCCGAGCTGGCGCGCCGCGGCCAGGCACAGGTCCCGATCCCGTCGCCCGGCCAGGCAACGGATACCGAGGTGATCGTGGCGTCGGCGACGGCGCGGGTGCTGGCGCAGCTGCCTGCGACCCGGCCGACCGCGGCGGAGCTCGGCGCGGGGATCGCGGCGTACTTTGCGGCGAACCCGATCACGGTGCCGGGGCCGTCGCCGATGCAGGTCGCGGCGTCGCTGGCCGGCTACCTGGCCACGAACCCTCTCCCGGCGGGCCCGAAGGGTGACCAAGGGAAGGAAGGGGACCAGGGGAAGGAAGGCCCACAGGGGCCGGAAGGCAAACCGGGCCGCACTCCGACGACCGAGGAAATCCAGGACGCGTTCGCGACCTACCTCCGCGACCACCCGGACGCGTTGTGCCCGCGTGGTGGCCAGTTCGCGCAGGTCCGGGTCGTCCTCGCCGACGGCGGCACCGCCGACACCTACACCTGCGTCGTCGCCACCCAACCGCCGCCCGTGACCTCCACGCCACCGGCGGACAGCACCGAACCCAACCCGCCCCTTGGAGGCAACTGATGGACCTGACTCTCGCCGTGATCCTGCTCGGGATCGCGTTGCTGCTTGTCGGCGTCGCCGTGATCGTCGCGCGCCCGGCCGCCCGCTACGTGCTGGCCGGCCTGGGCGGCGGGCTCGGCGGTGTCGTCGCGCTGATCCTCATCCTCGCCAAGGCCGGAGGCTGACGTGGCCGTTACCTTCGCGATCGACATCTCCCACCACCAGGACAAGGCGCTCAGCCTCGCTCGGGCCCGCGCCGACGGATGCGAACTCGCCATCCTCAAGGCCGGCGAGGGTTCGACGTTCGTCGACCCGGACTTCACCTCGAACCTCGCCGAGGCCCGCGCGGCCGGGCAGCTGGTCGCCGCGTACTGGTACCAGCGCTCCAGTGCGACCGCGGCGCAGCACGTCGCGAAGATCCGCAGCGTGGTGCCGCTCGACGTGCCGGTCATCCCGGACGTCGAGGCGAACTCCGGCGGTGTCCAGCTGACCAAGGACCTCGTCGGGCAGCTGCGCGCCGCTGGGTACCGGGTGCCGCTGCTGTACCTGCCGCCCTGGTACTGGCGCGACCACCTCGGCTCGCCGTCGCTGGCCGGTCTGCCGCCGCTGTGGTCCAGCCGCTACCCGGACAACGTCGTCGGGCTGCTCGCCGACGAATGGGCTCGCGTCCCCGTGTCGTACTGGAACGGCTACGGAGGCCTGCCCGTCGCGCTGCTTCAGTTCACCAGCTCGGCCCGCATCGCCGGCTATCAGCCGCTGGACGCCTCGGCGTTCCGCGGGACCCGAGACCAACTCGCCGCCCTGCTCGGCGGCGCCACCACCCAGGAGGTACCCGACATGGACAGCAACCAGGACCAGCTGCTCCGCGAGCTGCACCTGTACGTCTCCGGTGCCGGCGGCGCACACCGCCCGCCGGACAGCACCGTCCCGCTCACCGCCCGGCTCGACAACCTCACCAAGAGCCTCGGCGACCTCACCGCGCTCGTCGCCCGCAGCGGCGGCGTGTCCGCCCAGCAGATCGCCGCCGCGCTCCTGCCCGCCCTCCAGGACACCACCCGCGACGCCCTCGCCAACGCCGAAGGCGACAACCCCGACGAGTTCGCCCAGGCCGTCGTCGACAAGCTCGGCGCCGTCCTCCACGCCGCGGCAGGTGCCCAGTGACCGCGCTCAGCGACCGTCTCGTTTCCTGGCTCCGCACCATCGTGCCGAGCGTGTGGTCGGCGCTTATCACGTGGCTGGTGGCCCTCGGCCTGCCGGAGAGCGTCACTGGCGCTCTGAACGGGCTGTGGGAGACCGTGCTGATGCCGGTGGTGTTCGGCGTCATCTACGCGGCGCTGAGGGCCGTCGAGGCGAAGCTGCCGCCGTGGGCCACCCGCGTGTTGCTGGGGTCGAACCAGCCGCCCAGCTACGGCGTCAGCCGGGACGGGACGCCGCGGATCACGAGCCTGCCGGAGAACCACGACCCGGGGCCGCCTCCGGTGCTGGGCGGCCCGATCAACGACTGACGCTGGACACGACTCAGCCCCCGACCCTGCAGAGTCGGGGGCTGAGCTGCGCAACCGGGTGTGCGGGAACCGGAGCGCGGAAACGCCGCCGCGCCCTCGGGGGAATGGGACGCCAGCTCGGAGGCGGAGCATGGCGTCGGCGCGGCCAGCGCGGGTCAGTCGTCGTCGTCCGGGTCGGTGTCGTCGAGAATCCACCAGTCCTTCGCCATCGCTCTCCTCCTTCCGTGGTCACGAGGTTCGAGGCCGGACCCCCAGGCGGTGCGTGCCCAGGGGCCCGGCTCCGCGCCCGCCCCAACGGCCGAGGCGCGGCCTGAGGACCTGCCGGGGCCCGGAGCCGCGTGAGGGCCCCGGCAGGTAGCCGCCCGCGGCCGGTCGGACGGCTGTTCCGCGACTGCTCGCCGTCGTGATCGGCGAGCCCGCGGAGTTGGAGTGCTGCCGGACCCGCGAGGGGCCCGAGCCCGGCAGCGCGCCGCGCCACCCCCTGCGGGGCGCGGCACCCGGCCGGCGCGCACGGGGAGGGTGACGCGCCGACCGGGCCGATCAGGGGGAGCGCTGACCCTCGTGCCAGTGCTCGCACACCCACGCTGCACCGGTCCCCACCCGGTACGCCGTGTGGCAGTGCCGGCAGCTGTGCACCTCGAGCTGCGCAGGTGTCCAGCTCGCGATCTCGTCGTCTGATGCTCGCCGGTGGTGCAGCCCAGGGGCCGGGGTCGCGTGCGTGATCGCGAGGCTCACGTCATGCCCCACTTCGCCGAGCACGCCGCACACGGCACGCCGCCGGTCAGGTCGAGGCTGAGGTCAACATTCGGGAAGATTCCGGCGCCTGTGTCGCTGCACCACGTCGACGCCATGGTGACGCCGTTACGCAGCCGGGGTCCGTAGAACCAGTGGACGGCGCCGGTTTCGATGTACCGGCGCGGGTAGAAGTCGGCGCCGCCTGCGTCCCGGCGGCTGGTGGCGTCGACCGTGAACACGACTGCCTCTTCCGGATCCGCGTTCATCGTCCGGCCCGTCGCGCGTCCTCGAGGTCCTTGTCGGTGGCGGAGACGTTGACGCGCAGCTGCCCGGACCGGTCGCCCAGGACGAGCGTGGGGCCGTCGCCGTATGCGATGACGGCCACGACACGGTCGGCCTTCGGGTCCGTCGTGAGACCGGTGTACACCGGCACCTCTTCTCCGGTCACCAGGTCGGTCAGCACGACGAGGTGCTCTTCGCGCCACCCACGTCCCGTAATGTCCATCGCCGCCCCCGCGGTAGAGTCGCTTCGTCAGCAGCAGCGTTCTTGCCGTTCTGACCGTTCTCGAAACATTGGAACGCATGGAACGATCGCACCGCAATGGCCTGATCGGGTGACCCCAAACCCCCGCGATGTGTGGCCTATGCTCGTTGCATGCCCGAGAACGACGACGCGACGACCTCGAAGGCACTCCGCCTCGGCGCCGCAATCCGGCAAGAGCGCAACGCCACCGGCGTCAGCCTCAGCGAGTTCGCTCGCACCATCAGCATGGCCAAGAGCAGGCTCTCCAACATCGAGAACGGCCACGCCGTCCCGAAGGAACACGAACTCGGCGCGATCCTCGGCCGCCTCGACGTCACCGGCGCCCGCTACGAGGAGATCGTCGGGCTCCTCGACGGCGCCGACGCCGCCCAGTGGGTCGCCACCAGCCTCGCCGACCAGGCCCGCCAGCACGAGGCCTACGTCGATTTCGAGCAGAAAGCCGGCCGGATCATCGAGAACGGCCCGCTGCTGATTCCCGGCATCGCGCAGACCGAGGGCTACGCCCGCGCGATCATGTCCTCCGGCGGCACCGTCCCGCCGGAGCAGATCAGCACCCGCGTCGCAACCCGGCTCGGACGCCGCGCCGTCATCAGCCCCGACGAGCGCACCGAACCGGCCGAGCTGATCGCGTTGATCGGCGAACCCGCAATCCGCCGCGTCATCGGCAACCGCGACGTCATGACCAAGCAGCTGGAATACCTGCTCAAGATCAGCGCCTGGGACAACGTCGAGATCCGGATCACCGCCGCAGAAGGCTGGGGCCCGAACCTCGAAGGCGCGTTCACCCTGATCGAACCCCGGACCGCGGACACCACCCCAGCGATCGTGTTCCTGGAGACCCGACGGTCCGGCCTGATCCTGCACCGAGAGGACGACGTAGCTGCGTACCGCGCCGCGGTCGAGCTGGTCCTGCAGGCGGCGATGAGCCCGGAGAAGTCAGCCGAGCTCATCGCCGGTGTCATCGACGGGCTTAGGCCGCCCGCCGCAACGAGATGAGGACGGAATGATCATACCGGGAGGAAGGAAAACCTGGCGGGTTTCCAGCTATAGCCAGGAAGGCAACAACTGCGTCGAGGTCCGCGTCGCCAGAGAGGTCGGCGTGCGGGACACGAAAGCCAGGAACGCCGGCCAGCTGACCGTGTCGGCCAGGGCGTGGCGCGCCGCGATCAGCCAGCTGCGCCAGGCGTAGCGCACAGCACGACGCCCCCGGCATACCCCAACGGTGCCGGGGGCGTCGTCACGAGCAGAGGTTGCCAGGCTGGCGGTGTCGTCCTGCGCCAACAGGAGCTGCCGACTCCCCGCCGCCTGGCCTCGTGGTGGCCCAGCCGTCCAACCAGGAAACCGCCTCGAGGGTTGTCAGCCTACGCGGCCGCGCGCGCTGGCCGCCGAGCCAGCGCCGCACCGGCCGCGCCGAGCACACCGACGGTGCCGAGCCCGATGCCCCAGCCGAGCCGGCCCGCGGCCGCGCTGTCGCATCCCGCCTTGAACCCGTCGCCGGTGAGTCCCTGGACCTGGTCGGCCTGCTCCGCGCGCTGGGTGTCGGGGGCGAAGACTTGGCCGCAGCTGACCGGTTCGCTGCCGGCGACGGTGGTGTTGATGGGCAGGAACAGCAGCAGTGCGGCGCCGGCAAGGGCTGCGGCGGCGGCGAGCAGGATGATCAGGCGGGGTTTCATGGCGGGGCTCCTGCGGGTTGGCGGCGTCTCCCGGTGTGGTCGTGTGGATCAGGTCGTCCGTTACGTCCGCTGGTTGCGTCGGCCGGGTCCGTGTTCGAGGACGATGCCGAATCCGCCGCCGCCGATGAGGATGAGGAGGACGGCGAGGGCGCCGATCCAGGCGTGGTCGTCGAACCGGATCCATGGGGTGAGCGCGGTGTACGTGTTCGACGAGGTGCTGGTGGTGGGTGGCGGTGTGCTGGTGGGTCCGGGCGGTGCGGCCGCGCCGGCTCCAGTGTCGGCTGGCCGCGGTGAGCGGCTGGTTGCCGGCGGCCGGGCGGTGGTGCTGGGCGACGTCGTCGAGCTGGCGCTGGGTGGCGGAGCGGCCGCGGTGCTGGGTTGCGTCGTGGTCGTCGTCGGCTCGGGTGGGTTGCTCGAGCTCGGCGTGGGTTCGGGAGTCGAGGCGGGCGCGCTGGTCTCGACGACGGTCGGTTCCGGGGTTGGTGCGCCGGTGGGGTCGTCTTGGGCGTGCGCTGGTCCGGCGAGGGCGAGCAGCAGCACGACCGTGGCGAGCGTGCTTGCGAGGAAGCGGGTCACGGCCATCCCACCCCGGGCTCGACGCTGGTCGCCCGGTCGCGACGATCGCGCGCTGCGGTGAACGCTTCCCATGCCCGCTTGGCGCGCCACGGAGTTCGGCAGGACTCGCAACGCGGCGTGCCGTCGGCGATCGTGCCGAGCGTCGCGCCAAGGTCGGATCCGTGCCACTGGCACACCTTCGGTGCGTCGATGAGCGCACGTCGAATCATGTCTTCTTCGTCGGTGGTCAAACGGATTCCGGTCACGGTTGCGTCCCTTCGGGGTGCTGCCACTCGGTGTCGGCGTCGTGGTTGCGGCGGAGTTCTTCGAGCGCGGCGCGCCGGTTCGGGATCTGGTTGACGCGGCGCTCGCGGTACAGCTCGACCTCGACCTCCCTGATCTGGTCGTTGGTGAAGGCCGGGTAGACGACTTCGACCATGACGCCGTCGCCTACCCGCTGGTAGACGTGCTCGTTGTCGCACTCGTACCGGTCGTGCGG
This sequence comes from Amycolatopsis sp. NPDC104587, assembly GCF_055583645.1. Lineage (NCBI taxonomy): Bacteria > Bacillati > Actinomycetota > Actinomycetes > Pseudonocardiales > Pseudonocardiaceae > Amycolatopsis > Amycolatopsis sp. NPDC104587. Next base: position 481,403 of record NZ_JBVJNO010000007.1, read on the forward strand.
GCCGTAGCGCCGCCACGGGAGCGAGCACCGGAGGCACGGGCCAGGGTGGATGGTCATCGCGTACCGCCGTTCCGCGCGCGTCCCCAGGCGATCCAGGTGCGTACGAACACGCCCCACCAGCCCAGGAGGACGGCGAGGTTGGGCAGCACGAACCCGGGCTCCCGCGAGTGCACGCGGTACTCGACCACCGCGACCCACGCCAGGTACAGGGTGAGCGCGGCGAACGCGACGAACCACGCCCGGAAGCGGGCCAGCCGGCGGTCCGGCGTCGGACGCTCGGCGCGACGCGACACGTCCTGCAGTCCGGCCTCCACGTCGACGTGCTCGTCTAGCGCGGCCTGCATCCGGCTGGCTTCCGCGCGTAGTACGCGGTTGAGTTCGGCGTCGCCGATCACCGGGCCACCGCCTCGACGAGGTAGCCGTCGGCGTCGACCGGGTCGCAGTCGGTCGCGGCGAACTCCGGCTGGGAGCCGTCCTCGTTGACGTGCCCGTCGAGCGCGCTAGCGGGCTCGCACCAGCACGAGCTGGACAGGGTGTGCAGGACGTTGTGCATGAGGTCGACCTCCCCTGGTCGGTCCGGCGCGGTCTGCGCGCGGACGACGTCCTGCCAGGTCTCGTGCAGCGGCGGCCAGCTCTCGGCAGCTTCCAGCGCGCTCTCCGGGAGTCGGCCGCTGGCGACGGCGAGCCGGACACCGACGTGCTCCGACCCGAATTGGGCGAGCCAGCCTGCGCAGGCGAGGTCGTTGTCGGTGCCGGGTTCTCCCTTGTGGCAGCCGAACATCGGTTCGCCGGGCATCGGCTGCCGTCCGGTCTTCGGGTCGCGCACGGTGCTGGTCAGCGCCGCCCACCGCTCGGCGGGGAACTTCGACCGGGGATTGTCGGCGTTGTCGGCCCGGATCGGGCACTCGTTGCAGGGGAACTTCCGGTAGGGCATGGGCTCAGCCACGGTCCACCTCCCCGGTGGACTCGGCGGGGGCGTCGATGTGCTGCGGGCCGCCGGGCGGGTAGCTGCACACCCGGCAGATGCCCTCCCAGTTGGACGCGGCGTCGTCCTCGTAGACGTGCTGCCCGGGCGTGCCTTCGACGTCCTCGCGGAACACCTCCGGGCCGGCGGCGAGAGCGTCGGCCACCTCCGTGGCGCGAGCGGCAACGTCCGACCCGGCGGGCTGGTCGCCCTGCAGCGCGGCGACGGTGACGCACGGCCAGCACGGGCGCTCGTGGTTGGCGCACGCCTCGCCCTGGATGCCGGTGTCGTCGGTGCAGCAGCGCTTGCAGATCGAGTACAGGTAGCCGTCGGCGCAGACGTAGCCGACCTCGTCGATCTCGAACGCGCGGCCCGCATCAACGTCGTCGTCCGTGTGCTCGTGCCCGCACTCGTCGTAGATCTTGAACTCGGTGTGCAGCGCGAGCGCCGCGTCGAGCCGGGCCTGCAGCCCATCCCGCTCGGAGGTGCGCTCCGCTGCGTCGCTCTGCAACTGCCTGATCAGCTCCTCAGCACAGCCGAGGTCAGTCCGTGATGATTCCAGTTCGGCGGCGGGCACCATTGGGCCCTTGCACGCCGGAGCTGGTGGCCACTCCTCCATCGGGAGGGTCGCGCAGGTACGCAGCCACTCCGCCGACCGGAGTTTCCCGGACGCCTCGGCCAGCTCAGCGAGACGAGGCAGCAGCGCGTCCCGCGCGCTGACGACCACGCCTTCAAGCTGGCCAGCCAGATCGTCTCGCTCGGACCGGAACTCCTCAGCCTCGCTGCGCGCGACGTCCTTCTCGGACTGCGCGGCGGCGACCTGGTCGCGCAGATCGGCCATAACCCGGGCGGTGCCGTTGCGGTCCGCAGCGATCTTCTTCCACTCGCGGACATCGGCGAGCGTGAATTCGAGCAGCGTGGCCGAGACGAGCTTGACGGCGTCGGCCGGGAACTGCTCAGCGAGCAGTGAGCCCAACCAGCGCTGACTGCCTCCGCCGTAGGCGCGGTAGAAGCCGTCCATCGTCCGGATCAAGCCGACGGTCGGCGACCACCAGAGCTCAGGGACCTCGGCAGGTCGTGGGGTGCGGCGCACGGCGCCGGCAGAGTCGTCAGCCACGGCAAGCCCCGCAGCCCGCTGAGCCGCCCCGGAGGCCGCAGTTGTCCTCGACCCCGCATGGCGGCGGAGGCTCGGCCGCGGGAACCTCGCCGTCGTGCGGTCGGGCCTCGTCCGCCGCACGCACCTCCCGCAACCCCGACGCTGCCAACGTCGCCGCGTCCAGCTCGGCCAGCTTCGCCGTGCGCGCCTCGATCTCGATCTGCTCCGCGCGCTGACGGTCTTCCATGGCACGGTGCGCGTCGGCGACGACCGACTGCATGTCGAGGATCTGGGCGTTCTGCCTCGCCGACCCCTCAGCGACCGCCCTCTCCAGGCCGAGCGTGGCCAGCTGTGCGTAGCCGGACGCGACCGCCGCCATGCCCTGAGCCAGTTCGGCGGGCGTGAAGTCCTCAGAGTGGTCGTCGAACTGCCGCTCGCAGCTGTCGAGCAAGTCCCGCGCGCGGGACGCGTCGTCGGCGACGGTGGGCAAGCTGTCGTCGGCGAACCCGAACCAGATGCGGAGCCCGCCGCGCGCGTCGATACGGGTGGCGGCCTGCTCCCAGAGCTCGCCGTCCTCGGTGCCGTCCTCGAACGGTCCCTCGGCCATCTCGTCGCCGGACAGGTTGTTGACCTTGGTCTGGAAGTAATCCCGGAGCTTCTCCAGGATCTCGGCGTCGGTCATCGCGCACCGCCAGCACGGCGGTCCTGCTCGGCGCGGATGAGGCTGACGCGGCCGGCCGCCTCCGGGAACCGAGCGTCGCCGATCCTGCCGGTCCAGCTGCGTCCGAGGTCGGTGAGGCGTTCGTCGGACGCGTCGGTGTACACCTGGCTCAGGGCCGGGTCGACGAGGTCGTGGGACATGGTCTGCTGCTCCCCTTCGGTGAGGAGCGGGTGACCGTCACCCTCCCGGCGACGGGCCCGCAGCTACGAAGAGACGACAAAGCCGCAGGTCAGGACACACATACGGCTTAAGTGACTCTAAGAAAGTCACTCTTGAGAGTGCCTTCATCGGCTCACCCCGATCACACGCCCGGGCGGGCGGAGTGACCCGGATAACAGGACCAAAGTGGTGACGTCGGCAACCCCGGCTGGCGTTGGACGGGGGGTAACCGGCAAACTGGACGCGCTGTGAGGGGAGTATTCCTCCGCGGCGGTGTCGTCAGCACGGTGGCCCAGCGCCCCCGGCACCGTCGGCCGGTGTTCGCACCGGCGGAAGAGACCTCCGGTTAGTTGCTCATGCGCACTATCCGGAGGTTCTGGTTCCATGACTGTCCCCCTGTGGCTGTGGATCGCCACGATCGGTGGCCTGCTGGCCCTGATCGCGCTCGACCTGGTGATCGTCGACAGCAAGCCGCACGAAGTGACCACGGGGGAAGCTGCTCGCTGGGTGATCTTCTACATCGCGTGCGCGGTCGTCTTCGGCGCCGGCGTGTGGATCTTCGGCGGGCACGACCCGGGTGTCGAGTTCTTCACCGGGTACATCACCGAGTACTCGCTGAGCGTCGACAACCTGTTCATCTTCATGATCATCATGGCGTCGTTCAAGGTGCCCGCCATCCACCAGCACCGCGTGCTGCTGGTCGGCATCCTGCTCGCGCTGGCGATGCGCAGCGTCTTCATCTTCATCGGCGCGGCCCTGATCGAGCAGTTCGTCTGGGTGTTCTTCCTCTTCGGCGCGGTGCTCGTCTGGACCGCGATCAGCATGGTCCGCGGCAAGGGCGACGACGAGGAGTACCACGAGAACGCCGTCACCCGGCAGGTCCGCAAGATCGCCCCGGTGACCGACGACTACCACGGCCACCACTACACCGTGAAGCTGAACGGCAAGCGGATGATCACGCCGATGCTGCTGGTCATCGTGGCCATCGGCTCGGCCGACCTGCTCTTCGCCGTCGACTCGATCCCGGCGATCTTCGGCATCACGCAGGAGGCGTTCCTCGTTTTCACCGCCAACGCGTTCGCGCTGATGGGGCTGCGGCAGCTGTACTTCCTGCTCGGCGGCCTGGTGACCAAGCTGGTATACCTCAGCTACGGCCTCGCGGTGATCCTCGCCTTCATCGGCGCGAAGCTGTTCCTGCACGCGCTGCACGAGTACCACGTCGTCCCGGACTGGCTGGACATCAACAACTGGATCTCCCTCGGCGTGATCGTCGTCGTGCTGACCATCACCACGGTGGCGAGCCTGGCGAAGGCGCGGCGCGACGAACGCAAACAGGTCGTGGCCTAGGTCGTTCGCACAGCTAAAGAATTCGGGTACGGTCGGGGACGTGCGTCCTGCCGACATCGAACACATCGTCGTCCCCGGCCGTCCCGCCCTGCGCGGGAACCTGCTGCTCACCGCGCTGAAGAAACCCGACCTGAAGACGAACGCCGCGCACAGCGCGCTGCGGCGGGTGTCCCTCGACGGCGGTGAAGCCGCGTGGACCCACGGTCCGCGCGACTCGGCGCCGGCGATCTCCCCGGACGGGCGCTGGGTGGCGTTCCTCCGCGCGGGGGAGGGCAAGGGCGCCGACGGGAGCCCCCAGCTGCACGTCATGCCGGCCGGCGGCGGGGAGGCCCGGCGCCTGACGTCGCTGCACCTCGGCGCCGGGGAGCCGGTCTGGGCGCCGGACTCGCGGCGTGTCGCCTTCACCGCGCGGGTGCCCGAGGCCGGTCGTTACGGCACCGAGGACACCGACGGCGAAACTCCGGAATCCGTGGCCGAGGCCCCGCGCCGGATCACGCGGATGGACTACCGGATCGACGACGTCGGCTTCCTGCGCGACCGGATGCAGCGGCTGTTCGTCCTCGACACGACCGAGGACGGGCCCGGTGAACCCGAGCCGCTGACCGGTGACGGCTTCGACGTGACCCACCCGGTGTGGACGCCCGACGGCGCCCGCGTCGTCTTCACCGCGCCGCCGGACTGGGGCGCGGCCGAGAGCGACGCGCGCGACGTCTGCGCGATCTCCGCCGAGGGCGGCGAGCCCGAGGTCGTCGTGCGCACGGCGGGGTATTCGGAGCACCCGGTGTTCGCCGCCGACGGCACGTTGTTCTACTTCGGACAGTCCTTTGAGGAGCATCGCGAAGCCGCGATGACCGGGCTTTACGCGGCCACGCCGGAGTTCGGCGTCGGCCCGGTGAAGGCCCGCCGGCTGACCGACATCGAAACGGTGGACTGCGAGACCTCCGCCGGCCCACCGGCGCCGCGCGGCGACGACGTGCTCGTGGCCGTCCGCCACCGCGGCGCGGTCGAGCTGCGCGCGGTCGCCGTCACCGCCACGGACGCCCCGCTCTCCGACCTGGCGGTGGTCTACGCGGACCGCACGGTCGTGCGGTCGTTCACGCTGGACGGCACGGTGCTCGCGGCGGTGCTCGCGACGCCGTCGACGTCGGGTGAGGTCGTGCTGCTCGGCGACGGCGCCCCGCGCGTGCTGACCGACTACTCGAAGCCGTTGCGGGACAAGGGGATCCGGCCGCTCGTCGAGCTGGAGACCACCGCGCCGGACGGCTACCCGGTGCACGGCTGGCTGGTGCTGCCCGAGGGCGAGGGCCCGCACCCGGTGCTGCGCGTGGTGCACGGCGGGCCGTTCACCCAGCAGGACTGGGCGGTGTTCGACGAGGCCCAGGTGTACGCGTCCGCGGGGTACGCGGTGGTGCTCGGCAATCCGCGCGGGTCGGCGGGCTACGGGCAGACCCACGGCCACGCGATCACGGAGGCGTTCGGCACGGTCGACGTCGACGACGTGCTGGCTTTGCTCGACGTGGCGCTCGAGCGGCCCGACCTGGACGCCTCGCGCGTCGGCATCATGGGCGGTTCGTACGGCGGGTTCATGACGAGCTGGCTGGCGGCCCACCACGGCGAGCGGTTCAAGGCGGCGTGGAGCGAGCGCGCGGTCAACGCGTGGGACTCGATGGTCGGCAGCTCCGACATCGGCTACTTCTTCGTCGACTCCTACATCGGCACGTCGCCGGAGGTGCAGCGCGACCGGTCGCCGCTCACCTACGCGGCGCAGATCAAGATCCCGTTCGCGGTGGTGCATTCGGAGCAGGACTGGCGGTGCCCGCTGGAGCAGGCGCAGCGGATGTTCGTCGCGCTGCGGCGGGCGGGCGCGCCGGCGGAGCTGCTGCTGTTCCCGGGCGAGGGCCACGAGCTGTCCCGCTCCGGCCGGCCGCGGCACCGCGTCCAGCGGTTCGAAGCGATCCTGGAATGGTGGGCGCGGCAGCTGTAGCTTGACGTGCCATGACGGTGCCCGAGGTGGACTTCGAGCTCGAGACCTGGCGGATGGTGCTGTTCCGGGCCGGTCCCCGCGCCGGCGAGATCTCCGAGGAGATGGCCCGCGAGCTCCGCGCCCGGCACCTGTCCTCGGCCCGCGCCCAGCAGGCGGCCGGCTCGCTGCTGTTCGCGGGCTCGGTGCCGGAGCCATCGGCGTCGCTGCCGGTGACGGGGGTGGCGTTCTTCCGGACGTCGGAAGCGGAGACCCGGGCGATCCTCGACGCCGACCCGGCCGAGCAGGCTGGGCTGATCGCGTCGGAGATCGTGGGGTTCGTCTGCCCGCGAGGCACCCTTGGCTGACGGCCTGGTGTGCTTCGACGTCGACGGCACCCTGGTGCCCGGCACGAGCTCCTGCGCGTGGGTCGCCGCGGCGCTGGGCCACGAGGCCGAGCTCGTGGCGGCCGAAGCGGCCTACGACGCGGGCCGGATGACCAACCAGGAAGCGTCGGTCATCGACGCCCGAGGCTGGGCCGGGCACACCGAAACCGAGGTCTCGGCCCGGCTGGAGACCCTGCCGCTGGTCGGCGGGATCGCGGAGACGGTGGCGTGGTGCCACGACCACGGTCTCGTGCCGATCCTCACGACGCTCGCGTGGACGCCGGTGGGCCGGATGCTCGCCGGCCGGTTCGGGTTCACCGCCTACTGCGGGCCCGTGCCCGAGACCGCGGACGGGCGCTACACCGGCCGCGTCGCCGCGCACCTGGACGAGTACGGCAAGCGCGACTTCGCGCTGGCCCGGGGGGTTGCGCCGGAGCGGTGCGTTGCGGTCGGGGACAGCCGGTCCGACCTGCCGCTGTTCGCCGCCGTCGGGATGAGCATCGGGTTCAACGCGGCTCCGGCGGCGCGGGCCGTCGCGACCCACCTCGTCGACGGGGACGACCTGCGCGCGATCGTCCCGCTGCTCGAGGCTCAGTTCAGCAGCGTGTAGTTCAGCTCTTCGCAGACGCGGCCGAGCGGGACGTCCAGGCCGGGGTGGTCCAGGGGCAGCAGGACGTCCGGCGCGATCGGCAGCGCCGCGCCCGCGGGCGGGTCCCAGAGGCAGATCGCGGGGTCGCCGGAGTCCATCGACGAGCGGTACCAGAGGCCGTCGAGGTCGCTGAACGCGCCGCGGATCGCGCGCGCCCACGCCTGCGTCAGCTTCTTCGGCCCGCTCGAGATCTCCTGGGACGCACCCACCCGGGTCGGCCAGAGCCCGGTCAGGTCGAGCAGGCGCAGGGTGCGGGTCGGGCGGACGACCACCAGCCGGGGGCCGCGCGTGCGGCGGTCGACCGTCGAGCTGGTCTGGAAGACCTCCGCGACCGAGGTGCGGACGGTGAGGCCGAAGTACAGGACCCCGTTCGCGGGGTCGGTGACCGGCGCGCCGCCGCGGCCGGGCGACTGCTGGTCGAACCGGCCGTGCGGGAGCGGGCCGGTGTAGCGGAACGAGTTCCACTGCTGGGGGTGGTTGCCGTGCGCCGTGAAGATCCGCACCAGCCTGGTCGCGGGCTGGACCGTCACCACGTCGTTGGCGCGGTTCAGCTGCCGGACCAGGACGGATCGGGCGGGCGGCAGCGGTAGCCGGGCCATGGGTCGGGGGTGGTCCGTCCTTGTCGGTGATCTTGCTCGGGGTGGTCCAGCCTAGAACGGCGAGCCGAGCGTGGCGATGAGGCGCGCGACGTGCTCCGGGTCACCCCCGGAAAGGAGCCACTGGCGCGGCGTCGCCGGGTGGTCGTTGATCACCAGGTCGGGCTGGGGAGTGCTCATGAACGCGGCGACGACCAGCGCGGGCTGGTCGTCGGGCAGGGCTTTGAGGACGACCTCCAGGCCGGGCAGCACCCCGGAGCCGGCGAACTGCCACGCGGGGAGCCGCCAGCCGCTGTCCTTCCAGCCGGTCAGCCTGCCTTCCTTGAGGCGGTGCCGGATCCGGCTGTCGTCGACACCGAGGGCCTTCGCGGCTTCGTTGACACTGAGCGCGCCTTCGGCGAGCACGGCGTGGGCGGCGACGGTGCGCGCCCGGAAGTCCGGCTCTTCTTCGCGCCTCGGCGAGAGGTCGAGGCCGACGTCGGCGAGCGCGGCCCGCTGGTCGGCGGAGAAGTAGTGCGAGGGATCCGGATTCGGTGGGGACAGTCTGCGCGCCGCGTCTTCGACGAGCGTGAGGAACTCGTTCGCGTCGACCTTCAGGCCCGCCTTGGCGAGGATGTTCTCCAGCGCTACAGACATGCGGTTCAGATTAACCCGAAACAGCGCGCATGTGCGGGTTCGTGCGGTTTCTTGCCCGATCTGTGGGCGAATTCACCAGAGATCGACACTTAACGCACATAAGTCAACACGTTGAGTAGGCAACTTCCGGCTAGTCTGACCGGAACGAGCGAGGTTGTCCAGGCTTGACACTCCGCGCGTCCGGCTTTACGTTCCGTGTGAGTAAACGATTTCCGCTCCGTGCTCACAGGATCCGGCGGGTTGGCGCCGGCCATGGGGGACACAGGGGGTGGGGCGTGCCTGGGGGGCCTGGCACGAGCCGGCCCCCCAGGCACGTCTGTCCCGCCCCCTCCGCACGCGAGCTGACTCCTCCCCGGGCGCGAGAGCCGATGCTCTCGGCGCGTGTCGGCCGCTGGGTGCGAGTGTCGTTCGTCCAGGTACGCGTGCCGACCTTCTGAGTGCGAGCGCGATCCGGCCGGGGTCAGCGGCGGGAGCTCTTCCGCTCGATCAGCCGGGCTTCCAGCGTTGTCGTCGTCGCATCGCGGCCGCTGTCGGAAATCCTCGCCAGCAAGAGCTGCGCCGCCACGCGGCCGACCTCGTACGCCGGTTGGGCGACCACCGTGAGCGGGGGGTCGATCAGCGTTGTCCACGGGGCGTCGTCGAACGAGACGATGCCGACGTCGCGGCCGGAGCGCAGGCCGCGTGCCGAGAGCGCTTCGAGCACTCCGATCGCCATCGTGCTGTTCGCGACCAGGAGCGCGTCCGGCGGGGACGGCTCGTCGAGCAGCTCCAGCGCCGCCAGCCGGGCGCCCTCCGCGCGGTACTCCGCTCGCCGTGCCACTACGTTCGCTTCGCCGACGACGTCGGCGTAGCCCGCCAGGCGGTCGTCGGCCGTGCGGACGCCCGCCGGGCCCGTGAGGCAGCCGACGCGCTGGTAGCCGCCGGCCAGCAGGTGCCGGGTCGCCTCGGCGGCGGCGTGGCGCGTGTCGACCAGCACCTGGTCGCCCGCCTCGGCCGGCAACGGCCGGTCGACCGCCACCAGTGGCGTGCCCTGACGGCGCAGGCCTTCGACGTTCGTCGACCGGCCGGTGGGCGAGAGCACCACCCCGGCGACCCGTTCCTGCAGCGCGACCTCGATGTAGCGGCGCTCCTTCTCCTCGTTTTCGTCGGAGTTGCAGAGCACGACCGAGTACCCGGACCGCTGCGCGAGGTCCTCGACACCGCGCGCGATGGCCGTGAAGAACGGGTTTTCGACGTCGGAGATGATCAGCGCGAGCACGGCCGTCTCCTGGCGGCGCAGGTTCCGGGCCAGCCCGTTCGGGTGATACCCCAGCTCGGCGGCGGCCTCCTGCACCCGCGCGGCGAGCGTCGGGTCCACAGTGGACTTCCCGTTGAGCGCGCGCGACACGGTCGCCGTGGAGACGCCGGCCCTCGCCGCGACGTCGCTGATGGTGGCCACACGCCCTCCCTGATCACTCGTCGAGGGGAGAATAGCGCCCTTGGTGGTCGTTTACCGTCCGCTTACTTCCCGGCTCGATATTCCCCTTCGGTTAGCCCGCACGGGTTACGCCGAACGTCGCCGGTCACGCACCGGCGCGTCCACAGTGGAGGGACCGGGGAAGTAGACGCGGGGCGTGAGCCCGGTCAGTGCCCGGCAGTCCCGGCTGAGGTGCGCCTGGTCGGCATACCCGGCGGCGGCCGCCAGCGCGGCGAGCCCGGAAGTGTGCGGCGCGAGCGCGACGGCGCGCTGGAACCGGGTGACGCGGAGGTAGGTGGCGGGGCCGTAACCCACCGCTTGGACGAACCGTCGCCGCAGCCGCCGCTCACTCACGGTGACGGAAGGGGCGGGATCTTCGACCCGTGCCGCCACGAGATCCGGCCCGGGCCCGGCTCGCCGAGTCCGCTCGGCCGCCGCTGCAGCGTAGGCGGCATGCGCCGGACCGAGTCCGGTTTCACAGAGGTGCTCGCCTCGCCGGGCCAGTTCGGCTGCGGCTGCTGCGGAGGACATGTGCGACCGACCACGCCGGGCGAGTTCGGCTTCGCTGAGGTGCCCGCCTCGCCGAGCCAGCTCGGCCGCCGCTGCCGCGGACGACACGTGCGACCGACCAAGCCGGGCGAGTTCGGCTTCGGTGACCTGCCCGCCTCGCCGAGCCAGCTCAGCCGCCGCTTCCGCGGAGTACACGTGAAGCGGGGCGAGTCCGGCTTCAGCGGCAGGCTCAACCACCGGCCGCGCGAGCATCGAGACCGCCTCCGCGACCCTCGCGGCTCCCGCGTCCAGCCGGTCGATCAACGCCGCCACCGCCGGATCCACCGGCGCGACCTCCGCCGCCGAAAGCCGAGACGCAACCGCTTGCGCGGGCGTCAACTCACCCGACAGCAGCCGCTCCGCCAGTACTTCCCCCGAGCGTCCCCACAACTCTCCCAACGTGACCCGGCGGTCGCGCAGCTCGTCCGCCGCAACGCCCAGCACCGCCGACGCCCGGCCCGGCGTGAACCGGACCCCGCGCAGCTCCGCGTTCGGCCGGGTCACCGATGACCACGCCGCCGTGTCCGGGCCCGCCACGAACACCCCGCCGTCGCCTGCTACCAGGTCCAGGCAGCCGTCGGGGACGATTCGCTTCGGGCCCGCCGAAGCCGATCGCCACACGCAGCGGGCCACGCCCGCCAGCGGGCCGGGTGGCGCCGCCTCTTCGTACATACTCCGCATCATGCACCCGGGGACCGACAAAAACTCCACCGAACCCATCGACTCACTGGCCTGGATCCACGTCCGCGACCGGCGGCTGCTGTCGGTCCGCACCAGCGGGAAAGCCAAGTTCTACCTCCCCGGCGGCAAACGCGAACCGGGCGAAGGCGACGTCGCGGGGTTGTGCCGCGAGATCCGCGAAGAGCTCGGCGTCGAGCTCGACCCGCTGAGCTTCAGGTTCTTCGCCGCCCTCGAGGAGCAGGCCGACGGGTTCGCCGACGGCCGGCTGGTGCGGATGACCTGCTACACCGCCGAGCACACGGGCGAGCCGTCGCCGTCGCGGGAGATCGCCGAGGCCGCCTGGCTCAGCTCGGCCGAGGCCTCGGTCTGCCCGCCCGCCGGGCAGCGGGTGCTGCGGATGCTCGCCGAGGCGGGGCTGGTGGACTGAGCACCCGTTTGGGTGAAAGTTGGACTTCTCGCGAAACGCCGCTAACGCGCAGTGAGGTCACGGCGAGATATACACGACGCACTCGACGGGAGTGCGCGCGACGAGAGAAGACCTCTCCATGGGTGTTCCCACCGCGACCGAGCCGGCCCGTGAGTGCGCGCGCCGGGCCAAGCCGGCCGGAAACGTCGTTGTTGTCCTCGTCGTGCTCGCCGCGGCCTTCGCGGTGACGTCGTACGTCGTCCCCCGGTCCTCACGCGGCCCGGCGAAGGAAGCACCCGTCGCCGCGCCGGTCGTGCCGGCCGCCGTCGCCACCGTCAGCCACTCCGTCGTCTACGAGCTGCTCGGCGCGGACGGCGCCGGCAACGTCACCTACGCCGCCGAGGGGTCGGCGCTGGTCCAGCAGGCCCAGGTCACGACGCCGTGGTCGGCGGCCTTCACCCGGGTCGGCCCGGCCGGCCGCACCGAGTTCTACTCGATCGCCGCGCGCAACCCCGGCCCCGGCGAGCTGCGCTGCCGGGTCGTCGTCGACGGCGCCGTCGTCGCCGAGAAGACCGTGACCGAGCCGGGGCGCGTCTTCAGCTGCGCCGTCTGAGCGAGCTCAGCCCAGCGGGCCGGCCAGGTGCGACGTGTCGTTGAAGCGCCGCACGATCCAGTTGTCGCCGTGCAGCACCAGGTGGGAGACGGACCCGTTGTCGGCGCCGAGGAAAGCGAAGCGCTCGACCGAACGGCTGGCCTGCGCGAACACCTCGCCGATCACACCGCCGTGGGTGAACACCGCGACGCGCTGGTCCGGGTGCGCGGCGGCGATCCGCGTCAGCGCGCCGCGCAGCCGGGCGCCGAACGCCTCGTCGGACTCCGCGCCCGGGATGACGTCCCAGCGCTGCTCGGCCCACAGCCGGTCGACGATCGGGTGGCCGTCGGTCGTGTGCTTCCGGAACAGCCCGTTCTCCCAGTCGCCCAGGTGGATCTCGCGCAGGTCCGGCTCGACGACCGGCGTGATCCCCAGCTTCTCCGCCAGCGGCGCCGCGGTCTGCACCGTGCGGCGCAGGGTCGTCACGTAGATCGCGTCGATCCGCTCGCCGGCCAGCCGGACGCCGACGCGCTGGGCGTGGTCGCGGCCCTCCGGCGCGAGGTCCGGGTCGGCCTGGCCGTCCACGAGGTCGAACGGCCGGCTGGCCCGCGCGGGAGCGGATTCGCCGTGTCGGACCAGGAAGATCTCGGTCGCCCCCGACGGCGGTGCGAACCGGTGCTGGCGGTATTCGATCTCCTGCTCAGGCGTCGTCATGGCCCCGAGGTTAGCCGAGCTGCTTGTCCACGAAACACCATCGCCACGTCTCTCCCGGCTCGAAGCTGCGCATGACCGGATGGCGGGATTCGTGGAAGTGCCGGGTGGCGTGCCGGCGCGGCGAGGAGTCGCAGCAGGCGACGTTGCCGCACTTCAGGCACATCCGCAGGTGCACCCAGGTGGTGCCCTCCTCGATGCAGGCGGCGCAGGTGTCCGGCGAGCTGGGGTCGCGGTCGACCCACTCGTGGGCCAGGTGCTTGCACGAACCGGCCGTCGCGGCGGGGGTGCGCAGCTCGCGGCCTTCGACGTCGGGCTCCTCCTCGTCGCGGTCCAGCATGGACTCTTCGATGTCGAGCCGCTCCAAGACCTTCCGCAGGACGTCGTCGTCGGCACTGCCGGCGTCGCGGGCCTTCAGGAACTGCTCGCGTTCGACTTCGAGCAGCTGGATCCGCAGCCGGCGGTAGGCGTCGCTCGGCGTCTCGGCGAGGACGCTCTGCCTGCCGAGCTGCTCCCACGCGGAGTCGGAGCGGTTCTGCAGCCGGTCGCGGATGCGCTGGATGATCTCCGGCGGGTCGTCCGGCTGCTGGATCTCCTCGAGCTTCGCCAGCGCCGCGGTGGTCATGTCGTGCAGCACGGACGCCTCCTGCAGCGCGTCCTCCGCCGGGTCCGGCCGCGGCAGGCGCAGCCGCCGGATCAGCGGCGGCAGCGTCATGCCCTGCACGGCGAGCGTGCCGGCCACGACGACGAACGCCGCGAGCACCAGCACCGCGCGCTGCGGGGTGTCCGCCGGCAGCACGAAGGCCGCGGCGAGCGTGACGACCCCGCGCATGCCCGCCCAGGAGATCACCGCCGAGTAGCGCCACGGCCAGATCTTCGCCCGGGTCTTGCCGGGCAGGAACCGCCGCTCCAGCCGCTTCACGGTGCCGATGCCGATCAGCCACAGCATCCGCGTGAAGATCGTCGCGGCGAGCACCGCCGCGCAGATCCAGCTCAGCATGGCCAGCGACAGCCCGGACTCGCCCACTTCGGACAGGATCCGCCGCAGCTGCAGGCCGATCAGCAGGAAGACCATGTTCTCCAGCAGGAACGCGATGGTCTGCCAGTTCAGCCTGCTGGCCAGCCGGGCCGAGCCGGAGAGGATCTTCGGCGCCTTGTGCCCCAGGATGAGCCCGGCGACGACGACGGCGAGCACGCCGGACCCGTGGATCGCCTCGGTCGGGATGTAGGCGATGAACGGCACCGCGAACGACAGCGCGGTGTCCAGCACCGGCTCGTTCAGCCGGGCGCGGATGAACGCGGCCACGAACCCGACGACCAGCCCGAGCACGATCCCGCCGATGGCCGCGCGCAGGAAGTCCGCGCCGACCTGCCAGAAGCTGACCGAGCCGGCGAGCGCGGCGATGGCCGTGCGCAGCGCGACCAGCGCGGCCGCGTCGTTGAAGAGGCTCTCGCCCTCCAGCAGCCGGATCAGCTTGCGGGGCATGCCGACCCGGCGGGCGACGACGCTGGCCGCGACCGCGTCCGGCGGGGCGACGATCGCCCCGAGCGCGATCCCGCCGGCCAGCGGGAGGCCGGGGATCACGGCCCAGGCGACGAGCCCGACGCCGAACGCGGTGAACACGACCAGCCCGACCGACATCAGCCCGATCGCCCCGCGGTTCTTCCGGAAGTCGACCAGCGACGTCTGGATGGCCGCCGAGTAGAGCAGCGGCGGCAGCAGGCCGAGCAGCACGACCTCGGGGTCGAGGTGGTACTCGGGGACGCCGGGGACGTAGGACGCCCCGACCCCGACGACGATCAGGCACAGCGGGGCGGACCAGTCCAGCCGCCGCGCCACGGCGCTGACGACGAGGACCGTCACGACCAGCGCCACTATCTCTGCCGCGATGTGCACGGGGTAATCATTACCCGCCGCTCGCGGCGCGTGTCACCTGGCCAGCTCGGGGAGCACGTCGGCGACCAGCGAACCGGCTCGCCGTGCTGGCGTAGGTGCCGTCGGCCTGCTCGCCGAGCAGGCCGTGGCGGACCGAGTCCCCGTAGTCAACACGCTCGAGCGCGCTCCAAGCCAAGTTCGTAGGCTGGGTCCGTGACGACGGTGGAGATCGCGACGGGCACCCTGCGCGGGTCCGAGCGGGACGGGGTCAGGACGTTCCTCGGCGTGCCCTACGCCGAGCCGCCGGTGGGGGAGCTGCGGTTCCGCGCGCCCCGGCCGCCCACGCCGTGGTCAGGAGAACGCGACGCGACGAAGTGGGCGACCCGGGCGCCGCAGCCGGAGCTGACCGGGCGCGGCTTCATCGGCGACGAGGACTGCCTCTATCTGAACGTCTACGCCCCTTCGGAACCTGGTTCGTACCCAGTGCTCGTGTGGATCCACGGCGGCGGTGGCGTGATGGGCGCGCCGCACCAGTTCGACGGGTCCGCCTTCGCGCGGCGGGGAGTGGTCGTCGTGACCGTCGCCTACCGGCTCGGGGTGCTCGGCATGCTGCACCTGCCCGGCGTCGCCGATTCGAACCTCTCCCTGCGCGACCAGGTCGCCGCGCTGGAGTGGGTGCGCGAGAACGTCGGCGCGTTCGGCGGCGACCCGGGCCGGGTGACGCTCGCCGGGCAGTCCAACGGCGGGCGCACGGTCGGGACGCTGCTCGCCGTGCCCGCCACGCGCGGGCTCGTCCACCAGGCGATCGTGCAGAGCGGCACCGGCGTCGGCTCGGTCGTGCACACCCCGGCCGAAGGCGCGGCGGTCGCTTCGGCGGTGCTGTCCGAACTGGACGTTGCCCCCGGCGACCTCGCGACCCTGCCGGTGAAGCGGATTCTCGAAGCACAGCAACGGGTTTCGGCGGTGTCCGGCACGAAGGTCACCTACCGCGTGGTCGTCGGCGACGAGCTGCTGCCGGAACGCCCGCTCGACGGTGTCCGCGAGGTCCCGCTGCTCATCGGGACGACGGCCGACGAGGAAGACCTCTTCAGCTGGCTGCAGTCCGGCGGCGCGAAGCTCCTGGGCGTCGGCTCGACGATGCTGGACGACGCCGAGATCGAGAAGGCCGTCGCGGCGTACACCGAGCTGCTCGACTGGCCCGCGGACCAGATCCGCAACCGGGCGCTGACCGCGGGGGACTGGTGGATCCCGGCGATCCGCTTCGCCGAGAAGCAGCCGGACGCCTGGATGTACCGCCTCGACTGGCGGATCGCGCCCCGGGGCCGTGGCCTGGGCGCGCCGCACGGGCTCGACCTGCCGCTGGTGTTC
This sequence comes from Amycolatopsis sp. NPDC104587, assembly GCF_055583645.1. NCBI lineage: Bacteria > Bacillati > Actinomycetota > Actinomycetes > Pseudonocardiales > Pseudonocardiaceae > Amycolatopsis > Amycolatopsis sp. NPDC104587. Next base: position 497,556 of record NZ_JBVJNO010000007.1, read on the forward strand.
GACGACATCGACAACAGGAACTGGCGGTTCCTGTTCGCGGGCCGCACCCGCCCGGCCGAGCGTTTCCAAGCGCTGGCAACGGAGATGTCCGGCGCCTGGGTCCGGTTCGTCACCACCGGCGACCCGGGATGGCCGCGCTACACCCCCGCCGACCGCGTGACGCGCCTCTTCGACGACGTCTCCACGACTGTGTCCGACCCGGACCGCGAGCAGCGCCTGCTCTGGGACTGAGCCGGGGCGGCGCGAACCGCCCCGGCCCGGTTCCTAAACGGTGATCTTGTCGACGTTCGGGCCGCCGTTGGCGGTCGTCGCGGTCGCCTTGATCTTGTTCGTCCCGGCGGTCAGCGTCACCGGGATGGTGACCGTCTGCCAGGTGTCCCAGTTCCCCGTGCCGCCGAACGCCACGGCCGACGCCACCTTGGCGCCGTTCACCGTGATGTCCATCGGCCGGTTCACCGTGGTGCCGTTGGCGTAGCGCAGCACGACGTTCGCGCTGCCCGCCGCGGCCGCGTCGACCGAGAACTCGACTGCGCTGCCGGTCGTGTTGTCGTAGTTGACGAACCCGGTGCCGGTGAAGCCGTCGTGGTTCGACTCCGCGACGCCGCTGGTGATCGTCGCGTTCTCGGCCTGGTAGTCGGCCGGCGTGCCCGGGTCCGGGTCACCCGGGCCGGTCGTGCCGTCCGCCGGGATCGTCTTCGACCCGGTGTTCCAGCCCGCGACCCGCACGGACGGCTTGGCGCCCTTGAGGTCCGCGGTCCGGTACGTCGCCGTGAGCGTGGTCGACTCGCCCGGCCAGAGGCTGACCTGGTTGTCGGTCCACCGCACCGGCAGCACCGGCGCGTTCGCCGCGCCGAGCACGTGCGCGTCGACGAAGAACGCCGGCACCTTGTTCGCCGAGCCGTTCGTCAGCGTCACCTTGGTCGTCGTGGTGCCGTCGCCGTTGGCGGTCGACGTGGCCGTCGACCCCAGCGACACCTGGGCCAGGCCGTTCAGCCCGGACAGGTCGGCGTAGGACGACGTCGGCGTGTAGTACCAGTCGCTCGAGTCCCAGTTCAGCGTGTCGGCCTTGGTGGACAGCCAGTAGACGTTGCGGCTGACCTCCTTGCCCGAGCCGTCGGTCAGGACCAGCTTCGCCAGGTACGTCGTCGACAGGCCGCTCACGGTGCCGATGGTCAGCGCGGTGGTCTTGGCGCCGTCACCGCCGACCGAAACGGCCTTGGACTGGTTGAACTTCTCCGTCCCGTCGAGGTTGTACAGCTTCACGGACGCGGTGAGGTTCGACGCCGCGTCGTGGTTGTGGTTGACCACCACGACGGACTTGGTGTCGTACGAGTACTGGATGTGCAGCGGCTCGTTCGCCTTCTTGGCCCCGAAGTAGGAGCCGTTCTGGTCGAGGTAGGCGTCGAACAGCTGCCAGTGCAGCGACGTCCAGCCGCTGTTGAGCATCCAGTAGATGATCCCGGTCGACGGGTTCGAGCTGTCGCTGAAGTTGCGCGAGTGCGACTCGAACTCGGCGCGGACGTTCTCGTACTGCGCCAGCTGCGCCTTCCGGACGAAGTCGCCGAGGCTCGCCGGCTTGCCGTAGCGGCCGGTGAGCGCGTCGCCGAACAGCTTCAGGTTGGCGAACGTCGAAGACGACGACCGGTGGTACTGCGCGGTCGACGGGCTCTTCCACATCGTGTCGAGCTCGCTCGAGGACATCATCCGCTTGAGCGTGTCCATCGTCGGGATGTCCGGCCCGGCGCTGGTTTCGGAGTTGAAGCCCCACGCGCCGCCGAGATCGCTGTGCGCCTTGTCGTACCAGTAGTTCGGCGGGACGTAGTCGTACGGCCCGTTCATCTTCATGCCGGACGCGCCGAGCTGCGGCGACGACTTCGCCGACGCGGCCGGGACCACCGGGGTGGGCCAGTCCGCGGCGCTGAGCGCGTCGAGGTAGTTCTTCTCGATCGTCGCGTCGGGCGCGAAGTCGCTGCCGATCAGGAAGGAGATGACACTCGGGTGGTCGCGCAGCCGCTCGGCCTCCGCGGTCATCGACGCCTTGGCGACCGGGTAGTCGGCCGCGGTCCAGGGGTCACCCTTCTCGCTGCCGTTGACCTGGCCTTCCCACTTGTCGCAGCATTCCCAGCCGGGCAGCGTCAGGACGCCCATCTTGTCGGCGAGGTCGAAGAACTCGTCCGGTTCGATGTGCCCTTCCAGGCGCACGGTGTTGAGGCCGAGGTCCTTGACGTAGGCGAGCTTGTCCGCCGCGTACTGCTCGTTCCAGCGCAGGAACAGGTCGGGGGAGTAACCGCCGCCCTTGATCAGCAGCGGGCGCCCGTTGATCTTGTACGACCGGCCACCGCTGGCGTTGTTGGTCGCCGTCACCTGGCGCACGCCGAAGCTCGAGTGCGAGGTGTCGGACGCCGTGCCGCCGACGTTCGCGGTCAGGTCGAGGTCGTAGAGCGGCTGCCCGCCCATCCCGGCGGGCCACCAGACCTGCGGGTTGTCGATCCCGATGACCGGGAACGTGACGGTCTTCTTCTCCTTGGCGGCCAGGGAAACCGGCTGGCTGATCGCCTTTCCGGCGACCGTGCCGGAGACCGTCGTGGAGACGGCGGCCGCCGAGTCGTTGCGGACGTCGGCCTTCACCGTGAGGTCGGCGTGCGTCGTCCCGGTCAGCTTCGTGACGACGTGGCCGCCGCGCAGCGCCACCGGGCCGCTGCGCCGGACGAGGACGTCCCGCACGATGCCCATGTTCTGGTCCGGCGGGGTCTGGGCCCAGTCGATCCAGCCCATCGACAGGTCCTTGTTCGGGTCGTTCGGGTAGACCTTGAACGCGACGCTGTTGGCGCCGGCCTTCACCTGCGCGGTGATGTCCAGGTCGTGACGTGTGTAGGCGCCGTTGACCTGGGTCTTGTCGGCGATCCGCGTCCCGTTGACCCAGACGTCGGCCTTCGACAGCACGCCGCTGAAGTTGAGGTAGGTGCGCTGGGTGGTGTCGGTGACGGTGAGGTCGGTGCGGTACCACCACGGGACCTTGAAGTCCGCGGTCGGCACGTTCTTCATGTTCGTCGAGTAGAACGGGTCGGCGTACTTGCCGTTGGCCAGCAGCCCGGCGTAGACGGTCGAGCGCGGCCCGACCGGGTACCAGCCGGCCGTGTTGAAGCCGGGCTTCGAGACCGCCGAGTCGTCACTGACCTGGGCCGACGTCTGGATCAGGAAGCCGGGCACCGCGGTGGCCGGCGCCGCGGCGGTGACCACCGCTCTCGCCTGCTCCTGGCCGGTTGCCGCCGGGACGGTCGCCCCGACCGTGGCGACGGCGAGCACCGCCGCGCCGAGGAGGGTCCGGGTTCTTCTCTGCCGATAGCTCACTTGCGCGCCTCCTAGGCACCGCGGCGGCGAGGGAAAGGTGACCATTGTTAGTAAAGTTCCCTAACAATTGCGGACGATAGTAGCGGTCCGGTCACCCGGAGAACAGGGGCGTTTCGGTCAGACCCGGCCCGCTCGCCACGCCGCCGCGGCACGCAGGGCCAGCAGGAGTGGCAGCGAACCGTCCTCCCGGATCCGCTGCGGAAGTGCTTCGCTCAGCGGGACACCGGCGGCCGGCGCCGCGCCGATGGTGGCGAGGTCGACGTCGAAGAGCGTCAGCCCGGCGCTGGCCGCCGGTGTCCCGCTGACCGGACGGCGCGCGGCGACCTCCGTGCTGTCGACGGCCAGCAGACCGCGTCGAAGAACCGGGCCCGATGCAGCCGGATCGGCGCGGGTCGCGCTCCGGTGGCCGGCAACGGATCGCCGCGCATGCCGACGGCGGTCGACCGCGGCCACGGTCTCCTCCTCGACGCCGTCACCGGTGGCGATCCTCGTGGGGACGTCGATCACGGTGGTCGTGAGCTCCCGGGCCGGTCCGGAAACGGCCGTCCCGGCGAGGACTTCGATCTCGGCCGTGGCGGCGTGCAGGCGGGCGTCCTCGGCGCGGGCCCGTTCGCCGGCCATCGCCTGACCGTGGCTCGCGCTGATCGCGCGCGGGTGACGGTCTGCTTTCAGCTTGCCGAGCGAGTCTTCGCGCTGCCGGCGGCGGCTGCGGGCGGCGAGCAGGTGCTGGAGGAAGCCGCCGGCCACGCCGACGATCGCGGTGCCCATCAGCCCTCGGCGTCGAGATAGACCCAGTGGCCGTCCGCCCGGCGGAAGCGGCTGTTCTCCTCGAGGAAGCCGTCCCGGCCCCGGTGGCGGTAGTGCGCGCGGAACTCGACGGTGCCTTCGGTGTGCAGCAGCCCGCCCCCGGTGCGGCCGAGGATCTCCAGCCGCGTCCACTCCTGGCCGGCGTCGAGGCTCAGCCGCCGCGGGCGGGTGTCGGGGTGCCAGGTGCGCAGCAGGTAACCGGCGTCCCCGACGGCGAAGGCGCTGAACCGCGACCGCATCAGCAGTTCGGCCGTGGGCGCCGTGAGGCCGCCTTCGTGGAACCGGCCGCAACAGGCGGCGTAGGACTCGGCGAGGCCGCACGGGCAGGAGGCGGGAGGCACCGGGGCATTGTGCCACGCGGACCCGACCGTCCATTGAGGACTATCCGGCGTTGACCGGCTTCCCCGACTCCCTGGCCTCCTGCGCGCCCCGGACGGCGAGGCGGTCCGCTCGCTCGTTCTCCGGGTGGCCCGCGTGGCCCTTCACCCACAGCCACTCGACCTCGTGGCCGCCGACCGCCGCGTCGAGGCGTTGCCACAGGTCCGCGTTCTTCACCGGTTCGCGCGCCGCCGTCTGCCAGCCGTTGTTCTTCCAGCGGGGGAGCCACTGCGTGATCCCGTTGCGGACGTACGTGCTGTCGGTGAACACCCGCACCTGCGACGGCCGGGTCAGGCTCTCCAAGGCGCGGATCGGCGCCGTCAGCTCCATGCGGTTGTTCGTCGTCGGGGTCGCTTCGCCGCCGTAGAGCTCGCGCTCGTGGCGGCCGTAGCGCAGCACCGCTCCCCAGCCGCCCGGTCCGGGGTTCCCGCTGCACGCGCCGTCGGTGTAGATCTCCACGTCCACGCGGCGACCCTACCGGTCGCGACCCTCGCCCCCGGCCGCCACGCCGGGTTACGGTGGAGTTCCGGAGCGGAGCGGGAGGCCTCCGATGCACGCGCACGACGACAAGGCGGACGGGGCACTCCTGGCCTACCTCGCCGGCCCCGACCGGGAGTACCTGCTCGCCCAGGGCACCCGCCGCCGGTTCCGGGCGAACGACGTCGTGCTCATGGAAGGCGACCCCTCCGACCACGTCCACGTGCTCGTGTCCGGCTGGGTGCGCGTCTCCACCATCGTCGAGGACGGCCGTGAGGTCCTCTTCGGGCTGCGCGGCCCCGGCGAGGTGCTGGGCGACCTCGCCGCGGTGACCGGCCTGCCGCGGACGGCGTCGGTCCGCGCGATCGAGCCCTGCACCGTCTTCCAGCTGACCGGCGCCCAGTTCCTCACCGTCCTGCGCACCCGGCCCGAGATCGCCCTCGCGACGATCAAGACGGTCGCGGCGCGGCTGCGCAACGCCGAGTCCGCGCGGGTCGACTCCGCCGCCTTCGACGTCAGCCGCCGGGTCGCGGCGCTGCTGGTCCGGCTGGCCGAGGAACACGGCCGGGCCGTGCCCGAAGGGGTCGTGGTCGAGGCGTCGCTGTCGCAGGCCGACATGGCCGCGCAGGTCGGCGCCGCCCGGCGGACCGTCGCGCGGGCGCTGCACATGCTGCGGGAGCGCGGGATCGTCGAGACCGGCCGCCGCCGGATCCTGATCCGGGAGCTGCGCGTCCTGCGCGCGTTCGCCCGTTCTGAGCCAAACGGCACACAAGAGCGGTGACAGCGGGCATCTGACTCTCGCCCTCACCCGGCGATTCTGGAGTCCGGCCGGAAAAGAAAAAGATGCCGACCGGCCGGATTTCCTTTCCCGCGGAGTGCCGCGCGATTCCCGCCCCCGGTGAAACCGGGCTCCGCCTCGGCCTGGGTACCGCGATGAGGAGGTGTGTGATGGAGAGCCACTCGATCTGGGCCCTGATCTTCGGGGCCGTCTGACCCGCGGCGCAGCCCGGCCGGCCGACTCGTGGGGGGCCGGCCGGCCGGGCCGTTTCGCGAATGCGTGTCCGGGAAATGTCATCCCACGGGGGAACCGCCGCTGGTAATCTGAACCGTTCTTTCCGCACCGGGCCGGGGAGGGGGTCGGATGACGCCGGAGAACGTCTCCCCGTTCGTGCGCGAGCTGAACGAACTGCGCCGCGGCCGCGGGCTCGACGCGGCCGACCTGCACCTGCGGATCGGCCCCTGCCTGGGAGCGGCGTGCGGGATCACCGGCACCGACCAGCCCGCCGACGCGCGGCAGAAGCTGGTGCTGCGGCTCACCGAGCTGTGCGGACGGCTCCCGGCCGACCTGCGGCTGGCCGCGCTCGCCGCGTTCGGCCTGCACGAAGAGGCCGCGGGAGAGTTCCTCGACCGCCGGATCTCGTGGCTGGCCAGCGTCCTCGACCGTGACCCGCGCACCGCGCGGCGCCGCATCGACCTCGCCTTCCGGCGGCTCGACGAGCTGCTCGGCGCGCCGCCGCGCGGCCGCGACCTGCACCCGCTGGCCGGCTGGTACGTCGAGTCGATGAAGGCGATGCTTCGGCTCGACCGCGACCCGCCGGACCTGCAGGAGGAACGCCGGATCGTCGCGGAGGTCGACGAGCTCGACGAGCTGGTCCTGCCGTTCAGCGTGCCGGCCGAGCCGGGCAGCGACCCGGTGCCGGACATCACCGCGGACGCGCTCTTCGGCGGCGAGATCGTCGAAGCGCGCCAGGTTTCGGCGAGCCACGCGCAGTTCGTCATGCGGCTGCCGAGCCCGTTGCGGCTCGGCCAGCGCCACGAGTACGGCATCCGGTTCGCGCCGCGGCGCACGGCGCTGCGCCCGTACTACGTCCTGACTCCCTTGCGCCGCTGCGAAGAGTTCTCGGTGCGGGTCCGGTTCGACCGCGCCGGCCCGCCCGCGCGGGTGTGGCGGCTCAACGGCGTGCCGGGCCGCGTGATCGACGACGGCGCCGACTCGGGGGACGCGCTGACGGTCAACCGCGTCGGCGAGGTCCGGCTCGAGTTCCACGAGCTGCACCAGGGGCTCAGCTACGGCCTGCAGTGGTCGTTCGACGCCGATGGGGAGTGAGCGGCCGTGCGCACCGACCCGGTGGCCGCGACCGTCGTCCGGATCGGGATCGTCGCGCCCAGCCGCGGCCGCACGGCCCGCGCGGTGCACCTCGGCGCCACCCTCGACGGGGTGCTGGACGAGGTGTTCGACCAGGTCCCCGTCCCGTACCGCACGCCGACGTGGTTCCGCCGGCCGGAAGGCGACCACACGACGCTGGTCATCCCGCCGACGGTGCCGCCGCGGTGGGTCGCGACCGAGCTGGTCGGGCTGGTGGACGACGCGCTGCGCCGCCGCAACCGGCACCTCAACAAGTTCGGCAGGCTGCGGCTGCGGCTGGCCGCCGACCACGGTGACGTCGTGCTGCGGCCGCCGCACTTCGGCGGCGCGGCGGTCGCGCTCTCGACGTGGCTGTGCGACGCCGAGGAGCTGAAGGCGGCGATGACGGCGGCGCCGGAGGCCGACCAGCTGCTGATCGTCTCCGACCGCTTCCACGACGCGGTGGCCGGCGCGGCGGCGTTCCGGCGGGTGGTCGTGCCCGCCGGCGGTGAGCGCGAGCTCGCCTGGCTGCGCGCGGGTCCGGATACTGGGACGCGGAATACCGGCGAAGCCGACGGGTTGGCACCGTCGTAGCCGAGCGGAAGGGGCCTGCGATGAGCACGTTCACCGAGGACTGGCAGGACTGGAAGACCGAGCGCGAGGCGGACCTCGCGGCGCCGCACGGCTGGCTGGCGCTGGTGTCCCTGGACTGGCTGACCACCGAGCCCCGCGAGTACCCGGGCATCCCGGGCCGCTGGTGGCAGGACGCGGACGCGGCGTACGTCGACCCGGCCGGCGCTTCGCTGACCCACGAGGGTTCGCCGGTCACCGGGACGCGCCGGTTCGAGCTGGTCAACAGCGGCGCGGGCACGCGCGTGCTGGCCGGCGACGTCGAGATCGAGGTGGCCCGCCGGTCGGGGTACCTGATCCGCGTACACGACCCGAAGGCCGAGGTGCTGCGCGCGTTTCACGGCGTCCCGGCGTACGAGCCGTCGCCGTCCTGGGTGCTCGAGGGACGCTTCGAGCCGTTCGACTCGCCGCGGCCCACCACGGTGGGCGCCGTGGTCGAGGGCCTGAGCCACGTCTACACGGCGCCGGGCCTGGTCCACTTCACGCGGGACGGCGCTTCGCACACGCTGACCGCGTTCAACGGCCGGAACGGCGGGCTCAGCATCTTGTTCACCGACGAGACGAGCGGCGTCACGACGTACGCGGCGAACCGTTCGCTCCCGGTCGGCGCGCCGTCCGGCGACGGCGCGGTGACCCTGGACTTCAACCGGGCGCTGAACCTGCCCTGCGCGTTCACCGACTTCGCGACGTGCCCGCTGCCGCCGGCGGGCAACCACCTGCCGTTCGCGGTCGAGGCGGGGGAGAAGATCCCGTACGAGCGCGGCTGACTCCCCCGCCCGCGCTCAGTGGGCGATGTCGATGACCACGCGGTTGGGCGCGGTGAGCGTGAAGACGTTCACCGCGGTCCGCGTCCGCACGCCGAGCCCGACCAGCAGCTGGGACTCGAAGTCCCCGATGACGGCGACGGCCATGACGTTGGCGAGGGTTCGCGTCCGGAACTTCCGCGGCCCGGTGTAGGTGAGGTCGCCGCTCTCGTCGTGCATGACGGCGGCGCCGGCGGAGACGTTGATGAAGTACTCCCCGGTCAGCCACACGATTTCGGTGCTCGGGTCGGCGATGAGCTCGTCCACGAGCTGGTAGCTGACGGCGCCGGGCGCGGGCCCGGCGGACAGGTCGAGCACGATCCGGTCGAACCCGGGGTTGTTCCCGGTCCGGATGGTGGTCAGGGCGGGCGTGGCGGGCACGGCCTGCGCGGGCCCGGCGGCGGCGAGCGTCCCGGCGAGCAGCAGCACGACGGCGAGGAGGGTGCGTCGGACGGGTCTGGACATGGTGGACCTCCTGGTGAACCGGCGGAAGTCCCAGCGCTGGGGTGTTCGGGGGACGCCCGGTTCGTCCCCGGGTTGCCCGAAAGGCGGGTTTGCCGCCTCAAGCGTTATCCGGCTGCTCCGAACGGGCCGCCGGCCCCCCGGACGCGAGCTCTTCCAGCAGCAGCGGGACTTCGGCCGGCACGCTGAAGTACGACGCCTTGACGCCGTCGGGGTACCGGGCGACGAAGATCGGCGCGACCCGGGCCGGAACCACGCCGTCTCCCTGCAGAGTCGCGGTCAGCCGCCGGACCGGCCGGGTGAAGCCGCGCAGCATGCGGTCGTCCGCGTAGTCGCCCAGTTCGTAGACCTTTTCGCGGCTGACCCGGCCGTCCTGGTCGGGTGTCGCGAGCCGGAGCGCGGCCGCCTGCACGGGAGCTTCCCGCTCGAGCAGGTCCAGAAGTGCCGACAGCGCGGGCAAGGTCCACAGCTCGGCCGGCGGCTCTTCGTCGGTGTCGGCGACCCTTCCGGCGTCGACCGGGGAAGCCTGGTCGACCTCCACCTCGAGGACGGAGGCGCGGGCGAGCAGGTCCGCGGGGCGGAGCAGGAACAGCCGCCGGCCGGTCAGCTTGTGGTACTCGAGCGTCAGCTCGGGGCGCGGGCCGACGAAGTCCGACTGCTGGCGCCACCACCAGTCCTCCTTCTCGTCGCGAGTGACGAGAAGGAGGTCCTTGGCCTTTTCCTTGCCGTAGCGGGTGGCCTGGTACCAGACGAGGTAGTCGCCCGCGCCGCCCTCGGGCGTGTCGTTGTCCTGCTTGCCGGCGTCCTTGTAGCCCGGCGGTTCTTCCCCCTCGATGCGCCGGTTCGCTTCGGCGACACACTCGAGCCATTCCTCGGCGGGCAGCGGTTCGGTGACGCGGCCGGCGAGGAGCTCCTCCAGCTGCTCCAGGATCTGGTCGCCACCGCGCTCGGCGTCGGCGTCCTGGAGTGCCTGCTGCAGCTCGTCCTTGAGGGTGCCGACGAAGTCGTCGACGCGCGAGGCGAGCTCGGCCGACTCGTCGTCGTCGACCCCGACTGCCTTGGCCCACGCGGTCAGCGCGTCCCGCATCGAGCGTCCGGACTTGGCCAGGGCATCGGTGGCCAGCTTGGTCGCACCGCGGGGGCTGCCCTGCGAGCGTTGCCGGTGCCGCCAGAACTCCCGGAGCGCCTGGTGCGGCACGACCAGGCGGTCGTCGAGGCTCTTCAGGGTGTTGATGAGGTCCTGCGAGGTCTGCGGCCGAAAGCGATAGAGGTCGAGAAGGACATTGGCATCAACGGCGACAACCGCCTCCCGGAGAGCAACGTCGATTTCGTCCGACGACGCGATCTTGAACCCGGCGAATTCCCCGTCGTACAGCCCGCTCATGGGGCCGACTCTGCTCGACGGGGGATCGGGGGTGGAAGGGGAAACGGTGTTGTCCACCTGGTTGGAGCAGGTGGTGGTGCGTCACCAGCCGCGGTCGCGCCTCTCCTTCAGCGCCGAGCGCTTGCCCTATCCTCCGACCGTGCCGACCCGATCCGGAGGGACCGTTGCCGAAGGTGCCTGACGCTCGCAGACCCGGCCGTGCGGCGGTCAACGCCCTGCGGGCGCTGCTGGAGCGACACGATCACATCGTCCAGGAGGTGGACGGCCAGAACGACTTCGGCGAGGACCAGCACGTCACGTTCACCGAGAATGGTGAAGTCACCGGCGACCTGGTCAAGATCCAGGTCAAGGGCGGCCGTTCGTGGCGCCGGGCCGACGGGTACGCCGTGCCGGTCGGTGACCACGGCGGCACCTGGGCCGACGGCAACATCCCGGTGCTCTGCGTGGTGCACGATCCGGACACCGATGGTCTCCACTGGGCCAATGCCACCCAGCAGCTGCTGTCGGCGCGGCGCCACGGCGAGGTGCTCAAGACGATCACCGTCGGTCCGGACCAGAGGCTGGACGACGCGTCCATGGCGGACTTCGTCGCCGAGGTCAGACGGTACCTGAGCCGCTACCGGGGCAACCGGATCATCCAGACCCAGCTGGGCGAGATGGCGGGCGTCGAATTCGGTCCGTCGGACATCGTGCAGCACCACGTGAACGTGCACGGCGAGGATCTGATCTTCTGGCAGCGCCGGGGTGAGGGATTCGCGACGCTGCTCCACAGCGACCTCGACTGGCACCCGGAGCACTTCGGTCCGGAGCATTTCCATCCCCACGGCCGGCCGGATCTGCTTCCCGGCATGTCCGTGGTGGCGGACACGATCTTGGACACGGCCGAAGCGCAGTGGCTGGCGGCCTGTTTCGACTCGGCTCAGTGGGCTCGCGAACCCGCTGTCGGCGATCCGCCGCTCGACACCAACATCGACGCACGTGACAACTACGTGGCCAGAAGAGTCGAACGCCGTCTGTTTGTCCAGCCCGACGCGTTGGCCCGGTCGATCCAGCGGCTCCGCACCGATTGCACGACCGACCCCGATCTGGCGAGCACCGCCACGGAGCAGGAATCGGATGCCGGGGTAACCGCCGAAGCGCTCTCGAAACCCTGGCGTGAGATGTCGGACGAGGCTCGTCGGCTCGTCGCCTTCTACCTGGTCGAAGAAGTGCGCACGGGTTCGCCCGCGTTGCCGATCGACGAGCAGTTCCGGATCATCTGGCGATGTCCCCGGCCGGCCGGGGAATACGGTTTCGGCGCACGGGTCGGACAACCGAGTACTCGCCGGTCGCCGAGCCGGGAGGCCGCGTCGGCGTACGAGCTCAGGCCGGGGGACCGGATCTACTGGCTGAGCCGGTACGGGAACGAACGCGGCCGGAGTGTCTCGGCCGTCTGGGATTCCGAGGAGACACCCGGAACCGTCTGCGTGCTCTTCGACCAGCTGATGCTGGGAGACACCTTCTGGCCGGGGGAGCGGTTCGTCCGGAAGGTGTCCACCAAGCCGCGCGGTTAGTCACCAGCCGCGGTCGCGCCACTCCTTCAGCTTCGAGCGTTCCGCACCCAACGTCGAGTCGTCCCCGTGCCCCGGGTAGAACCACGTCTCGTCCGGCAGCTCGTCGAAGATCCGCGACGACACATCGTCCAGCAACGACGCGAAGTCCTCAGGCGACGTAGTCCGCCCCACCCCACCCGGGAACAGCGAGTCGCCGGTGAACAGATGCGGATGCCCCGCCGGGTCGCGGTACAGCAGCGCGATCGACCCCGGCGTGTGCCCCCTCAAATGGATCACCGAAAGAGTGACCTGTCCCACGGCCAACGTGTCGCCGTGCTCGACCAGGAAGTCCGGCGGGACCGGCAACGGCGGGGCGTCCAGCGGATGGGCCGCCGTGTTGGACCCGTTGGCTCCGGCCACCGCGCCGAGGGCCTGCCAGTGGTCCTGGTGCTGGTGGGTCGTCACGACCGTGCGGAGCGCCGGGCGGTCGGGGCCGTGGCCGATCAGGTCCGAGATGCGCTCCGGGTCGTTCGCCGCGTCGATGAGCAGGGCCTCCTGGGACTCGCGGCACACCAGCAGGTACGTGTTGTTGTCCATCGGGCCGACGGACAGCTTGGTGATGGTCAGCGCGTCCAGGGTGCGCCGGGTGGCGTCGCCGCCCGGGTCGACGTGCCCGGTGTAGGTCTCCACGATGTTCACCCTGCACACGGTAGTCGTTTCGCTCCAACCGGTTCCACCCGCACAAGCGGACCTGCGCGAGCCCACGTAGGCTCACCGGAGCCCCCGCCAGCCGACCTCAGGACGACCGTGCCCACCTCCCCGACGCCGCGCCGGATCAGCTGGGACCTCCTCCGCGTCGTCGCCGTCCTCGCGGTGATCCTCGGGCACGTCACCCACCAGGGCGCGCTCCTGCACCCGGAACTCACGGGGTACCCCATCAGGGTGACAGCGCAGTTCGGCGCCGCGATCCTGCTGGTGATCTCCGCCTTCTTCGTTTGCGCGAGCCTCCGGAAGGGCAATCCGCGCCGGTGGTTGTGGAACCGGGTCGCCCGCCTCGTGCCCGCCTACTTCGTCGCCGTCCTGGTGACGTACGTCGTGACGCGGTGGGCCGCCATCTCCTTCAGCGGCCTGCCCTACCCGCCGGGCATCACCGGCTTCCTCTTCGGCATCCCGCAGGGGCCGCCCACGACCGCGTCGCCGTGGTACATCCCGACGGGGCTCGACCTGGTCGCCAACCTCGGCATGGTGCAGGAGTGGGGCGTGCGCTCGGCCACGTTCTACTACCTCGACGGCTCCTACTGGACGCTGCCCGTGCAGCTCATGGCCTTCACCGGCGCGGCCCTGCTGTGGCCACGCTCGTGGCGCACCCACCGGCTGACCGTCGGCCTGCTGTGGGCCCTGATCCTCGTCCCGCTCGCGCTTCGCTTCCTCGTCTTCACGCCCGGGACGGCGAGCCCGGTCGTAGAGACCTTCTTCTACGGCCTGGGCCTGCACCGGCTGCACGTCTTCGCCATCGGCGTCGCGCTGTGGCTCTGGTCGCGGCGACGCCTGAAGTCCTGGCACGCCGCGCTGTTCGTCGCCGCCGCCGTGGCCGCGCAGGACCTGCAGGTCTTCCCGTTCCACGTCGCGCTGCCGCAGGACGCCCTGCGCTGGCCGTCCACGATCGGGTTCGCCGTGCTCCTGCTGCTGGTCTGCCTGGCCGCCCGCGGCCCGGACTGGCGGTTCCCCGGGCTGGCGAGGATCGCCCCGGCCGTCACCTGGCTCGCGGGCATCTCGTATGGTCTTTATCTGGTGCACCAGGAACTGGGTTACGTCCTGGCCCGCGCCCTGCTCGACGCCGGCCTGCCCGGCTGGCTGCGGCTCCCCTTGGTCCTCGGCGCCGCCGTGCTGGCGGGCTGGGTGGTCACCGCGGGGGTCGAACGGCCGGTCCACCGGTGGCTCACCACCCGCCGAAAGCCGGAAGAACCGCAGGTCAAGGACGCGGAGCCAGTTTCTGTCGGTGGTGGCTCGTAGCATGGAGAGGCCGCCCGTGCAGCCTCCTCACCGGGCCGGCGACCGCAGCTGAGAATGACACTGAAGGGACCCTGGCGTGGCTGATCGCCTCGTTGTTCGCGGCGCCCGCGAGCACAACCTCCGCGGCGTGGATCTCGACCTGCCCCGCGACAGCCTGATCGTTTTCACCGGCCTGTCCGGGTCCGGGAAGTCGAGCCTCGCCTTCGACACCATCTTCGCCGAAGGGCAGCGCCGGTACGTCGAGTCGCTCTCGGCGTACGCCCGCCAGTTCCTGGGGCAGATGGACAAGCCGGACGTCGACTTCATCGAAGGCCTCTCGCCCGCGGTGTCGATCGACCAGAAGTCCACCTCGCGCAACCCGCGCTCGACCGTGGGCACCATCACCGAGGTCTACGACTACCTGCGCCTGCTCTACGCGCGCGCCGGCAAGGCGCACTGCCCGAAGTGCGGCGAGCCGATCAGCAAGCAGACCCCGCAGCAGATCGTCGACCAGGTGCTGGAGATGGACGAGGGCGTCCGTTTCCAGGTCCTCGCGCCGGTGGTGCGCGGGCGCAAGGGCGAGTACGTCGACCTGTTCGAGAACCTGCAGCAGCAGGGCTACGCGCGCGTGGTCGTCGACGGCACGGTCCACGCGCTCACCGACCCGCCGAAGCTGAAGAAGCAGGAAAAGCACCAGATCGGCGTGGTCATCGACCGGCTGAGCGTGAAGTCGTCTTCACGCCAGCGGCTCACCGACTCGGTCGAGACGGCGCTGCGGCTGGCCGACGGCCTGATCGAGCTCGAGTTCGTCGACCTGCCGGAGAACGACCCGCACCGCATCCGCGGCTTCTCCGAGAACCTGGCCTGCCCCAACGGCCACCCGCTGGCCATCGAGGACCTCGAGCCTCGCTCGTTCTCCTTCAACTCGCCCTACGGCGCCTGCCCCGAGTGCACCGGCATCGGCATCCGCAAGGAGGTCGACCCCGAGCTGGTGGTCCCGGACGACGAGCTGTCCCTGGCCGAGGGCGCGATCGCGCCGTGGGCGGGCGGGCAGAGCGCGGACTACTTCGTCCGGCTGCTCGAGTCGCTGTCGGAGACCATCGGCTTCCGGATGGACACGCCGTGGCGCAAGCTGCCCGCGCGCGCCCAGAAGGCGGTGCTGCACGGCGTCGACGAGCAGGTGCACGTCCGGTACAAGAACCGCTACGGCCGCCAGCGTTCGTACTACGCGAACTTCGAAGGTGTCATCCCGTTCCTCGAGCGGCGCCAGGAGCAGACCGAGTCCGAGTACATGCGCGAGCGGTACGAGGGCTACATGCGCGAGGTGCCGTGCCCGGCCTGCCAGGGCACCCGCCTCAAGCCGGAGATCCTCGCCGTCACGCTGGCCCACAAGTCCCGTGGTGACATGTCGATCGCCGAGGTCTGCGCGCTGTCCATCGCGGAGGCGTCGCAGTTCCTCGACGAGCTGGAGCTCGGGCAGCGCGAGGCGATGATCGCCGGCGCGGTGCTCAAGGAGATCCAGGCCCGGCTGCGCTTCCTGCTCGACGTCGGCCTGACGTACCTCTCTCTCGACCGCGCGTCGGCTACTCTTTCGGGTGGTGAAGCGCAGCGCATCCGGCTCGCGACGCAGATCGGTTCGGGCCTGGTCGGCGTGCTGTACGTGCTCGACGAGCCGTCGATCGGCCTGCACCAGCGCGACAACCACCGGCTGATCGAGACGCTGACCCGGCTGCGGAACCTGGGCAACACGCTGATCGTCGTCGAGCACGACGAGGACACGATCCGCTCCAGCGACTGGGTGGTCGACATCGGCCCGGGCGCCGGCGAGCACGGCGGCCACATCGTCCACAGTGGACCGTACAAGAAGCTGCTGAAGAGCAAGGACTCGATCACCGGGCAGTACCTGTCCGGACGCCGCAAGATCGACGTCCCGGCGATCCGGCGGCCGATCGACAAGAAGCGGCAGCTGACCGTCGTGGGCGCGCGCGAGCACAACCTGCGCGGCCTGGACGTCTCATTCCCGCTCGGCGCCCTGGTCTCGGTCACCGGCGTCTCCGGCTCCGGCAAGTCGACGCTCGTCAACGACATCCTCGCGACCGTGCTGGCGAACAAGCTCAACGGCGCCCGCCAGGTGCCCGGCCGGCACACCCGCGTGAACGGCCTCGGCCACGTCGACAAGCTGGTGCGCGTCGACCAGTCGCCGATCGGGCGGACCCCGCGGTCCAACCCGGCCACCTACACCGGCGTCTGGGACCACGTCCGCAAGCTCTTCGCCGCGACGACCGAGGCGAAGGTGCGTGGCTACCAGCAGGGTCGCTTCTCGTTCAACGTCAAGGGCGGCCGTTGCGAGGCGTGCGCCGGCGACGGCACGATCAAGATCGAGATGAACTTCCTGCCGGACGTCTACGTCCCGTGCGAGGTCTGCAAGGGCGCGCGGTACAACCGGGAAACCCTTGAAGTGCACTACAAGGGCAAGACCGTCTCGGACGTGCTCGACATGCCGATCGAAGAGGCGGCGGAGTTCTTCGAGCCGATCAAGGCCATCCACCGGCACCTGCAGACGCTGGTGGACGTGGGCCTCGGGTACGTCCGGCTCGGGCAGCCCGCGCCGACGCTGTCCGGCGGTGAGGCGCAGCGCGTGAAGCTGGCGAGCGAGCTGCAGAAGCGCTCCACCGGAAAGACGGTGTACATCCTCGACGAGCCGACGACGGGCCTGCACTTCGAGGACATCAACAAGCTGATCGGCGTGATCAACGGGCTGGTCGACAAGGGCAACTCGGTGATCGTGATCGAGCACAACCTCGACGTGATCAAGACCTCCGACTGGATCATCGACATGGGCCCGGAGGGCGGCAACGGTGGTGGCACGGTGATCGCCGAGGGCACCCCCGAGCACGTCGCGAGTGTCGAGGCCAGCTACACCGGCGAGTTCCTGCGGACGGTCCTGACACCCGAATAAGCGCGCGTCACCGCTCCTTGCCGGTTGTCTGGTGGGCCACCGGCGAGAGCGGCCCGTAGTGCAGCGTCCGGAGCCGGAACGCCGAGTTCTCCTCGCCGGGCAGCAGCGACAGCGCGCACGTCGTCACGTCCGGGTCGGTCACCTCGACCGGGTCGAAGTCCGGCGCGCCCGACCGCCGGATCTCCAGCAGGAACCCGGCTTCGTCGCTCGAGCGGTCGGCCCACGTGAACGTCACCGTGCCGCCGGCGGTCACCGCGTGCAGCTCGGTCGAGACCGGGCCGGTGAACGGCTGCTCCCGGTAGTAGAACGGCGTCTCCGGGATCAGGTCCGGGTGGTGGTAGCTCGTCGTGTGGGCGGGCAGGAACCGCAGCGTCGTCCACGGCCCGGCGGGGTCGTTCGTGTACTCGACGCGGTGACCGGCGCCGTCGTCCGGCCACGTCAGCACCACGTCGGTCGGTGACGTCAGCGCAGCGGTGAACGAGGGCGGCGGCGTGGCCGAGGAGCAGCCCGCGGCCAGCAGCGCGAGCAGCACGAGGGGTTTCGCGGACACGGCGGCTCCCGGGACGGCACGGGGCGGCGGTGCGGACGTGATCAGCCTAGGAACCCGCCCGCCCGGCGACAAGGTCGTGCCGATCACCGGAACGCACCAATCCGGCGGCGCAGGGACACCGAGCCGCGGGAACTGCCCTGAACCGTTTCGCGTGACCTTCCGTGTATCCGGTGTCGAGGTCCGCCGGACGGCGGTGCCGCCCTCACCGAGGAGAGAACGTCATGAACCGTATCCGGCAGGCCGTCCTCTGCGCTGCCGCGCTCGCTGTGGTCGCCCCCCTCGCGGCCTGCAGCGAAATGACCACGGACGCGCAGGGACCGGAGCACGGCCAGCCCGGGCACGTGATGCTGGCCGCCGCGACGGTGCCGGGTGTCGGCGCGGTCGTCACCGACGCCGCCGACAAGACGCTGTACCGGTTCGACAAGGACATGTCGCAGCCGCCGACGTCCAACTGCGACGGCGAGTGCGCGGCGGCCTGGCCCCCGGTGCTCGCCGGGGAGGCCCCGCCGATGCTCAAGGGCATCCAGGACACCCAGGTCGGCACGCTGGCCCGCAAGGACGGCAGCAAGCAGCTCACGCTCAACGGCTGGCCGCTCTACGAGTTCGCGGGCGACAAGGCGCCGGGGCAGGTGAACGGCCAGGGGGTCAACGGCACCTGGTTCGCCGTCGCCCCCGACGGCAGCAAGATCACCGCGGCCCAGCCCGCGGCGGGTGGCTCCGGCTACTGAAACCGACGGATTCCGGGCAGGACGAGGAAGGACGGGCAGCCGATGAACACCATGGTCGCGCTGCGCTCGACGCACGCACCGCCGGTGGAGCTGAGGGTTGCACTACTGTCCTCGACGACTCAGAACACCGTCGGGAGGACGAGGGTGGCCATAGGAGGCAGGCGGCCTAAGAAGGCCAAGGGCGAGGACTTGGTTCGGCAGCTCTACGCCGAACACGGCCGGAGCCTGCTGGCCTACGCGACGAGGCTGACCGGTGATCGGGCGGCAGCCGAGGACGTGGTCCAGGAGACGCTGGTAAGAGCGTGGAAACACGCGGACGACCTGCAGAACGACGGGAAGGGCTCGGTGCGCGGCTGGTTGCTGACCGTCGCGCGCAACCTGGTCACCGACCGGGCACGCGCCCGGGCGGCGCGGCCACAGGAAGTGGCCGAACCGGCCGAAGGCGTGCCGACACCGGCGGTCGAGCGCGACCACGCCCAGGGCGTGGTCGACTCGATGACGGTGCTCGGCGCGATGGACGGCCTTTCCAACGAGCACCGAGAGGTCCTGGTGGAGATCTACTACCGGGGACGGACGGTGGCCGAAGCGGCGAGAACACTGGGCGTCGCACCGGGTACCGTGAAATCAAGGTCTTACTACGCACTGAGAGCACTGAGAGCAGCGATGATTTCGAGCGGAACGGAGGTGGCGCGATGAACTCGGTCGACGAGAGTCACACGCAGCTCGGCGCGTACGCCCTCGGCGCGCTCGACGCGAGCGAGGCGGCCGACTTCGAGCGGCGGCACCTGCAGACCTGCGCGCAGTGCCGGTTCGACCTGAACGAGCTCGTGGCGTTGCGCGAGTCGCTGGACGAGGTGCCGCCCGAGGCGTTCCTCGACGGGCCGCCCGAGGGCGGGGACCTGCTGCTGCAGAAGACCCTGCGCCGGGTGCGCGACGAAGAGGAGACAGTGGCGCCCGCCCGCTCGACGTCACGGCGGGGCCTGGCCCTGGTCGCGGCGGCGGTGCTGGTGGTGGCCGCCCTCGGCGGCGGGATCCTGGTGGGCAGGCAGACCGGTTCGACCGAGGCGCCGCTCGCGGCGCCGGCCCCCGCGCCGGACTCGCCACCGGGCACGAAGAACATCGAAGGCCGGGATCCGACGACCGGCGTGCAGCTGGCCGCGTCGGTGGCCCCGTTCCAGGGGTGGGTCAAGGTGGACGTCAACGTGAAGGGCGTCCGGGCCGGGGAGAAGTGCCTGCTCCAGGTGGTGACCAAGGACGGTCAAGCGGTGACCGCCGGCAGCTGGCAGGTTTCGGAGAAGTGGGAGAACCAGGGCTTCCGGCTCGACGGGTCCGCCTTGGTGGCGCCCGACGACGTGAAGTCGGTCGACATCGTCACGGTGGACGGCCGGAAGCTGGTCTCGGCCCAGGTGTGACCCGGGGAGTGACAGGGTGACGGGCGCGCGTTACCGGTTCCGCAGCACGTGGCTGCTGCCCGGTACCGCGCCCGACCGGGTGTTCGGGGCGGTCACCGACCTCGCCGGCTACCCGCGGTGGTGGTCGGACGTCCGCACGGTGCGCCGGGTGGACGACGACACCGCCGAGCTGGTCTGCCGCTCGCGGCTGCCGTTCCGGCTGGTCGTCCGGATGCACCGGGACCACCAGGACGAGCGGGAGGGCCTGATGCGGGTCAGGCTCAGCGGAGACCTCGACGGGGTGCTGGCCGGCGCGGTCCGCGCGGCGGGCGCGGGCACGCTGCTGGAGATCACCCAGGAGGTCCAGGCCCGCAAGGAGCTGCTGCGACGGCTCGACGCGGTGGCCCGGCCGCTCTTCCGCGCGAACCACGCGCTGATGATGCGGCGGGGCCACCGCGGCCTCCGCGCCTACCTCGCCCGGCCAAAGCCGGAACTCACGTGACCAAAGCCGGATCTCGCGTGATTGAAGCCGGAACTGGCGTGATCAGAGCCGGAACTGGCGAGTTACGGCGCTGATCACGTGAGTCACGGGCCTGATCACGTGAGTTGCGAGCCGGGTCACGCCTGGCCGGCGACGCAGACCTCGGGCTCGGGGGCCGGGGCGGCCGGGCGGGGCCGGCGGGTCAGGACGAGCGCGCCCAGCGCCACCGCGGCGAGCAGGAAACCCGCGCTGACGCCGTACGCCAGCCGGAACCCCGAAGCCAGCGCCTCGCGGTGGTCCACCGTGGACAGGCTCGCCGTCCGGGACGCCGCCACCGAAGCCAGCACCGCCGTCCCCAGTGCCGCGCCGACCTGCTGGGTCGTGGTGATCAGGCCGGATGCCACCCCCGCGTCGCCGTCCGCGACGCCGGACATCGCCAGCCCCATCATCGCCGGGATGGCCACGCCCGCGCCGAGGCCCATCACCAGCAGCGCCGGCATGACGTCGGTGAAGTAGGCGCCGCCGGCCTGCGTGAGCAGGAGCAGGCCCAGAATCACCAGGCCCAGGCCGGACAGCAGCACCGTCCGCGGCCCGAACCGCGCCGAGAGCCGGGCCGCGAAGCCCAGCGACGCCACCGCGATCACCGCCGGCACCGGCAGGAACGCGACGCCGGTGCGCAGCGCGTCGAGGCCGAGCACCTGCTGCAGGTACAACGCCGTGATGAACTGGAACCCCATCATCCCCGCGACCATCAGGATCATCACCAGGTTCGCGCCGGTCACCGCGCGGATCCGGAACACCCGCAGCGGCAGCAGCGGCGTGCGCGCCTTCGCCTGCCGCACCACGAACGCGCCCAGCAGGACGGCGGCCGCGGCCAGCGCGCTCCAAGTGGTGGACGAGATCGCGTACACGCCCAGCATCACCGCGGCGGTGACCAGGACCGCGCCGAGGACGTCCAGGCCCGCCCGCAGCCCGGTGCCGCGGTCCGGTTCGACGACCCGCACGGCCAGCGCGAGCGCCACCACGCCGATCGGCAGGTTGACGTAGAACGTCCAGTGCCAGCTCAGCGTCTGCGTCAGCGCGCCGCCCGCGATGAGCCCGATGGACGCGCCCGCGGCCTGCGTGAAGCTGTAGACGCCGATCGCGCGGGCCCGGGCGTGCGGCTCCGGGTACATCGTGACGATCATGCCCAGCACCACGGCGGAGGCGAGCGCGCCGCCGACACCCTGGGCGAAGCGCGACACGACGAGCACACCCGCGTCCGAGGCCAGCCCCGCGGCGAGGGACGCGACGGTGAACAGGCCGAGCCCGCCGAGGAAGACCCGACGGCGGCCGAGCAGGTCGCCGAGCCGACCGGAGATCAGGAGCAGGCCGCCGAAGGCGACCAGGTAGGCGGTGACGACCCAGGCGAGCCCGGCGGGCGTGAAGCCGAGGTCGGCCTGGATCGCGGGCAGCGCCACCGCGACGATGCTGCTGTCGAGCACGACCATGAGCGACGCGGCGCACAGCACCGCCAGCGCGAGGCCGCGGGATCGGATGGGGTGGTTCTCGGCCATGTCGGGCCCCTCCAGTCGAGTGTTCCCCCTGGTTGTCGCCAGGGCACTTCTTGTAACAGTGCCCATCATGTGTGACTATGGGGACGCCGTGAAGGAGGCACTTTCATGTCCCAGGGGAACATCGATGTACCTGTCCAGGTCACCGAGATCGACCCGGAGAAACTCGACGTCTGCACGGTGCTCGAGGTCATCAACCGGATCAGCGGCAAGTGGGCGATCGGCATCCTCCTGGAGGCGATCCGCGGCCCGGTGCGGTTCACCGAGCTGGAACGCGCGGTCGAGGGGATCAGTCGCCGGATGCTGACGCTGACGCTGCGCAACCTCGAGCGCGACGGCCTCCTGGAGCGCACGATCTACCCGACGGTCCCGCCGCGTGTGGAGTACGAGGCCACGCCGATGGCGAAGGAGCTGTACCAGTCGCTGAGCGGCCTGCTCGGCTGGGCGGAGCGCCACCGCGAGGACATCTCCGCCGCCCGCGTCGTCTACGACGGCCACACCGCCTGCCACTAGCCCGCCGGCCTCGTTAAATCCGCGTGAGCCAACGCATCTTTCCTAGGGAAAGCTCCGCTCCCGGAGGGCGAAGCCGCATCTTTCGGGGCGAAAGTGGCGGGGCCGGAGACGTGGAAACGGGCCGTTGCGCGAGGTCGGGGAGACTCGCGCAACGGCCCGCGTGGCTCGTGCTCAGCGGGGGCGTGAGCACGAACGGTTCGGGGTTACCGGGCAGGTTCCTTCGGGACGTCGTCCAGGTCGTCGGTTCCGGCCGCGTGGCTGTGGTCGTCGAGCATCGTGGCTTCGTCGAACGGTTCCTGGCCGGCGAAGACGCGTTGTGCCTTCTCCCGGTCGAACTCCTTCACCCAGTTTCCGATGAGGACGGTCGCGACCGCGTTGCCGGCGAAGTTCGTCAGCGCGCGGGCCTCCGACATGAACCGGTCGATGCCGAGGATGAACCCGACGCCGTTGACCAGCTCCGGCCGGTGCGACTGCAGCCCGGAAGCCAGCGTCGCGATGCCCGAGCCGCTGACGCCGGCCGCGCCCTTCGACGCGATGATCATGAACGCCAGCAGGCCGATCTGCGAACCGATCGAGAGCGGCTCGTCCTGTGCCGCGGCGATGAACAACGTCGCCATGGTCAGGTAGATCGCGGTGCCGTCCAGGTTGAACGAGTAGCCGGTCGGCACGGTGATGCCGACGACCGACTTGCCGACGCCGACGTGCTCCATCTTCGCGATCAGCCGCGGCAGCGCCGACTCCGACGACGAGGTCGACAGGATCAGCAGGAACTCACGGCCGAGGTAACGCAGCAGCTGCAGGATGTTCACGCGGGCGCCGAGCCACAGCACGATCCCGAGGATCACGAACACGAACACGATGCAGGTCGCGTAGAAGCCGAGCATGATCACGGCGAGGCTCTTCAACGCCGCCCAGCCGGTCGCGCCGACCACCGCGGCGATGGCGCCGAATGCGCCGATCGGGGCGGCCCACATGATCATGGCCAGCACCCGGAAGACGAGCCGCTGGATGTGCTCGATGCCGCGCAGGATCGGGGCGCCCTTCGGGCCCAGCTTCTGCAGCGCGAACCCGACGAGCAGCGCGACCAGCAGGGCCTGCAGGACCTCACCTTCGGTGAAGGCCGAGACGAACGTCTTCGGGATGATGCCGAGCAGGAAGTCGACCGGGCCTTCGGCGCCGGTGGCGGACTTCTGGACGCTCTTCACGTCCGCCGGGTTCAGGTGCAGCCCGGTGCCGGGGTGCAGCAGGTTGCCGACGACCAGGCCGATCGCGAGGGCGAAGGTCGACATGATGATGAAGTAGAACAGCGCCATCACGCCCACCTTGCCGACCTTGGCCGCTTTCGCGACCGAGCCGACGCCGATGACGATGGTGCAGAAGATGATCGGCGTGATCATCATCTTGATCAGGTTGACGAAGCCGTCGCCGAGGGGCTTGAGGCCCTTGGCGAAGCCCGGGAAGAGGAAGCCCACCAGGATCCCGAGCGCGACCGCGACGATCACGGCCAGGTACAGGTAGTGGGTCTTGTCCCGCTTGCGCGGGGCCTCCTCGGTGGTCGGTGGGGTCGGCACCGTTGCCTCCAGCTCAGGGGTGTTCCAGGTTGCGGCACACTGTAGGCGCACGCGGGTGATCCGGCTCACTTGTGTTCATTGAGTTCGCGCGATGGTCGCACCGTCCCGTTCGGACACCCGGGCGCCGGTGTGCTGGTATGAGGAGGTGTCCTCGACGTCGACCCGCTGGAGCCTGGCGCGCCAGCTGCTCGTGCTGCAGCTGGTGGTGCTCTGCGTGCTCGCCGGCGCCGGGATCACGTTCGCCTACCTCGACGCGTCGCGGGCGGTCGACCAGAACGCCAAGGACCAGGTGCGCGCCGTCGCCGCCACGGTGGCCGACGCGCCGTCCGTGCTCGCCGCGGTGGGCGCACCGGACCCCAGCTCGACGCTGCAGCCGTTCGCCGTCGAGGTGCAGCACGACACCGGCGTCGACTTCATCACGATCATGAGCCCGGCCGGGATCCGCTACACGCACCCGAACCCGGCGCTGATCGGCCAGCACTACATCGGGAACATCGCGCAGGCGCAGCGCGGGCAGGAGCTCACCGAGACCTACACCGGCTCCCTCGGACCGTCGATCCGGACGGTGGTGCCGGTGTTCGGGCCGGGGCAGCGGGTGGTCGCGCTGGTCGCCGTCGGGATCACCGTCGCGGCGATCTCGGCCGAGCTGCGTGAACGGCTGTGGCCGCTGTTCGGCGTCGCCGGCGCGGTGCTGCTGGTCGGGGTGCTGGGCGGCTGGCTGATCAGCGCCCGGCTGCGGCGCCAGACCCGCGGGGTCGCGCCGGACGAGCTGAGCAACCTCTTCGAGTACCACGAAGCCGTCCTGCATTCGGTGCGCGAGGGCGTGCTGCTCGTCGGCCGGGACGGGCGGATCGGGCTCTGCAACGACGGCGCGCGCGCCCTCCTCGGCCTCGACGCCGACCCGGTCGGGCGCGAGCTGGCGTCGCTGGGCCTGCCGGACGAGCTGGCGCGCGCGTTCACCTCGGCCGAGAACCGGGCCGAGGAGCTGCACCTGACCGACGCCCGCGTGCTGCTGGTCAGCACGACCGCCGTCCGCTCGGGCGGCCGGTCGCAGGGCACCGTCGTCGTCCTGCGCGACCACACGGAACTGCAGACGCTGACCGGGGAGCTGACCACCGCGCGCGGGCTCGCGGAGGCCCTGCGGTCGCAGGCGCACGAGGCGGCGAACCGGCTGCACACCGTCGTTTCCCTGGTGGAGATCGGAAAACCCGAGCAGGCGGTCGAGTTCGCGACGGCGGAGCTCGCCCTCGCCCAGGAGCTGACCGACCGCGTGGTCGGCGCGGTCGCCGAGCCGGTGCTCGCCGCGCTGCTGCTGGGAAAGGCGGCCGAGGCGAGCGAACGCGGGGTCGAGCTCACCGTCACGCCGGACACGGTGATCGACGACGTCTCGCTCGGCGTCGCGGCCCGCGACCTGGTGACCATCCTCGGCAACCTCATCGACAACGGCATCGACGCGGCGGTGCGTGGCACCGGCAAACCGGCGGTCGTCGTCACCGCGCGCTCCGACCCCGGGGAGCTGCTGCTGCGGGTGGGCGACACCGGACCCGGCGTCCCCGACGACGCCGACGTCTTCCGCCGCGGCTGGTCGACCAAGGCCGAGGACGGCCACGGGCTCGGTCTCGCGCTCGTCGGGCAGGCGGTGCGTCGCTACGGCGGTACGGTCGACATCGGGCGGGACGGCGGCGCGGTGTTCACCGTGCGGCTCCCGCGGCGGGAGGCGGACCGGTGATCCGGGTGCTGGTGGTGGAGGACGAGCCGGTGGCCGCCGAGGCGCACCGCGTTTACGTCGAACGGCTCCCGGGGTTCTCGGTGGCGGGCGTGGTCCACTCGGGCGGAGACGCGCTGCGGTTCTGCGAACGCGAGCCGGTCGACCTGGTGCTGCTGGACTTCTACCTCCCGGACACCCACGGCCTGGCGGTGTGCCGGTCGCTGCGCGCGGCCGGACTGCCGATCGACGTCATCGCGGTGACGTCGGCGCGCGACCTCGGGCTGGTGAAGGCCGCGGTGTCGGTCGGCGTGGTGCAGTACCTGCTCAAGCCGTTCACCTTCGCCACCCTGCGCGAAAAACTGGAGCGCTATCGCGAGTTCCGCGACGCGTCCGGCGAGGTGACGGGCCAGGCCGAGATCGACCGCGCTCTCGGCGCGCTGCGCACGACCGAGCAGCCCCCGCTGCCGAAGGGGATGAGCGTCCAGACCCTGGAGGCCATCCGCGACGCCCTGTCGGGAGCGACGGAAGGCCTGTCGGCAGGCGCGGCGGCCAGCGCGATCGGCGCGTCCCGCGTGACGGCGCGGCGGTATCTGGAGTACCTGGCGGACAACGGGATGGCCCACCGCGAGCCGCACTACGGCCAGGTCGGGCGGCCCGAGGTCTGGTACCGGCTGACTCGCGTATAACGCCCTACACACCACGCCTCCGACTTCCGGCGGTTCCGGCCGGCAAACCGGTGCGGTAGACCGGGACCCAGCCGAGGAAGGGGAGAGCCGCCATGCGGAACCGGGCCGGGCTTGTCGCCGCGCTTCTCTTGAGCGTTGCCGTCGCCGTACCCGCGCACGCCGAGGAGCCCGCTGCCGCCGTCACCGATGTCCAGGTGAGCGGGCCGGCCGCGCAGCGGTTCAACCTCGTCGTGCTCGGGGACGGGTACACCGCCGCCGAGCAGCCGAAGTTCTTCGCCGACGTCCAGCGGCACGTGAACACCCTCTGGTCGCTCGAGCCGTTCAAGTCCTACCGCAGTTATTTCAACGTCTACGCCGTGTCGATCGCCTCGCCGGAGTCCGGTGTGGACTGTGACCCGGACCTGGCGTCACCGCGGAAGGACACCCCGCTGAACATGGGTTTCTGGGGCGGCTGCAACGCACAGAGCGTCCAGCGGCTCCTGACCGTCGACGACACCGCCGCGCAGAAGTACGCCGACCTCGTGCCCGGCACCACCCGCGCGAACCGCCAGATCCTCGCCCTCGCCAACAGCGCCACGTACGGCGGCGCGGGCGGCACCTACGCGACGGCGTCCGGCGGCAATGCACTGTCCGCGCTCATCTCGCCCCACGAGCTGGGCCATTCGCTCGGCGGCCTCGACGACGAATACGACTACTACGCGCGCAACGTCCCGGGCGGCGCCTACGAAGGCGGCGAGCCCGACTCGATCCACCACACCCTGCTGACCGAGCGGCAGATGCGCGACCAGCACACGAAGTGGTGGCGCTGGCTGGGCGAGCCGAGCGAGTCAGGCGGCCGGATCGGCCGGTTCGAAGGCGGGCTCTACACCCAGACCGGCGTCTGGCGGCCGAGTCAGCACTCGATGATGAAGACCCTCGGGTACGCGTTCGACCAGGTCGGACGTGAACGGATGACCCAGCGCATCGCCGGGAAGGTGCCGCTCGTCAGCGGCGGCACGCCGGCCGGGACGATCGGCGCCGACCGCGTTGTGTGGGTGCGGACGATGCACCCCGTCAGCCACCGCCTCGACGTCAGCTGGACCTTGGACGGCGTCCCGCAGCGCGGCTCCGAGGCGCTCGACCTGCGGCAGGCGCACGTCAAGCCGGGCAAGCACACGCTGACCGTCAAGGTGACCGACCCGACGCCGTTCGTCCGCGACCCGGCCGCGCGGCCGACGGCGACCCGCACCTGGACCGTCGACACCTCGGTGGTCACACCGCCGGCCGGGGGACCGGCGGTGGTGGCGTCGACCCCGACGTCGCTGCCGGTCGGCGCCGGCAACGTCGTCTACGTCGAGACCGGCGAGCCGACCGGCTCGATCCCCACGGTGTCCTGGAAGCTCGACGGCCGGCCCGCCGGTCGCGGGGCCGACTTCACCGTCGACGCGGCCCACGGGGCGCACACGCTCACGGCCACAACCGGCGGCACCACCCTGACGTGGACGGTGGACGCGTCCGGGCCGACCACCACGGCCGAGCTGCCGCCCGCGAAGGACAACGTCTTCCACGGCTCCTTCACGATGCGGCTGACCCCGTCCGACGGGATGCCGGAGTTCCGCGTGGACGGCGACGGCTGGCACAAGTACTACGGCTGGCCGACGGACGCGACCGCACCCTACCTGTTCACCGCGCGGGGCACGGAGATCGACGGCCTGGCGTACGGCAACCTCGGCTCCGGCGGCCTGACGGTGTCCCCGTTCGCGACCCGGACGCCGGGGTACGGCCGCCACCGGATCGAGTACCGGTCGATCGACGCGGCCGGCAACGTCGGCCCGGCGAAGTCGTTCGAAGTGACGCTGCGGCCCTGATCAGCGCGGCCGGCCCGGCACCCCCGGCCGGGTCTGCCACGGGTGCGGGCCGTCGAGGGGGCGGTACTCGACGCCGAGCGCGTCCAGGCGCGGCAGGTGGTGGTCGCGCAGCCGGGGCAGGAACTCGGTGTAGTCCCGCGCCCCGCTGCTCCACGCCACCTCGGCGAACGCCGACAACCGAGGGAAGGCCATGTAGTCCACCCGCCGGACGGTGTCCAGGTGCTCGCTCCACACCTGCGCCTGCACCCCGCGCAGCCGCGGCCCGGCCAGCGCCGGTTCGTAGGTGTAGACGTCTTCGAGGGTGTGCACCCAGCCGACCGGGATCGGCTCGTCCGGGTGGTCGGACTGGCGGTGGTCCAGGTAGACGTGCTGCTCCGGGCACATGACCACGTCGTGCCCGGCTTCGGCGGCCTGCTGCCCGGCCGTCTCGTTCTGCCAGGAGCCGATCACCATCGGGGGAAGGCTGCCGATGTCGAGGACCTCGTCCCAGCCCATCGGCGTGCGGCCGCGCGCCACCAGGTGCTCGGCGAGCTGCCGGACGAACTTGCGGTGCTCGTCGGTCGCGCCCGGCGTCTCGTCGCCGCCCAGGGCGATCACCGGCGACGGGAAGATCTCCAGCAGGTGGTCGAAGACCCGCCGGAAGAAGTCCAAAGTGGACTCGGTCGGGTCCAGCAGTGAAGTGCTGATGCCCCAGGCGATCCAGATCTCGTACGCCTCTTCGGCGCCCAGCTCGGGGTAGGCCGCCAGTGCCGCCCGCGCGTGGCCGGGGATGTCGATCTCCGGCACCACCGTGATGGCCCGCGACGCCGCGTACGCGACGATCTCCCGCAGGTCGTCCCCGGTGTAGAACCCGCCGTGCGGCCGGCCGTCCTGCGGGCCCCCGCTGCCGGTCATCGACGACGGCCGCCAGCCGCCCACCGACGTCAGGCGGGGGAGGCCGGGGACCTCGAACCGCCAGCCCTGGTCGTCGGTGAGGTGCAGGTTGAGCACGTTGAGCTTGTGCGCGGCCAGCAGGTCGACGAACCGCAGCACCTCCGCCTTGGTCCGGAAGTGCCGGGCGACGTCGAGCAGGCAGCCGCGCCAGCCGAACCGCGGGTGGTCCTCGACCACACCGCAGGGCACCGACAGTCCACTCCGGATGGACGCGGCGCGGAACGCGTCCGGACCGGCGAGCTGACGCAAGGTCTGCCGCCCGTAGACCTCCCCGGCGGGGTCGCCGCAGAACAGCACCACACCGGACCCGGAGATCTCCAGCCGGTAGCCCTCCGCAGGCAGGTCCGCCGTGCGGACGTCCACAGTGGACGGCCACGGGCAGGTCCCCGACGCCGGGGACACCGAAACCGGACGGGGGAGCAGGGTGTCGAAAGACATGTCAGCCCTTCACGGCGCCGGCCATGCCGGACACCAGCCGTCGTTGCACGAGGACGAAGAACACGAGAACCGGGATCGTCATCAGGGTCGAGGACGCCATCACCGCACCCCAGTCGGTGTCCTCCGGTTTGAAGAACACCAGGATCGCCTGCGGCAGCGTCTGGTTCTCGGTCTTGGAGATGATGAACGTCTTGGCGAAGAGGAAGTCGTTCCAGGCGTGGATGAACGCGAGCACGCTGACCGCGACCAGCCCGGGCGCCACCAGCGGGAACAGGATCTGCCAGGTGAACCGCATGCGGGACGCGCCGTCGAGCTTCGCGGCCTCTTCCAGCTCCACCGGCACCGCGGCGACGAACCCGCGCAGCATCCAGATCGCGAACGGCAGGCTGAACGCCAGGTGCACCAGCACCAGCGAGCCCAGCTCGTTCAGCCCGAACGCCGGCGCGACGCCGCCGATCTGGCGCATCAGGAAGAACAGCGGGATGGTCAGCGCCTCCACCGGCACCATCTGGGCGACCAGGATCATCACCAGCAGCACGGTCCGGCCCTTGAACGAGAACCGCGTCAGCGCGACCGCCGACAGGAACGACAGCAGCAGCGAAAGCACCACGACGACCAGTGCCACCACCAGGCTGTTCACGAAGAACCGCCCGAAGCCGGACACCGTGAGCACGCGGGAGAAGCTTTCGAACGACGGGCTGAACGTCCACGGTTTCGGGTTGGCCGACTGGATCTCGCCGGGCGGTTTCACCGCGGAGAGCAGCATCCAGTACAGCGGGAACGCGACGATCCCGGCGATCACGACCGTGATGATCTCGGCGACCAGCCGGCCGGGACGGCGGACGCGGCGCGCGGTCGTCACAGCCATGCCGCGCTCCGGCGCTGCGACCGGACGTACAGCCCGGTGACCGACAGCAGCAACAGCGTCATGACGACTCCGATCGCCGAGCCGAGGCCGTATTCCTGCCCGGCGAAAGCCTGTTGGTACGCGTAGACGTTGAGGACCAGGTTGCGCCCGGCCACCCCGCCGCCGTTGGTCATCACGTAGATCTGGGTGAACACCTTGAAGTCCCAGATGATCGACTGGACGGTCGCGATCATCAGCAGCGGCCGCACCATCGGCAGCACGATCGACCCCGTCGTCCGCCACACCGAAGCGCCGTCGAGCGACGCGGCTTCGAGCACCTCGTCGGGCACACCCTTGATCCCGGCGTACATCGTGACCAGCACGAACGGGAACGAGCACCAGATCACCTCGGCGGCGACCAGCCCGAACGCGCCGAGCGTGCCGAAGGTCCACGAGTGGTGCTCGAACGGCAGCCCGAGGCCCGAGAGCACCTCGTTGACCAGGCCGAAGTCGGTGTCGAAGAGGAACAGCCAGACGTAGGAGCCCGCGATCGCCGGCGTCGACCACGCACCCAGCGCGGCGAGGAACAGCAGCGTCCGGGGGAGTGAGCGCACCCGGCTGGCCAGCACGGCGAGCCCGGTTCCGACCAGCAGGGACCCGACGACGCAGGCCGCGGCGAACCCGACCGTCTTGCCCAGCACCGTCCAGAACTGCACCTGCGAGAGCAGGTCCGCGTAGTTCGAGAAGCCGAGGAACACCAGCGGCGCGTTGCCCGAAGCCTGCGGCTGGCCGTAGTCGTAGAACGAGATCAGGACCAGCTGGTAGATCGGGTAGGCCAGCATCGCGGCGAGCAGGACGCCCGCCGGGGCGAGGTAGAGCGCGGCGGCCCGGCCGTCCCCCTTCCGCCGCGGCCGCCGGGCGGGCGCCGTGACGGAAGGGGCCTCCTGGACGGTCACCACTACCCGAAGGCCTTGTCCATCGCCGCGGCCGCCTCGGTGAGCGCCGCCGACGGGTCCTTGCCGCCGGTCGCGATCTGCTGGACGGCCGTCGGCAGCACGTTCTGGCTGTCGATCTTCGACCACGCCGGCGTCGCCGGGACGAACTTCGTGCCCGACTTCAGGGTGTCGACGAACGGCTTGAGCGACGGGTCGTTCGCGGCGAGCTTCTGCTGCACCCCGGCCAGCGTCGGCAGGTTGCCCATCGCGGTGTACATCTTCTCCTGGTACTCCGGGCCGCCGAGCAGCTTGATGAAGTCCAGCGCGAGACCGCGGTGCTTGCTCGCGCCGAACACCCCGAGCAGGTTGCCGCCGGCGAACGCGGGGGCGACGCTGCCCGCCGTCGTGCCCGGCAGCGGCACGATGGCGTACTTGCCCTTGACCGCGCCCTGTTCGACGGCCTTGCGGTTGAAGTCACCGCCGATGGTCATCCCGGCCTTGCCGCCGGCGAACGCCGTGACGCTCTGGGTGCCGGTGAGGTTCGCGCACTGCGCGGGCGGGCAGATGTCGTCCTTGAGCAGGTTCGCGTACTGCGTCACGCCGGACTTGGCCTGCTCGCCGGTCACCGCCGACTTCCACTTGCCGTCGCTCTCCTGCGCGAGCTCACCGCCGTTGGCCCAGAGGAACGGCAGCATCGCGTAGGTGTACTTGCCGCCGACGGCGATGCCGTAGAGGTCCGGCTTGGCGGCGCGGATCTTGCGCGCGTCGTCGGTCAGCTCGGCCAGCGTCGACGGCGGCTTGAGGCCGAGCTCGGTGAAGAGGTCGGTGCGGTAGTACAACGCGCGGATGCCGGTGTACCAGGGCAGGCCGTAGGTCTTGCCGCCGGCTTTGGCGGTGTCCAGCACGGTCGGGATGAGGTCCTTGCCCTCGGTCCACGACGCGAGGTCGCCGGTCAGGTCGGCCAGCGCGCCGGTGGCCGCGTAGCTGGAGACGTCGGTGTTGCCGAACTCGGCGACGTCGGGTGCGTTGGCCGGGTCGTTGAAGGCGCCGGAGAACTTGTCGGCGCGCCCTTCGACCGGCACCCACTGGACGTCGACCTCGACACCCTGGTGGGCGGCCTTGAACTCGGTGATCGCCTCCTTGACCGCGGCCTCCTTCGGCGCGCGGTTGGCTTCGTCGAACAGCCAGACGCGAACGGTGCCGGTCTTTTCGTCCCCGCCGGTGCCCGCGGGCGCGGACTGGGTGGGCGCGCAGCCGGCCAGCAGGGCCAGCCCGGCGACGACGGGCAGGGTGCGGCGCAGTCTCATGAGGATCCTCCAGTGCGGCCTGGGTCAGGCGAAGTGGACCGAGTTGACGTCGGGGACCGCCAGGCTGCCGGCGACCGCGCCGGGCAGGCCGGTGGCCGGGTCGCGCGGCAGCCAGGTGACGGTGCCGGAGCGCTGGTTCGAGACGTAGAACCAGTTCTCCGTCGGGTCGAGGGCCACGTGCCGCGGCCAGTTGCCGCCACTGGACACAGTGGACACCAGCTTCAGCGTCGCGCCGGCGACGGAGAACGTCGCCAGGGTGTTGGGCCCGCGGACGGTGGCGTAGGCGAACTTCCCGTCCTTGGACAGGGTGATCTCACCGGGGAACAGGTCGCCGGTGCTGCCCGGCGGCACGGCCGGGACGACCGAAAGCGCCTTCAGCGTGCCGGTGGCCGCGTCCCAGCTCGTCACCGTCACCTCCGGCCGCAGCTCCTGCAGCACGTAGGCGTACTTCCCGGTGCTGTCGAACGCGAGGTGCCGCGGCCCGGCGCCGGCCGGCAGCTTCAGCTGCTGGTGCAGCGCCAGCTTCCCGGTCGTGACGTCGAGGGAGTAGACGTACACCGAGTCGGCGCCGAGGTCGACCGACAGCACCCAGCGCCCGGTCGGGTCGTTGACGACCTGGTGCGCGTGGGCCTGCCCGGAGCCGGCTTCGTGCGTCACCAGGTCGGTGGCCGCGCCGAGCTTGCCGCCGGCGAGGATCGGCAGCACGACGACGCTGCCCGAGCTGTAGTTCGCGGCCAGCACGTACTTCTGGCTCGAGTGCACGCTCAGGTGCGTCGGCGCGCCGCCCTTGGACGAAACCTTGTTGAGCAGCTTCGGGTTCGAGGCGTCGGTGATGTTCAGCGCGGAGACGAACCCGCTGGGGTCGCCTTCGTTGGTGACGTACAGCGTCTTGCCGTCGACACTGCGGTCGAACCACGACGCGTCGGTGATGCCCGGCACCGTGCGGACCGGGCCCAGCGTGGCGCCCGACCGGCTCGAGACGTCGAGGCCGTGACCGCTCGCCCCGCTGGTGTAACTGCCGATGTACACGGTTCCTCCGGCGATGCAGCCCTGCGCGGTGGTGGCCGCGGCGGCGAACTGCGCGCCGAGCACGGTCGCGGCACCCGCCCCCGCGGCGGCGCCGAGGAACGTGCGACGGGAAAGTCCGGTCATCATTGTCTCCCAACGGTTCGAGCGGCGGCTTCCCTTCAGTATGGTCTAGACCACGGCCATGAGCAATGCCGAAACCCCGAATCCCGAAAGGGAAAGCACGGTTTCCAGCGCCGTCCAGGACTTCAGCGTCTGCACCACACTCATGTTGAAGTACCGCGAAACGATCCAGAAACCACCGTCGTTGACGTGCGAAGCGATGATCGACCCGGCGGAGATCGCCATCACGAGCAGGGCCAGCTGCACCTGCGAATACCCGAGCTGCGCCACGGTCGGCGCGATGATCCCGCTCGTGGTCACGATGGCGACCGTCGCCGAACCCTGGGCGATCCGCATGCCGCAGCTGATCACGTACGCCGCGAGCAGCACCGGCAGCCCGGCGTCGTGCAGCGAGTCGGCGACGGCCTTGCCGATGCCGGTGGCCGAAAGCACCGCGCCGAAGAACGCGCCCGCGCCGACGACCAGCAGGATCATCGCGACCGGCCGCAGCGACTTCGCGGCCAGCTCGTTGAGGTCCTTGCCGGTGAACCCGCGCCGCAGCCCGAGCAGCCAGGACGCGAGCAGCACGGCGACCGTGAGCGCGACCGCCGGCGTGCCGACGAACGCGGCGACTCCGGCGAGTGCGGAGTTCTTCGGCAGCCAGATGCTGCCGAACGTGCCGGCGAGGATCAGCACCAGCGGCACCGCGATGATCGAGCCGACCAGCGCCAGCGACGGCACGTCCGCCTCTTCTTCGCCTTCCTCCTCGGCGACGATCATCTCCTGGGGGACGTCGACGTTGATGCGCTTGCCGATCCAGGTCGCGTACAGCACACCGCCGACGAGGAACGCGGGGATGCCGCAGGCCAGGCCCATCAGGATGATCCAGCCCAGTTCCACGTGCAGCAGCCCGGCCGCGGCCACTGGACCGGGGTGCGGCGGCAGGAAGGCGTGCGTGATCGAAAGACCGGCGATCAGTGGCATCGCGTAGAGCACCAGCGAGCGCTTACCCTGCTTCGCCGCGACGTACACGAGCGGGGCCAGCACGAAGATGCCGATGTCGAAGAAGACCGGGATGCCGAAGATGAACCCGGCGACACCCATGGCCAGCGGCGCCCGCTTCTCCCCGAACCCCCGCAGCAGCGCGCCGGTGAGCACTTTCGCGCCGCCGGAGCGTTCGAGGATCGACCCGAGCAGCGTGCCCAGGCCGATGATCGCCGTGATGTGCCCGAGGATGCTGCCGAACCCCTTTTCCAGCAGGGAGTCCGACGACTTCTGCGCGGTGCCGACGATCGTGCCGACCGGCAGGCCCGCCGCCAGCGCCGTCAGCAGGCCCACGACGATCAGCGCGATGAACGGCTCGATCTTGAGCTTGACGATCAGCAGCAGCAGGACGGCGATCGAGACGGCGGCGAGGGTCAGCAGGCCGCCGGTGGTGTGTTGCAGCCAGTGGATCATCGGGCTCTCCCGGGATTGCGCAGGGAACGGCCGGCGAGGGCGCCGGTGGGACGGCCGTCGTCGAGGGCGGCGACGCCGTTGACGAACACGTGCGTGATGCCCGCGGCGGCCTGCCGCGGGTCGTCGAAGGTGGCGGTGTCGGTGACCGCGTCCGGGTCGAACAGCACCAGGTCCGCGGCGTACCCGGCGCGGACCAGCCCGCGGTCGGTCAGCCGCAGCCGCCGTGCGGCCCGCCCGGTGAGGTGGGCGACGCACTCGGCGAGGTCCAGCACGCCCAGTTCGCGGACGTACCGGGCGAGGTAACGCGGGAACGTGCCCCAGGCGCGCGGGTGCGGCCGGGCGCCGACGAGCAGGCCGTCGCTCCCTCCGGTGTGCGTGCGGTGGCGCATGATCGCCTGGACGTTCTCCTCGTGCCCGACGTGCATCAGGCACGACGTGCCGAGCTTTTCGTCGAGGAGCGTGTCGAAGTACAGTGCCGCCGGTTCGAGGCCGGCGGCGCGCGCCGAACCGGCGACACTGTGCCCCACCAGGTGGGCGTTGTGGTCGTTGCGGACACCGTTGATCTCGATGGCGTCCCAGTCGATCGGGACGCCGTGGGCGCCGTCCGAACCGGACTCTTCGATCTCCGCGCGGATCCGCTCGCGTTCGTCCACATCGGACAGCCGGGCGAGCGTGGCGTCGAGGCCGCCTTCGGTGGCCCGGCTGGGCAGCAGCGCCGAGAGGTAGGTCGCGCCCGGCAGGTAGGGGTAGGTGTCGAGGGAGACGTCGCAGCCGTCGTCGAGCGCGTCGTCGAGCAGCTTGAGCAGCTCGGGCGCTTTCCCTTTGTTGACCGAGAAGTTCATCGTCGCGTGCGCCAGGTGCAGCGGGCAGCCCGAGCGCCGGGAGACGTCGATCATCTCGGCGAACGCCTCCAGCGCGCCCTTGCCGTAGCTGCGGTGGTGCGGGCTGTAGAACCCGCCGCCCTCGCCGACGACGCGGCACAGCTCGACCAGCTCGCCGGTCTCGGCGTACATGCCCGGGGTGTAGGTGAGCCCGGACGACATGCCCATCGCGCCCTCGGCCAGGCCGGTCGCGACGAGCTCCTTCATGCGGTTCAGCTCGGCCTCGGTCGCCGGCCGGTCGTCCCAGCCGACCGCGAGCATCCGGACCGTGCCCTGCGGCACGAGGTAGGCGGCGTTGACCGCGATGCCCCGGTCGAGCCGGTCGAGGTACTCGCCGACCGAGCGCCAGTTCCAGTCGAAGCCGGCCGGGTCGTCGTTCCAGCCCGCGAGCTGCTGCCGAAGGGCTTCGAGGACGGTGTCGTCAACCGGGGCGTAGGACAGCCCGTCCTGGCCGAGCACCTCGGTCGTGACCCCCTGGGTGATCTTGGCCGGGTGGTCCGGGTTGGCCAGCAGCTGCAGGTCCGAGTGCGAGTGCATGTCGATGAACCCGGGCGCGAGCACCAGGCCGTCGGCGTCGATGTTGCGCTTCCCGGCCAGCGAACCGGCCTCGGCGACACTCGCGATCTTCTCGCCGGTGATGCCGACGTCGTGGCGCGTGAGCGCGTCCCCGGTGCCGTCGGCGACCAGCGCGCCGCGCAGGACGACGTCCATCAGAACCACGTCCGGACGAGGCCGGCGACGGTTTCGCCGTCCGCGGCCGTCACCGGCAGCAGCGGCCACTTGTCGAACACCGTGCACGGATGCGAAAGCCCGAGGCCGATCCAGTCGCCCACCTCGACCGGCGAGCCCGTGGGCAGCGTCAGGAAGGCGTGCTGGTCGTTCATCTTCGCGACGACGTGGCCGTCGAGCGGCTCGGCCGGGCCGCTGGGGGTGCGTCGCAGCTGCGGTTCGGGCATGCCCTCGTCGAAGGACGCGTCCCGTTTGCCGAGGGTCAGCAGGGCCAGCTCGTCCGACGGCTTCGACGTCACCTGCGCCCAGGCCCGCAGCGCCGGCCGGAACGACTCGACGCCGGTGATGCGCGGGTGGTCGCCGAGCGGGGAGATCTCGCGGTAGAAGCCGTCGTCGTGGGTGACGTACGCGCCGCTGCGCAGGACCGGGAGCACGTCGAGGCCGTCCGGCCACGGCTTGGTCAGCTCGTTGGCGACCTGGTCGAAGTACGCGCTGCCGCCGGCGGTCACGATGATCTGGCCTTCGAGGAGTCCCTTGTCCGCGAAGGTGATCGCGAGGTCACGCAGACCGTCCACATAGGAGCTGATCTTCGCGAGCGCGGCTTCGTCGGTGTCGTGGGAGAGCGCGCCTTCGTACCCGCCCGTG
Source organism: Amycolatopsis sp. NPDC104587 (assembly GCF_055583645.1). NCBI lineage: Bacteria > Bacillati > Actinomycetota > Actinomycetes > Pseudonocardiales > Pseudonocardiaceae > Amycolatopsis > Amycolatopsis sp. NPDC104587. The sequence goes on from NZ_JBVJNO010000007.1 coordinate 534,785, forward strand.
CCGCGCAGCCGCAGCACCGGGCTGGCGTGGACCGCCTCCGCGACGGCCAGCGCGGTCGCGGTGTCGCGAACCCCGGTGCGGCCGCCGTCGGCGCCCAGCTCGAGCAGGACGTCCACCGGCCGCTCGGTGCCTTCGAGCGCTTCGGTCATCAGCTCGACACCGCGCACGGAGTCGACCCAGCAGACGAACTCGAACGCCGGGTCGGCGGCCAGCTCGGCGGCCAGCCACTTCAGCCCGCTCGGGTCGAGCAGCTGGTTGGCCAGCAGGATCCGCGAGACGCCGAACGCGCGGTAGATCCGGAGGTGGCCGGCGTTCGCGCAGGTGATGCCCCACGCGCCGTGCTCGATCTGGCGCGCGAACAGCTGCGGCGCCATGGTCGTCTTGCCGTGCGGGGCCAGCACCACACCCCGGGCGGCGCACCACGCGGCCATCGTCCGCAGGTTGTGCTCGAGCGCTTCTTCGTCGAGGACGACGAAGGGAGCGAAGAAGCCGTCGGTGAAGAGGTTGAGCCGGCGGTCCGCGGCTTCGGCCAGCGTGAGGCCGGTCAGCGCGGGCGCGGCCGAGCGGAACCGCCAGTCGATCCGCTCCTCCTGGAGGGCGGCGAGCGCGGCGGGGTTGATCGAGCAGGCGGCGGGTGTGTTCATCGACGGCGACCTCTGTTGCGTATGTTGCAACGACTGTTGCGCATTTTGAGTGCCATAGGTGTAGCATCCGGGTCGGCACAGGTCAACGGGGTGAAGGACAGGGGAGACGGAAAGTGACAAGCGGGCCCGAAGTGCTCTGTGTCGGCGAGACGATGGCGCTGTTCGTGCCCGCCGAACCCGGCCCGCCGGACGAGGTGCGGCAGTGGACGCGCACGATCGGCGGCGCCGAGTCGAACGTGGCCTGCCACCTGCCGGCGCTGGGTGTGCCGAGCGGCTGGGTGAGCGCGGTCGGCGACGACCCGTTCGGCCGCGCGATGCTGAGGGAGATCGCCGCCGCCGGGGTCGACGTCGGCGCGTGTTACGTCGACCCGGCCCGCCCGACTGGGCTCTACGTCAAGGAAAGCGGCGCCGGCGGCAGTCCGGTGCGCTACTACCGGGCCGGCTCGGCGGCGTCCGGCATGGGTCCGTCGCTGCTGGACCGGCTCGACCTCGACGGCGTCCGCGTGCTGCACCTGTCCGGCATCACGCCCGCGCTCTCGGACAGCTGCCTCGCGCTGGTGCGCGCGCTGCTGGACCTGCCTCGCGGCGACCGGCTGATCTCGTTCGACGTCAACCTGCGGCCCGCGCTCTGGGCCGGCCGCGACCCGCGGCTGCTCGCCGAGCTGGCCGGGCAGGCGGACATCGTGCTCACCGGTGACGACGAGGCGCAGCAGGTGTGGGGGACCGGCGACCCGGTCGCGCTGCGGGCGCTGCTGCCCGGCCCGCGCACGCTGGTCGTCAAACACGGTGAACGCGGGGCGACCCTGGTCGAAGGCGAGCCGCTGTTCGCGCCCGCGCTGCGCGTCGACGTCGTCGAGCCGGTCGGCGCCGGGGACGCCTTCGCCGCCGGGTTCCTCGCCGCCACCCTGCGCGGCGCGGCACCCCTGGAACGGCTGCGGCGAGGTCACCTGCAGGCGGCCGCGACCCTGCTCACCCACGACGACGTCGGGGTGCCGCTCCCGCGCACCGTCGTGGACAGCCTCTTGCACGCGGACGCCGACGAGTGGGGTTCGGCGCGGCTGACCGGCGAAGGGGCGGTGCGGACGTGAGCCAGAGCCTGGACCGCGCGCTGACCCTGCTGAGCTCGATCGCCAAGGACGCCCGCACGCTCGACGACCTCGCCGACGAGATCGGCGTGCACAAGTCGACCGTGCTGCGGCTGCTGCGCACCCTCGAACAGCACCACTTCGTCCGCCGCGAGGGCACCCGCCACTACCGCCTCGGCAGCGCGATGTTCGACCTCGCCAACCAGGCCCTCGACTCGCTCGACGTCCGGCGCAGCTCCCAGCCCGCGCTGGCCGCGCTCAACGCGCGCACCGGGCACACCGTGCACCTGGCCAGCTACGAGGACGGCGAAGTCGTCTACATCGACAAGTACGAGGGCCGCCACTCCGTGCGGATGTACTCCCGCATCGGCAAGCGCGCGCCGCTGCACTGCACGGCGGTGGGGAAGGTCCTGGTCGCGGCCATGCCGGCGGCGCGGCGCGAGGAGATCGCGCGCTCGATCGACTACCCGGTGCTGACCCCGAACACGATCACCACGGCCGAGGCCTACCTCGCCGAGCTGGAGCGGGTCTCCCAGAGCGGCTACGCCGTCGACAACGCCGAGCACGAGGACTTCATCCACTGCATCGCCGCGCCGGTGCGCGGGGCGGACGGCGAGGTGCTGGCCGCCGCGTCGATGTCGGTGCCGAAGGTGCTGCTCGACTACGAAGGCCTGCTGGCGCTGGTGCCCGAGCTGCGGGCCGCCACCACGGAAGCTTCCGTCCACAGTGGATGGACGGAGAACGGAAAGGGGCACTGATGAGCAAGACGGCAGTTTCCACCGAGAACGCGCCGAAGCCGCCGGCGAAGTTCTCGCAGGCCGTCCGCAAGGGGAACCTGCTGCAGGTCGCCGGTCAGGTCGGGTTCGACCCGGCCACGAACGAGATCGTCGGCGACGACGTCGTGGGCCAGACCCGGCAGACGTTCAAGAACATCGAGGCCGTGCTGGCGGAGGCGGGCTCGAGCCTCGCCGACGCGATCATGGTGCGGGTGTACCTGACCGACACCGCGCACTTCGCGCCGTTCAACGAGGTCTACAACGAGCTGATCGGCGACGCGCCGCACGCCGCGCGCACGACGGTGTACGTCGGCCTGCCGGGCGAGCTGCTCGTCGAGATCGACGTGCTCTGCGTGCTGGACTGAGGCTTTCCCCGGGGCCGGGCCACGGCCCCGGGGAGCTCAGCCGAGGACGCTCGTGTAGCCGTTCAGCGCGGGCTGCCCGCCGAGGTGGGCGTAGAGCACGGTCGAGTCGCGCGGGATCTCGCCGCTGGAGACCAGGTCGATCAGCGCGGCCATCGACTTGCCCTCGTACACCGGGTCGGTGATCATCGCCTCCAGCCGGGCGCAGGTCTCGATGGCCTCGATGGTGAGCTTGTCGGGGATGCCGTAGATCCCGGCGTGGTACCGGTCGTCCAGCTCGACCTCCGGGATCGGCCCGGCGCCGATCAGCTCCGCGGTGTTCCGCGCGATCCGCGTCACCTGGGCGCGGGTGGCGTCCGGCTTGGCCGAGGCGTCGATGCCGAGGATGCGCCGCGGGCGGCCGAGCGCCGCGCCCGCCACCATCCCCGCCTGCGTGCTGCCGGTGACCGAGCAGACGACCACCGTGTCGAAGAAGACGCCGAGCTCTTCCTCCTGCTTCTCGAGCTCGACGATCCAGTTCGCGAACCCGAGCCCGCCGAGCGGGTGGTCCGAGGCGCCGGCCGGGATGGCGTACGGCTTGCCCTCGCCCGCTTCGAGCTCGGCGACGGTGTCTTCCCAGGCCTTCTTGAAGCCGATGCTGAACCCCGCGTTGACGAGCCGGACGTCCGCGCCCAGTATCCGCGAGAGCTGGATGTTGCCGGCCTTCAGGTACAGCGGGTCGTGCCAGTCGACCCAGCTTTCCTGCACCAGCACCGCCTTCAGCCCGGCGCGCGCCGCGGCCGCCGCGACCTGCCGCGTGTGGTTGGACTGCACGCCGCCGATCGAGACGAGCGTGTCCGCGCCGCTCGCCAGCGCGTCGGCCACCAGGTACTCGAGCTTGCGGGTCTTGTTGCCCCCGAACGCGAGCCCGGAGTTCATGTCCTCGCGCTTGGCCCAGATCTTCGCGCCGCCGAGGTGCTCGGTGAGCCGCTCCAGCGGGTGCACCGGCGACGGGCCGATCAGCAGCGGGTAACGCGGGAAGTCGGCGATGGTCATCGGTCCTCCAGGAGGTCGGTCCAGATGGTCGAGATCACCGAGACGGCCGTGTCGGTGTCCTGTGCTTCGAGTGCGTCGATCAGCTTCGTGTGGCGCTCGACCGAGCTCCAGGCCAGCGCCGAGCCGAACCGCGCGTGCTCCAGGCGGCGCAGCAGTGGCGTGTAGCGGTCCAGGGTCGCGATCACGGCGGCGTTGCCGGCCAGCCGGACCGGGACGGCGTGCAGCTCGTCGTCCGCCGCCTCCGCGGCCACCGTGTCGCGGGCTTCGATCGCCGCGGCGAAGCGCTCGTTGGCCGCGCGCATCACGGCGATGTCGGCGGGCCGGCAGCGGGCGACGGCCTGCCGGACCGCGAACTCGTGCAGCACCCGCACGATCTGCCGGGCGTCCTCGACGTCGGGGGAGAGCACGTCCGACACCCGGGTGTAGCTCTGCGGCTTCGACTCGACGAGCCCGTCGTCCGTCAGCCGGAGAAGAGCCTGCCGGACCGGCGCCCGGGAAAGCCCGAGCTGCTCGGCGAGGTCGGCGTCCCGCAGCGGGGCGCCGGGCGGCAGCGTGCCGTCGACGATCGCGTGCCGGATGCGTTCGTACGCCTCGTCGCGCAGCAGCGGTCGGGTGACCTTTGAGAGACTCACATCTAACATGTTAGTTGACCACCGGGTCGCCCGGCCAGGAGCCGGGCGAGTGAACCATCAATAAACGGGACCGGTGTACTTTTCACCGGGGCCCTGGCCGGGCGCGTCCGGCACGGCCGAGGCCTCGCGGAACGCCTTCTGGAGCGACTGCAGGCCGTCGCGCAACGGGCCGGCGTGCAGGCCCAGGTACTCGGCGGACGCCGTGACCAGCCCGGCGAGCGCGGTGATCAGGCGGCGGGCTTCGTCGAGGTCGCGGTGCGGGGACGTCTCCGGGTCGGCGTCGGCGAGACCGAGCCGTTCGGCGCCGGCCGACAGCAGCATCACGGCCGCGCGGCTGATCACCTCCACGCTGGGGATGTCCTCCAGGTGGCGGGCTTCGGGGGAATAGGGGGGCTGTTCGGAGGGTTGATCTGACACGTCTGGTACCCTTCCACGAGCGACCAGCCCCCGAGGAATCGGGGGCGGCAAGTGGAGCCCCGCTCCCACCCGTGTCACCGTACAGGTGTCCGGGTCCGGTCTCGCCCGGACGGCAAGTCCAGGGTGAAGCGCCCGGCCTCGCGGCCGGATGCGATCGGAAACAGAGTGGGCCCCGCGCACCGAACGGTGTCGGGGCCTTCGCTATGTGGGCACCAGGTCGAAACGAGAACAGGAAACATTCCTCGGACCAAGGAGGCCCCATCAGCTCCGAGACACGCATCAACGACCGAATCCGGGTGCCGGAGGTCCGACTCGTCGGCCCCGCCGGCGAACAGGTCGGCATCGTCCGGATCGAGGATGCGCTGCGCCTGGCGCAGGAGAACGACCTCGACCTCGTCGAGGTCGCGCCGCAGGCCCGCCCGCCGGTGTGCAAGCTCATGGACTTCGGCAAGTTCAAGTACGAGAGCGCGCAGAAGGCCCGTGAGTCGCGGCGCAACCAGCAGCTGACCGTCATCAAGGAACAGAAGCTGCGCCCGAAGATCGACCAGCACGACTACGAGACCAAGAAGGGTCACGTGTCGCGCTTCCTGGCGGCGGGCAACAAGGTCAAGGTCACGATCATGTTCCGCGGTCGCGAGCAGTCCCGGCCGGAGCTCGGCTACCGGCTGCTGCAGAAGCTCGCCGAAGACGTCACGGAGCTCGGCTTCGTCGAGTCGTCGGCCAAGCAGGACGGCCGCAACATGATCATGGTGCTGGCCCCGCACAAGAACGTGAAGCCGAAGGCGAAGGCCGAGGCGGCCCCCGAGCCGACCCCCGACGCGTAGACGCCGACCAGCACAGTCAGCGGCTCACCGGTTCTCCGGTGAGCCGCCGCACGAAAGAGGACTGAAATGCCGAAGATGAAGACCCACAGCGGGACGTCCAAGCGGATCCGCGTCACGGGCACGGGCAAGCTGCGCCGTCAGAAGGCCGGCCGTCGGCACCTGATGGAGAAGAAGTCGAACCGCCTCACCCGCCGGCTCGAGGGCACCACCGAGCTGGCGAAGACCGAGGCCGGCCGCGTCAAGCGCCTGCTCGGCATCTGATCCCGCAGAACTTGCTGTAACCACCCGGGGCGTCCCCTTCGCCCCCTGAGATCGACAGGATGGACCCGTGGCACGCGTCAAGCGGGCGGTCAACGCCCAGAAGAAGCGTCGCGCAACTCTCGAACTGGCCAGCGGCTACCGCGGCCAGCGTTCGCGGCTGTACCGCAAGGCCAAGGAGCAGACGCTTCACTCGCTCAACTACGCCTACCGGGACCGCCGTGCCCGCAAGGGTGACTTCCGCCAGCTGTGGATCACCCGCATCAACGCGGCCGCCCGCGCGAACGGCGTGACCTACAACCGGTTCATCCAGGGCATCAAGGCCGCGGGTGTCGAGGTCGACCGCAAGATCCTCGCGGACCTCGCCGTCAACGACGCCGCCGCCTTCACCGCGCTGGCCGAGCTCGCCAAGGCCAACGTCAACACCGAAGCGAAGTCGGCCTGACCGGCAGTTTTCCCCGGCCCGGGGTGGATCCGTTCACCGAACGGACCCCCCGGGTCGTTGCTGCGCGCAAGCTGACCCGGCGCGCGGAGCGTGACAAGACCGGCCGGTTCCTGGCCGAGGGCGCGAACGCCGTCGAGGCGGCGCTCGAGTACGGCACGGTGCACGAGCTGTTCGTCACCGCCCGCGCGGCGGAGCAGCACGCGGAGCTGGTCGACGCCGCCCGCGCGGCCGGCGTCGCCGTCTCGCCGATCACCGACCGCGCCGCCGACGGGCTGTCGGAAACCGTGACCCCCCAAGGCATCGTGGCCGTTTGCGCGCTGCTGGACCGGCCCCTCGAAGCGGCCGTGACTCCCGGCGCCCGGCTCGTGGTGGTGCTCGTGGACGTCGCCGACCCCGGCAACGCGGGCACGGTGATCCGGGTCGCCGACGCGGCGGGCGCCGACGCCGTGGTCCTGGCGGGCGACACCGTCGACCCGCACAACGGCAAGTGCGTCCGCGCGGCCGCCGGCAGCCTGTTCCACCTGCCCGTCACGCGGGTCCGCGACGTCCCGGCCGCGCTGACGGCGTGTTCGGCCGCCGGCCTCCGCACCCTCGCGGCCCACGGGTACGCCGACGCCGAACTCGATCGGGTGGATCTCACCACGCCGACCGCGTGGGTGTTCGGCAACGAGGCCCACGGCCTGCCGTCCGACGTCCTCGAGCGGACCGACCTCGCGGTCCGGATCCCCCTGTACGGCAAGGCGGAGAGCCTGAACCTCGCCACCGCCGCGGCCGTCTGCGTCTACACGAGCGCGATGGCGGCGCGCCGCTGACCGGCCGCTAAGCTGCCCGGGTATCCACTGTGGTCACCTGGGGGGAAATCATGGGCAGGCTCGCCCTTTCGTTCAAGCTGTTCGCCGCCTCGTTCCGGGTGCTGCGCGCCCACAAGGGCCTGACGTGGTTCCCGGTGCTCGCCGGGATCGCCGGCCTGCTGGTCGCCGCGGCGTTCCTGACGCCGGCGTTCTTCACCGTCGACCTCGCGGGCGAGCACTTCCGGCCCAGCGTCGGCACGTATGTGCTGCTGGCGGCCTTCTACCTCGTCTCGGCCTTCGTCACGATCTTCTTCAACGCCGCGCTGATCTCCCAGGCCGACGTGGCCCTGCGCGGCGACGGCGGCATCCCGGGCGTCGGCGCGGGCCTGGCCGCGGCGGGCCGGCGCTGGCCGGTGCTGCTCGGCTGGGCCGGCCTCACCGCGACGGTCAGTGTCGTGCTGCGCACGATCGAGGAGCGGCTCGGCTTCCTCGGCAGCATCATCAGCGGCTTGATCGGCCTGGCCTGGCGCGTCACGACGTTCCTGGTGCTGCCCGTCGTCATGCTGGAGGGCTCGGGCGTGAAGGTGAGCGTCAAGCGCTCGGTCGAGCTGTTCCGCCGCGCCTGGGGCGAGAACGTCGCCGGCACCGCGGGCATCGGCCTGGTCGGCTTCCTCCTCACCCTGGCCGGTTACGTCGTCTTCCTCGGGGCCGGTTTCCTGCTCGGCGGCACGGCCACCGTCTTCGTCGCGGTCGGGCTGGCGATCGTCTGGACCCTGCTGGTGGCGGTCTTCACCACGACTCTGTCCGGCATCTACCAGACGGCGCTGTACCGCTACGCCGCCGAAGGCGTGGTCCCCGGCGAATTCGCGTCCGTCGACTTCGCCGACGCGTTCCGCGAGCGCTGAGCGCGGTCCGGGGCGACCAAGGGCACGCCGACCGGATCCCATAGACTTTTCCTGCCTTTGACCTCTCGTGCCCCGCGTGTCCGGCGGAGCGCGAACGACCAGTCCCAGCGGACGCCGAGGAGTTATGTCCGGAGCCAAGGAGAAGGAAGCCCAGGGCGGCGCGGTTCTCGCCCCCGAGACGCTGCAGGAGGCCGTCAAGGCCGCCGAAGCGGCGTTCGCCGCCGCGACCGGGCTCGAGGCGCTGGCCGAGGTCAAGCCGGCTCACCTCGGCGACCACTCGCCGCTGCTGCTGGCCCGCCGTGAGATCGGCGCTCTGCCCAAGCAGGAGAAGGCCGAGGCGGGCAAGCGCGTCAACGAGGCTCGCCAGGCCGTCCAGTCGGCGTTCGACACCCGCCGCGCCGAGCTCCAGGTGGAGCGCGACGAGCGGGTGCTGCGCGAGGAGGCCGTCGACGTCACGCTGCCGTGGGACCGCGTCCCGCGGGGCGCCCGGCACCCGATCAGCACCATCTCCGAGCGCGTCGCCGACGCCTTCGTCGCCATGGGCTACGAGATCGCCGAGGGCCCCGAGCTCGAAGCCGAGTGGTTCAACTTCGACGCGCTGAACTTCGGCAAGGACCACCCGGCCCGCCAGCTGCAGGACACCTTCTACGTCGGCGAAGAGGACTCGGGCCTGGTGCTGCGCACGCACACCTCGCCGGTCCAGGCGCGCACGCTGCTGCACCGCGACCTGCCGGTGTACGTCGTGTGCCCGGGGCGGACGTACCGCACCGACGAGCTCGACTCGACGCACACCCCGGTGTTCACCCAGGTCGAAGGCCTCGCGGTGGACAAGGGCATCACCATGGCGCACCTCAAGGGCACGCTCGACGCCTTCGCCCGCGCGATGTTCGGCGAGAACTCCAAGACCCGCCTGCGCCCGCACTTCTTCCCGTTCACCGAGCCGTCCGCCGAGGTCGACGTCTGGTTCGAGGAGAAGAAGGGCGGCCCCGGCTGGGTCGAGTGGGGCGGCTGCGGCATGGTCAACCCGAACGTGCTGCGTGCCTGCGGCGTCGACCCCGAGGTGTACTCGGGCTTCGCCTTCGGCATGGGCATCGAGCGCACCCTGCAGTTCCGCAACGGGATCCCGGACATGCGCGACATGGTGGAAGGCGACGTCCGTTTCACCCTTCCCTTCGGAACGGAGGCGTAGTGCGAGTCCCAGTCAGCTGGCTGACCGAGCACCTCGACATCGGCGACGAGGTCACGCCGCAGGACCTGGCCGACGCGTTCGTCCGGATCGGCATCGAGGTCGACGACCTGAGCGAGCTCGGGCCGGTGACCGGCCCGCTGGTCGTCGGCCGGGTGGCCGAGATCGAGGAGCTGACCGAGTTCAAGAAGCCGGTCCGGTTCTGCCGCGTCGACGTCGGCGAGACGGCCGACGAGGACGCCGAAGACGCCGATGAGGCCGACGACGAGGACGAGGACGACGAGTCCGGCGAGTTCGACGAGGGCCCGCACGGCATCAAGACCCGCGGCATCATCTGCGGCGCGCGCAACTTCACCGAGGGTGACCTGGTGGTCGTCGCGCTGCCCGGCGCGGTGCTGCCCGGCGACTTCGCCATCGCCTCCCGCAAGACCTACGGCCGGATCAGCGACGGCATGATCTGCTCGGCGCGCGAGCTCGGCCTCGGCGAGGACCACACCGGCATCCTCGTGCTGCCGCCGGGCACCGCGAGCCCGGGTGACGACGGCCAGGCGCTGCTCGGCCTGAACGACACGGTCATCGAGCTGGCCCCGACCCCGGACCGCGGGTACGCGCTGTCGATCCGCGGCTTGGCGCGCGAGCTGTCGAACGCCCTCGACGTGCCCTTCGGCGACCCGGCGCTGCTGGAGGTCCCGGCGGCCGAGGGTGACGCGTGGCCGGTCCACGTCGAAGACCCCGAAGGCTGCCCGCGGTTCGTGCTGCGCCGGGTCACCGGCCTGGACTCGACCGCGCCCGCCCCGTGGTGGATGCGGCGGCGGCTGATGCTGGCCGGCATCCGCTCGATCTCCCTGGCCGTCGACGTCACGAACTACGTGATGCTCGAGCTGGGCCACCCGCTGCACGCGTTCGCGACCAAGGCCATCCAGGGCGACCTGGTGGTGCGGCGGGCGAAGGCGGGCGAGAAGCTGACCACGCTGGACGACGTCGAGCGCACGCTCGACCCGGACGACGTCGTCATCGCCGACGACAGCGGGGTCATCTCGCTGGCCGGCACGATGGGCGGCGCGAGCACCGAGATCACGCCGGAGAGCACCGACGTGCTGCTCGAGGCGGCGCACTGGAACCCGGCCGCGATCAGCCGCACCGCGCGGCGGCACAAGCTGTTCTCCGAGGCCGCCAAGCGGTTCGAGCGGTTCACCGACCCGCAGCTGTGCGCGGCCGCGGTCGAGCTGGCCGCCCGGCTGCTGCGCCAGTACGGCGACGCGTCGATCCGGCCCGGCCGCACCGACGAGGGGTCGGTCGAGCCGAACCCGGCGGTCGAGATGCCGATCAACCTGCCCGACAAGGTCGCGGGCGTGAGCTACCAGCGCGGCGTCACCGTGCGCCGGCTGAGCCAGATCGGCTGCAAGGTCTCGGTCAGCACGGGCGACGACGGCACCGGCCTGGTCACGGCGATCCCGCCGAGCTGGCGCGGTGACCTGCGCCAGCCCGCCGACCTCGTCGAAGAGGTGCTGCGGCTCGAGGGCTACGACAGCATCCCGTCGACGCTGCCGGCCGCCCCGGCCGGCCGCGGCCTGACCGACAGCCAGCGGCGCGTCCGCGGGGTCGCCCGCGCCCTCGCCGAGGCGGGGTACGTCGAGGTGCGGCCGTTCCCGTTCATCGACAACGCGGTGTGGGACGCCTTCGGCCTGCCGGAGGACGACGTCCGGCGCAACACCGTCGTGGTCCGCAACCCGCTGGAGGCCGACCGCAACCGGCTGGCCACCACGCTGCTGCCGGGCCTGCTGGACACGTTGCAGCGCAACGTTTCGCGCGGGATGAAGGACGTCTCGCTGTTCCACATCGGCCAGGTGGTGCTGCCCGCGCCGAACCCGCTGAAGGTGCCGGACCTCGGCGTCGAGCACCGGCCGTCGGACGAGGAGCTGGCGCTGCTGGAGGCCGCGGTGCCGATGCAGCCGCTGCACGTCGCCGTCGTGCTCGCCGGCCAGCGTCACCGCGCCGGCTGGTGGGGCCAGGGCGAGCCGGCGAACTGGGCGGACGCGGTGCAGGCCGCCCGGACAGTCGCCGAGGCCGCGGGGATCAAGCTGACGGTGCAGTCGGCCGACCTGCCGCCGTTCCACCCGGGCCGCTGCGCCCAGCTGCGGGTCGGTGACTGGCCGGTGGGCCACGCGGGTGAGCTGCACCCGAAGGTGGTCGAGGCGCTCGGCCTGCCGCCGCGGACGGTGGCGATGGAGCTGGACCTCGACGCGATCCCGCTCCCGGACTCCCGCCCGGCGCCGAGCGTGTCGGGCTACCCGCCGGTGCTCCTGGACGTCGCACTGGTGGCGGCGGCGGACGTGCCGTCGGCGGACCTCGCGGCAGTGCTGCGCACGGGAGCGGGCGAGCTCCTGGAGGACATCACGCTGTTCGACGTCTACGACGGCGAGCAGGTCGGCGAGGGCAAGCGGTCCCTGGCGTACAAGCTCCGCTTCCGCGCCGCGGACCGGACCCTGACGGTGGACGAGGCCACCAAGGCCCGCGACGCTGCAATCGCCGCGGCCGGCGAGCACTTCAAAGCAACCCTCCGCGCCTGACCCCACCTCACCTCACGGCGAGGGGCCCACTCCGGCCCCTCGCCGCTAGCTCCACCGCCCGTGATGCCCCTCCAGTCACGCGTGATGCCCCGCCAGTCACGTGTGTTGCCCCTCCAGTCACACGTGTCGACCTCCCAATCACGTGAGTCGTCCATCCAGGCACGCGTGTCGGCCGCCTGGGTACGCGTGTCGTCCCTTCAATCACGCGAGTCGACCGTCCAATCACGCGTGTCGACCATCCCCGCACGCGCCGACCGCCGACTTTTCACCCGATGTGCTTGAGCGCCTCCCGCCGCAACAAGCCCGACAGTCCCGGGTGATCGTCCACGAACGACCGCACCCAGTCCGGCGCCGTCTTCGCGTACTCGCGCAACGCCCAGCCGATTCCCTTGCGCAGGAAAAACTCCGTCTCACCGATCGCCGGTTCGATCGTCCGCGTGAGCAGGTCGGTGTCCGTCTCCTCCTTGGCCCCGACCTGGCAGATGATCGCCGTTCGGCGGCGCCACAGATCGGCGTCCGCCGCCCAGCCCAGCATGGTCGGCGTGACCCGGGCGCGGTCGGCGCGCAGGATCGGCCCGATCCGCCGGATCGCGAGCTCGTCCACGTAGTCCCACCAAGCCCCGCTGACGATCATCTCCTCGTACATCGGGATCAGCTCCCGGTCCTGCCACGGCCGATACGCCCGGTGCCCGGAAAGATCGATCGCCGCGTAGCGCTCTTCGCGGAATTCGGCCGCCCGCCACAACTCCAGGACAGTTGCTGAATATGTCACTCGATCGGGCAGTATCCGGTCGGTCAGCACCCGCTTGAGAAGCACGCTCCGCTCAGGTTTCGCCACTCCACGGAAGGGCATAACCGACTTCATATACGCCTGCATCGCGGGCGCCTTCGCCGGGTCGGCCAGCTCGGCCAACCCGGTGCGGATGGCCTTGACCAGCTGTTCGTCCGCGCTCATCGCCCCTCCCGTCGCGCTCCGGCGACCGGAGCGTACTGCCGGCCACCGACAGTTCCGGCGTTCGCCGACACCGCAGGTTCCGACGAAAGACGGATGGCGGAACTCGTGGCGGTCGACGAGATTGTCCAGGGTTGCCGGTAGTTTCGTCGAAATACGGCGAACTCTGTCGAATGCGGACGAAAAGGACGACTGTGAAAAGAATCGTTGCCGCCATCGCCGCCGCGGGGCTCGCGGCCGGGCTGATGGCCGCCGCGCCCGCCGCCTCGGCGGACCCCGGGGTGCAGTTCAGCCCCGCGCCGATCGCCTGGGGGCCCTGCGACTCGGCGAGCCTGAAGGCCGCCGGAGCCGAATGCGGCTTCCTCGAGGTGCCGATGGACTACGCGAAGCCGGGCGGGACGAAGGTCTCCGTCGCGGTGTCGCGGATCAAGCACAAGACCGCGCAGTCCCAGGGGATCATGCTCGTGAACCCGGGCGGCCCGGGCGGCTCCGGCCTCGGGCTCTCGGTGCTCGGCAAGTACGTGCCGAACCACGCGGGGGACAACTACGACTGGATCGGCTTCGACCCGCGGGGCGTCGGGTCCAGCAAGCCGTCGATCAGCTGCGACGGGAACTACTTCAGCTACAACCGGCCGGCGTACGTGCCGACCACGCCGAAGCTGGAGAAGACCTGGCTCGACCGTTCGAAGGGCTACGCGAACGCCTGCCGCAAGAACGGCGCGATCCTCGACCACATCAAGACGACCGACGTCGCGCAGGACATGGACAGCCTGCGCAAGGCGCTGGGCGAGAAGCAGATCAACTACTACGGCTTCTCCTACGGCACCTACCTCGGCCAGGTGTACAGCACGCTGTACCCGAAGAACGTCCGCCGGATGGTGCTCGACGGCAACGTCGACCCGCGGAAGGTCTGGTACCAGGCCAACCTCGACCAGGACGTCGCGTTCGACAAGAACATCAAGATCTACTTCGACTGGCTGGCGTCCTACGACAACGTCTACCACCTCGGCAAGACCGGCGCCGCCGTCGAGAAGCTCTGGTACGACACGCAGCGCAAGCTCGCCAAGAACCCGGCGGGCGGCGTCATCGGCGGTGACGAGTGGACCGATGTCTTCCTGCAGGCCGGGTACTACGTCTTCGGCTGGGTCGACATGGCCAAGGCCTTCGACGGTTACGTCCACAAGGGTGACTGGCAGACGCTGAAGGCGCTCTACGACGACTCGAACCCGCCCGGTGACGACAACGGGTTCGCCGTCTACCTCGGGGTGCAGTGCACCGACGTGCAGTGGCCGACCAACTGGAACCAGTGGCGGATCGACAACTGGATCACCCACTTCAAGGCCCCGTTCGAGACCTGGGGCAACGCCTGGTTCAACGCGCCGTGCGTGTTCTGGCCGGCGAAGGCGGGCAAGCCGGTGGACATCGACGGCCGCAAGGTGGCCGGCGCGCTGCTGATCAGCGAGGAGCTCGACGCCGCGACGCCGTACGCGGGCAGCCTCGAGGTGCGCAAGCGGTTCCCGAACTCGAGCCTGATCAGCGCGCCGGGCGGCACGACGCACGCCGGTTCGCTGTCCGGGGTGTCCTGTGTGGACGACAAGATCGCCGACTACCTGGCCACCGGCAAGCTGCCGAAGCGCCAGCCCGGCAACCACTCGGACGCGCAGTGCAGCCCGGTTCCGCCGCCGGTGCCCGACGGAGCCGCCGCGCAGAAGTCGGACAGCTCGGCGAAGGCCGCGACGGAGAAGCAGAGCACGCTGGCCCAGCTGCTGCACTTCTGAGCCGGTTCTTTTGACCACGGTGCCCCGGTCCCGGACCGGGGCACCGTTGTGTGCGGAGAGAAACCGGCCGTGAGCAGGGCGTGGCCGAAAATTGTCGGGGGTGCGCGCTAGCTTCGTGGCATGTCGATCATCGAAGAGCGCCGGACCGAGGTCCGGGCCCAGGAGAACACCTACCGGATCGTGGTCTCGACCAGGACGGAAGACGACCGCGGCGAACCGAACACGAGGGTGATGATCACCCTGGAAGCCGGCGGCCCCGGCGGCGAAGCGGTCGCCGAGGGCAGCCTCGACCTGGACGTCGCGGTGGCGGCCACGGTCGCCGACCTGGTGACGGACGGCCTGCTGTCCGCCACCGGCGGCGGCCGGGCGCCGCGGCGAAGATCCGCGGGGCGGCCCGCCCAGCAGGGCCGCCCGTGGAACGAGGAGATGGACGCGGACCTGGAGAACCGCTGGATCGCGGGCGAGAGCGTGGCGGCGATCGCGACGCACTTCGAGCGCACCCCGGGTGGCATCCGCGCCCGGCTGCCCCGCGTGGGCTGCGACCCGGAGAACCCGGGTTGTTACCTCCCGGTGCCGCCGAGCAGGCGCACGGACCTGGACGAAGCCGAACCGAGCTGACCATCGCCGGTGGGCCGGTCCGTGCCGGGCCGGCCCACCGGCACCAGGGGAGGTTTCAAGTGCGCCTGCAAGCAGTAGTCCAGTTTTCGATCGGTGAAGTCCTTTTCCCGCAACGGGTATGCGGTCACCGCCGCCGGTCACTCCCGTGGTCTTGCTTTCGCGGTGGCGCGGGTTGGCGTCTGCCCACCCCACTCCAGCGTTTCCGCGCCCGCAAGAACGCAACCGACCGGCCGCTGTCCTGCGACCGGTCACTCCCGCAGTCCAGCCCCCTCGGCAGCGCGAGCCGCGAGCACCTTCAACCGCTCGACCAGCTCCGGCGGTTCCTCCACCCGAAACGCGCACCCCAGCCCCAGCAACCGGAAAGCCAGCCAGTCCAAGGTGTCCCCGCGACTCCGCCACCGGCACCGGCCGTCGCCGAGGTCGGTCAGCTCGTCGGCTGCCGCGCCGAGGCGGGGGCCCACCCGTGCCGCCGGCTCCGCCAGCACCGCCACCGCGCGGTACGTCGGGGCCAGGTCGTAGAGCCGTTCGACGACATACGCCGCCAGGTCCGTCGCCGGTGGCTTCCGTGGCGCCGCACGTCCGCCGGTTGCCTGGGCGTCGCGGACCCGGTCGGCGCGGAACACCCGCCAGTCCGCCCGGTCGAGGTCGTACGCCACCAGGTACCAGCGGCGGCCGGCCGCCACCAGCCGGAGGGGCTCGGCTCGGCGGCGGGTCTCGGTGCCGTCGTTCGCGCGGTAGCGGAACCGGACCGTCTCGTGGTTGGTGATCGCGCCGGCGAACGTCGTCAGCTGGGCCGGGTCGACGACCGGGCCGGCGGCCGGCACCGTGACCGTCGCCGTGCCGATCGTGCCCACCCGGCGGCGCAGCCGGGCCGGCAGCACCTGCTCCAGCTTCGCCAGCGCCCGCACCGACGCCTCCTCGATCCCGGACACCGTCTGCCCCGCGGCGGTCCGCAGCCCGACCGCGATCGCGACGGCTTCGTCGTCGAGCACCAGCGGCGGCATCGCCGTGCCCGCGACCAGCCGGTACCCGCCCGCGACCCCGCGGCTGGCCTCCACCGGGTAGCCCAGCTCACGCAGCCGGTCGACGTCGCGGCGGATCGTGCGCGGGCTGACGCCGAGCCGGTCGGCCAGCTCGCTTCCCGGCCACTCCCGCGGCGTCTGGAGCAGCGAAAGCAGGCCGAGCAGCCGCGCCGGGGTGTCCGTCATGGCGTCCAGCATCCCAAGGTGGCGGGTACCACTTCCCGGGAATCCTGTTTGTTTAGCCTTGCAAGGGCGTGCATAATCATGCGTATGACGGTGAACATCGCGGTGGCCGGCGCCAGCGGGTACGCGGGCGGCGAGCTCCTGCGCCTGCTCCTGGCCCATCCCGAGGTCGAAATCGGCACACTCACGGCCGCCAGCAGCGCCGGCACCCGGCTCGGCGGCCACCAGCCCCACCTCGTCCCGCTCGCCGACCGCGTCCTCGCCGAGACGACACCGGAGACCCTCGGCGGCCACGACGTCGTGTTCCTGGCCCTGCCCCACGGGCATTCGGCCGGGATCGCGGCGCAGCTGGGCCCGGACGTCCTGGTCGTCGACCTCGGCGCCGACCACCGCCTCGCCGACGCCGGCGACTGGCAGCGCTGGTACGGCGGCGACCACGCCGGCCAGTGGCCGTACGGCCTGCCCGAGCTGCCCGGCGCCCGCGAGAAGCTCGTCGGCGCCAAGCGCGTCGCCGTGCCCGGCTGCTTCCCGACCGGCGGCTCGCTGGCCCTCGCGCCCGCCTTCGCCGCGGGCCTGATCACCCCGGACGTCACGGTCGTCGCGGTCACCGGCACCTCCGGCGCGGGCAAGAGCCTCAAGCCGAACCTGCTCGGCTCCGAGGTCATGGGCTCCGCGAGCGCGTACGGCGTCGGCGGCGCCCACCGCCACACCCCGGAGTTCGCGCAGAACCTCTCGGCCGTCGCGGGGGAGAAGGTCACCGTGTCCTTCACCCCGGTGCTCGCGCCGATGCCGCGCGGCATCCTCACCACGGCGAGCGCCCCGCTGAAGGACGACGTCGACGAGGCCGCCGCCCGCGCCGCGTACGAGAAGGCCTACGACGCCGAGCCGTTCGTCCAGCTGCTGCCCGCGGGCGCCTGGCCGACGACGTCGGCGACGCTCGGCTCGAACAACGTCCAGCTGCAGGTCACCGTCGACACCGACGCGCGCCGCCTGGTCGTCGTCGCCGCGATCGACAACCTGACCAAGGGCACGGCCGGCGGCGCGGTCCAGTCGATGAACCTGGCCCTCGGCTTCCCCGAGACCACCGGCCTTTCGACCGTAGGAGTGGCACCGTGACCGTCACCGGCCCCCAGGGCTTCCGCGCCGCCGGCGTCGCCGCCGGGATCAAGGCCTCCGGCGCGCTCGACCTCACGCTGGTCGTCAACGACGGCCCGCTCGACGTCGCGGCGGGCGTCTTCACCCGCAACGTCATCAAGGCCGCGCCCGTCCTGTGGTCGCAGGAGGTGCTCAAGCAGCAGCGCCTCAAGGCCGTCGTCCTCAACTCGGGCGGCGCCAACGCGGCCACCGGGCCGGGCGGCTTCCAGGACACCCACGCCACGGCCGAGAAGGTCGCCGAAGCCCTGGAGACGGGCGCGATCGAGGTCGCCGTCTGCTCCACCGGGCTGATCGGCGAACGGCTGCCGATGGCCGCGGTCCTGTCCGGAGTGGACAGTGCGGTCAAGGCCCTCGACACCGGCGCCGAGGCGAGCCTGAACGCCGCCACCGGCGTGATGACCACCGACAGCAAACCCAAGCAGGCCTTCGCGAAGCACGCAGGCGGCTGGAGCGTCGGCGGGTTCGCCAAGGGCGCGGGCATGCTCGCGCCGAACCTCGCCACCATGCTGTCGGTGCTGACCACCGACGCCGTGGTGGACAAGGAAACCCTCGACCGCGCCCTGCGCGCGGCCACTCACGTCACCTTCGACCGGCTCGACGTCGACGGCGGCACGTCCACCAACGACACCGTCCTGGTCCTGGCCTCCGGCGCGAGCGGGGTCGAACCCACCGAGGCGGAGCTCACCGAGCTGCTCACCACCGTCAGCCACGACCTGGTGCTGCAGCTGCGCGCGGACTCCGAGGGCGCGACGAAGGACGTCGACGTCACTGTGCGGGGCGCGGCGTCCGAGGCCGACGCGATCGCGGTCGCGCGCACCATCGCCGAGGACAACCTGGTCAAGACGGCGCTGTTCGGCTCCGACCCGAACTGGGGCCGGATCGCGATGGCGCTTGGCCGCGTCCCAGCCCGCATCGACCCGGAGACGGTCTCGATCGCGATCAACGGCGTCACCCTGTTCGCGCAGGGTGTGCCCGCTTCCGACCGGTCGGAAGCCGACCTCACCGGCCGGGCCATCACGATCGTCGTCGACCTCGGCGTCGGCGCGAGCGCGGCGACCATCTACACCACGGACCTTTCGCACGGTTACGTCGAAGAGAACAGCGCGTACTCCTCATGACCCAGGAGGCACTGATTTCCGCGGACGAAAGACTCGCGACGGCGGCCGAGAAGGCCGGGGTGCTCATCGAGGCGCTGCCGTGGCTGCAGCGGTTCCACGGCGCCACCGTCGTGATCAAGTACGGCGGCAACGCGATGATCGACGACAGCCTGAAGGCGGCCTTCGCCGAGGACATGGTGTTCCTCCGGCTGGCCGGCCTGCGCCCGGTCGTCGTGCACGGCGGCGGCCCGCAGATCACCGCGATGCTCACCCGCCTCGGGGTCGAAGGCGAGTTCAAGGGCGGCCTTCGCGTCACCACGCCGGAGACGATGGACATCGTCCGGATGGTGCTCACCGGGCAGGTCAGCCGCGAGCTGGTCGGGCTGATCAACGCCCACGGGCCGTACGCGGTCGGCATCTCCGGCGAGGACGCCCGGCTGTTCACCGCCGAGCGCAAACAGGCCACTGTGGATGGTGAGCAGGTCGACATCGGCCTGGTCGGCGAGGTCGCCGAGGTCAACCCGGACGCCGTGCTCGACATCGTCAACGCCGGGCGCATCCCGGTGGTGTCCACGGTCGCCCCGGACGTCGAGGGTGTGGTGCACAACGTCAACGCCGACACGGCCGCCGGCGCGCTCGCGGCCGCGCTGGGAGCGGAAAAGCTCGTGGTGCTCACCGACGTCGAAGGCCTGTACGCGAACTGGCCGGACCGGTCGTCGCTGATCGACCGCATCCGCGTCGACCACCTCGAGCCGATGCTGCCCAGCCTGGCCAGCGGCATGATCCCGAAGATGGAGGCGTGCGTGCGCGCCATCCGCGGCGGCGTGCGCCGGGCGCACGTGATCGACGGCCGCCTCGCCCACTCGGTGCTGCTGGAGGTCTTCACCTCCCGTGGTGTCGGAACCATGGTCTTCCCCGAAACGGAGCTCCCGTGACCGACCTCAAGTCCAATGTGGATGGCCAGCGGCACTGGCAGTCCGCCGTCATGGACAACTACGGCACCCCGGCGCTGACGCTCGTGCGCGGTGAAGGCGCGAAGGTGTGGGACGCCGACGGCAAGGCCTACGTCGACCTGGTCGGCGGCATCGCCGTCAACGCGCTCGGCCACGCCCACCCGGCGATCGTCGACGCCGTCACCGAGCAGATCAAGCAGCTCGGCCACACCTCGAACCTCTACGTCAACCCGGTCGCCGTGGAGCTCGCCGAGGCGCTGCTCGACGTCGCGGGGCTCACCGGCAACGGCAAGGTGCTGTTCGTCAACTCCGGCGCCGAGGCCAACGAAGCCGCGCTGAAGATCAGCCGGCTGACCGGGCGCACCAAGGTGGTCGCGGCCGAAGGCGCGTTCCACGGCCGGACCATGGGTGCGCTGACGCTCACCGGCCAGCCCGGCAAGCGCGACCCGTTCAAGCCGCTGGTGCCTGGTGTCGAGCACGTGCCGTACGGGGACGTCGAGGCGCTCAAGGCGGCCGTCGACACCGACACCGCGGCCGTGTTCCTGGAGCCGGTCCTCGGCGAGGCGGGCGTGATCCCGGCGCCGGACGGCTACCTGCAGGCCGCCCGCGAGATCACCAAGGCCACCGGCACGCTGCTCGTGCTCGACGAGGTGCAGACCGGCCTCGGCCGGCTCGGCACCTGGTTCGGCTACCAGCAGGCCGGCATCGTGCCGGACGTCATCACGCTGGCGAAGGGCATCGGCGGCGGGTTGCCGCTGGGCGCGGTGATCGGCGTCGGCGCGGCGGGCGAGCTGCTCAAGCCCGGCCAGCACGGCACCACCTTCGGCGGCAACCCGGTGTGCTGCGCGGCCGGCCTGGCGGTGCTGAAGACGATCGCCGCGGACAACCTCCTCGACCACGTCTCCGCGCTGGGCAAGGACATCGCGGCCGGGGTCGAGGCCCTGGGCCACCCGCTCGTCGCCGGGGTGCGCGGCGCCGGGCTGCTGCTCGGCATCGCGCTGCGCGAGCCCGTCTCGGGAGCGGTCGCCAAGGCCGCGCAGGACGCCGGTTACCTCGTCAACGCCGTCGCCGCGGACACCATCCGGCTCGCGCCCCCGCTCGTGCTCGACGGCGAGCAGGCCGACGGCTTCCTCGCGGCCCTCCCGAACGCACTCGACTCCACCACGAAGGACTCCGACTGATGCTCCGCCACTTCCTCCGCGACGACGACGTCAGTCCCGCCGAGCAGAAGGCCATCCTCGACCTCGCGGATGCGCTGAAGGCCGACCCGCTCGGCAACAAGGCGCTGGCCGGGCGGTCCATCACGGCGATCTTCGAGAAGAACTCGACCCGCACCCGGTTTTCGTTCGAGGTGGGCATCAGCCAGCTCGGCGGGCACCCGGTGATCGTCGACGGCCGGTCGATGCAGCTCGGCCGCGAAGAGACCATCGAGGACACTTCGCGCGTGCTCTCGCGGTACGTGGACGGCATCGTGTGGCGGACCTTCGCGCAGAAGCGCATCGAGGCGATGGCCTCGGCCGCGTCGATCCCCGTGGTCAACGCGCTCACCGACGAGTTCCACCCGTGCCAGGCGCTCACCGACCTGATGACGATCCGCGAGCGCAAGGGGAAGCTCGAGGGCCTTACCCTCGTCTACCTCGGCGACGGCGCCAACAACATGGCGCACTCGCTGCTGCTCAGCGGGACGACGGCCGGGATGCACGTTCGGGTCGTCTCGCCGGTCGGCTTCCAGCCGGACCAGGGCGTCATGCTGGACGCGAAGAAGCGCGGGCACGAGACCGGCGGCAGCGCCACGGTGTTCACCGACCCGTACGCGGCCGTCGACGGCGCGGACGTGCTCGTCACCGACACGTGGACGTCGATGGGGCAGGAGAACGACGGGCTCGACCGGGTCGGCCCGTTCCGCGCCCTGCAGGTCAACGCGGAGCTGCTGAAGAAGGCCGCCGAAGACGCGATCGTGCTGCACTGCCTGCCGGCGCACCGCGGCTGGGAGATCACCGACGAGGTGCTCGACGGCCCGGCCAGCGCGGTGTGGGACGAGGCCGAGAACCGGCTGCACGCGCAGAAGGCGCTGCTCGTCTGGCTGTTCGAAGAGAGCCGGCGATGACCAGCAGCCGGGTGGGCCGCCAGGCGCGGATCACCGAGCTGGTGGCCACGATGACCATCCGCAGCCAGACCGAGCTCGCGAAGCTGCTGGCCGCCGAGGGCATCGACGTCACGCAGGCGACGCTGTCGCGTGACCTCGACGAGCTCGGCGCGGTCAAGCTGCGCGGTCCGGACTCCGGCGCGCCGGTCTATGTCATCCCCGAGGACGGCAACCCCTTGCGTGGGGTGCAGGGCGGCACTTCGCGGCTCTCCCGCCTGCTGGCGGAGCTGATGGTCTCGGCCGACTCGTCGGGCAACCTGACCGTGCTGCGGACCCCGCCCGGCGCGGCGCAGTTCCTGGCCAGCGCCATCGACCGGGCGGCGCTGGAAGAGGTCGTCGGCTCGATCGCGGGGGACGACACGGTGGCCGTGATCGCGCGGGAACCGTTGACGGGCAAAGGGTTGGCCGAACGCTTTGCCGCGCTCGCCCAACGATCGGCGGACGAAGGAACACCATGATCGGCGACTTCTTCCCGGCTGAGGGCGAATTCCTCGCGCCGGACGAGGTCGTGGTCACCTTCGACCGCGGGGTCCCGGTGGCGATCGACGGAGAGACCGTCTCCGTCGCCGAAGCGCACCGGATGCTGTGCGCACGAGGTGAGGCGCAGCGGATCGGGCGCGGCGAAGCGTGCGCCGCACTCGAACGGCGGACCGGCCGCGGATATGCCAGTGTCCGCTTGGTCCTGTACGACGGCCGGATCACGGTCGCCTGAACACACGAACACCGAGGAGAAGCGAGAACAGTGAGCGGGAACGAGCAGCCGGTGCAGCTGTGGGGCGGCCGGTTCGCCAGCGGTCCGGCGGAGGCCATGGCGGCGCTGAGCGCGTCGACGCACTTCGACTGGCGCCTGGCGCCCTACGACATCGCCGGGTCCCGCGCGCACGCCCGCGTGCTGAGCAAGGCGGGCCTGCTCACCGAGGCCGAGCTGAGCGGCATGCTGGCCGCGCTGGACACGCTCGCCCAGGACGTCGCGGCGGGGGCCTTCACGCCGACGATCGCCGACGAGGACGTGCACACGGCCCTCGAACGCGGCCTGCTCGAGCGGGCCGGCACCGAGCTCGGCGGCAAGCTGCGCGCCGGCCGCTCGCGCAACGACCAGGTCGCCACGCTGTTCCGGATGTGGCTGCGGGACGCCGCCCGCCGGGTCGTCGCGGGCACGCTCGACGTCGTCGACGCGCTGGTGTCGCAGGCGAAGCGGCACCCGGACGCGATCCTGCCCGGCCGGACCCACCTGCAGCACGCCCAGCCGGTGCTGCTCGCGCACCACCTGATGGCCCACGGCCAGGCGCTGCTGCGCGACGTCTCGCGGCTGCAGGACTGGGACACCCGCACCGCCGAGTCCCCGTACGGCTCCGGCGCGCTCGCCGGTTCGTCGCTGGGGCTCGACCCGGAGGCGGTCGCCGCGGAGTTGGGATTCACCACGAGCGTCGAGAACTCCATCGACGGCACCGCTTCGCGTGACTTCGTCGCCGAGTTCGCCTTCGCCGTCGCGATGCTGTCGGTGAACCTGTCCCGGATCGCCGAAGAGGTGATCATCTGGAACACCGCCGAGTTCGGCTACGTGACGCTCGACGACGCCTGGGCCACCGGCAGCTCGATCATGCCGCAGAAGAAGAACCCGGACGTCGCGGAGCTGACCCGGGGCAAGGCGGGCCGGCTGATCGGCAACCTCACCGGCCTGCTGGCCACGCTGAAGGCGCAGCCGCTGGCCTACAACCGCGACCTGCAGGAGGACAAGGAGCCGGTGTTCGACTCGGTCGAGCAGCTCGAGCTCCTGTTCCCGGCGATCGCCGGCATGCTCGCGACGCTGACCTTCCACACCGACCGGCTCGCCGAGCTGGCCCCGGCCGGGTTCACGCTGGCCACGGACATCGCGGAATGGCTGGTGCGCCAAGGCGTCCCGTTCCGCGTCGCGCACGAAGCGGCGGGGGAAAGCGTCCGCGTCGCCGAGTCCCGCGGGGTCGGCCTCGACGAGCTGACCGACGAAGAGTTCGAGAAGATCAACCCTTCGCTCACGCCTGAGGTGCGCGCGGTCCTCACCGTCGAAGGCTCGGTGAAGTCCCGCAACGCCCGGGGCGGCACGGCGCCGGAGCGCGTGGCCGAGCAGCGCGCCCGGCTGGAAGAGCGGGTGACCGCAGCCCGTCAGTGGCTCAACTGAGGGATTTGCGGAGCTTGGCCCGGACGGCCCGCGTGGCCACCGGGCCGAGCCCGTCGAGGACGTCGACGAGCACGGCGAGCTGTTCCAGCGCGGTGACGGCCTGCTCGGCGCCGTCGGGGTCGACGGTCTCGAACAGCGAGAGCCCGAGAAACCCGGACGACACAGCGTGGGCTAGCCCGGCGGGGTCCGCCAGCTCGGCCAGCGGTGACCCGTCGAGCACGCGCTCGAGGGCCGTCCGGACCTCGGTGATCCACTTGTCCAGGCCCTCGCGGGTCGCTTCGGCGAGCCGCTCGCTGCCCTGCGCGCCGGCGAGCGTCTGGGCCAGCACGGCCAGGTTGCCCTCCGCACGCTCGGCGACGCGGATCTCGCGGCCGAGCTCCAGCAGCTCGCGGACCGTGGTCACGGCGGCGAACCGTTCGCGGTAAACCGAAACGCGGGCTTCGGTCGCGAGGATGCAGGCCTGCGCGACGAGCTCTTCGACGCTGCCGAAGTGGTAGAAGACCAGCGCCTGGTTCGCGCCCGCGGCGGTGGCGGCCGACCGCGCCGAGACGGCCGTGATGCCCTGGCGCCGGATGACGTCCAGCACGCCGTCCACGAGCCGCTGCTTCGTGTCCTGCGAACTGGAGCTCCGGCCCGTCACCCCATGACCCTCTCACGGAGCGGCTTCACCGCACCGCCGACTCCGCCCCGGACGTCGACGAACCGGGCGCTGAACCGGCCTTCGTACCCGAACACCGGCCCGAAGCGCGGGTTGACCACGGCGACCTCGATCCGGAAGTCGCCACTGGCCGCGTCGAACCACTCGTCGACCTGGGCGGTCCCGGTGAGCACCCTGGGCAGCCCGCTGTGGACCGGGCCCTCGTGCAGCCGGAACTCGCCGGTGCGGATCCGGAACCCGCCGTCCGGGCGCACCGACACCGCGAGGTCGACGGCCAGGTGCTGGTGCGTCCCGAGGTAGTCGACGAGCCCGCGCCCGGGACTGTGCACCATCTGCGCGTCGAAGCGCCGCCGGCGCCGGGGGAACTCGAAGGTGCGCACGAAAGACACGGTTTCGCGGCCGTTCCGGTCCACGTACGGGTAGTTCTCGATGGTGAACGGCACGTTCCGGCCGCAGTCGGGGAAGAGGATGTGGCGCGTCGAGCCGAGCCACAGGAACGGCAGCACGAAGGTGGGGCCGCGCCAGATCCGGTCCATCACGCCGTGGCCGACCATGCCGCGCCCGCCGGTGAGGGCGAGCCGTTCCCGGACGCGGGGGTGCAGGTCGGCGAAGTCCGCGCCGAGCGCGCGTTCGAAGACGCTCACGCCGGCACCCCGATCCGGCCCTCGACGCGGTCACGCGGCCGGGTCCGCACGCAGCGGGCGGCGGAGGGCGCGGTCAGGGGCTGCGCTTCCGGTGGGGTCCCGGTCTCCAGCCAGAGCCGCAGCCGGTCGAACGACCAGGCGGTCAGCCAGCCGAAGGCCGGCCGGAACACGTGGTCGGCAAGGCGTCCGAAGCGTCCCCAGCGCGTGCCGTAGTCGAACCCGGTGACGAACCGGACGCCGCCGTCCACCGGCGTGTAGCGCCAGAACCCGGCACCCGCGCTGATCAGCGACAGCGGGTCGGCGGAGGCGAACCGCAGCACCGAGGTGCGCGAGCCGTCCGGCCAGGTGCGCGACGCCGCGCTCACGCCGACACCGGTGACCACCACCCCGAGGAACCGGGACTCGTAGCGGAAATGGCCGCCGGGCCGGGCCAACGGGCTGATGTCGGTGAAGCGCAGGTCCCAGCGCCGGTGCAGTGCGGGGTCCTGGGTGTGCTGCCAGAGCGTTTCCAGGTCCGTGCGGATCACGGTCTCGACGTACAGCGCCTTCATCTCGGCTCCCCTCGGTTTGAGCGACTGCTCAAATCGACTGTAGAGAAGTTTGAGCGATCGCTCAAGGGTTAGGCTGATCGGGAAGATTCCGAGGGAGGAGCGCGCTTGAGCGGCGAAGCAGGCCGGTTGTTCACCCGCGAGGAGCTCGCGCTCGACCCGGTCGACCTGGCCCACCTGCTGCTCGGCTCGGTCCTGGAGGCCGACGGCCCCGACGGCACGGTCGGCGTCCGGCTGGTGGAGGTCGAGGCCTACCGCGGCGAGGACGATCCGGCGTCGCACTGCTACCGCGGCCGCACCCCGCGCAACGCCGTGATGTGGGGGCCCGCGGGCCACCTGTACGTGTACTTCGTCTACGGGATGCACTTCTGCGCGAACGTCGTCGGCACCCACGAGGACCTGCCCGGCGCGGTGCTGCTCCGCGCCGGCGAAGTCGTCGAAGGCCTCGACGTCGTCCGCAAGCGACGGCCGGCCGCGCGGGGGACCGGTGAGCTCGCGAAGGGCCCGGCCATCCTCACCTCGGTGCTGCGGATCGACCGCGCGCAGAACGGCGTCGACCTGACCGACCCGGCGTCCCCGGTCCGGCTGCGCGTCGGCGAGCGCGTGCCGGCCGAGCGGATCCGGGTCGGCCCCCGCGTCGGCGTCGCGACGGCGATCGACACTCCCTGGCGGTTCTGGGACGGCGCCTCGGCGGCCGTGTCCACCTACCGCCGCGGCGGGAAGCGCCGGGTCCGACCCGCCAGTTAGTCGGTTGACCTGGTGCGGGAGGATCTACAGGCGTGAGCGAACACATCCTCGACGAGCTGTCCTGGCGCGGCCTCATCGCGCAGTCCACCGACATCGACGCCCTCCGGCGCGAGCTCGACCAGGGTCCCGTGACGCTCTATTGCGGGTTCGACCCCACCGCACCCAGCCTGCACGCCGGCAACCTCGTCCCGCTGCTCATGCTCAAGCGCTTCCAGCGCGCCGGGCACCGGCCGATCGTGCTGGCCGGCGGCGCGACCGGGATGATCGGCGACCCGCGCGACACCGCCGAGCGCGCGCTGAACACGCTCGACGTCGTCGCCGAGTGGGCCGGGCGCATCCGCGGCCAGCTCGAGCGGTTCGTCGACTTCGACGACTCGCAGACCGGGGCGATCGTCGAGAACAACCTCAACTGGACCGGCGAGCAGAACGTCCTGGAGTTCCTGCGCGACGTCGGGAAGCACTTCTCGGTCAACGTCATGCTCAACCGGGAGACGGTCAAGCGCCGGCTCGAGGGTGACGGCATGTCCTACACCGAGTTCAGCTACCTGCTGCTGCAGTCGCAGGACTACCTGCAGCTGCACCGCAAGTACGGCTGCAAGCTGCAGGTCGGCGGGTCCGACCAGTGGGGCAACCTCGTCGGCGGGGTCGACCTGATCCGCCGGACCGACGGGGCGGGCGCGCACGCGCTGACCGCGCCGCTGGTCACCGACGCCGAGGGACGCAAGTTCGGCAAGTCCACCGGCGGCGGGAACCTCTGGCTCGACCCGGAGATGACCTCGCCGTACGCCTGGTACCAGTACTTCGTCAACGTGGGCGACGCCGACGTCATCCGCTACCTGCGGATGTTCACGTTCCTCGGGCAGGAGGAGATCGCCGCGCTGGCCGAGGACACTGCGGAGCGCCCGCACCTGCGCGCGGCGCAGAAGCGGCTGGCGGAGGAGTTCACGACGCTCGTCCACGGTGAAGACCAGACCCGGCAGGTGATCAACGCCAGCCAGGCCCTGTTCGGCCGCGGCGAGCTCGCCGACCTGGACGCGCGCACGCTCGACGCCGCCATGGCCGAGGTGCCGAACGGCAAGCTCGACCCGTCGGGCGAGCCGACGATCGTCGACCTGCTGCTCGCCGGCGGACTGGTGGACAGCAAGGGCGCCGCGCGCCGCACGGTGAAGGAGGGCGGCGCGTACGTGAACAACGTGAAGGTCGCCGACGAGGAGTGGAAGCCCGCCGCGGGCGACGCGCTGCACGGCAAGTGGCTGGTGGTCCGCCGCGGCCGCCGCAACGTGGCCGGCGTCGCGCTCGGCGGCTGACGGCTCGACAGGCCCGGAACAGGGGCTTGACCTGCGGAAACGCGGTTAAGGTACCCCCCTGTTCCGGGCCTCTTCACGGGGTGTAAAGTTCTCCAAGTCGCCAGGGAGACCGGGTGGCCGCCGGGACACGAACCAAGCTCTCGCTCGAAGCGATTGAGTGGGTGTCCCACCAAAAACTGCTAGGAATAACTCGCTTCGAGTAAGGCCGCTTGACGGCGGCGCGACTCGGGTGTGTTGCTTGAGAACTCAACAGTGTGCTAGTGAACTA
>NZ_JBVJNO010000008.1:0-117743 GCF_055583645.1 Amycolatopsis sp. NPDC104587
CCCCCCCCCCCCCCCCCCCCCCCCCCCCCCCCCCCCCCCCCCCCCCCCCCCCCCCCCCCCCCCCCCCCCCCCCCCCCCCCCCCCCCCCCCCCACGACCGGGACCTAGAGGTGCAGCCAGAGGCCGAGGTGCAGGCCCAGGATGTGGATGTGCCCGTGGTGATGGTGGTGGCCGACGCACAGCACGCAGTGGCGAGCCTGGCTCGCCGCGTCGGAGGACGGCGCGGCCGACGCGGTGCCCACCGCGGGGCCGGCCAGCAGCAGTCCGAGTGCCACCGGGAACGCGGCCAGCGCGGCCCGTCGCCTGGAGGTAGTCATCCCATGATCCCTTCTCCGCACTTCGACGCCGGAATGGCGTCGTGAAAAGTATTCGGTGCGGAGTGGGGAAAACGGCAGGCTGATCACCCGTGATCCGCCCGACCGGATCATGGGAATCATTTTCGGTACTGTTTCCGTGGTACCCGGATGGCCGCAGGAACCCGTCGATCCGGTGAATTCCGGGAAAGGCGGGGGACACGACGTCCCCCGCCCCGTGTCACGCCGGCAGCGCGGCTTCGATGGCCTTGACGACCGCGTCGTCCTCCGGCTCGGTACGAGGCCGGAACCGGGCCAGAACCGCACCGTCGGCGCCGATCAGGAACTTCTCGAAGTTCCACTGGACGTCGCCGGACTCGCCGTCGGCGTCCGAGGTCTTGGTCAGCTCGGCGTAGAGCGGGTGCCGGTCCTCGCCGTTGACGTCGATCTTCTCGAACAGCGGAAACGTGACGCCGTAGGTCGTCGAGCAGAACGTCTGGATCTCCTCCGCACTGCCCGGCTCCTGGCCGGCGAACTGGTTGCACGGAAAACCGACCACGGAGAAGCCCTGGCCGCCGAAGCGTTCCTGGAGCCGTTCCAAGCCGGAGTACTGCGGGGTCAGGCCGCACTTCGACGCGACGTTGACCACGAGCAGCGCCTTGCCGGTCAGCGCGCCCAGCGAGCTGACCTGGCCGTCAAGGGTCTTGAGCGGAATTTCGTGGATCCCCATCCGGTGAGTCCCTTTCAATCGTGCTTCAGCGCCCGGGCGTCGAGGTGCCCGAACGGTCCGTCGTCGGAGCGGTAGGCGGCCGCCAGCTCCTCGGCCCGTGCGCGGTCGCCGCGTCGCAGCAAATCGGCCAAGGCGTCGAAACGCTCGGTGTGCACCGTCGCGCGGCGCTGCGCGTAGTCGGCGGCGGAGTCCTTGGTGACCATGAACGCCCAGTCGCTCTCGAGCGCCAGCATCGCCTCGGCGACGGCCTGGTCGGCGACGGTGTCGCGAGCCGTGGTCGCCAAACCGGCAACGAGGTCGAGCAGCCGCCGCTGCAGGGCGGTGTTCGCGGCCACCATGTCCTTGACCTGCTCGCCGTCCCAGACGCGCCAGTCCTTGCCCGACCCCCACGACGACGCCGGGAGGTCGATCGGCTCGTCGACGTGCCCGGCTTCGGCCGCGCCCTTCAGCGTCGTCACCCGGACCCCGGCCTCGGGCAGCGCGCGCAGCACGCCCTCCAGCCAGGCCGGTCCTTCGTGCCACCAGTGCCCGAACAGCTCCGTGTCGTAAGCGGCGACCACGAGCGCCTCGCGCCCGTGTTGTTTTTTGAGCGAACGGAGCCGCGTCACGACGGTGTCGACGAAGTCCTTGACGTGCAGCCCCAGGATGTCCGCGGCCAGCGACGGGTCGTACGGCGCCTTGTCCGCGGGCTCGACCGTCTTGCCGGTGACGCGCGACGCCTTGAGCCCGACCTCGTGCGCCCACGTGTGGAAGTCGCGGTACGCGGCGTGGCCGGGGTACCCGGCCTTCGGCGACCAGACCCGGTACGTGACCTCGAGGTCCCGGCCGAACGCGAGGACGTCGGTGTCGCCGACCGGGCGCGCGGCGAAGGTCTCGCCGCGCAGCGAGGGGCCGTCGACCAGGAAGCGCCGGACGCCCGCGGCCGCGTAGTCGTTTTCCATACCAGGCGCGTAGCCGCACTCCGGCGCCCAGATTCCCTCGGGCCGCGACCCGAGCCGCAGCGCCGTGTCGGCGAGACCGGCGTTCAGCGCGAACTCGCGCACCCGCGGGTCGAGCAGGGGCTGGAACGGGTGGGCCAGCGGCCCGCCGAGGAGTTCGATCGTCGAATTTTCGACCAACGACCGCAGGACGGGGGAGAAGCCGTGGCGCCAGCGCGTGCCGAGCTCGTCGGCCGCACGGACCGCGGTCCGGTACTCGGCCGCCGCGAGCTCGCGCAACAGCGGGTCGCCTCGCCACAGCGTCGACGCATGTTGGGCGCGCAGCTGCCAGTCGCCGAGCCAGTCATGGCAGGCGCGGATGCTGTACGGGTCGTCGAGCTGCGCGGCGAGCACCGGCGTCACACCCAGGGTCAGCACCTCGCGGCGGCCTTCGGCGGCGAAGCGCTCCAGCAGGTCGACCATCGGCAGGTAGGAGTGCGCCCAGGCCTGGTACAGCCATTCCTCGCCGACCGGCCAGCTCCCGTGGTGCGGCAGCCACGGCAGGTGGCTGTGCACGACCAGGCAAAAGGTGCCTTCGCTCATCGGCGCACCGCCACGGCGACCAGGTCGAGGCTCGCGTCGAGGTCTTCGCCGTGAATGGTGAAGCCCGTCGCCTCGATCGCGGCGACGTCGGCGAGCAGCGCCGCCGGCCAGACGGCGTGACCCGGCAGCGAGCCCATGACGACGTCGAGCTGGGCGTCGATGATCGAACCGCCGTACCGCTCGTCGAGCGCGCGCACGGCCTCGCCGTGATGCAGGCCGTGCAGGGTCTCGACCTCGAAACCCGCGTCGGTGAGGAGCCCGGCCAGCTCCGTCGGCGCTAGCTCGCGAGTGTGGAACGGGTTCAGCGGTGTGTCGCTGTCCGGGGTGAAAGTCAGCCGGTTCGGGGTCGTGACCAGCAGTTTTCCGCCCGGTTTGAGCACGCGCCGGCACTCGGCGAGGAACCCGGCCTGGTCCCACAGGTGCTCGATGACCTGAAAATTGGCCACGACGTCGACCACGGCATTCCGCACCGGCAGGAACGCCAGGTTCGCCGCCGCGACGCCGACCTCGGGATAGCGGCAGGCGACGTGCTCGGTGGTCGGTACGTCGTAGTCCAGCGCGAGCACCCGGCGGGCCGTCGCGGCGATGAGCCCGGCGCCGTAACCCTCACCACAGCCGGCTTCGAGCACCGTCGCGTTCTCGCAAAAAGGGACGAGAGCGGCGTACGCGGCTTCGTGGCGCCTGAACCAGTAATTTTCCTCGGGGATGCCGGGGACGGTCCGTTCGCCGGTCAGGTGCAGCGCCTCGGCCCGGGTGGCTGGGGTGGTCACCTCCGCGACCCTAGCGGTTGTCACGTCCGGCCCGGCCGTGTCGTTCCGTGGTCATGCAAAAGACAATCACCCGTGTTCTGCTCGTCCTCTTCGGCCTCGTCGAGGTCCCGATCGGGTTGTGGCCATTGATCACACCAACCGGCTTCTACCAGGACTTTCCCGGCGTCCGGACGGGCTGGGTCTCGATGGACGGCCCGTTCAACGAGCACCTGCTGCGCGACTTCGGCGGACTCAACCTGGCGCTCGCGGCGACGCTGATCGGCGCCGCCGTGATCGGCACCACAGCCGCGGCCCGGCTGGCTTCGGTCGCGGCACTGCTCTACTGCGTGCCGCACTTCTTCTACCACCTCGGGCACGTGTGGCATTTCGAGACGATCGACCAGGTGCTCATCATCGCGCTGACGGGGCTGACCGTGCTGGTGCCGCTCGTCCTCCTGGTGGTCCCCGGACGCCGGGTCAGTACACCGGCGACACCGTGATGCCGAGCGCGCCGGGGCCCAGGTGCGCGCCGATGACCGTGCTCGCTTCGACGACCATGCTCTCGGCCATCGCGGGCACCCGGCGTTCGATCTGCCGGCCGATCTCGAGCTCGTGGTCGCTCGCGCCGAACCGGGTCACGGCGATGTCGGCGCGGAAACCGCCGGACTTCTTGACCGCGAGGTCGACCATCTTGGCCAGGGCCCGCCGTGTGCCGGGGACGCGGGCCAGCGGCGCGACCTCGCCGTCCGTGACCGTGAGCAGCGGCTTGATCGAGAGCGCGGTGCCGACCATGGCCTGTGCGGCGCCGATCCGCCCGCCCCGGCGGAGGTACTCCAGCGTGTCGACGTAGATGAACTCGGTGCTGGTGAAGCACCGGCGTTCGGCGGCTTCGATGACGCGGTCGGCGTCCGCGCCGGCCGCGGCCGCCCGGGCCGCCGAGACGGCGGCGAAGCCGAGGCTCATGCCGGTGGTGCGGCTGTCGAGGACGTGCACGGGGATGCGGACCTGCTGGGCGGCCTCCCGGGCCGCGCGGACGGTGTCGGACATGCGGCCGGAGATGTGGACGCTGACCATCGCGGTCGCGCCCGAGGCGGCCGCTTCCTGGTAGGTCCAGAAGAACGCCCCCGGGTCCGGGGGCGAGGTGGTGATCATCTGCCCGGCTCTCATCGCGTCGATGACCTCGCCGCGTTCGAAGCGGTTTTCGTCGTCGAAATGACCACCCACGTTCAGCTGGATCTGGACGACCCCGATGGCCCAGCGGGAGGCGACGAGGTCGGGGAGGCAGGAGCTGGAGTCGGTGATGACGGCGATGCGCGCGGGCATGGTGCCGGAGGTTAACCCCTAACGACCTACTGCGAGTAGGCCGTAGTTGGTCCGATCGGACGAACGGCGGTTCGGGTGGGGTAACCGGTCGACTACCGGGACGATGGTCCCACTAGATTGCGCATCCAGGTGAATGGCGTCACCTCGGCGGGTCCTGGCGGCCGAATGCCCCTAATCTACCGGCCAGTAGAGCACTGACCCGTGGTGCTTCCGCGGGCCACAACCGGGAGGTCGAAGAAGACCCATGACCAACATCGTCGTCCTGGTCAAGCAGGTACCGGACACCTACTCGGAGCGGAAGCTCAACGGGTCCGACCACACCCTTGACCGCGAATCCGCCGACGCCGTCCTCGATGAGATCAACGAGAAGGCCGTCGAAGAAGCGCTGAAGATCAAGGAAGCCGGCGAGGGCGAGGTCACCGTGATCTCGGTGGGCCCCGACCGCGCGACCGACGCCATCCGCAAGGCGCTGTCCATGGGCGCCGACAAGGCCATCCACGTCTCCGACGAGGCGCTGCACGGCTCCGACGCCATCGCCACCGCGAAGGTCATCGCCGCCGCGATCGGCAAAGTCGAAGGCTACGACCTGATCATCGCCGGCAACGAGTCCTCCGACGGCCGCGGTGGCGCCGTCCCGGCGATCCTCGCCGAGCTGCTGGGCCTGCCGCAGGTCACCTACGCCCGCGAGGTCACGGTCGACGGCTCGACCGTCAAGGCGACCCGCGAGACCGAGGACGGCCTCACCCACCTCGAGGCGAACCTGCCCGCGGTGGTCAGCGTCGGCGAAAAGATCAACGAGCCGCGCTACCCGTCCTTCAAGGGCATCATGGCCGCGAAGAAGAAGCCGGTCGAGACGTTCACCATCGCCGACCTGGGTGTCGACGCGGGTGAGGTCGGCCTGGCCAACGCGTGGTCCACGGTGACCGAGTCCTCGCCGAAGCCGCCGCGCACCGCCGGCGAGAAGGTCGAGGACGAGGGTGACGGCGGCACGAAGGTCGCCGAGTACCTGGTCGGCCAGAAGCTCATCTGACAACGGCTCTTCGAGGAGGATCCAAGAACATGGCTGAAGTACTCGTCCTCGTCGACCACGTCGACGGTGAGGTCAAGAAGGTCACGCTCGAGCTGCTGACCGCCGCCCGCGCGCTCGGTGAGCCGTCGGCCGTCGTCGTCGGCCCGACCGGGACCGCCGCCAAGGCGAAGCAGGCGCTGGCGTCGCACGGCGCCGCGAAGGTGTATGTCGCGGAAGGCGACGACGCCGCGAACTACCTGGTCACACCCAAGGTGGACGTGCTCGCCGCGCTCGCGCAGCAGGCGTCCCCGGCCGCCGTGCTCGTCACCGCCAGCGGTGAGGGCAAGGAGGTCGCCGCGCGGCTGGCCGTGCGCCTGGGCTCCGGCCTGATCTACGACGCCGTGGGCGTCAACGGCGACGGCGTCATCGACCAGTCCATCTTCGGTGGCGCGTTCTCGGTCAAGTCGAAGGCCGCGAAGGGCACTCCGGTCGTCTCCATCCGCCCGGGTGCGGTCGAGGCCGAGCCCGCCGAGGGCGCGGCGGCCGAGGAGACCGTCGAGGTCCCCGCGATCGACGCGGCGAAGTCCACCAAGGTCACCGGCGTCGAGCCGGTGACCGGCGGTGACCGGCCGGAGCTGACCGAGGCCTCGATCGTGGTCTCCGGTGGCCGTGGTGTCGGCTCGGCGGAGAAGTTCGACGTCGTCGAGAAGCTGGCCGACTCGCTCGGCGCGGCCGTCGGCGCGTCGCGTGCCGCCGTCGACTCCGGTTACTACCCGGCGCAGTTCCAGGTGGGCCAGACCGGCAAGACCGTGTCGCCGCAGCTGTACATCGCGCTCGGCATCTCCGGGGCGATCCAGCACCGCGCCGGCATGCAGACGTCGAAGACGATCATTGCCGTCAACAAGGACGCGGAGGCGCCGATCTTTGAGATCGCCGACTTCGGCATCGTCGGCGACCTGTTCAACGTGGCGCCGCAGCTGACCGAAGCGGTCGAGAAGCGCAAGGGCTGATTGTACGTCCGAAGGGCCTTCCGGGTACGCCCGGAAGGCCCTTCGCGCGTCTCTGTGACCTGAGAGAAGCCTGAGAACCCGCAATTAACTGAACGTGCACTAATCGGTCATCGGATGGCACTCTCCGCGGTTTCCTCCGCGCAGGTAAACCTTGACCATGACGACGTCACAGCTTCTCGTCAGCACTGATCAGGCGGGTGCCGAGCTCCCCGCGGACGCCCCCCGGTACTCCCTCCTCGTCGCTCACGCGAACGAAGAAGTGGTCGCGGCGCAGAAGCTGCGTCACCGGGTTTTCGCCGAGGAAATGGGCGCGCGCCTGCACTCCCCGCAGCCCGGGCTCGATGTCGACGAGTTCGACCAGTTCTGCGACCACCTCGTGGTCCGCGACGACAACACGGGCGAGATCGTCGGCTGCTACCGGATGCTCCCGCCGGAGCGCGCCGCCCAGGCGGGAAAGCTGTACGCCGACAGCGAGTTCGACCTGAGCGCGCTCGACAGCCTGCGGCCGCACCTGGTCGAGACCGGCCGGTCGTGCGTGCACCCGGACCACCGCAGCGGCGCCGTCGTCAGCCTGGTCTGGGCCGGCATCGCCCGCTACATGCTGCTTTCCGGCCACCGCTACCTCGCCGGTTGCGCGTCGGTCCCGCTGGTGGACGGCGGTTCGTTCGCCGCCGGCGTCTGGGACGTCCTGCGCACCAAGCACTACTCGGACGAGGCCACGCGCGTCTCGCCGCTGATCCCGTGGGACGCGTCGGGGATCGAACGCCCCGCTCGCTCGATCCTGCCGCCGCTGATCAAGGGCTATGTCCGCCTGGGCGCCAAGGCCTACGGCCCGCCCGCGCTCGACGCCGACTTCGGGGTCGCGGACTTCTTCGTCGTGCTCGACCTGCACAACGTCGACGAGCGGTACCTGAAGTTCTTCCTCGGGGTCCAGGTATGAGCCACGCCTGGATGCCGACGTCGCCCTGCGGCGACGGCTGCCTGACCGGCGGTGACCCGGTCGTCGGCTTCCCGCGACGGGTGCTGCGCTTCACCGCGGCGATCCTGGTCGTGCTCGCGGCGCTGGCGACGGCGCCGCTGCTGCTGGTCTCGTGGGGCCGCGAGTACCGGGTCCGGCTGATCTTCCAGGGCGTGCTGCGGGCGTTCGGCGTCCGCCTGGACATCCGGGGCGGCGCCGACCTCCGCACCGCGCCGGCCGGGCGTGGCGCGCTGGTGGTCAACAACCACATCTCGTGGCTGGACATCGTCGCGATCAACGCGCTGAGGCCGATGCGCGCGCTGGCCAAGAAGGAGATCGCGAGCTGGCCGGTGCTGGGCGTCCTGGTCCGCCGCGGCGGCAGCATCTTCCTCGACCGCGAGCGGTTGAAGACGCTGCCCGCGACGATGACCGAGCTGGCCGAGGCGCTGCGGTCGGGCTCGCTGGTGAGCGTCACCCCGGAGGGGACGACGTGGTGCGGCCTGGCCTCTGGTCGATTTACGACCGCGACGTTCCAGGCGGCCATCGACGGCGGTGTCCCGGTCCGTCCGATCGCGCTGCGCTACCGCCTGGCCGACGGCCGCGAGACGAGCCGTCCGGCGTTCATCGGCCCCGAGTCGCTGATCGCGTCGCTGCGGCGGGTCGCGTCCCTGCGCGGCCTGGTGCTGGAGGTCCACATCTGCCCGGAGATCGCCCCGGGGCGGGCGGAGACCCGCCGCGAACTGGCGGCTCTCGCGGAGTCGGCCGTCCACTCCGCACTGGGCACGGTCCAGATCCCGGCCCAGCAGCGCCGCCGGGCCCCGCGGCCCGCACCCCTGGCTTCGCCTCCCGCGAAGTGATCCGGGCCCGGTCGCCGCGATCCGGCGACGGGCCCGGGTTGCGGTTCTTCTGACGACGACGGGCCTGTCATCGAGGGATGACAGGCCCGTTCGCGCGTGTTGCCGAAATCCGGCGAACGCTCAGCTCACGGCGAGCGTGAGCTTCCCGCCGGGGTGCCCGCCCTGGCTCTCGGTCTGCGCGGCCGCCGCTTCCGCCAGCGGGTAGCTCTTGCCCTGCGCGATGCCGACTCCGCGGTCGGTCACCCAGGTCGCGATCCCGGTGAGCACTTCGCGCGACTGCTCGCCGCCACTGGAGAAGGTGACACCCAGCTCGAACGCGGCGGCGTCGGCGATGGTGATGATCCGGTCTTTGGTGCCCCGCAGCTCGACGGACCCGGGCAGCACCCCGTGCCCGGCGGCGTCGAAAACGGCGTCCACCGGTCCGGCCACGGCTTCGCGGACCCGCTCGACCCAGCCGTCGCCGTACAGCACCGGCACGACCCCGAGCGACTTCAGGTCGTCGAGGCTTCGGCTTCCGCCGGTGCCGATGACGGTCGCTCCCTGGGCGACGGCCACCTGCGCGGCGAACCGGCCCACCGTGCCGCTGGCGCCGTGGATCAGCAGTGTGTCGCCTTCGCGGACCTCGAGCAGTCCGAGGGCGCGAAGCGCGGTCTCGCCGGCGACCGGCAGCGCGGCCGCGTCCGCCCACGACAGGCTCGCGGGCTTCGGCGCGAGCGTCTTCGCCAGCGCGTACTCGGCGTAGGCACCGGTCTCGGACCAGCCGAAGACCTCGTCACCGACGGCGAACTCCGCGCCCTCGCCCGCGGCGTCGACGACCCCGGCCACCTCGAGACCGGGGGTGTGCGGGAAGGAGACGCCGAAGTTCTGCTGCATGGCGCCGCTGCGGATCTTCCAGTCGATCGGGTTGATGCCGGCGGCCCGGATGGCCAGCCGAACCTGGCCCGGACCGGGCTCCGGCACCGGCACCTCGGACAGCTGCAGGACGTCCGGCCCGCCGTAGGCGGAGAAGGTGATCGCTCGCATGGTGTTTCGGCGCTCCTCGTTCGGTGATCTTCGGTGTTCGAATGTCCTCCTCAGCGAGTCAACCCGCCGGGCGGGCCCGCCGAACCACCCGGACGAGCAGTGTTCACTAGCCGGACGAGCAGGCCGTCCCGAGCTGGGTCCGCCTACCTTGGACGGCATGGATGCTCCCTGGTCGGATCCGCGACACGTCTTGGACGTCGTCGAGCGGCTGCTGTCGGCTCCGCGGCCTCAGCTGCTCCACCGGTTCTCCGCCGAGCTGGGCAAGCTGATCCCGCATCACGCGGCCGCCATGCAGACGGGCGACTGTCCCCGCAGCCCGATCAAGGTCGTCGGCGACGAGACGATCGCCCGCGCGGTGACGAGCGTGGAGCTGCAGCGGCTGGTCGAGCGCAGTGAGCCGGGCCGGGCGCTGGTGGTGGACGGCGTCCTCGGAGGCGTCGAACGGCGTCTCGTCCTGCTCTCTTCGATGCCGCCTGTCGGCAAGGGCGCCGTGCTCGCCGTCGTGCCGGAGAGCTCGGAGCTGCCGCCCGCGGAGCTGGAGCTGGCCGGGCAGCTGTGGCACATCCTCAGCACCGACGCGGGCCAGCGCGCGACCGACCCGGGTCCGGACATCCTGGCCAGCAACCTCGCCGCGGCCACCGCACGAGCCCAGGCGATCACCGACCTGGGCCAGACCCACGCGGCGACCCTGACCACGCTCCTGGCGGTCCTCCGCTCGGGACGGCTCTCCGACACCGTCGCCCGTCGCACCGCGGTCGACCTCGCCACCGACGCGCTGCTGGAGCTGAAGGGTGTCGTCGATCGCGACCAAGCGCTGTCCGCGGAGCAGGCGGGCGCGGCCTTCGCGGTGCTCAAGACCCAGCTCGCCGACCTCGTGCGCCACACCGACGTCGACGTCGACCTGGTGGACCCGGTCGGCGACGCGTCCCTCCCGCAGGACATCGCCCACACGGCGCGGACCCTGACCCGCGGCCTGGTGCTCGCGGCTTTGGACCGTTCCGCGACCACGCGCCTCCGGGCGTCCTGGCGGCCGGACGGATCGGTGCTCCGGATCACCGTCCGCGACGACAGTCCCGAGGTCGCCGACGCGGTCCCGGCCCGAGGCCTGACCGAGCGCCTCACGACCCTCGGCGGCCATTGGGAGGTCGACGCCGTGCCCGGCTGGGGCACGACGGTCACCGCGGTCCTCCCGCTCGGCGTCGCCGAACCGCCGGAGCTGCGTCCTCTCGACCGGCTCAACCCGCGCGAGCTCGAGGTGCTGTCCGGAATCTCGCAGGGCCTGCGCAACCGGCAGATCGCCGAACAACTGCAGCTCAGCGAGCACACGGTCAAGTTCCACGTGCGCAACATCCTCGACAAGCTCGACGTCAGCTCTCGCGGCGAGGCTGCCGCGCTCGCCCGTGACCTGCGGCTGGAACCGGTGACGCACCGCTCCGCTTGAACCGGCTTGACCTCCAG
Organism: Amycolatopsis sp. NPDC104587; assembly: GCF_055583645.1. Lineage (NCBI taxonomy): Bacteria > Bacillati > Actinomycetota > Actinomycetes > Pseudonocardiales > Pseudonocardiaceae > Amycolatopsis > Amycolatopsis sp. NPDC104587. Next base: position 10,930 of record NZ_JBVJNO010000008.1, read on the forward strand.
CGGGCTGGAGGTTGCACGCTGCGATCATGACCTCGACGATCGACTCGGCCCCTGGTCGCCGAAGTGTGCTGTGGAGCGCGGAACACCGGCTGACGACGATCGCGCTGTTGCTCGTGGTCACCTTGGTCGCATTCGAGAACATGGGCGTCGCGACGGCGATGCCGACGCTGGTCGCCGAGCTCCATGGCCTGTCGCTGTACTCGTGGCCGTTCACGATCTTCCTGATCTCGAGCGTCGTGGCCACGGTGCTTTCGGGCCGGATCGGCGACCGCCGCGGTCCGTCCCCGGCGTTGCTCGCGGGTCCGGTGCTGTTCGCGGCCGGCCTGGTCGTCGCGGGAACGGCGACCGGGATGGCGACGTTCCTCCTCGGCCGCGCACTGCAGGGCTTCGGCTCGGGTCTGCTCCTGGTCTCGGTATCGCTCCTGATCGCGTTGACGTTCACCGACCACGAGCGCCCGGTGATTTACGCGGCGAACGCCGCTGCCTGGGTCCTGCCGGCGGTCATCGGCCCCTCGGTGGCCGGCGTCCTGACAGTGAGCGTCGGCTGGCGCTGGGTCTTCCTCGGCCTGGTCCCGCTCGTGGTCGCCGGCGTGGTCATGCTGGTGGTGGTCGTCCGCCGCCTGCCGTCGCACACGCCCGCCGCCGACGGTCCCCGCGCGAGCGTGCCCCAGGCGATCATCGCCGCACTCGGGGTCGCGGCCCTGACGTGGGCGGCCCAGCACCAGTCGCTGCTCGCGCTCGGCTACGGCCTGGTCGGCCTCGTGGCCTTGGGCTACGCGCTCCGGAAGCTCCTGCCGGTCGGGACGCTGTCTTCGCGCCCCGGCCTGCCGACGGTCGTCGCCTCGCGCGCACTGATCGCCGGCGCGTATGCCGGGATGGAGGCGTACCTGCCCCTGACGATGAGCGCGGTCCACGGCTACAGCCCGGCCCTCGCCGGCCTGCCGCTGACGATCACGGCATTGGGCTGGTCCGCGGCATCGGCGGCCCAGGGCCGGTTCCTCAACTGGTCGCGTGAGGCGTCCTTGCGAACGGGGTTCTGGCTGGTCGCGGCCGGGCTGGTCCTGTTCGGGCTGGTATCGCAGCCCTGGTTTCCCGGCTGGACCGCGTTCGTGGCCTGCGCGGTCGGCGGCGCCGGCATGGGCATCGCGATGCCGGCGATCTCGGTTCTTCTGCTCCGCTACTCACCCGACGGTGAGCGAGGCTTCAACACCTCGGCGATGCAGCTCGCCGACTGGGTGGGCTCGGCGCTGCTCATCGGTCTGGGCGGCGTCCTGCTGGGTGTAGTGGGCTCGGTCTTCGCCCCGTCCCCGGCGATGGCCCTGCTCACGGTGGCCTTGGTGGCACTCGCGCTGCTGGGCGTCCGGCTGACGGGGCGGTGGCCGTCAAAGGTGTGACAGCCCACTTCTCGGGCCAGGGTGGGCTTCGTCACGCGCTGGAGCGGACTACCCTGAAGGGGCGATGACCTATCTCGACCACGCGGCGACCACTCCGATGTTGCCCGACGCCATAGCGGCGATGACTGAGGCGCTGTCCACCGTGGGCAACGCCTCGGCGCTGCATTCTTCAGGCCGCCGAGCCCGCCGCCTGGTCGAAGAGGCCCGCGAAACGATCGCTGAGGCGCTTGGCGCCCGCCCCTCCGAGGTGATCTTCACCGGCGGCGGCACCGAAAGCGACAACCTCGCGGTCAAGGGCATCTACTGGGCTCGCCACGACAAGCAGGAGCAGCGCCGTCGCATCCTGTGCGGTGCTGCGGAGCACCACGCGGTGCTCGACACCGTCGAATGGCTCGAATCCCACTCCGGCGCCGAGGTCACGCTGCTGGAGGTGGACAGCCAGGGCCGAGTCTCACCTGAGGTCCTGCGCGCCGCGATCGCCGCGGACCCCGAAACCGTGGCGCTGGCAACCGTGATGTGGGCCAACAACGAGGTCGGAACGATCAATCCGATCGCCGAACTCGCCGCGGCCTGCGCCGAATTCGGCATTCCGCTCCACACCGACGCAGTCCAGGCCGTTGGCGCGGTTCCAGTCGACTTCGCGGCAAGCGGTGCGGCGGCCCTCACGCTGACCGGACACAAGCTCGGCGGTCCGTTCGGGGTGGGAGCCCTCCTCCTCGGACGCGACGTGACTTGCGTGCCCGTGCTGCACGGCGGGGGCCAGGAGCGGAGCGTCCGCTCAGGAACTCTCGACGTCCCGGCCATCGTCAGTTTTGCCGCTGCGGTCCAAGCCAGTGTCACGACCCAAGCCGAATACGCGAAGCGTCTCGAGGAGCTCCGAGACGGGCTCGTCGAGACCATTCAGCGTGAAGTCCCCGACGCCGTTCTCAACGGCGGATCCGGCGAGCGGCTACCCAGCCACGCCCACTTCACGTTCCCCGGGTGCGCCGGCGACAGCTTGCTGATGTTGCTCGACGCCAAGGGCATCGAATGTTCGACGGGATCGGCATGTACGGCTGGAGTCGCCCAGCCAAGCCACGTGTTACTTGCCATGGGCGCCGACCCGGCAGCGGCTCGTGGTTCTCTCCGTTTTTCTCTCGGCCACACGTCTACCGCCGCGGACATTGATGCAGTGGCGGCCGAGATCGGCGGAGTCGTCACGCGCGCCCGTCAGGCCGGCCTGGCCGGGATGCGCAAGCAGACCCAGAAGCAAGAGGTGTAAGGCAATGCGGGTTTTGGCCGCGATGAGCGGAGGAGTGGATTCGGCGGTCGCCGCGGCACGCGCGGTCGACGCCGGACACGACGTTGTCGGCGTGCACCTGGCGCTGTCGGCCAAACCAGGCACCTTGCGGACCGGATCGCGCGGGTGCTGCACCATCGAGGACTCGCACGACGCCCGGCGAGCCGCCGATATTCTCGGAATCCCTTTCTACATCTGGGATTTCGCCGAGCGGTTCACCGAAGAGGTCGTCGAGACCTTCATCGGCGAATACGCCGCCGGTCGCACGCCGAATCCGTGTGTCACCTGCAACGAGAAGATCAAGTTCGAGGCTCTCCTCGAAAAGGCGATGGCGCTCGGGTTCGACGCGGTCGCGACGGGCCACTACGCGCGCCTTTCGGTCGTGGACGGCGTGCCCGAGCTACGCCGAAGCGTGGACAGTGGCAAGGACCAGTCCTACGTGCTGGCTTCGCTGACCGCGGAGCAGCTCAGCCACGCCATGTTCCCCTTGGGTGACTCGTGGAAGACGGAGGTGCGGGCCGAGGCGGAGCGACGCGGCTTGTCCGTCGCCAACAAGCCGGACAGCCACGACATCTGCTTCATCCCCGACGGTGACACCAAGAAGTTCTTGGAGAACCGCCTTGGACAGCATCCGGGCGAGCTCGTGGACGCCGAAACAGGCGCGGTGCTCGGTCGACACACCGGGGTACACGGCTTCACGGTCGGGCAGCGCAAGGGCCTCGGGATTGAAGCTCCGGCACCGGACGGCCGTCCTCGTTACGTTCTCTCGCTCGAACCGGTCTCCGGCTCCGTCAAGGTCGGCTCCGCAGCTGGGCTTGGCGTCACCGCGATCGAAGCCGATCGCGCGATCTGGCCGAGTGGCCGACCGCTGACCGAGCCGACCGAGTGTGTAGTCCAGGTCAGGGCGCACGGAGGCATCGTCGATGCGGTTGCCGACGTCGACTCCGAAACGATGTCGCTGCACCTGCGTGAGCCGCTGCGCGGAGTCGCGCCTGGCCAGGTCGTCGTTCTCTACCGACCGGACTCCGAAAACGGGGACGTCGTACTCGGCAGCGCGAAGATCTCGAGCACAAGCTGACGCTTGGTCACCTCCGTGGCTTCCTGCGGGCCTTGTGAGCACGCCGTCGGCCGGAGTGCATCGACGGCGGTGTTGTCGAGTGCACTCGGCCGCCTGGTGTCGCGACGTTCACGGTGCCGTCAGGGGCGACTGCGTAGTCCCAGTCAGGCTGGCCCTTGAGCTTGCGATGTCGCGAGCAGTAGGTGACCGGCTGAGCCGCGACCTCGTCTGGCTCACCTTGCGCTCGTGTCGCCTCGATCCCGCAACTCTGTGCGGGACGTGTGCATCCGGGCTGCCGGCACTCCCTGTCCCGAACCCGGATGAACTCGTCGTGCGCCGGAGTGAGCGGGTAGCGCGTGGGCGAAAGCTCCAGCGCCTGGCCGTTGCGCGGGTCGGTCAAGACTCGCCGCAGCGTCGTGTCGGGTCCGCTGATGATGCGGCGAGCCACTGGAGCCGCGATGGGTCCGCGCCCCGCCAGAGCCGCCGGCAACTGGTTCAAGCCAAGGTACGTTGCCAGGTCGATGTGCAGGAACACCTCGGTTCGCTCGCTCGGGCCACCGGTGCCGCTGAGCAACAGGTCGATGGCGACGTCTGCTCGGAGCTGGTCCAGTGTTCGGGACTCGTCCGGCGTCTTCAGCGCCCGCGCGGCCCGGTCGATGCGGGCGTAGGCGGCCGTCGCTTTGTCAGTCGGTGCGTTGTTGACCGACACATGGGTCACGCCGGTGTCCTGATGATGCAGCGCGAGCCGCCGCTCGTTGAGCTTTCGTTCGTTGCGGAGCGCAGCTCCTTCCGGGTCGGCTTTGGCGGCCGCATAAGCCGCGGCTCGGCGAACTTGGGTCGCGTTCCGGCCCGGAACCCGGTCCTCGAGCATCGCGTCGACGGCCCGCAGGTGATCTCCGGACAGCCATGATGTCGCATCGGTGACCTTCATGGCGCGGTAGAGGTCGAGCCTCCCGCTGTCCATGAGGTTCAGCATGCGGGGAAGGCGTGCGATCAGTGCGGTTGCCGCGGAAACGATTGCACTGGCACGGTGTTCCGTGACGGACAACGCGAGAGCCACTTCCGAGGCTGCGCTGGGTGCCCGTCTTCTGCGCACACTCAGGTCCGCGATCGCCCGTAGCTGAAGGGCCTGCAGCTTGGAGATCTCCGCGTCGGTGTCGCGGATGACATCGACGACTTCCTCGTCTTTCATGCGCTGCAACGCATCCGGCTCGGCGCGGACCGATCTCAGTGTGCCCGGAAGCATGTCGTGCGGTTTCTGGGATGCCGTAGGAGGGGTGAGCTTGCGGAGTGGTTGTGAAGGGGCCATGAACGCGACCGTACGGCGATTCGCAAGAAAAGTCACCGAGGTTCGGAAGAAAGGGTGACGGAAGGGAGCGAACGGCCCTTTCGCGCCCTCCGCGACTTGACGTACTCGAATTGATTCGGGATCGTTCGCGGATGCGCGCGAGTGCGCTGCCGATTCCCAGGGAGGCTCGATCCGAGAAATGTCCGATGTAGACAGACGGAAACGTATGGGATATCGAGAATTCAGCTGCTCAGAGCTTGAGCTTGAAGCCGGTGTGGCTCGGTTCGAAACCGAGGCGCTCGTAGAAGCGGTGAGCCTCCGTCCTGGAGACGTCCGACGTGAGCTGCACGAGTGCACATCCGCGGCGTCGAGACTCGTCGATCGCCCACTGCACGAGATCGCCGCCGAGTCCGGAGCCGCGGTGGTCGGAGCGGATCCGCACTGCCTCGACTTGGCCGCGGAGTGCCCCACGCCTGGCCAGGCCGGGAATGATCGTCAGTTGAAGGGTTCCGACAGCTTCGCCGCCGGCTACGACGACCATCAGAAGCTGGTTCGGATCTGCGTTGATCTCCTCGAAGGCTCGCAGGTAGGGAGCAAGGTCTGCGGGATCGTCGCGGGTTTCGCCGAGCTGGTCGTCGGCCAGCATGTGCACGATCGCGCCGATGTCGTCCCGCTCAGCCCTGCGGATGGTGTAGTCGGTCACGGCGCCAGTATCACAGGGCGCGGGTGAACCCTTGATAGCTGTGCGCGAAGCCGAAGCGTGCGTAGAAGTCTCGCAGGTCGGCGCGGGCGAGCCCGGAATCCAGGTGGAGCCGCGTGCAGCCTCGCCGGCGAGCTTCGTCGATTCCCCAAGTCAGGAGAGCGCTGGTGACGCCACGCCGAACAGCGCGGATGCCTTCGAGCAGGCCACGCGTGGCGCCTTCCCAGGCGAGTCCTCGCAGCACGGTCAGTTGAGCCGTCCCGGCGACGCCGTTGTCGTCCTCGGCCACGACGAGCGTGACGTGCGGCGTGGTCATGAGCTCCCGAAGCGTGGCTGCCAGCGGCTCGCCCGGTGCGCCGAACAGGCGCACGAGCGCCTCGATGTCCGTAGCGCGAGCACGTCTGATGACATCCATTTCGCCCAGTATGCAGGAAGCCGGTCGAGAGTGTAACTGCGACGAGTCGGCTACCCGGGGTGGTCGAGTTGCTCAGGGCATCGAGTAGTGCCGAACACCGTCGACGGCTTGCGTGGTCAGTTTGCCCTGGGACACCAGCAGGTCGAGGTGTGCCGCAGTCTCCAGGACGGCGAGCGTCTGGTTGAACGAGTCCATTTCGGACAGTTTGCGGTTGCGGCGAGTCCAGCCGATCCGGTGTGCGGCTTCGAATGCGGTGCTCGCGCCGGCCGCGATCTGCGAGCCCATCGTGTCGAGGCGTTGCCGGTGATGCTCCAGCAGCTCGTCGACCCGCGTGTGCACGCTTTCGGACACGGGACCGTGCGCGGGAAGCATGCGGCGATCCGGCATGGCGCGCACCAGGCGTAGTGAGGCGATGAAGTCGTTGAGCGGCAACTCGGCCGGGACGGGCTGGAAGCCGATCGAGGGTGTGATGTGCGGTAGCACGTGATCACCGGAGAACAGCAGGCCGGCCGTCTCGTCGACAAAAACGACATGCCCGGTGGTGTGTCCTGGAGTGGCGACGACGTCGAACTCGCGTCCGGGCAGGATCGGGCGAGGTCCTGGAGTCAGCCACTCGTCGGGCGCCTCCCAGAGGTCGGCCTCCGTGTGTCGCCGGTTCGTTCCGAAGTCGCGAGCCAACGCGTCGACGACTTCGCCCGCGCCGGCCTGGAACAGGAGATCGATCTGGGCTTCCATCGGAAGCCGGTCGGGATTGCCCGAGACCTTGAGTGACGGCTCTTCGTCTTGGCCGAGGGCGATCTTCGAGCCGAACTCCCGGCGAAGGACGACAGCTTGGGAGTAGTGGTCACGGTGCACGTGGGTGACGAGGAATTCGCTGACGTCGCCGAGCTCGGCGTTGATGCCGGTGAGGGCGTGCGCGAGCTGTTGCCGCGCTTCGGCCAATGCCCAGCCCGAGTCGACGAGAACCAGCTTCTCGCCATCGGTGACCGCGTAGACGTTGACCGCGCGCAGGCCGTCGTTGGGGAGCGGCAACGGGATCCGGTAGACGCCGGCGGAGACCTCGTAGATTCCGGGCTCGGTCCAGTTCCTGTCGCTGCTTTCCGGCAACGGTTCCACGGTGACCTCCGTCCCGGCGAGACTTCGGCGTCCCGGCCTTTCTTCACCCTGAGCCGTGCCGGGCCCGCTGTCCACCTGGAGAAGCTGAGACGCCGGTCACTCGTTCAGTCGGTGTCCTGCTTCAGGGCGGTGTCGATCGTGAGGGCCGCGGCGACCACCATGCTGGCGAGGGGATCCGGCAGCGGGTGGGGGATCTCCACGACATAGTTGTCGGCCGTGGTGAAGGCAGCCTTGACGAAACCGCCCCAGGTCTTGGTCACCCGGGCGACTTCGGTGTCGGCGTGGTCGCGGATCGAGAAGTTCCAGGCGCGCCAGTTCTCCGCGAAGATCCCGCCGACCGGGCGGCCGTCGACGACGAAGCCGAAGCGGATCTTGCCGAAGACGTTCTCCTGGACGATCTCGCCGATCGGGGTTTCGTCGGCCCTGGTGACGAGGAAACGCGACTTGAACACCTTCGCCGGCCGGGTCACCTTGAGCACGGTGCTGTGGTTGGCGTCGCGGACCTCGAACTTGTGGGTCAGGAACTGGTCGTACTTGGTCAGGAGGCGGATCGCCTTCTTCAACGTGCTCTGGCCGACCTCGACGACTCCGCCGAGCCGGTTGCCCTGCTGGTCGAAGACGCCGAACTCGTTGGCCATCTCGATCAGCTTGGCTCGCTGGTTGACCACCAGGATCGGCTCGGTGAACAGCGTCCCGCCACCGGTTCGCCCGCTGCCCCGGCCACGCGTCGCGCGGCCGACCTGGCTTTGGATGCGGGACGGGTCGTGGCCGAGCTCGATGTCGAGCTCGATCGGCGTCGAGTCGCTCGGTGGCGGCGCCTGGTGGGCCGGTCGGGTGTTGGCCGTCCAGGTCTGTCCGTCCCACCAACGGTGCAGACGGGGGTCCCGCGCGTCGGGGTACCAGCCCGGCTGCGGTGGCGAACTCGTCATGGCCGGTCAGCCTATCCGCGTGAACCCGCCGATGGTGCTCGTAGAAGGAAATGCGGCGAATGTCTGCATCGCGGCGGCCCGGTCGGCGCCGTGGACACGTGGTCGACCAGAATCAGTGGTCGTGACTGAGCGACTTTGGCCCATGGGCGCCGCGACGGCGATCGGTTCGATGCCGGGCACAGATGCCGCGGAGGCGGCCGCGGTCGTCTTCGGCGAGTTGCCCGACTTCCCGCACTTGCCGGAACTTCCGGCCCGCGGTGTCGGTGCGGACATACTCGGCCGGACCGCTGCGCTGCTGGTGGACCTGGCCATCGAGGTCGTGCCGAGCGGCTACCGCGTTGCTGCCCGGCCGGGTCACGACCACCGCCGGGCGGTCGACCTGCTGCGCTGGGATCTCGACGCCGTCCAGGAGGCACGGGAGACGGCCGGTGCCACACCGCCGGTCTTCAAGGTCCAGCTGGCCGGTCCGTGGACGCTGGGCGCCGGGATCGAGCTGCCCCGCGGCCACCGGGTCCTCACCGATCGCGGTGCCATGCGGGACTTCACGTCGTCCCTGCTGGACGGACTCGCCGAACACGTCGCGGAGGTCCAGGCCCGGACTGGGGCGCCGGTGGTCGTCCAGTTCGACGAGCCGTCGTTGCCCACGGTGCTGGCCGGGGGACTGTCGACGCCGTCCGGCTACGGGAACGTTTCGGCAGTGCCGGAGCCCGAGGCCCGCGACCTGCTCGCCACGGTGATCGACGGCGCGAAGAAGATCACCGGCGGCCCGGTGATCCTGCACTGCTGCGCCGCGAAACCGCCGCTCGCTCTGCTGCGTGCGGCCGGCGCGGACGCGCTGGCCTTCGACCTCGCCGCCCTCGACGGTGCTTCCGCGGCCTTCCTCGACGAGATCGGCGAAGTCTGGGACGGCGGCGCGACGCTCTTCCTGGGCGCTGTCCCGACCCCGGCGCCGGCGTCCCCGCTCAACCTGAAAGACGTCGGTGAGCCGGCGTTCCGGCTGGCCGACCGGCTCGGCTTCAACCGCAGCGTCCTCGCCGAACGCGCCGTGCCGACCCCGGCCTGCGGCCTCGCCGGCGCGACACCGGACTGGATGCGCCGGGTCCTCGCGTTGACGCGTGACCTCGGCAAGGCTTTCGTGGAGCCGCCGGAAGGCTGGTGACGGAATCCGCGAACTCGCCGACGGGCGCCCACCCCGGCAAGTAGCGTGTCGGGGTAGCCGATCGAACGAGGACCACCGGTAACCATGCGCCTGTTCCGCCGCAAGAACACCGACGCCGATCCGCCCGACCCGCGCACCGCGTGGCCCGAACAGCGCGTGCCCGAGGACCCCACGGCGGCCGCGGAGGCGTTCTGGCACGGTTGGTTCGAGCTGCTTCCGATGGTCAGCGCGGCGCTCGGAGAGGGTGAGCCGCACCGGGTGGAGCACGAGCTCTGTCAGCTTGTCGAGGCGCTGCACCCGCGGCTGCACTTTTCGCTCGAACGTGGTCGCCGGGCGATCTACGCCCTGGTCGTGACCGGTCAGGAAGACCCGGAAGTGCGGCCGTTCACGGATGCCTGGCGCGTCGCCGCGCCGCCCGAGGACGCGATCTGGGAGTACCATGACTCGGTCCCGCCGGTGCCCGATCCGACCGAGGTCACGGTGAACCTCGGCGCGCACCGGATCGCGCTGGTCGACGTCCGGGTGGTCGCGCAGGTCGACGAGGACGAGCACGTCGTCGACGTCGCCGTCTTCCACCCGGGGTTCGGCGATCTCGACGACGCGACGCGGCAGACCATGACCTTCCTGCCCCTCGACGCGACATTGGGTGAACGTCTCGCCGCCGAACGGTTACGGCGCGTCGAGACCGCGGAAGCCGAGCCGGCCGGCGCGATCACCCTTCTGGAGCTCCGTGACCTGGTCCGCGGACTGGCCGGCGGACCGGACGAAAATGTCGGTGCCGCCGACTAGGCTCACCACCCGTGAGCAGCACCGAATCCCCTCAAGACCAGATCACCGCGGAGGACGTCACCGACGTCCCGGCCGACGTGCGCGAGCGGCACGCCGCCTTCGCGGAGGAACTGCGCAACCACCAGTTCCGCTACTACGTCCTGGACTCGCCGATCATCTCCGACGGGCAGTTCGACGAGCTGCTCGGCGAGCTGCAGCAGATCGAGCAGCAGCACCCGGCGCTGGTCACCCCCGATTCGCCGAGCCAGCGAGTCGGTGGCACGTTCTCGACCGAGTTCACCGCGTACGACCATCTCGAGCGCATGCTCAGCCTCGACAACGTCTTCGACGAGGACGAGTTCCTTGCCTGGGTGGAACGCGTCGAGAAGGAGGTCGGGCGCACCGAGTTCCTCGCCGAGCTGAAGATCGACGGCCTGGCGATCAACCTCTTGTACAAAAACGGTCACCTCACCCGGGCGCTCACCCGGGGTGACGGCCGCACAGGCGAAGACGTGACGCTGAACATGCGCACGCTCGACCAGGTGCCGGAGACGCTCACGGGCACCGACAAGTACCCGGTGCCCGCCTTGGTCGAGGTGCGCGGCGAGGTCTACTTCCGCGTCGAAGACTTCCTCGAACTGAACGCGAAGATGGTCGAAGCGGGCAAGCCGCCGTACGCGAACCCGCGTAACACCGCGGCCGGGTCGCTGCGGCAGAAGGACCCGAAGATCACGCGCGAGCGCCGGCTGCGGCTGATCTGCCACGGCCTCGGCAAACGCGAAGGCTTCGAGCCTGCGCGTCAGTCGGAGGCGTACGACGCGCTGGCCGCGTGGGGGCTGCCGGTCTCGCCGCACAGCAAGGTGCTGACGTCGGCCGAGGAACTCACCGGCCACATCACCTACTGGGGTGAACACCGGCACGACGCCGAGCACGAAATCGACGGCGTGGTCATCAAGGTGGACCGGGTGACGCTGCAGCGTCGGCTGGGCACGACGTCGCGCGCGCCGCGGTGGGCGATCGCCTACAAGTACGCGCCCGAAGAAGCGATCACGACGCTGCTGGACATCCAGGTCAACGTCGGGCGGACGGGCCGGGTGACCCCGTTCGCGGTCACCGAGCCGGTCAAGGTCGCTGGGTCGACCGTCGCGCGCGCCACCCTCCACAACCAGGAAGAGGTCAAGCGCAAGGGTGTGCTCATCGGCGACCGGATCGTCATCCGGAAGGCCGGCGACGTCATTCCCGAGGTCCTCGGGCCGGTCGTGGACGCGCGCACCGGCGACGAACGCGAGTTCGTCATGCCCACCCACTGCCCGGAATGCGGCACCGAGCTCGCCTACCAGAAGGAAGGCGACAAGGACATCCGCTGCCCGAACAGCCGGTTCTGCCGCGCGCAGCTGCGCGAGCGCCTCTTCAGCCTGGCGGGGCGCGGCGCCTTCGACATCGAGGTCCTCGGATACGAGGCAGCGGTCGCGTTGCTGGACGCGCAGGTGGTCGCCGACGAGGGCGATGTCTTCGACCTGAACGAGGACAGCCTCGCCGAGGTCGAGTTGTTCCGCACGAAGGCCGGCGAGTTGTCGGCTAACGCGCGAAAGCTGCTCGCCAACCTCGACGTGGCGAAGAACCGGCCGCTGTGGAAGGTGCTGGTCGCTTTGTCGATCCGGCACGTGGGGCCGACGGCGGCGCAGGCGCTGGCTCGCGAGTTCGGTTCGATCGAAGGCATCGAGCAGGCGACCGAGGAGGAGCTGGCGGACGTCGACGGTGTCGGCCCGACCATCGCCCACGCGACGCAGGAGTGGTTCGAGGTGGGGTGGCACCGGGAGATCGTCGAAAAATGGCGACGCGCCGGCGTGCGCATGGAGGAGGAGCGCGACGAGTCGATCCCGCGCAACCTCGAAGGGCTGTCGATCGTGGTGACGGGCTCGCTCGACGGCTTCTCCCGCGACGAGGCCAAAGAGGTAATCATGGCCCGCGGGGGGAAGGCCGCGGGTTCGGTCTCGAAGAAGACCGCGTTCGTCGTCGTCGGGGACTCGCCTGGCACGAAATACGACAAGGCCGTTCAGCTGAAGGTGCCGGTGCTGGACGAAGGCGGCTTCCGCGTCCTGCTGGAGCGGGGGCCCGAAGCGGCGCAGGAGGTGGCGCTGCCGACCGGTGAGGAAACCGCCGAAGACGAGTCTGGGGAGACGGATGGGTGATGTCGAGATCCGGCCGCCGCGGCCGGAGGAGTACGCCGCGGCGGGCGAGGTCACGGTCCGGGCCTACGACGTTGATGGTCACTTGGCCGGCGACGTCGGTTACGACGCGAAGCTGCGTGACGTCGCGAGCCGGGCCGAGCTGGCCGAGGTGCTCGTCGCCGTCGACGCGGCGGGGGAGGTGCTCGGCACCGTGACTGTCGTGCGGCCGGGTTCGCCGTACGCCGAGATCTCACGTCCGGGGGAGCTGGAGTTCCGGATGCTCGCGGTGGCGCCGTCGGCGCGTGGGCGTTGTGTCGGCGAGGCGCTGACGCGCGCCGTTCTCGACCGTGCGCGGGCGCTGGGGCTCGCCAAGGTGGTGCTGAGCAGCCTTGCGGGGATGCACAGCGCGCACCGGCTCTACGAACGTCTCGGGTTCGCGCGGCTGGCCGAGCGGGACTGGCGGCCGTTCCCGCACATCAGCCTGATCGCCTACCAGATCGACGTCTGACCTGGCGTTTGTCGAAAAAGGGACGAGCCCGCGTGGACTCGTCCCCTTTTCGACAACGCGGAGTTAGCCGTCGAGGACGACCGCGACGATCCCGGCGAGGTGGGCCAGCCGGGCGACCTCGGCCGCGCGGAACGCCGGGCCACCTGGGCGGGCGACGAGCAGCGCCTTGCCCGGCTTCCCGAGCGGGGTCGCGGCCAGCTCGGTGCCGAGCTCCTTCCACGTCTCCGGGATCCAGGCTTCTTCTCCGTCGAGCACCGTCGCGCGCTCGAGTGGCAGCCAGGGCAGGTCGGTGATCGGGGTCTCGGGTGCCGCGCTCGACGAGGCCAGCCGGATCGCGCCGGTTTCCGCGTGTTCGACGATCATCGCCCAGCCCGCGCGCACGATGCGGGGGACGCCCTCCGCGAGGATGTCGAGGCCGCTTTTCGGCTGCGCGGCTATCTCTTCGACGAGTTCGAGTTCACGGTGCGTGTCGAGCACGCCCGCGTAGGGGCGGACCGCGTCCACTTCGACGCCGTCGACGCTCTCGGCCGCCGTGATCAACGCATCGGGCAGCCGGCCGGACGGGAGCTCGACCACGAGGTCGTCGACGGCGATGCCCGTGCCGCGTTCTACGACGTCCACGCTGAGGATGTCGGCGCCTACCGTGCCGAGCGCCGTGGCGACCGCGCCGAGGGTCCCCGGGCTGTCCGGAAGGAGGACCCGGATCAGGAACGACACCACGCGCCCCTCTCACCTCTGGCGTCCCAGCCTTGCCGTGGGACGCTCGATGCCGGTCGCCGATTGTGACAGACCCACCCGGCTCGCGGGACCTGCTGTCCGCCGGGCGGGATGCGAGCGTCGCCGGACGGCACTCGGCTTGCGCCGGGCGTAACCCAGTCGAGTCCGCCCGCGCCGCCACCATAGACTTGCAGCTTCCGAGACAACCCGCACAGCACAACCCGGGAGTCACCCGCGTGCCCAACATTTCCCGAGACGAGGTCGCGCACCTCGCGAAGCTGGCCAGGCTGGCCGTGACCGACGACGAAATCGACGTCTTCGCCGGCCAGCTCGACCAGATCCTGGACTCGGTGGCCAAGGTGAGCGAGGTCGCCGCCGAAGACGTGCCGCCGACGTCGCACGCCGTGCCGCTGACGAACGTCTTCCGACAGGACGTCGTCGTTCCCGGGCTCACGCAGCAGCAGGCGCTGGCCGGGGCGCCGGCCGCCGAAGACGGCCGCTTCCGGGTGCCGCGGATTCTGGGGGAAGAGCAGTGACCGAGCTCATCAAACTGACCGCCGCGGAGCTGGCGGGGAAGATCCGTGCGCGCGAGGTGTCGGCCGTCGAGGTGACCCAGGCGCACCTGGACCGGATCGGCGAGGTCGACGACCACATTCACGCGTTCCTGCACGTCGACACCGAGGGCGCGCTGGCCGCGGCCAAGAAGGTCGACGAGGGGCTCGCCGAGGGCCAGGCGCCGGCGTCGGCGCTGGCCGGGGTGCCGCTCGCGCTGAAGGACGTCCTGACCACCGAGGGCGTGCCGACGACCTGTGGTTCGAAAACGCTCGAAGGCTGGATCCCGCCGTACGACGCCACGGTGACGCGCAAGCTGCGCGAGGCCGGTGTCGTGATTCTCGGCAAGACGAACATGGACGAGTTCGCCATGGGGTCGTCGACGGAGAACTCGGCGTACGGCCCGACGCACAACCCGTGGGACCACGCCCGCATCCCGGGCGGGTCGGGCGGTGGCTCGTCGGCGTCGATCGCGGCCTTCGAGGCGGCCCTCGCCATCGGGACGGACACGGGTGGGTCGATCCGGCAGCCCGGCTCCGTGACCGGCACCGTCGGGGTGAAGCCGACCTACGGCGGCGTCTCGCGCTACGGGCTTGTCGCTTTTTCGTCTTCGCTCGACCAGGCCGGGCCGTGTGCCCGGACCGTGCTCGACGCCGCGCTGCTGCACGAGGTCATCGCCGGGTACGACCCGCGGGACTCGACCTCGATCGACGCGCCGGTGCCGCCCGTTGTCGCTGCCGCTCGGCAGGGGATGACCGGTGACCTGAAGGGCGTCAAGGTCGGCGTCGTGAAGGAGTTCGGCGGCGACGGCTACCAGCCCGGTGTGGAGCGGTCGTTCCAGGCCGCGGTCGAGCAGCTGCGGGCGCTCGGCGCCGAGGTCGTCGAGGTGTCTTGTCCTCATTTCGTCTACGCGCTTCCCGCGTACTACCTGATCGCGCCGAGCGAGTGCTCGTCGAACCTCGCGCGGTTCGACGCCATGCGCTATGGCCTGCGCGTCGCCGACGACGGCACGCACAGCGCCGAAGAGGTCATGTCGCTCACCCGCGAGAAGGGCTTCGGCGCCGAGGTCAAGCGGCGGATCATGCTGGGCACGTACGCGTTGTCGTCCGGCTACTACGACGCCTACTACGGCTCGGCGCAGAAGGTGCGCACGCTGATCACGCGTGACTTCGCCGCTGCGTTCGAAAAGGTCGATGTCCTCGTTTCGCCCACGACGCCGACCACGGCGTTCAAGATCGGCGAGCGCGTCGACGACCCGATGGCGATGTACCTCGCCGACCTGTGCACGATCCCGTCGAACCTGGCCGGCAACGCCGCGATGAGCGTGCCGAGCGGGCTGTCCGACGAGGACGGGCTGCCGGTCGGCCTGCAGATCATGGCCCCGGCGCTGGCCGACGACCGGCTCTACCGGGTCGGCGCCGCCTACGAGGCCGCTCGCGACGCCGCCGCCGGTGGAGCGCTCATCCACAAGGTCCCGGAGCTGGGAGGAACGAAGTGACTGCCGTGGCCGAGTTGATGGACTACGCCGACGTCATCGAACGCTTCGACCCGGTGCTCGGGCTCGAAGTGCACGTCGAGCTGAACACGAACACGAAGATGTTCTGCGGCTGCCCGAACGAGTTCGGCGGCGAGCCGAACACGAAGGTCTGCCCGACCTGTCTCGGGCTGCCCGGCGCGCTGCCGGCGGTCAACGGGAAGGCCGTCGAGGGTGCGATCCGGATCGGTCTCGCGCTGAACTGCGAGATCGCCGAGTGGTGCCGGTTCGCCCGGAAGAACTACTTCTACCCGGACATGCCGAAGAACTTCCAGACGTCGCAGTACGACGAGCCGATCGCCTTCAACGGCTACCTCGACGTCACGCTCGACGACGGCGAGGTCGTGCGCGTGGAGATCGAGCGCGCGCACATGGAGGAGGACACCGGCAAGTCACTGCACGTCGGTGGCGCCACCGGCCGGATCCACGGCGCCGAGCACTCGCTGCTCGACTACAACCGGGCCGGCGTGCCGCTGATCGAGATCGTCACCAAGACGATCGAGGGCACCGGCGAGCGGGCTCCCGAGGTGGCGCGGGCGTACGTGTCCGCGCTGCGTGACCTGCTGCGCGCGCTTGACGTGTCGGACGTCCGGATGGACCAGGGCTCGCTGCGGTGCGACGCGAACGTTTCGCTCATGGCGAAGGACGCGACCGAGTTCGGGACGCGCACCGAGACGAAGAACGTCAACTCGCTGCGCAGTGTCGAACGGGCCGTTCGCTACGAAATGACCCGGCAGGCGGCGATCCTGGCCGACGGCGGGTCGATCAAGCAGGAGACCCGGCACTTCCAGGAGGCCGACGGCTCCACGTCGCCCGGCCGGACGAAGGAGACCGCGGAGGACTACCGGTACTTCCCGGAGCCCGACCTCGTCCCGATCGCACCGTCGCGTGAATGGGTCGAGGAGCTGCGCGGGACGCTTCCGGAGATGCCGTCCGAGCGTCGCAAGCGGATCCAGACGGAGTGGTCACTTTCCGACGAAGCCCTGCGTGACCTGCTGAACGTCGGCGCCGTCGACCTGGTCGCGGCCACGGTCGAGGCCGGCGCTTCGCCGGACGAGGCGCGCGGCTGGTGGGTCAACACCCTCGCCCAGGAGGCGAACGCCCGTGAGGTCGAGCTGGCCGATCTGCCGATCGCGCCGAAGCAGGTGGCCGAGGTCATCGGGCTGGTGTCGTCCGGCGAGCTGACGAACAAGCTGGCCAAGGAAGTCGTCCAGGGCGTGCTCGCCGGTGAGGGCGAGCCGCGCGAAGTTGTCGAGAAGCGTGGGCTGAAGGTCGTCTCGGACGACTCGGCGCTGCTCGCCGCGATCGACGAGGCCCTGGCCGGGCAGCCGGACGTCGCGGAGAAGATCCGCGGCGGCAAGGTGGCCGCGGCGGGCGCGATCGTCGGCGCGGTCATGAAGGCGACCAAGGGGCAGGCCGACGCCAAGCGGGTCCGCGAGCTGATCATCGAGCGCGTCGGCTCCTGACGTTGTCGTCGTTTTTCGTCAAAAGCGTCACTTGGCGCGAGTGGCTCGGCTTGGCGGCCGGGCTGCTCGCGCTGGGCTCGACGTTCCTGCCGTGGACCACGCTGAGCACCACCAGACCGGACATCGAAGACGTCCTCGCGCAGCTGCAGCACAGTGACGTCGTCCGCGACGCCTGGCACTCGGGCTTCTTCGCCTGGTGCCCGCCGCTGCCGTTGCTGCTGGCCGGGCTGGTCGTGGTCTTTTTCGGGCGAATCCGGACCATGCGGGTCAGCGGCCTGCCGCACCTGTGGCTGGTGGTCGCCGCGGCGGCGCTGCTGCTGATGGTGCTGGGCTGGGTCACGCTCGACTGGCAGTTCGACGCCGACCAGCGCGGCATCTTCGACGCCGCCGGGATCGCCATCAGTGCGGGCTTCGGGCGGTTCCTCGGCTTGTTCGCCGCGCTTGTCTCGGGTGTGGCTGCTTTTCTGGACATGAGGGCGATGCGGGTGGAGACCCGGCAGCCGCGGAAACGTGAGCCTCGCAGCAAGACCCGCTGATCGCCGGGCGTTGCTGATGCGCCGCTCCGCGATGCCGGCCTGGACCACCCGGCCAAGCCACCCGGTCGAGCCGCCGGGCGGGAGTCCGCCCGAGCATCTCGGCGGGGTCCGCCGCTCCGCGATCCCGGCTGCGGTGGGTGGCTGAGTCGTCCGTTCGGTCGGCCGTCCTGGGTGACAACGTTGACACCTCGGCCCGGGCGTTGCGTGAGAAAGCGCTTTCTGAGACGGTCGAAGTGGCGGTCGCGAGCGTCGGACCCCGTGGGGCGACAGATCCGCGGGATGGGGCGCCGAGATCCGCGGCACGCGGCGGCCGGGTGCGGGCGCGGCGGGAAGGTGCTGGGGAGGAGGTCCGGAGTTGGCTCAGGGAAAGCACTTACGCGTTGCCATCGTCGGGGCGGGAGGCATTGCCGACAGCCATCACGCCGCCTACCGGGCTCATCACGGCGACACAGACCTCGTGGCCGTCGCCGACATCGATGAGAGCCGGGCCGTCGCCTTCTGCGCCGGGACCGAGCACGCCAAGCCTTATCGCGATCTCGGCACTTTGCTCGCCGAGCAGGAACCCGATCTCGTGTCGATCTGCACGCCGCCCGGGCTGCACGTCGGGCAGACCAAGCTGGCGCTGGAGAGCGGCGCCTGGGTCTGGTGTGAGAAGCCGCCGTGCCGGTCGCTCGCCGAGTACGACGAGATGGCCGGGGCCGAGCGGGAGGGCGGGCCGTACGTCTCCTTCGTTTACCAACAGCGCTCCGGCTCGGGCGCCGCGCACTTCCGGGAGCTGCTCTACCAGGGTGCGCTGGGGCGCCCGCTCGTCGCGCACTGCCAGACCACCTGGTACCGCGATGCCGGCTACTACGCCGTGCCGTGGCGGGGGCGGTGGGAGACCGAGGGTGGCGGGCCGGCCATGGGGCACGGCATCCACCAGATGGATCTGCTGCTCCACCTGCTCGGTGACTGGGCCAAGGTGCGGGCCATGGTCGCGCGGCTCGTGCACGACGTCGAGACCGAAGACGTCTCCACCGCGCTCGTCCGGTTCGAGTCGGGGGCGCTGGCGACCGTGGTCAACAGTGTCGTTTCGCCGGACGAGGTGAGCCGGATCCGGATCGACTGTGAGCGGGCCACCGCCGAGCTCACCCACCTCTACGGACACGGCAACGACGACTGGCGCTACACCCCCGACCTCGGCGCGCGGCCGGCCGGCGACGTGCGCAGTTCGCACGCTGCCGCCCTGGCACCGGTTCTTGCCGCTTTTCGGCAACGGCGGCGGCCTCCCTGCAGTGGGGGTGACGGGCGGCGGGTGCTGGAGTTCGTCGCGGCGTTGTACAAGTCCGCGCACACCGGGCTCGGGGTGCGACGCGGGGAGATCGGGGCCGGGGACGTCTTCTACCGGTCGATGGCGGGGGACCCGCGGTGAGCGCGCCCATCACCGTGACGCACCGGCACGGGGACCACGTGAGCGTCGAGGCGGCCGGGGTGCAGCTGATGTCCTATGTGTACAAGCCCGACCCCGTGGCCTACGAGTCCCGCAAGCCCTACACCCACCCGCTGCGCACCCTGCGCGGCCGGCGCGTCAGCGGCTACCGGCCCGCCGACCACCGCTGGCACAAGGGCCTGCAGATGACGGCGAGCCACCTCTCCGGCCAGAACTTCTGGGGTGGCCACACCTACGTCCCCGGTGACTGGTACCAGGACCTGCCCGACCGGATCGGCTCGATGCGGCACGACGACTTCGCCGCCTTCGCCGTCGACGGGGACCGGCTGAGTGTCTCCGAACGGCTCACCTGGATGGCCAACGGCGGTGACGCCTGGGCGCGGGAACGGCGGGACATCGTCGTCCACTCCGTCGAGCCGGACGAAGGCGCGTGGGCCATCGACTGGGCGATCGAGCTGACCAACGTCCGCGACGCGCCGCTGGTGTTCGGCAGCCCGACCACCGCCGGCCGGGAGCTGGCCGGGTACACCGGGCTGCACTGGCGCGGGCCGCGGGACTTCAGCGGTGGGCGCGTCCTCGGGCCCGGTGACCTCGGTGGGGATGCCATGATGGGTGCGCAGGCGCCGTGGCTTGCGTTTGTCGGTGAACACGACGACGTCGACGCGCACTCGACGCTGCTCTTCGCCCACGCGCCCGAGAACGACCGGGCGATCCACGAGTCGCACTGGTTCGTCCGTTCCCAGGGCACGCCGACGGTGGCCATCTCGTGGGCGTTCTTCGAAGAGTTCGCCCTGCCGCCGGGGGAGAGTTTCACTTATCGCTACCGGATCGTCGTCGCCGACGGGGCTTGGGACCGCGACCGGGTGACGCGGTACCTCGAGAGTCACGGATTCTGAAGGGCCGGCCATGGACGAATTCCCTCTACCGGGTGGCATCGGGGTCTCGCACCTGCGGGCCTACGACTGGGAAGCCGAGGACGGCGTCTGCGGCGGCAGCCCGCACCTGCACCTCGCCTGCACCGAGGCCTACGTCGTCACGGGCGGCCAGGGCGCGGTCCAGACGCTGAGCGTCGGCGGTTACGCCGAGACGCCGCTGGAGGCCGGGGTGATCGCGTGGTTCGCGCCGGGGACCGTGCACCGGATGGTGCAGGGCGGCGGCCTGCGGGTAACCGTGCTCATGCAGAACAGCGGGCTGCCCGAGGCCGGGGACGCCGTGTTCACGTTTCCGCCCGAGGTGCTCGCCGATCCCGTCGCCTACGCCGAGGCGGCGGCGTTGCCGAAAACCGACGACGCGGCCCGGCGACGCCGTGACCTGGCAGTTCGTGGCTATCTGCCGTTGCGGGAGGCGCTCCTGGACGGCGACGCCGAGCCGCTGCGGGCGTTCCACCGGGCGGCCGTCGCGCTCGTGTCGCCGAAAATCGGCGACTGGGTTCCGCGCTGGCAGGCCGGGGCGCTCAAGGCTGCTGAGCTGACCGGCGTCCACCTCAAGGCGCTCGCCGACGGCGACGGGAGCCACCTCGAGCAGTCGGGGGTGCGGGTCGCGATGCCGTCGAACCCGGACGGCTTCGGCATGTGCGGACGGCGCGCCGAATACGACATCCACTGAGACAAGTCCTCGACCAGGAAGGCCGGCCATGAACCAGACCAGTATCGGAGTGCTGCTCAACGGGGTCACCGGCCGGATGGGCTACCGGCAGCACCTGCTCCGGTCGGTGCTGGCCATCCGCGACCAGGGCGGGGTCGAGCTGCCCGACGGCAGCCGCGTGCAGCTCGAGCCGATCCTCGCCGGGCGCAACGCCGCGAAGCTCAAGGACCTCGCCGACCGGCACGGGCTCACGGCGTGGACGACCGACGTCGGCTCGGCGCTGGCCGACGTCCAGATCTACTTCGACGCCCAGCTGACGTCGGCGCGTGAGCCGGCCGTGCGTGCCGCGATCGCCGCGGGCAAGCACGTCTACGCCGAGAAGCCGCTGGCCGAGACGCTGACGTCCGCGCTGGAGCTCGCTGGGCTCGCGCGGGACGCCGGGATCTGCCACGGCGTCGTGCACGACAAGCTCTTCCTGCCCGGCCTGCGAAAGCTGCGGCGGCTCGTCGAAGGTGGGTTCTTCGGACGAATCCTCTCGGTGCGCGGCGAGTTCGGGTACTGGGTGTTCGAGGGTGACTGGCAGGAGGCGCAGCGGCCGAGCTGGAACTACCGCGCCGAGGACGGCGGCGGCATCGTGCTCGACATGTTCTGCCACTGGAACTACGTGCTGGAGCACCTCTTCGGCCGCGTTTCGGCCGTGACCGCAAAAGCGACCACGCACATCCCGCGCCGGTGGGACGAGCAGGGTGACGCCTACGCGGCGACGGCGGACGACGCCGCGTACGGGATCTTCGAGCTCGAATCGGGGGCCATCGCGCAGATCAACTCGTCGTGGGCCGTGCGGGTCTTCCGCGACGAGCTCGTCGAGTTCCAGGTCGACGGCACCGAGGGCAGCGCGGTCGCGGGCCTGCGGCGCTGCCGCGTCCAGCACCGGTCCGCGACGCCGAAGCCGGTCTGGAACCCGGACCTCCCGGCCACCGAGCCGTTCCGCGACCAGTGGCAGGAGGTGCCGGACAACGCCGAGTTCGACAACGGCTTCAAGGCGCAGTGGGAGGAGTTCGTCCGGGACGTGGTCGCCGGACGGCAACACCGCTACGACTTCTTCTCGGCCGCGCGCGGGCTGCAGCTGGCGGAAGCCGGGCTGACGTCGTCGGCCGAGGGCCGGCGGGTGGAGCTGAAGCCCTAGTCGGACCCGCGGGAACCGGGGCGCTTCGAGGACGCGGTAGTGGTGGCTGTCGCCACCCCGCGTGGTCGGTCAGGACGCGGAAGCCGGACTCGTGGAGAACGCTGCCCAAGGTCCGGACGATGATCTCGCGGACCGTGTTCGGGAAACAGACCGCTGCGCACGTCTTGGGTCAGGACCGGCTCGGCGAGCTCCCGCCAGCCGGCGACCATGCCGTCCGGGGCTTTGGAGACCGGGCCGTCGTGCAGGTGCTGTTCCCGCTAGAACCGGAAGGGACCGGTCACCGGGTCAGTCCCGGCCGTTTCCGCCGCCGGAGGTCGCCGGGGTGATCAGCACGACGCGGTCGTCGCTCGACACCGGGGCGCCGCCGTCCTTGTTGACCGTGCCCGCCACCGCGAGCTGCGGGTTGATCATGCTCATCCCGGCGAGGCGCCCGTAGGTCACCGGCGGTTTGCCGGTCTTGCCGTCCATGACGACCAGGGGCTTCCCGGTGACCGCGCCTTCCTTCGACACCGGGACGTCCTGCAGGTTGCCCGCCAGCGACGTGGCGACCCCGACGTAGCCGGTCGAGTCGACGAAGTCCGCGCAGCCCGCGACGCCCGGTTTCTCCGTCCACGTCCACGCCGGCACCGTGAGCGGCTGCCCGGCCTGCACCCGGTAGAGGGCGTCCTTGTCGGCGAGCCGGTCGGTGACCCAGATCCGGCCGCCGTCGGCGGACGCGCACAGCCCGCCGGGCGCGTGCAGGCCGGCCGTGAGCACGAGCGAGCCGTTCGGGTTGCCCGCGGCGGCCTTGCCGGACGTGTCGATCCGCAGGATCTTGCCGGCGAGGGAGTTCGGGTCGGCGGCGGCGTTCGGGTTGCCCGCGTCGCCGGTCGCGACCAGCAGCGCGCCCTGGCCGTCGGTGCTGATGGTGCCGCGGTTGCCGGTCGCGCCCTTCGGGATGCCGGTGAGCACCGGCTTCGCCGGCTGGCCCTTCGCGAAGCGCACGACGCGGTTGTCGGCCGCCGTCGTCACATAAGCGAACACGAGCTGGTCCTCGACGTACGACGGCGAGAGCGCGAGCCCGGTCAGGCCGCCGTCACCGGCCGCCTGGACGTCGAGCTTCGCGAAGTCGGTGGCGTCCTTGCCCGCCGTCGCGAGCATCACCCGGCCGCTCTTGCGCTCGCCCGCCAGCGCGCTCGGGGTGGAGCCGTCGCCGGGCAGCCCGGCGACCGCGGCGACGGTGTCCAGGCAGGTCGTGATCACCGCGGGGTCGAAGTCCTTGCAGCCCTGGGGCGGCGGCACGGGGGTGGCCGGCTGGCCGGGACGCGCCTGCTTGCCGTCGCCGCCGGAGTCCGCGCCGGGGCCCTGGACCTCGGGCGGCGACTCGGGGCTGGCGACCGGCGCGGGGCTGAACGTCTGGCCCGCCGCGGTGTCGTCGAACCGCGCGCACCCGGCGGGCAGCAGGGCGCCGCAGGCGAAGATCGCCAGCAGGGCCGTCCGGTAGCGGGTTCGCATGATTCACCAGCCTAGGGCCCGGTGCGTGAACCATGGGTGAGCACTCCTCGATTACGTTGGGGATCATGACGCTGACCGTGCTGGTGCCCGACGACGAGGGCCTGACCGTGCTCGCCGAGGTCCCGCGGGTCCTGCCCGTGCGCTACCAGTGGGGCGAGCCGGTGCCGCCGGAGGCCGCGAAGGCCGAGGTGCTGATCCCCGGCAAGCACCCGCCGGGCGACGAGCTCTGGCGCGCGCTGCCGAACCTGAAGCTGATCCAGCTGCTCGCCGCGGGCGCCGAGGACTGGGTCGGCAAGGTGCCCGACGGTGTCCTGCTCTCCACCTGCCGCGGCGCACACGGCGGGAGCACCGCCGAGTGGGTCGTCGCCGCGCTGTTGTCGATGTACCGGAAGCTGGACGTCTTCGCCGCCGCGCAGCGCGAGGGCCGCTGGGAGCGGCAGACCGCCGACACGCTGCAGGGCAAGCGCGTGCTGGTCGTCGGCGCCGGTGACCTGGGACAACACCTGCGGCGACGCCTGGAGCCGTTCGACGCGCGCTGCACGATGGTCGGGATGACCGCGCGGGAGGGGGTGCACGGCGTGCGCGAGCTGCCGGGGCTGCTCGGCCTGCACGACGTCGTGGTGCTGATGGTGCCGCTGACCTCGCGCACCCGCGGGATGGTGGACGCGGAGTTCCTCGCCGAGATGCGGGACGGCGCGGTGCTGGTCAACGTCGCCCGGGGCGCCGTCGTGGACACCGGCGCCTTGGTCGCCGAACTGACCACGGGCCGGTTGCGTGCCGCTCTCGACGTCACCGACCCCGAGCCGCCGCCCGCCGGGCACCCGCTGTGGACGGCGCCGGGGCTGCTGCTGACGCCGCACGTCGGCGGGGCCGTGCGCGGGGTCCGGGGCCGCTCGTACGCCGTCGCCGCGGCCGAAATCGCGCGGTACGCCGGGGGCGAGCTGCCCGACAACCTCGTGCACGGGGAGTACTAGCGCGGCGGCTCGCCACGCCGGTGCGGATCCCCTACCCTTCGCGCGTGAGCAGTGGAGACGATTTTTCGCAGCAGCCCACCAGCCTGCTGTCGGGCGTCGAGGACGACAGCGCCGACGACGGCCCTCGGCAGGGCGGGCTCGGGCTCGGCCTGCTGATCCTGCGGCTGGCGCTCGGCGTGACGATGGGCGCGCACGGCCTGCAGCACCTGTTCGGCCTGTTCGGCGGGCCGGGCATCGGCGGGTTCGCGCGGGTGCTGGAGACGTTCGGCTACCACAAGCAGACGACGCTGCTGGCGTGGATCGCCGGCGTCACCGAGGTCGGCGGCGGAGTGCTGGTGATCGTCGGGCTGTTCACGCCGCTGGCCGCGGCCGGCCTGCTGGGGGTCGCGGCGAACGTCGTCTACGCGAAGTTCCACGGCGGGTTCTTCGAGCAGCAGGGGCAGGGGTTCGAGTTCGAGCTGCTGCTGGGCGCGTCGGCACTGAGCCTGCTGTTCACCGGCGCCGGGCCGATCTCGCTGGAGCGGAACACCCCGTGGCGGCGACGGCCGTTGCCGCTGGGGCTGGTTTCGCTGCTGCTCGCCGCCGCGGCTGCGGTGGTGGTCATCGTTCTGACGCGGTGAGGCTGGGGACAACCCCGGTTTCCCGGCCCGAAACT
Source organism: Amycolatopsis sp. NPDC104587 (assembly GCF_055583645.1). NCBI lineage: Bacteria > Bacillati > Actinomycetota > Actinomycetes > Pseudonocardiales > Pseudonocardiaceae > Amycolatopsis > Amycolatopsis sp. NPDC104587. The sequence continues at coordinate 35,841 of NZ_JBVJNO010000008.1, forward strand.
GTCGGTGCCTGCCGGTAACGTTGAAACCGGGGGTCCCCCTCGCGGCCTGGGCCGGATTTACTTGTTCACGTCGCGGACCGCGCCGGTGTCGGCCGAGGTCGCCATGCGGGCGTACGCGCGCAGGGCCGCCGTCACCGGGCGCTGGCGCTCCTTCGGCTGCCACGGGCGCTCCGAGGCCTCCATCTTCGAGCGGCGCTCGGCCAGGATCTCCGGGTCGACCAGCAGCTCCAGGCGACGCTCGTGGATGTCCAGCAGGATCCGGTCGCCGTTCTCCACCAGGGCGATCAGGCCGCCCGCCGCGGCCTCCGGGGAGATGTGGCCGACCGAGATCCCCGACGAGCCGCCCGAGAAGCGGCCGTCCGTGATCAGGGCGCACTTCTTGCCCAGGCCCGAACCCTTGAGGAACGCCGTCGGGTGCAGCATCTCCTGCATGCCCGGGCCGCCCGCCGGACCTTCGTAGCGGATCACCAGGACCTCGCCCGGCTGGATCTCCTTCTTGAGGATCGCCGACACGGCCTCCTCCTGGCTCTCCAGCACCCGCGCCGGGCCCTCGAAGTGCCAGAGGTCCTCGTCGATGCCCGCGGCCTTGATCACCGCGCCGTTCTCGGCGAGGTTGCCGCGCAGGATCGCCAGGCCGCCGTCCTTCGTGTACGCGTGCTCGACGTCGCGGATGCAGCCGCCCGCCGCGTCCGTGTCCAGCGACGACCAGCGGTTCTCCGTCGAGAACGCCTGCGTCGTGCGGACGCCGCCCGGCGCCGCGTGGAACAGCTCCAGGGCAGTGGCAGAAGGCGACTCGGCCCGGATGTCCCAGGTGGAAAGCCAGGAGTCGATGTCGTCGGAGTGCACCGAGCGGACGTCGGTGTTCAGCAGCCCGCCGCGGTACAGCTCGCCCAGGATGGCCGGGATTCCGCCCGCCCGGTGGACGTCTTCCATGTGGTAGTCCGAGTTCGGCGCCACCTTCGACAGGCACGGCACGCGGCGGCCGATCGCGTCGATGTCGGCGATCGTGAAGTCGACCTCGCCCTCCTGCGCGGCGGCGAGGATGTGCAGCACCGTGTTCGTCGAGCCGCCCATGGCCATGTCGAGGGCCATCGCGTTCTCGAACGCCGCCTTCGACGCGATCGAGCGCGGCAGCACCGAGTCGTCGTCCTGCTCGTACCACTTGCGGCACAGCTCGACGACCGTGCGTCCGGCCTCCTCGAACAGCGCGCGGCGCGCGGCGTGCGTCGCCAGCGTGGAGCCGTTGCCCGGCAGGGAGAGGCCGAGCGCCTCGGTGAGGCAGTTCATCGAGTTCGCGGTGAACATGCCGGAGCACGAGCCGCAGGTCGGACACGCCGAGCGCTCGACGATCGACAGACCGTCTTCGTCGACCTCGGGGCTGGCCGACGCCGCGATCGCGGTGATCAGGTCGGTCGGCGCCTGCGCGACACCGCCCACGACCACGGCCTTTCCGGCTTCCATCGGGCCGCCGGAGACGAACACGACCGGGATGTTCAGCCGCATCGCGGCGTTGAGCATGCCCGGGGTGATCTTGTCACAGTTGGAGATGCAGACGAGGGCGTCGGCCTGGTGCGCGTTGACCATGTACTCGACCGAGTCGGCGATGATCTCGCGCGAGGGCAGCGAGTAGAGCATGCCGGAGTGGCCCATGGCGATGCCGTCGTCGACGGCGATCGTGTGGAACTCGCGCGCGACACCGCCGGCTTCCTTGACCGCGTCGGCGACGATCTCGCCGAGGTCCTTGAGGTGCACGTGGCCGGGCACGAACTGCGTGTAGGAGTTGGCGATCGCGACGATCGGCTTGCCGAAGTCGCTGTCGGTCATGCCGGTGGCGCGCCAGAGCGAGCGGGCGCCCGCCGCGTTGCGGCCGTGGGTGGTGGTCCGGGAACGGAGAGGCGGCACGGCGAACTCCCAGGTCGGATGGTGGGCCAGGCGGAGGTTCGGGACACTCCGGCGAAACTGGTCCTACCAATTTAACCTGTCCGGCGCAGCCGGTCCGTTGAGGGTGGTGGTGGGGCGGGGACCGGGTGGACCACGGGCGTCCGGGGTCACTCGCTGGGCGAGGTCTCCGGCTTCGCGGGCTTGATGTCCTCGGGCTCCAGCAGCCCGCTCGGGTCGGCCACCAGCCCTTCGCTGACCAGCGACAGCACCGGCAGGTGCCGCGTGCGGACCGTCGGCAGCGGCACCTTCGTGTCGTCCTTCAGCACCGCCTGGACGCGCGACTTGGTGATCGCGAGGCCCTTCAGCGCCGACCACGGCACGTCGCGCTTGCCGAACATCGTCCGGGTCGACAGGCCTTCGCGGTTCGCGATCGTGCGCGTCCGGATCACGAAGACGAGCAGCACGATCGGGAAGATGTAGAGCCACTGCAGGTACGGGATCTCCCCGAGAGCGATCGGCGTCACACAGATCGTCAGGAGGGCGATCGCCATGTACGACGTGCGGGGGATGCGGAAGACGGCCTTCCGGCCTTCGTCCTGCTCTTTTTCGGCCACGCCGAAATGGTGCACCGCCGCTCCGGGCCGCCCGAACCCGGGTGACGTCTGCCGGGCGGGTGTCCACAATGCGGACTCACCATCCCGCAGAGTTGACACTCGCGAGACCTTCGGACTAGCGTCACCCGCGTGACACCGCTGACCGGCCTCGTACTTCCCAAGCGCGTCGACGCTTAGGGAAGACTTTCCGCTGCGTCGACGCGCGACCCTCGTGCGACCTTACGGTCGGCGAGGGTTTTTTGTTGCCCGAGGCAAGAGAATCCTGGCCCCACCGCACAAAACCGACCCGAACGAGTGACACCGAGACCCACGAGGCAGACCCCGATGACCAGTGCCACAAATCCGACGAAGCCGGGCCCCACGCCCGGCGCTCCCGGAGCACGTCCGAAGCCGGCGCCACCGGCGGGAACCCCGGTGCGCGTCACCGGCGCCCAGTCGCTCGTGCGTTCGCTCGAGGCGGTCGGCGCCGAGGTGGTCTTCGGCATTCCGGGCGGCACGATCCTGCCGGCCTACGACCCGCTGCTGGACTCGACGAAGGTCCGCCACGTCCTGGTCCGCCACGAGCAGGGCGCGGGCCACGCGGCCACCGGGTACGCGCAGGCCACCGGCAAGGTCGGCGTCTGCATGGCGACGTCGGGCCCGGGCGCGACCAACCTGGTCACCCCGCTCGCCGACGCCAACATGGACTCCGTCCCGGTCGTGGCCATCACCGGCCAGCAGAGCCGGGCGCTGATCGGCACCGACGCGTTCCAGGAAGCCGACATCTGCGGCATCACCATGCCGATCACCAAGCACAACTTCCTCGTCACGGACCCCGCGGAGATCCCGCGGACGATCGCCGAGGCGTTCCACCTGGCGTCCACGGGCCGACCCGGCCCGGTGCTGGTGGACATCCCCAAGGACGTGCTGCAGGAGATGACGTCGTTCTCCTGGCCGACCGAGCTGCGGCTGCCGGGCTACCGCCCCACGCTGCGCCCGCACGGCAAGCAGGTCCGCGAAGCCGCGAAGCTCGTCGCGAAGTCGCGCCGCCCGGTGCTGTACGTCGGGGGTGGCGTCATCAAGGCGGAGGCGCACGAGCAGCTGAAGCAGCTCGCCGAGCTGACGAACATCCCCGTCGTCACCACGCTGATGGCGCGCGGCGCGTTCCCCGACTCGCACCCGCAGCACCTCGGCATGCCGGGCATGCACGGCTCGGTCGCCGCCGTCGCCGCGATGCAGCGCGCCGACCTGCTGATCGCGCTCGGCGCGCGGTTCGACGACCGCGTCACCGGGCAGCTGTCGTCGTTCGCCCCGGACGCCGCGATCGTGCACGCCGACATCGACCCGGCCGAGATCTCCAAGAACCGCAAGGCCGACGTCCCGATCGTGGGCGACTGCAAGGAGATCATCGGTGAGCTGATCACCGCCGTGCAGACGGAGTTCGAGCACGGCGGCCAGCCGGACCTGACCGACTGGTGGACCCAGGCCGACGACTGGCGCAAGACCTACCCGGCCGGGTACGAGTGGCCCGACGACGGTTCGCTGTCGCCGCAGTACGTCATCGAGCGGATCGGTGAGCTCGTCGGGCCGGACGCGGTGTACGCCGCCGGGGTCGGCCAGCACCAGATGTGGGCCGCGCAGTTCGTCAAGTACGAGAACCCGCGCACCTGGATCAACTCCGGCGGTCTCGGCACCATGGGCTACGCGGTGCCCGCGGCGATGGGCGCGCAGTTCGGCGTCCCCGGCACCCCGGTGTGGGCGATCGACGGCGACGGCTGCTTCCAGATGACCAACCAGGAGCTGGCCACCTGCGCCATCGAGGGCGCGCCGATCAAGGTCGCCGTCATCAACAACGGCAACCTGGGCATGGTCCGGCAGTGGCAGAACCTCTTCTACTCGGAGCGGTACTCCAACACCGACCTCGGCACGCACAAGCACCGCATCCCGGACTTCGTGCTGCTGGCCGAGGCGCTCGGCTGCGCGGGCCTGCGCTGCGAGACGAAGGAAGACGTCGACGCCACCATCCGCCGCGCGATGGAGATCAACGACCGCCCCGTCGTGATCGACTTCGTCGTGGGGAAGGATGCCCAGGTGTGGCCGATGGTCGCCGCGGGCACCGGCAACGACGAGATCATGGCGGTCCGGGGCATCCGGCCGCTGTTCGACGACGACGAGGTTTCGGTCGAGACGGTCCAGGAAGACACAGCAGCCCATGCCGCTGGGGAAGGTGAGCGCTGAGATGACCGTCCACACCCTGAGCGTCCTGGTCGAGAACAAGCCCGGTGTGCTCGCGCGCGTCTCGGGCCTGTTCTCCCGCCGCGGGTTCAACATCGAGTCCCTCGCCGTCGGGCCCACGGAAAACCCCGAGGTGTCCCGCATGACGATCGTGGTCGCCGTGGAAGAGCTACCGCTCGAACAGGTGACGAAGCAGCTCAACAAGCTGGTCAACGTGATCAAGATCGTCGAGCTGGAGCAGTCGACCGCCGTGCAGCGCGAACTGCTGCTCGTGAAGGTTCGCGCCGACAACACCGTGCGCAGCCAGGTCCTCGAAACCGTCCAGCTCTTCCGCGCCAAGGTGGTGGACGTCTCTCCCGAGGCACTCACCGTCGAGGCGACCGGGACGTCCGACAAGATCGGTGCGCTGCTGCGGATGCTGGAGCCGTATGGCATCCGCGAGCTCGTGCAGTCCGGCATGGTCGCGGTGGGCCGAGGCGCCCGTTCGATCACCGCCACCTCCCCGCGTTGAGAATGTAAGTCAGGAAAGGAAGCAGTAACCCCCATGGCAGTGGAAATCTTCTACGACGACGACGCCGACCTCTCGATCATCCAGGGGCGCAAGGTCGCCGTGATCGGCTACGGCAGCCAGGGCCACGCCCACTCGCTGAGCCTGCGCGACTCCGGCGTCGACGTCCGCATCGGCCTGCCCGAGGGGTCCAAGTCGCGGGCGAAGGCCGAGGAGCAGGGCCTGCGTGTGCTGTCCCCGGCCGAGGCGTCGGCCGAGGCCGACCTGATCATGATCCTGGCTCCGGACACGAAGCAGCGCTTCATCTACGAGCAGGACATCGCGCCGAACCTCAAGGACGGCGACGCGATCTTCTTCGGGCACGGCTTCAACATCCGCTACGACCTGATCAAGCCGCCGGCAGGCGTGGACGTCGCCATGGTCGCCCCCAAGGGCCCGGGTCACCTCGTGCGCCGCCAGTTCGTCGACGGCAAGGGTGTCCCGGCGCTCATCGCGGTCGAGCAGGACGCCACCGGCAACGCCCAGGCGCTCGCGCTCTCCTACGCGGCCGCCATCGGTGGCGCCCGCGCCGGTGTTATCAAGACGACCTTCACCGAGGAGACCGAGACCGACCTCTTCGGCGAGCAGGCCGTGCTCTGCGGTGGCGCGTCCGCGCTGGTGCAGACCGGGTTCGAGGTGCTCACCGAGGCCGGCTACGCCCCGGAGATCGCCTACTTCGAGGTGCTGCACGAGCTGAAGCTGATCGTCGACCTCATGTACGAGGGCGGCATCGCGCGCCAGCGCTACTCGATCTCCGACACCGCCGAGTACGGCGACCTGACCCGCGGCCCGCGCGTCATCTCGCCGGCGGTCAAGGAAGAGATGAAGAAGATCCTCGGCGAGATCCAGGACGGCACGTTCGCCCGCGAGTGGGTCGCCGAGGACGAGGCCGGCCGGCCGAACTTCACCAAGCTCGAGGAGCAGGGCAACCAGCACCCGATCGAGGCGACCGGCAAGAAGCTGCGCGACCTGATGTCGTGGGTGGACCGGCCGATCACCGAGACCGCCTGAGTCTTTTTTCCAGGACGCTGAAGGGGACGCCCGCTCCGGGCGTCCCCTTCAGTGCTTTCAGTGGCCGTTTCGCTACGCTTGCGACATGAGTGAGCAGCCGGTCGACGACAAGGCGCACATCCGGCACCACCTGGACTTCACCCAGGCCGACTGGATCCGGGCCGAGCCCGAGGGGGTCACCCTCGACGACTGCGTCGAGTACGCCTTCATCGAGCACACCGACGGTGTCACCTACACCGCAATGCGGCAGTCGTCGAAGCCGGACGGCGTCATCCTCGTCTTCACGCCGGGGGAGTGGGACGCGTTCGTGAAGGGCGTCCGCGACGGCGAGTTCGACCTGCCCGAGGACCTCGCGGAGGCCTAGACCTTCGCCGCCAGCCCGGGGATCTGGCCGAGGTCCCCGGCGATGCCGAGGTGGTCGCCGTAGTCGCGGGACTCGACGACCAGGCCGTCTCGCACGCGCATCGAGAAGATGTTGGCGATCCGCACCGGCTTCCCGGCGTATTCGCCCTGGTAGGCGAACTCGCCGATCAGCACCTCCGGATCGGCGCCGTGGTAGGTGACCAGGTCCGCGACCGCGAACCGGGGGTTCAGCGCCTTGCCCGCCGTGAAGTGCTCGCGCAGCTCGTCCCGCGTCCGCACCACGGCCGATCCCGGCAGGAACGGGTGCGTCACATGGGTTTCTTCCGCGTACAGGTCCGGGAGCTCGTCCCAGCGGCCGCCGGCCACGCCGTGCACCAGCTTTTCGAACACCGTGCCCGCGCTCTCCGGTGTGACCGGTGACAGCTCCCGGGGCGGCGCCTGTTCGTACGCCTTGACGAGCTGGTCGACGCCGTCGTCGAGCACGGCCAGCCGCAGGTAGTCGTGGTAGTCGCGGGAATGGACGATCAGGCCGTCGCGCACGCGCAGCACCTGGATGTTGGCCGTCGTGGTCGACCGGCCGGTTTCGACGGACTCGGCGTCGTAGTCGTATTCGGCGACGATCACCTCGGGGTCTGTGGTCTCGTGGACGACCACGTTCCTGCGCTTGAGCCGGACGGACGCGGCGAGAGTGCCGACGAAACGCTCGTGGACGGCGTCGCGGCCTTCGAGGCGCGTCGGCCGCGGGACGGCCTGGGGGTGTTCGACGACGGTGTCCTCGGCGTAGAGCGCGGACAGCTCGGCGAAGCGCCCTTCGCTGATGCCGTCGGACAGGGCGTCGAAGACGTCTCGGGGGCTGGTCATGAGTCCTCCCAGTGGGCAAAACGGAGTCTGTAGTCCGTCTCCGAAGATACGGACTACAGACTCCGGTTGTCTACAGGGTGCGCAGGAGCTCGTGCGCGGCCGGCTGCTCGCAGTGCTCCGCCCAGCCTTCCGGCGTGCTGTCGAAGAGACCATCGCGCGCGCCGAGGTCGGCGCCGCCGTCGACGAGGAGCCGGATCGCTTCGAGGTGCCCGGACTGAGCGGCCAGATGCAAGGCCGTCACGTGCTCGCCGTGTCCCGGGCCGCCGAAGGTGCCAGGCCGGTTCACGTCGGCGCCGAGGTCCAGCAGCGTCCGAATCGCGGCGAGCTTGCCCGTTGCCGCCGCCCAGGCGAGCGCGGTGCCGCGGTAGACGTCCGCGTCGACATCGGCGCCGTGCTCGGCCAGGGTGCGCAAGGCGTCGGCGCGGTTGTTGCGGGCCGCCCACGCGACGGCTTCGTCGCGGACTTCGGCCGGGTCGTCCGTCGGCCGCCACTTCGGGAAACCGCTGTGCGGGCGGTAGAACCCGCGGTGAGCACCGGCGGCGGGGTTTCCGGGTCGCAGGAGCTCGCCGAGGAGGTCTGCGTGGCCGAGCCCGGCCGCGACGCGCAGGTTGCCGGGCGCCAGGCTGCGAGCGGCCAGTTTCCCCGCCGCCAGGCGATGCCCCCAGAACAGCGCGACGACCAGGGGAGTGCCGCCGTCGCCGCGCGCGGAAACGTCGACCGGGGCGCCCGCCGCGAGCAGGACGTCGACAAGTCGCGCGCGGTTGCTGTAGGCGGCCTGGTGCAGCGGCGTCCAGCCGTGGACGTTGCCGTGTGCCGGGTCGGCGCCGTGGTCGAGGAGGATCCGGCTGAGCCGCTCGTCGTGAGTCGCCCCGGCCATGCCGAGCAGGTCGTTGCCGTTGGTGCCGCGGGCGGTGACCAGGCCGGGGAACTCCGTCAGGAGCGCCTCCAGGGCCTCGGGATCCCGCGCTTCGACCGCGCGGTAGGCCCGCGCGAACGGCTCCCCACTGTCCACAAGGGACTTGACGTGGTTCTGGAGTGCGCGCCAGGAGTCAAAACCGTGCTCACGCGCGACGACCGTGAAGGCGCCCGCCTGGGTCAGCGGCTGGGCCCAGCGTTCGAACGGCTCGCGAGCGCCGGGTGTCTCGTCCTCGGCCGAGGCGAGCAGGCCGAGCGCGCGCTCGGCGTAGTAGTGGACGTCCTGGTGGTACGGGTGCTGCAGCGTTTCGCCGTGTTCGGTGACGCGCCGGACGTACGCCTGCAGCTTCGGCCAGCTCGGGAAGCCGTGGTCCCGGGCGATCCGGAACTGCGCTTCGGAGAGCTTGACGCCTTCGGCGCGTGCGACGTCCTTCGCGCGTTTGCGCAGCTGGACCAGGCTGGGTCGGGCGGGCAGTGTGCCCATCGTGCCTTCCTTCCCTCGTCGCCCGTGGTCCGCCGGCACCGGGCAGGAAAGAAGGTGCGGAGCTGGTGGTGCGGTGGAGCGGGGGTGGGCTCGGCCCTTTCCGCGGACGGGGCGCGGCCCTCACCGCGCCCCGTCACCCTACCCCCGCGTGCGGGAAGGGGCATCGAGCGTGACGGGAGGGGCATCACGCGTGATCGGAAGGGCATCACGCGTGATTGGAGGGGCATCGAGCGTGATGCCCCTCCAATCACAGGTGATGCCCGTCAGGACACGAGTGATGCCCCTCGGATCACGTCGGCCAGGCGGCGGTAGGAGTCCTTCGTAGGGGCCAGGATCTGGACGCAGACGTGGTCGGCGCCCGCGTCGAGGTGGGCCCGGATCCGGTCGGCCGCCGCCTGTTCACCGGTCGCGACGATCGCGTCGACCAGGCGGTCGCTGCCGCCGTCGGCGAGGTCCTCGTCGGTGAAACCGAGCCGGCGCAGGTTCGTGCGGTGGTGCTGCGCCAGCGTCACGTACCCGGCGACGTGCTCTCGGGCGACGTCCGGCGCGGCGTCCAGGAGCACCGCCTGCTCGACGGCCAGGTACTTGCCCGGGCCGAGCCGGTCGCGCGCCATCGCCGTGTGCTCCGGCGGGACGAAGTACGGGTGGGCGCCGTCGGCGCGCTCGGCCGCCAGGTCCAACAGCTTCGGGCCCAGCGCCGCGAGCACCTTCAGCGGCCGCGGGGACGGCGGGGGCAGGCCGGGCAGCTCCGCCGCGTCCATCCCGTCCAGGTACTCGCGCAACGCCGTCAGCGGCCGCGCGCCCGGCCGGTGTCCGCCCAGCCCCGCGACGAACCGGCCCGGGTAGGCCTCGCCCAGGGCCCGGATCGCGCCTTCCGCCGCGAGCGGCGAACGCTGGTCGAACCGCGCGACCCCGGTCGCCACCGTGAGGCGTGACGTCGCCGCGAGCAGCAGGGCCGCCTGCGTGAACGCCTCCCGGCCGGCGTACTCGCCGAACCAGACGGCGTCGAAACCCAGCTCTTCGAGCTCGGCCGCCGTCTCGCGCACCTCGGAGACCGGCGCGCCGTCGAAGAACCGCCAGATCCCGACGCTCATCGGAGCACCGCCGGGGCCAGCTCGGCCAGGATGTCCACAGTGGACTCGAAGGTGGCCGCCGACGGCGTCAGGAGCACGTGGTCCGCGCCCGCGTCGAGCAGCTCGTCCAGGCGCTTCGCGATGGTTCCGCCGTCACCCCAGAGGACGAGGTCGTCGACGAACCGGTCGCTCGGCCCGCCGATGTCGGATTCGGTGTAACCGAGCCGTTTCCAGCCCGCGAGGTAGGCCGTGACGGCGTACTCGCGCAACTGCGCCACCTGCCGCCGCACGCTCTCCCGTGCGTCCTCGCGGGTGCCGAGCAGCACCGTCTGCTGGGGGATCAGCAGCTTGTCCGGCCCGAGGACCTCCCGGGCGTGCGGCGTGTGCCCGACGGGCTGGGCGAACGGGTGCGCGCCGTCGGCGTGGTCGCGCGACAGCTCCAGCATCTTCGGCCCGACGGCGGCCAGCACGCGCGGAAACGCCACCGTGGACGGGTTTTCGGCCGCGGCGGTGTCCATTTCGGACAGGTAGGCGCGCATCCGGTCGATCGGCCGGTACTCCTCGCCGCGCTTCGCCGCCTGGAACGCGTGCCCGATGCCGACCCCGAGCACGAACCGGCCGGGGTGGGCCTGGGCGAGGGTGGCGCCGCCCTTTTCGGCGGTCACCCCGGGCCGCGCCCAGACGTTGGCGATGCCGGTGCCGAGCACGACGTCCGGCACCGACGCGAGCAGGTCGCCGAACGCCGCGAACACTTCGCGGCCGCCCGGTCCTTCGCCGCTCCAGACCGAGCGGTAGCCGAGCCCGGCCAGCCGCCGGGTGGCCGCGCGCTCGACGTCCGCGGGGGTGTTCAGGGGTGCGCTCGGAAGCCAGGCGCCGATCGCGCCGAGCCGGGCGCGGGTGTCTTCGACCAGGGTCATCCTCGTCCCTCCAGTAATGTGAGGCTGCCTCCGGTTAATATACGGAGGCAGCCTCCGATTGGCTACCCGGTAGGGTCGGAAGGGCGATGACCGAAGTCAAGCCGATGCGCGCGGACGCCCGCCGCAACTACGAGCGCCTCCTGGAAGAGGCCCAGCGCGCCTTCGCCGAACACGGCGTCGAGGCGTCCCTGGAAGACATCGCGCGCCGCGCCGGGGTCGGCATCGGCACGCTCTACCGCCACTTCCCGACCCGCGAGGCCCTGCTCGAAACGTTGCTCCGGGCCCGGTTCGACGGCCAGGCTGAGCGGGCACGCGAGCTGCTCACCCACCCCGAGCCGTTGCGTGCGCTCCAGACCTGGCTGGCCGGTTTGGGGGACACCACCGGGACCTTCCGCGGCCTGGTCGAACTGACCGCCGACGCGCTGAACGACGAAACGTCACGCTTGTACGCTTCGTGCCACACAATGCGCGAGGCCGGTTCCCATCTAGTGGAACGTGCGAAGCGGGCGGGCGAGCTGCGCGCGGACGTCACGACGAACGAGCTGCTTCTGGTGCTCCACGCGGCTTCCTGGGCGGGCGCGCACCTGCCCGGCGAGGAAGGCATGCAGCGCCTGCTGGCTCTTGTTTTCGAGGGATTACGAGCGAGTTAACACCATGGGAAGCCAGGGGGCGGTCCAGCGGGTTAAACTCCGCCTCGACCGGGGCACAACGACGTGCTGATTCCGTCTGTCGACACACAGCGTCCTGGAAGTGACCAGATAGTGGGAGCCGCATCGTGAGCAAGCCCAGCAAGCCCGTCGTCCTCATCGCGGAAAAGCTCGCCCCCTCCGTGCTGAGTGTGTTCGGTGACGAGGTGGAGGTCCGGCACGTCGACGGCACGGACCGAGCCGCGCTGCTGGAGGCGGTGAAGAGCGCCGACGCGCTCCTGGTCCGGTCCGCGACCAAGGTCGACGCCGAGGTCCTCGGCGCCACCACGCAGCTCAAGGTCGTCGCCCGCGCCGGGGTCGGCCTGGACAACGTCGAGGTCCCCGCCGCCACCGAGCGCGGTGTCCTCGTCGTGAACGCCCCGACGTCGAACATCGTCTCCGCCGCCGAGCACGCCGTCGCGCTGCTGCTGGCGGTCGCGCGCCGGGTCCCGGCCGCCGACCAGAGCCTCCGCGGCGGCGAGTGGAAGCGCAGCTCGTTCTCCGGCGTCGAGCTGCAGGGCAAGACCGTCGGTGTGGTCGGCCTCGGCAAGATCGGCCAGCTGTTCGCGCAGCGCCTCGCCGCGTTCGACACGAAGCTGATCGCCTACGACCCCTACGTCTCGGCCGCGCGCGCCGCGCAGCTGGGCATCGAGCTCGTCACCCTCGACGAGCTGCTGACCCGCGCCGACGCCATCTCCATCCACCTGCCGAAGACGCCGGAGACCAAGGGCCTCATCGACGCCGAGGCGCTGAAGAAGACCAAGCCGGGCGTCATCATCGTGAACGCCGCCCGCGGCGGCCTGATCGTCGAGCAGGACCTGGCCGACGCGCTGCGCGCGGGTCACGTCGGCGGCGCCGGCGTCGACGTCTTCGTCACCGAGCCGACCACGGCCAGCCCGCTGTTCGAGCTGCCGAACGTCGTCGTCACCCCGCACCTGGGCGCGTCCACCGCCGAGGCGCAGGACCGCGCGGGCACCGACGTCGCGAGGTCGGTGCTGCTGGCCCTGCGCGGCGACTTCGTGCCGGACGCGGTGAACGTCTCCGGCGGCGGCGCCGTCGGCGAGCACGTCCGCCCGTACCTGTCGCTGGTGCAGAAGCTCGGCATGCTGCTCACCGCGCTGAACCCGAAGGCGCCGAGCACGGTCGACGTCGTGGTCAAGGGCGAGATCTCCGCCGAGGACACCGGCGTGCTGCAGCTCGCGGCGCTGCGCGGGGTCTTCACCGGCGTGGTCGAGGACCAGGTCACGTTCGTCAACGCGCCTCAGCTCGCCGAGAAGCTCGGCGTTCAGGTGCAGCTGACCACCGAGTCGGAGAGCCCCAAGTTCCGCAGCCTGGTCACCGTCCGCGCGGTGCACGCCGACGGCCAGGTGCTGACGGTCTCCGGTTCCTGCACCGGCCTGGACGAGGTCGAGAAGCTCGTCGAAGTCAACGGCCGCGGCTTCGACCTGCGCGCCGAGGGCACCGTGCTGCTGGTCGAGTACCCGGACCGCCCGGGTGTGATGGGCCGCGTCGGCACGCTGCTCGGCGAGGCCGGCATCAACATCGAGGCCGCGCAGATCAGCCAGACCACCGACGGCTCCGACGCGGTTATGCTGCTGCGCGTCGACCGCCACATCGACGCGCACCTGCTGGAGCCGATCGGCGCCTCGGTGGGCGCGCACACGATCCGCGCCGTCGACTTCAACTGACCCGAAACGGTGAAGGCCCCTTCACCCCGAAGGGGCCTTCACCGGGCAATCACATTCACATAACGGAGTCCTTTGCCTACGTAAGTAGGTGATTTGGGGCATTAGGTTCTCCCCGCGAGGTCGAACCACGCGCCGTCGAGGGCACGGCGCGGTTGCCGTGCTTCACCGTCGGGGGTGCCAGGAGCGGCAGGCAGGTTCGGGTCCAGACCTCGAGTAAGGGGACGACCCATGAGCAGATCCCGCTTACCCGCTCGGGTCACGACGGCGTTCTTCGCCGTCGTGCTGGCCGCCGCGCTGGGCGCGCCGGTCGCGAGCGCCGCAACAGTGTCCACTAAAGATGTACCGCTCGCGGACGGCGTCGCACCGGCGAAGATCGACGACGCGAAACTGCAGGGCAAGCTTTCCCCCCGCCTGGGCGCCGCGCAGGGCCGCGTGACCGCGTTCGTCGAGCTGGCGAAGAAGCCCGCCGTCGACGCGTTCACCGCCGCGCAGCCGCAGGGCAAGGAACAGGCGAAGCGGGCCGCCCGCGCCGCCAAGAACGACACGACGGCGGCGGTGAACTCGGTGCTCGGCCAGCTGCGCTCGGCCGACGCCCAGCCGCAGGTCGTCACCCAGACCGCCAACGCCGTCCCCGGTGTGGTCGTCACCGCGGACGCCGCGAAGCTGCGTGAAGTCGCGAAGCGCGCGGACGTCGTTTCGGTGCGCACGGTCGTGCCGAAGACCCGCACCAACGCCAGCGCCGAGCAGCTGACGAACACGCTCGCGGCCTGGCAGCAGACCGGCAAGTTCGGCGACAACGTCCGCGTCGGCGTCATCGACGACGGCATCGACTACACCCACGCCGACTTCGGCGGCCCCGGCACGCAGGCCGCGTACAAGGGCGTCGACAGCACCAAGCCGACCCCGCTCTTCCCGAGCGCGAAGGTGGTCGGCGGCACCGACCTCGTCGGCAACGACTACGACGCCGCGACGCCGGGCAAGACCACCCCGAAGCCGGACCCGAACCCGCTCGCCTGCGGTGAGCACGGCACGCACGTGGCCGGCACCATCGGCGGCTTCGGCGTCACCGCGGACGGCAAGACCTTCAAGGGCGACTACCAGAAGCTGGACGCCAAGAAGGTCGACGCGATGAAGATCGGCCCGGGCACGGCGCCGAAGTCGCTCCTCTACGCCATCAAGGTGTTCGGCTGCGCGGGCTCGACGAACGTCACCTCGCAGGCCCTGGACTGGGCGCTCGACCCGGACGGCGACGGCGACTTCACCGACCACCTCGACATCGTCAACCTGTCGCTGGGCTCCGACTTCGGCGCCCCGGACGACCCGGACTCGCTGTTCGTGCGCAAGCTCGCCGCGAACAACGTGCTGCCGGTGATCTCCGCGGGCAACGGCGGCGACATCAACGACATCGCGGGCTCGCCGGGCAACACGCCCGAGGCGCTGACCGTGGCCAGCACCCGCGACGCGGGCGTCCTGCGTGACGCCGCCGAGGCGAAGGCCCCGGCGAACGCCGCGGGTCAGAAGACCGGCCAGTACAGCCAGAACTACACCGGTTACGACACGCTGGACCTGACCGCGCCGGTCGTCACGCTGTCGGCGGCGAACAACGCCGGCTGCGCGCCGTACTCCGCCGCGGACAAGGCGAAGGCCGCCGGCAAGTTCGTTTGGCTGGAGTGGGACGACAACGACTCGACCCGCGCCTGCGGTTCGGCGGCCCGGGCGAACAACGCCCAGGCGGCCGGGGCGAAGGGCGCGCTGTTGTCGTCCACTTTGGAGCACTTCAGCGCGGGCATCGCGGGCAACGCGGCGATCCCGATGTTCCAGTTCACCGGGTCCGCGACCAAGACGCTGCGCGCGGCGCTGACCGCGGGCACGCTGCAGCTCCGGCTCTACGGCGCCGGGCGCGCCTCGATCCAGACCTACGACAAGACGATCGTGGACACCCCGAGCTCGTTCACCTCGCGCGGCACCCGCGGCCCGGCGCTCAAGCCGGACGTCGCCGCGCCGGGTGACACGATCACCTCGGCGTTCCGCGGCAGCGGCAACGGCCGGACGGTCCTGAGCGGCACGTCGATGGCCGCCCCGCACACCGCGGGCATCACCGCGCTGGTCCGCCAGTCCCACCCGGACTGGTCGGTCGAGGAGGTCAAGGCCTCGGTCATCGACACCGCCGGCCACGACGTCTCCGACGGCGCGGGCCACACCTTCGCGCCGCAGCGCGTCGGCAGCGGCCGGATCGACGCCAAGGCGGCACTGGACAACCAGGTGCTCGCCTACGTCCAGGACGACCCGGGCGCGGTGAGCGTCAGCTTCGGGACCGTCGAGGCGGCCGGGCCGGTGACGCTGTCGAAGACGATCAAGCTGGTCAACAAGGGTGTCACCCCGGCCGAGTACACCGTGGCCTACCAGGCGGTCAACGCGCTGCCGAGTGTCGAGTACACAGTGGACACGCCGTCGGTGAAGCTCTCGCCGCGCGGCACCGCCAAGGTCAAGGTGACGCTGAAGATCGCCGACCCGAAGGCCCTGCGCAAGGTCATGGACCCGACCATGCAGGCCACCCAGGCCGGCCTGGCGCGGCAGTTCGTCGCCGACGCTTCCGGCCGCGTCGCCTTCACCCCGAAGAGCGGGGCCAAGGTGCCGCTGCGGGTTTCGGTTTACGCCGCGCCCAAGCCGGTGTCGACGATTTCGACGCCGCAGTCGGTGAAGTTCGGCCCGGACGCCACCCAGGCCGTGCTGAACCTGACCGGCAAGGGTGTCGACCAGGGCAGCGGCGCGCAGCGCTACCGCTCGCTGATCAGCGTGCTCGAGCTGCAGGCGGAGTCCCCGCAGCTGCCCGAGTGCGACGCGGACGTCGTCACCGACTGCACGGTGAACAAGACGGCCAAGGGCGGCGACCTCCGGTACGTCGGCGCGGCTTCCACCGCGCCGCTGGCGAAGGCGCAGGGTGAGCCGGAGAACGCGGTCCTCGCGTTCGGCCTGTCCACCTGGGGCGACTGGGCGAACATCGGCAGCAACACCTCGCCGTTCGTCGACATCGACACCACCGGGGACGGGCAGCCGGACTTCGAGACCTACGTGACCAAGGCGACGGCGACCGACGTCCTGCTGGCCGTCACGGTCGCGCTGACCCCGGGCTTCCCGCAGGTGGACGTCCAGGCCGTCAACGGGCAGCTCGGCGACGTCGACACGAACGTGTTCGACACGAACGTGCTGACGCTGCCGGTTTCGCTGTCCGCATTGGGCATCGACGCGAACGCCGAGTCCCACCGCATCTCCTACACGGTGGGCGTCAGCGGCTTCTACGTCGCTCCGGGCACGACGAACGGGCTGATCGACTACGTCGGCACGCCGCTTTCGTTCGACGCGCTCGCGCCGGGTTATGCGGTGCAGGGCGGCGGTGACGCCGCGCTGGGCTACGTCGCGAAGCCGGGCACGGCGCT
Source organism: Amycolatopsis sp. NPDC104587 (assembly GCF_055583645.1). Classification (NCBI taxonomy): domain Bacteria; kingdom Bacillati; phylum Actinomycetota; class Actinomycetes; order Pseudonocardiales; family Pseudonocardiaceae; genus Amycolatopsis; species Amycolatopsis sp. NPDC104587. The sequence goes on from NZ_JBVJNO010000008.1 coordinate 52,532, forward strand.
GGTCGTCACCCGCAACGCGGAGTCGGCCGCGGCGGACAAGGCGCTCGGGCTGCTCGCCATCGAGCACCACAACGCCGCGGGGAACCGGGCGAACGTGGTCAAGGTGGACGCGGCCGCGGCCACCGCCCGTCAGCCGATCGGGGCTGGTCGGCGCTAGTCCCCGGCAAGATCGATTTTTGCAGGAACAGGGCGTCCCCGGTGGTTTTCCGCCGGGGGCGCCCGCCTCGTTGTTCACCCGAACGGGTGTCTCACCCTGCGGGAGGATGCGGCATAAGGGTGGTGCGGCTACGGCGGTTTGTCTACGGCCGGTAACCTTCCGGCTGCTGGCGTTTTGTTGCGGTGGGCCATCGGTGCATCCGGTGGCCACGTCGACGGAGGTGTGTGGATGCGGCTCGCGGTGATCCCAGGTGACGGGATCGGGCCCGAGGTGGTCTCCGAGGCGCTGAAGGTGCTCGGCGAGGTAGTACCGACGGCGGAGATCACGAACTACGACCTCGGCGCCGCGCGGTGGCACGCGACCGGTGAGCTGCTCCCGGAGTCGGTGCTCGGCGAACTCCGCCAGCACGACGCGATCCTGCTGGGCGCGGTCGGCGACCCGACGGTGCCGAGCGGAATCCTGGAGCGCGGCCTGCTGCTGCGCCTGCGCTTCGAGATGGACCACCACGTCAACCTGCGCCCGGCGCGGCTGTACCCGGGTGTCCGGGGGCCGCTGGCCGACGCGGGCGACGTCGACATGGTCGTGGTGCGCGAAGGGACCGAAGGCCCGTACGCGGGCACTGGTGGCCTGATCCGCAAGGACACCGAGCACGAGATCGCGACGGAGGTCAGCACCAACACGGCCTACGGCGTCCGGCGCGTGGTCGCCGACGCGTTCGCCCGCGCCGAGGCCCGCCCGCGCAAGCACCTGACGCTGGTGCACAAGACCAACGTGCTGTCGTTCGCCGGCTCGCTGTGGTCGCGGATCGTCGAAGAGGTCTCGCTGGAGCACCCGGAGGTGACGGTCGCGTACTCCCATGTGGACGCGGCGACCATCCACCTGGTGACCGACCCGTCCCGGTTCGACGTGATCGTGACGGACAACCTGTTCGGCGACATCCTCACCGACCTCGCGGCGGCGGTGACCGGCGGCATCGGCCTGGCGGCGAGCGGCAACCTGGACATGACCCGCCGCAACCCGAGCATGTTCGAGCCGGTCCACGGGTCCGCGCCGGACATCGCGGGCCAGGGGCTCGCCGACCCGACGGCCGCGGTGTTGTCGGTGGCGCTGCTGCTGGACCACCTGGGGCAGAAGGAAGCGGCGCGGCGCATCGAGGCCTCGGTGGCGTTCGATCTGGCGACGCGGGACCAGGCTTCCCCGGGCGCGACGACGGCGATCGGCGACCGGCTGGCGGCCTTGGTTTCTTCCAACGTGCGCACCGCGGGCTGATTTTCGCTTCGGAAAGGCCCCGCACTTCGGTGCGGGGCCTTTTTCGTGCGCGGGGGCTTTTCCCGGATGGTGGGAGCTTGACCCAGGTTGTGGACTTTCGTCAAAACCCTGTGGCATGATGCGACCGTGACCAGCTTCGCGATCATTATCATCGAGCGCGCCGGACGATAGCTCCCCAAGAGCCCCGGCGCGCAACCTCTCGCACCCCTGCGGGAGGTTTTTTTGTTGCCTCGAAACGCCCGAACTCGCTAGGAGAAGACCGTGACCCGCCAGGAGCCCGCCGATACCCCGCTCGGCGATGCCTTCCACCTCTACGACACGACCCTGCGCGACGGTGCGCAGCGTGAGGGCATCTCCTACTCCGTCCAGGACAAGCTGGCCGTCGCGCGGCTGCTGGACGAGCTGGGCGTCGGGTTCGTCGAAGGCGGCTGGCCGGGCGCGCTGCCCAAGGACACGGAGTTCTTCGCCCGCGCCGCGAAGGGCGAGCTGAAGCTGAACCACGCGGCGCTCGTCGCGTTCGGCGCGACCCGCAAGGCCGGCACCACCGCCGACGTCGATCCGCAGGTCCGGGCGCTGCTCGACAGCGAAGCACCCGTCATCACCCTCGTCGCGAAGTCCGATCTGCGGCACATCGAACGCGCCCTCCGCGTCGACGTCGACGAGGCCTGTGCGATGGTCCGCGACACGGTCGCTTTCCTCGTCAAGGAAGGCCGGCGCGTCTTCCTCGACGCCGAGCACTTCTTCGACGGCTACGCACATTCCCCCGAAACCTCGCTCAAGGTCCTCGACGCCGCCGCGCACGCGGGCGCCGACGTCCTCGTCCTCTGCGACACCAACGGCGGGCAGCTGCCGCTCGGCCTCGCCGAGACTGTCAAAACCATCAAGGAAAAGACGGGATTCCGCCTCGGGATCCACTGTCAGGACGACACTTCCTGCGCCGTGGCGAACTCCGTCGCCGCGGTGCAGGCCGGCGTGACGCACGTCCAGTGCACCGCCAACGGTTACGGGGAGCGGGCCGGCAACGCCGACCTCTTCGCCGTGACGGGAAACCTGGTGACCAAGCTCGGGATGGACGTCCTCCCGACCGGAGGCGCCGCCGAGCTCACCCGGGTCTCCCATGCCCTTGCCGAAATCGCCAACCTCGCCCCCTACACCCACCAGGCCTACGTAGGGGCGTCGGCTTTCGCTCACAAGGCGGGACTGCACGCGAGCGCGATCAAGGTGGATCCGTTGTTGTACAACCACATCGATCCGTCTTCCGTCGGCAACGACATGCGGGTTCTGGTCACCGAGATGGCCGGCAGGGCCAGCCTCGAGCTCAAGGGACGTGAGCTCGGGGTCGACCTTGCCGGCCGGCCCGAAGCGCTGACGAGCGCGATCACGAAGGTCAAGCGCCTCGAATCCGAAGGCTGGTCCTTCGAAGCCGCCGACGCCTCCCTCGAACTCCTGCTGCGCCAGGAGGCCGACGTCCCGGCCGAGGCGCCGTTCGAGCTGGAGTCCTACCGCGTGGTGCTCGACCACCGCCCGGACGGCGAGGTCATGGCCGAGGCGACGGTCAAGGTGCACGTCGGCGGCCAGCGCGTCATCGCGACCGCCGAGGGCATCGGGCCGGTGCACGCGCTCGACGCCGCGCTGCGGAAAGCCCTCTCGCCGCACCTGTCCTGGTTGGACACTGTGGAGCTCGCCGACTACAAGGTGCGCATCCTCCAGGGCCACCCCGGCACCGACGCGGTGACGCGCGTGCTGGTCGAGAGCACCGACGGCGAACGCGAGTGGACCACCGTCGGCGTGCACGGGAACATCGTCGAAGCCAGCTGGCTGGCCTTGTGCGACGCGCTCGTGCACAAGAGCACGACCGTGGCCTGAGTCACGCGCTGGGCGCACGTAGACTGACCGCGTGCGCCTAGCCCGTATTGCTCATCCCGGTGGTGTCGCGTTCGCTTCGGTCGAAGGGGACGGTGACGACGCCCAGGTCCTGGAGATCGCCGAGCACCCGTTCGGCAACCCCAACTTCACCGGCAAACGGTGGCCGCTGGCCGACGTCCGGCTGCTCGCGCCGATCCTGCCGTCCAAGGTGATCGCCGTCGGCCGCAACTACGCCAAGCACGCGGCCGAGTTCGGCAACGAGGTGCCCAGCGCCCCGATGCTGTTCCTCAAGCCGTCCACCACGGTCGTCGGCCCGAACGCGCCGATCCGCCGTCCCTCGGACGTCGGGCGCGTGGACTTCGAGGGCGAGCTGGCCATCGTCATCGGCCAGCCGGTGAAGAACGTGCCCGCCGCCCGCGCGGCGAGCGTGATCCTCGGCTACACGGTCGCGAACGACGTGAGCGCCCGCGACCTGCAGAAGTCCGACGGCCAGTGGGGCCGCGCCAAGGGCTTCGACACGTTCTGCCCGCTCGGCCCGTGGATCGAGACGTCGCTCGACGCGTCCGACCTGGCGCTGCGCTCGGAGGTGGACGGCGAGCTCAAGCAGGACGGCCGCACGTCCGACCTCGTCCACAAGATCCCCGAGCTGGTCGAGTTCGTCTCCGGTGTGATGACGCTCCTGCCCGGCGACGTCATCCTCACCGGCACGCCCGAGGGTGTCGGCCCGATCGAGGGTGGCCAGAGCGTCTCGATCACCATCGACGGCATCGGCACCCTGACCAACCCGGTCGAGAACGTCTAGCCCCTCGCCACCGGCTCCATCGGCCGCCGGGCGAACGCCGGAGCGTGCTCCGGCCGCAGCCCGAGGCCGAGGAGCCGGGCCGGGACGTACGACAGCCGCGGGAACCGCGCGAACGCCTTGATCATCGGCGCCGGCGGGCCGTTGCGCTTGCCGCTCATCACGCCGCGCACCACGGTCCGGTGCATCAGGCGCTGCAGCCCCTGCACCAGCAGCGTCGGCGCGAGCCGTCGGGCCCGCACCTTCGCCAGCGCCGCCGGCGTCGGCCGGCCCCGGCGCAGCGGCTCGGCCAGCAGCGTCGCCGCCGCGACCGCGTCCTGCACCGCCAGGTTGATGCCGACGCCGCCGATCGGCGACATCGCGTGGGCCGCGTCGCCGATGCAGAGCAGCCCGTCGACGTGCCACGCGCGCAGCAGGTTGAGCCGCACGTCGAGGAACTTGACGTCGTCCATCGTCTCGAGCTCGTGCACGCGGTCGCCGAACTCCGGGCAGATCTGCGTCACGTTCTCGCGGAACGCCTCGATGCCCTGTTTCCGCAGGTCCTCGCCCTTCGGTGCGAGGTAGGCGACCTGGTAGAAGTCGGGCCGGGGGAGCGGCACGGCGAAGCGGCGGTCACGCATCTTCGGCAGCAGCATGCCGCCTTCTTCCCCTTCGCCCCGCGAGAGCCGGAACCACCAGACGTCGAACGGGCAGTCGTACTCGCGCGGCGTCAGGCCGGCCTCACGCCGGGCCAGCGACCAGCGGCCGTCGGCGGCGATCACCAGGTCGGCGCGGATTTCCCCGGTCTCCCCGGCGCTCGTGCGGTAGGTGACTCCGGCAACGCGGCCGTGTTCGCGGACCAGGCCGGTGCACTCGGTCTCCATGCGCTGCACGAACGTCGGCTCCTTGCGCGCGCTCTCGGCGAGCAGGTCGAGGAAGTCCCACTGCGGCACCATCGCGATGTACGGGTGGGGGACCTTCAGCCGGGTGAAGTCGGCCAGCTTCATCAGCGTGCCGTCCTCCTCCGGGAAGCCCGCCGCGCGCAGCTCGCTGTGCGGCAGCGCGTGGAACTTCTCGCCGAGGCCCAGCTCGTCCAGCAGGGTCAGCGTCGACGGGTGCACCGTGTCGCCGCGGAAGTCCCGCAGGAAGTCGGCGTGCTTCTCCAGCACCGTCACCTCGACACCCGCCCGGGCCAGCAGCAGGCCCGTGACCATCCCGGCCGGCCCGCCTCCGATGACGACGCACCCCGTGCGCTCCATCTCGATCATCTCCCCATCTATTCATCGCTTGTTGAATAAGCTGAGGATGCACCCGCCCGGTCCCCGGCGTCAAGCGATGTGAGGGCGGATACGCTGATCGGGCTATGAGTGAGACATCGGTGGTTCGCGCGCGCTTCTGTCCTTCGCCGACCGGCACCCCGCACGTCGGGTTGATCCGCACGGCGCTGTTCAACTGGGCCTTCGCCCGGCACAACCAGGGTCAGCTGGTGTTCCGGATCGAAGACACCGACGCCGCGCGCGACTCGCAGGAGTCCTACGAGCAGCTGCTCGACGGGCTGCGCTGGCTCGGCATCGACTGGGACGAGGGCCCCGAGGTCGGCGGCCCCTACGGTCCGTACCGCCAGAGCGAGCGCCGCGCGATCTACGCCGACGTCGCCGCGAAGCTGCTCGAAGCGGGGGAGCTGTACGAGGCGTTCTCGACGAACGAAGAGGTCGAGGCGCGGCGCAAGGCGGCCGGCCTGGACCCGAAGCTCGGCTACGACAACTTCGACCGCGACCTCACCGACGAGCAGCGCGCCGCCTACCGCGCCGAGGGGCGCGCGCCGGTGCTGCGGCTGCGCATGCCGGACGTCGACCTGGCGTGGACCGACCTGGTCCGCGGCGACATCAGCTTCCCGGCGGGCACCATCCCGGACCCGGTGCTGGTGCGCGCCAACGGCGAGCCGCTGTACACGCTGACCAACCCGGTCGACGACGCGCTGATGAAGATCACGCACGTGCTGCGCGGTGAGGACCTGCTGCCCTCGACGCCCCGCCAGCTGGCGCTCTACGCCGCGTTGGAGCGCGTCGGCGTCGCGGAGTTCACGCCGCAGTTCGGCCACCTGCCGTACGTGATGGGCGAGGGCAACAAGAAACTGTCCAAACGCGACCCTTCTTCGAACCTCTTCAACTACCGCGACCGCGGGTTCACCCGCGAAGGCCTGCTCAACTACCTGGCGCTGCTGGGCTGGTCCATCGCGGACGACCGCGACGTCTTCAGCGTCGAGGAGATGGTCGCCGCCTTCGACGTCACGAAGGTCAGCGCCAACCCGGCCCGCTTCGACGTCAAGAAGGCCGAAGCCATCAACGGAACCCACGTGCGGGCCTTGCCGGCGGCGGAGTTCGTGAAGCGCGTCACGCCTTATCTCGTCACGGCCGGTGTCCTTCCGGAACCGCCGAGCGAGGAGCAGGCGGCCCGGTTGAGCGCGATCGCGCCGCTGGTGCAGGAACGCGTCACGGTGCTGTCGGACGCGGTTCCGATGGTGCGCTTCCTCTTTGTTGCGGAAGACGAGTTCGCGCCGGAGGAGGACGCCGCGGCGAAGAACCTCGGCGAAGCCGCGCAGCCGGTGCTCGCGGCGGCGATCGCGGCCCTCGAAGCGCTGCCGTCGTGGGAGACCGCGGCCATCGAGCAGGCGCTCAAGGACGCCCTTGTGGACGGTCTGGGTCTCAAGCCCCGCAAGGCTTTCGCGCCGGTCCGCGTCGCGATCACCGGGCGGACCGTTTCGCCGCCGCTGTACGAATCGATGGAGCTGCTCGGCCGTGATGTCTCACTGGGACGTCTTCGGCGCGCATTGGTCGGATAACCAACAGAAGACGGTTCGCCAACTGGGAGTAGAGCCGGTGCGCCGGAACGGGCCACCGGCAATCACCTCTTTGGCAGCGTCGCGAACGCTGCGGTTGCCCTAGCCTCACTGGGTGGATTTCGCCCTGGCACCCCGGACCCCTTCGCGAACCGCCCCCGCCGCGGCGGCGTCCGAGCCCTGGGCGCCGCCCGAGCTCCGGCTGGTGTGCCTGGACATCGACGACACCTTGATCGACTGCACCGCCGCGATCCGCCGCGTCCTCCACATCCTCACCGGCCGGGGTGACCTGTGGCCGCTGTGGGACCTGATCACCGAGGAGCACGTCGCGCTGGTCGTCGCCGGCGAGATCGACTACGCGACGATGCACCAGCGCCGCACCGACTGCTTCCTGGGGGAGCTGGGAATCCTCGCCGACGCCGAGCAGGTGAGCTCCTTCGAGCGTCGCCGAAGAGAGCTGCTCGACCATTCGTGGCAGTTGTTCGACGACGTCATCGAGTGCCTCGACTGGCTCCGCGCCGCGGGCCTGCTGCTCGCCGCCGTGACCAACGCGTCCGGGGTGCACCAGCGCAAGAAGATCGCGGACCTCGGCCTCGCCCCGTACTTCGACCACGTCGCCATCGCCGGCGAGCTCGGGGTGGCAAAACCCGATCCGGTGATGTTCCACACGGTGTGCCTCGGCCTGGGCTGTCCTCCCGCCCAGGCCGTCCACGTGGGCGACAAGCTCGACACCGACGCGATCGGCGCCCGCGACGCGGGCTTGGGCGCGGTCTGGCTCGACCGCGACGGCATCGGCGAGCGGGCCCCCGAGGGCGTCCACACGGTCGGTGGTCTCGCCGAGCTGCCTGAGCTGCTGGTTTCGGAGTACGCGACGATCGGCGTCCCGGCGCAGCGGGTCAGTGGGACCCCCGCCTTCACGGTCCGGAACGGGGTGCTCTAGTATTTCTTCTCGTGCGGTGCTGAGCCGGACCGGTTCTTCAGGTCGGCAAAGTACCTCACTGGGGTATGGTGTAATTGGCAGCACGACTGGTTCTGGTCCAGTTAGTCTAGGTTCGAGTCCTGGTACCCCAGCTGCGGAGAGTGACCCCCCTGCAGGTCGAGAAATCGCCTCTGGTAAGTTCTCTCCGGTAAGAAAAACAGAAAAGCCCCTGGGAAACCAGGGAAAGATCCTAAGCCCCCGTCGTCTAGCGGCCTAGGACGCCGGCCTCTCACGCCGGTAGCGTGGGTTCGAATCCCATCGGGGGTACCAACAGCATCCACCCAAACGCAGTTGACCCAGGTCAGCTGCGTTTTTTGGTTCTGTGGATGTCATGGCGTCGGAGATCCTTTCCGCGGCTTCCGCCGTCTTGGGTAGCTGATCACCGGGTAGTTTAACCGTGATCGTCACTTCATCGCCAAGCCCGTGGACCTGAACAGCGAGCTGAGTGACCTCGAACAGCTCGTACAAGAGCTCCTGCGGAGCCCTCGCGAGGTTCACGGCGAGGTAGGGGAGGGCGTCGAGCCGGCTGAGGTCGGCTGTGACGGGCGCCGCCTTCTCTTCGGCCGCGTCGAGTTCGGCGATGGCCTGGAGAGCAACCTTCTTCTGGCTCTCGAGGTCGTTGTAGCTTTGGCGGAGCCCTTGGGTGAACGGGTCGTCCGGATCGCCCTCTCGGGCTTGCTTCATGATCGAGTCCTGCTGCCGGGCGGGCAGCGTGGTCGTCGACCGTCCCCAGCTCGGCCTTGAGGATCGCTCGCCGTTCGGGGCCGAAGAGCCGGTCGGCGTAGAACCGGCAGATGGCCTCCAGGAGCTCGTCTTCCCGGACGCGGATCGACGCCGGCAGGCCGGGATGAAGATGCGGTGTCGCCCGGTTGTTCTTGCGGGGCCAGCAGAGGTAGTACGCCGCTGCCCTGCCTTTCGTGTCGCCGGTCATGCGTCGGCCGCAGCTGTGGACGACTCGTCCGCGAAGGACGTATTTGCGTTTGGTCTGCGGATGGCTGTTGAGCGTGTCGTCACCGCGTGAACCTTGCTTCTCGGAGCGGTTGCCGTTGATCTCGTCGAACATCCACTTCTCGATCAGCGGTTCGTGGACCGGCCGTGGAGACCACACCCACTTGTACGGCTCGTTGACCCGGCCTCGCTTGGAAGTGGTCGCGCGCCGGTTGAAGACCTGGTAGCCGGTGTACTTCGGGTTGCGGAGGATGTTGTAGACGGCGCTGCGGGTCCAGGCTCCGACGGTGCGCGCTTTGCAGGGAGCTTCAGGAGGCGGGTGCTTGTCGAGATCGGCGTTGAGGCGGTCGGCGATGGTCGAACAGCCAAGTCGCTCGTAGTACCGCCAACCAAGGTCAACGCGCAGATGTACACCCCGGGTGACATGGCGGTCGCGCTGGCCGCGGTCGTCATCGACGACTTGGAGGCAGGGCGGTCGTTCAGCGACGACGCGGTCGGGACGGGCGGGCTCTTCCGCGCGGCGGCCCAGGTCGTCCGCGACCGTGGTTTCGACCCGGCGGACATGGAGTGGTTCGGCGCGGACGTCGACGAGCTCGCGGTCGCGGCGACCGCCGTCAACAGCCTCGTCTGGGGTCTGGGGCGCCGCGTCGTCCTCTTCGTCGGGGACATCCTGGTCGAGCCGCACTGGCCGGACGTCGCTCTTCGCCGTCGAAACGAGTTCCTGGAGGCGGTCGACCGGGTCAACAACGCGATGGAGCTGCTGAACTTCGTCAAATCCTTATGATCGGCGCCGGGCGGCGACGCGCCGAGCCGGTCAGCGCCGTCGGACTGGAGGCCGTCCCTGCTAGCTTCGCGACGTGGAGCATGTCGAGCGGCAGGTCACGGACGGTCCAGCAGCGCCGGCCGACGAGACGTTCCGCTACGTCGACATGGTGGAGATCGGCTCGTGGTTCAAGGTCAGCCACCGTGCCGTCGCTACCTGGCGCACCCGGTACGCGGACTCCCATCCATTTCCGGAGCCGGACGTCGTCACCGGCCGTACGCCGGGCTGGGCGCCTGGCCGCCGTGGCGAGATCGAGCAGTGGGAGGCCGCCCGGCCTGGGCAAGGGGTCGGCGGGGGTCGGCCGCGCAAGGCGGAATGACTCCAAGCTACTAGGGGTCACCGAAAAGTCGGCGCGACCACTTGTGGGTTAAGTTCATTGAGCCGAATCGGCGAGTTATCTGAAACTGAGTGTAGTTGAATTTTCCAATGGTCAATTAGTGGACAGTTTCCACTGCGGCCAATGACGTTCGGGCATTCCAGTGATCGATAGGGCATCCTGATCTTGGGTAGCCAATCGGTCCGGAAGGAGTGCGTGGTGGAACCAGCCGTCGGCGGCGTGTTCATCAACTATCGCAGTGATGACAGCCGCAGCATGAGCGAACTGCTCGACCGTGATCTCGCTGTGGCGTTCGGGCGGGAGCGCGTTTTTCTCGACTGTTGTTCCATTCCGCTCGGCGCGGACTTCGTTCACGAGCTCATCACTCGTGTGAAGGCGTGCCGGGTGCTGCTGGTCATCATCGACCGCGACTGGCTCACCCTCACCGATGTCGCCGGCAACCGGCGGCTCGATGATCCAGCCGACTGGATCCACCGCGAGATCGCGGTGGCGTTCGCTGCCGGGGTGCGGGTCGTGCCGGTTCTGATCGACGGCACCGTCGTTCCCGCCGAGGACCAGCTGCCGGCCGACATCAGAGCCTTGGCCAGGTGCCAGGGCGTCCGGGTTCGCCGCAAGCACACCCGCTCCGACATCGCCGCGCTGATCCACCGGCTCGGCGAAATCGAACCTGCGCTCGTCCCGGCGCCCGGGAACGTCCCTCCGGAGCACAAGGTCGCGATGACCGCGAACTCGTACGGCAGCGGCCGGGTCTACCAGGCCGGTCGCGACCAGCACATCACCGAGGCCTGATCGATGAGCCCCGATCAGCATCCGGTCCCGGGAGACCGTCGGGCCGCCGAAAAGATCCACCTCCAGGCGCAGGCGTCCGGTGACGCCCGGGTCAACCAGGCCGCACGGGATCAGCATTTCCACTACCACGACGGCGTGAACAGCCAACGACGTGCGTTGGTGAGTGAAGCCGAAGACGCCTGTCCATATCCCGGTCTGGCAGCTTTCGACGCGGCAGACGCTGAGCGTTTCTTCGGGCGGGACGAGCTGGTCGCTGAACTCCTCGGACGGCTGGACCGACGTCGGCGGTTCGGTGGCATCCAGGTCGTCATCGGGCCGTCGGGAGCGGGAAAATCTTCACTTCTGCACGCTGGCCTGCTCCCACGGATTCGCCGGGGTGCACTCCCCAGGGCCCGTCGATGGCCGATAGTCGCTCTAACGCCCACTGCCGACCCGGTGCTGGCCCTGGCCACTCAGATCGCGCGACTGGTTGGCGTGAATCCCCGCACCGTGGCGGACTCTTTCGTCGCCGAGCCGGGACGATGCATGGCGCGACTGGCCTGCGCGCTGCAAACCACCAGCCCGAACGGCACTGCGCCGGACCGGGTGGTGATCGTCGTCGATCAGTTCGAAGAGCTTTTCACCTTGTGTGAAGACCTCACGCGACGAGATCTCTTCCTGGATCTGCTCGGTCATTTCGCAACTGCGGCGGAGCACGCCGGTTCCGGTCCGGCCGGACTGGTTGTGCTGGGTGTGCGAGCGGACTTCTACTCGTCGTGCGCCGACGAGCCGCGGCTGCGGAACGCACTTCAGGACGCGCCGCTCGTGGTGGGAGCCATGTCCGACGCTCAGTTGCGAGAGGCGATCCTCTACCCAGCGAAAGGGGCGCGCTTGTCCGTCGAACCCGGGCTGGTCGAGCTGCTCCTTCGCGACCTGGGCTCGACCGTGCAGTCCGGCGACGCGACGTCGTACGAGGCAGGACGGCTGCCGTTGCTCGCTCACGCCCTGCGGGCCAGCTGGACCCAGCGCCACGGTTCGACTCTGACTGTGCAGGGATACCGGAACACCGGTGGTATCCACCACGCCGTCGCCGCCACTGCCGATGAAGTCCACGACGGACTCGACGACGCCGGCCGCCTTGTTGCCGAGGCTCTGTTCCCACGACTCGTCACCATCGGCGAGGGGACCGACGACTCGCGGCGCCGTGTGCCCTACAGCGAACTCGTCAGCGGCAGTGGTGATCCGGAGCGGGCAGCCGAGGTCGTCGCCACGTTCACCCAGGCGCGCCTGCTTACCCGGCAGCAGAACACGGTCGAGATCACCCACGACGCCCTGCTTCGTGCCTGGCCCCGCCTGCAGACGTGGATCGACGCCGACCGGGACTGGCTGCGAGCCCGTCAGCACCTGGCCGACGACGCGGCGAACTGGGATCGCGCCGAACGCGACCCGTCACTGCTCTACCGGGGAAACCGCCTGGCTTCCATCCGCCAGCGCGCGGAGGACGCGCCAACCCGAGCGGCCGATCTCGAGCCGGTCTCCGCGGCTTTCATGGCTTCCTCGTGGGAACAGGAACGCAGAGTCGCACGGCGCCGCAAAGTCCTCATGCTCTCTCTTATCGCCCTGCTGGTCATCACCACCGGTTCGTCAGGAGCCGCGATCTGGCAGGGGCAGATCGCGATCGAGCAACGGGACGTCGCTTCCCGGCAGAGAGATGTTTCGAGCTCTCGCCTGGCCGCGCAGGCCGCCGATCGACTCCGGTCGACCAGCCCGGCGCTGGCTGCGGACCTGGCGTTGGCCGCCTACGGTGTTTCGGACAACCTCCAGACCAGAACCACATTGCACAACGCGGCCATGACTCCGTTCGACACGCTCCTCACCGGGCACGGAGGAAAGGTCGGCCAGCTGTCCTACAGCGCCGAGCGGCACGTCTTGGCCAGCACCAGCCGCGATCACACGGTCCGGCTGTGGGACCTCAAGGACTACAACCGGCCCAGGGGCGCCGCATCCGTCGATGCCGATGGAAGCGGGGCCATCAGCCCGGACGGACGTCTTCTCGCCACCGGCATGCCCGGCACGATCGCCGTGGGTAAGAAGCTTTGGGACATCACGGACTTGAGCAAGCCTGTCCCGGTGGCCACGCTCTCCGAGGCGCACGGAGTCGTCAAGTTCAGCCCGGACGGGCGGCTTCTGGTCTGCGTCGACAAGGACGAGTTGACGACTTGGAATCTCGCCGACCCGGCCCATCCGCTCCGCGTCGGCACTCTCCCCGTCGACTCCGATAGCATCGGGAATCTCGCCTTCAGCGCGGATGGGCGCACCCTCGCCGCGGCGATCGGCTCGCCGGCGGCGGATTCGTCCGGAAACCAGTTGCTGCAACTGTGGGACTTGTCCGATCCGAATAAGCCCGCTGTCGCGGCGACTCTTCTTGACACGCACGCGTTGTCTGTTGCGTTCAGCCCGAGCGCCCCCTTGCTTGCTGTGGGCGGTATCGGGGTTGGCGTAAGCCTCTGGGACACCACGCATCCCTCCCGACCGGTAGCCGTGAAGCCGTCCGACGGAGTTGACGACTTGGGCAGAATCGGCACCGCCGGAGCCGTGGATTTCAGCCACGACGGACGAACTCTCGCTGCGGCATACTCCGGCGATGTCATCTGGGGAAACTACGTCCAAATCACGGACGTTGGCGATGGACACACTGCGCGCAATTTCTCTCGTTATCCAATGCCAACTTTGATCAAGTCGGTACTCTTTGGCGACGGTCCCATGGACGTGCTGGCGGTTGGCGACGAAAACGTGATTCACGCCTGGCACGGTCCCGTCACTCCGGACCTGCCCAAGACCCTGGAAGCCATTCCGGCCCCGAACTGGGCGTTCACACCGGACGGACGGGTCCTCGTCACGATGCAAGATTCGGACGACTACGGCCGCGGTCAACTGTGGCGCATCAACGGCGCTCACGAGGTGAGCCGCTCTGGCGTGTTCAAGACGGACGCACTGGCGGAGATCGTTGCAGTCAGCAACACGACGCTTCTCGAAGTGGACGGCCGAGGCCCCACACGGCTGTGGGACATCACCAACCCCGAAAACCCTTCCGCGGGGCCTAAGCTGAACGACGTCAAGAGACTCCCGGTTGGTATCGATACAGCCACTGATGGTCGGCTTCTTGCCATCAACGGCAGTGACGGGCTTGTCCATCTTTGGGACATCATCGATCCTCATGCTCCCAAGCCGTTGTCGACGATCCCTGGTGGAGAGAGTCCTGGTGGCCTGAACCTCAGCAGTGACGGTCGCACGCTTCTTGTCATCGACCAAGCCGGCCAGTTGTGCCTCTGGGATGTCACGGATCCACGCCGCCCGGTGAGGGCCTCCCAAGCCGACACGGGAGGCAGTATCTCCGCGCTGGCCGCGAACGTGACCAGCGTGCCCGGTCGGCGCTCTCTCGTTGCCGCCAACACGGCGTTGTTGAGCTTCGTCCAGTTACAGTTGTGGGATATCAGAGATGTCTGGCGGCCTAGCCGCGCGGACATGGTCCCGATGTTCGCCAATGAGTTCGCTGTGAGTTCCGACGGAAAGACACTGGCGATGGCGACCGGGAACACGATCGACCTGTGGGATGTCAGTGATATCCGCAGGCCGGCGCAGGTTTCGAAGCTGCCGGCTCCTGGTCAGTCCCATATGGTCTTCAGTCCGGACAGCCACTTTCTGGCCAGTGCGCGATCCAGTACTTTCACCATCGATGAAAACACCAGCAGTGAACTGCATCTGTGGGACGTGACGGATCCGCGGAACGCCATCGAAGTCGCCACGCCGATGGTGACAGGCGCGGTAAGTGGTTTGGACTTCAACCCCGACAGTACGTCTCTCGTGGTCAGCGCGGGACTCGGCACGAAGTCTCGGCTACGGCTCGTCGATGTCGACACCGGCAGCGTCGGCCAGCGTCTTTGCCGGGCGCGAAGCGGAGGCCTCACGCAGGAACAGTGGCAGCACTACTTTCCGGGTACTCCCTATCAGAACAAGTGCAGGTGACCGGGGTGCAACCAGTACCGAACGCGCTGAGGAATGCGGTTGAGCGATGGCGGGACCGTGGTGAACCTCCACAGCCGGCCTCTCGCTGGTCCCCGCGACGCATGGCTCAAGCAGTTTCCCCAGCATCGGCGGTTCATCACCGCGCTGCCGGAACGTGTCGACCGGGCCGAAGCCACCCGCCACGCAGCCGGCGCCTTGACGTGGCGAAGAGCGTGTCGACCGCCTGCGGGGTCAGCGGGTCAGGAACAGCCATCCCGGCCTCGACGAGGGCCGCGTGGACCGCTGCCTCGTTGCCTGCGGTGAGGGCTGGTTCCAGTGTGGGGTGGTTGTAGAAGCCGCGGACGACGTCGCGGTCGGCGTTGGCCAGCCATGACGTCTCGGCGAAACCGGCTTGCCCGAAGGCCGAGCCGGAACAGGCTAATCGTCACCACGAAAGTTTTCGGCGCCGGACGGATGTCCTTCCCTCGACCGGCCACGATCGTCTTCGAGCGGGCTTTCGGGATCGTTGCGGCGCGGTGGTCGCTGCCGGGTCTCTGGCGCCGCTTCGGTAGGTGGGCCCGTGCCGACGCGGGTGCGGTCAGGGTTGGCAATCCGGCCGTCGGAGCGCTGCGGTTGTTCGGTCATGACGTCCTCCGCGAGTTCTCGGTTTGCCCGAACTGGGCGACTACCCCGCCGCGTAGGGGACAAACGACGACCCGGGCCATGGGCTGTCGTGAGCCAACTCGGCCCGCGTCGGTTTGTCGTCGTTTGGGTCGGGTAGCCGCCCCTCCGGCAAACTCCCCACCATCGCGAAGGACGTAGCCGATGCCCATGCTGACCCGTTTCTCGGCGCGGCGACCACCGCCTACAGCGCCACCATCATCGCCGCACCGAAATTTCTGGCGAAACCCGTGCGGTCTCACTACGAAGACCGGCGGTGTCTCCGCCGACGTGCGGACCCTGACCGCCGGGATCGGGGCCATCGGCCTGGCGATGCTGTTCGCACCGGCCGGCAAGCCGCTGCAAGTCGCGCGCGCCGCGCGCGTGACGGCGTTCGCCGCCACCACCTTGGGCTGCTAACCCAAACATCAGGAGGGCACACCCATGACCAGCACTCGAGCCACCACCACGACCCGCACTCCCGCCCAGCTCGCCGCCGCCGTTGTCGGCGTCGTCTTCCTGCTGGTCGGCATCGCCGGGTTCGTCCCCGGCCTCACCACGGACTACGACCAGCTCACCTTTGCCGGACACGACTCGATGGCCATGCTGCTCGGGCTGTTCATGGTCTCGGTCCTGCACAACGTCGTGCACCTGCTCTTCGGCGTCGCCGGCCTGGCCTTGGCCCGCACCCCGCGCGGCGCCCGAGGCTTCCTCATCGGCGGCGGCGCGATTTACCTCGTGCTCTGGATCTACGGGCTGCTCATCGACCACGGCTCCGACGCCAACTTCGTCCCCGTCAACACCGCCGACAACTGGCTGCACCTCGGTCTGGGCATCGGCATGATCGCCCTCGGCCTGATCACCACCGCCATCGGCCGCCCCCGGACCACGCCGCGCGCCTGAGCCACAGGCAGACGCGACGGCGCCATGACCGTGCGGGCGCGGCGGACCCGAAGATCCCCGCGCCCGCACGGAAGAACGGCCGTAACGCCTCGACAAACCGCACGAACGCCTTATCCATCACCGCTTGCTGTGCTCGAAGGCTTGCGGGAGTACCGGAGTCATGCGAGTCCCTGGCGGACCATCAGGATGCTTCTCGCCTGCCCGAGGAAATCACGGGAGGCGATCATCCGGTGGAAGCCTCCGCGATGCGCGCATGGCCGACAGCGGCACCGCGGAGTCATGAATTCCGCGGGCTGTGGCTCGCCGAAGCGTGATCGGGGCGGCCGCGCCTGCTCCGGCAACGCGCCGGAGTGACCGTCCGCAGGGTGATCGACTCTGGTCAGGTGACCACAGACGTCGCGCACGGAAGCTGTCAGGCGGGTCGGGCAAAGCAGGTCAGCGTGAGGGGTGGACCGTCGGCTCCCTGGTCGGCTTCGAGAAACCAGACCAGGCAGTGCAGGATCACTTCCCGCGTCTGCGCCGGGCTCACGGATGTCGCGAGCCCGGCGTGCACCGACGAATCGAACGCGTCGTCGTTGAGTGCGGCGAGGACGGCCCGCAGGGCGGCACGCACACCGCGTGGTAGCCGGTCGACGTCGACCGGTGTGCTGCGGTGATCCTCGATCGCCGTCGTGTAAACAGCATCTGCGGCGGAAGGCCACCGGGCGCGGATCGCGGCGGCGCACCGCCCGACCAGATCGGTCACCACCGCCGCGGAGAGGGGACCGGACCGGCACACCTCCAGCACGGCGTCGGCGAGCGCGTCGTCTTCGCCTCGGCGCGCCGAACACACCAGCATGTCGGCGGCTCGGACGCCTTCGTCGGGCGATCCGTTCATGACCGGTCCCTCAAGGCCGCAGCAGGACCTTGGTCCAGCCGTCGTCGCGGCGGTCGAACTTCTCGTAACCTTCGGCCGCCTGCTCCAGTGTCAGCTCGTGCGACACCAGGAACGACGGGTTGGCCTTCCCGGTGATGATCAGGTCGCGCAGCTGCCGGTTGTAGCGCTTCACCGGCGCCTGACCGGTGCCCATGTGCTGGCCCTTCATGAAGAAGCTGCCGTAGTTCCAGCCGATCCGGCCCTCCTTCGCCGGATCGGTCGCCGCACCCGGGTCTTCGGGCAGGTAGACGCCGACCACGCCGATCCCGCCGGTCGAGCGGACGACCTTGACCAGGTTGTCCAGCACCAGCTCCGGGTGTTCTTCGCCCGAGTGGTCGTGCGCCTGGTAGCCGACCGCTTCGACGCCGCAGTCGACGCCCGCGCCGCCGGTGGCCGCGAGGATCTGCTCGACCGGGTCGGCTTCGGCCAGGTCGATCGGGACGGTGCCGATCTTCTCGGCCATCGCGAGCCGGTCGTGTTCCTTGTCCACGACGTAGACCTCGGACGCGCCGCGGATCACCGCGCTGTGCGCGGCCAGCAGCCCGACCGGTCCCGCGCCGAACACCGCGACTCGGTCACCGGGCCGCATGCCGGCCAGCTCGGTACCGTGCCAGCCGGTGGGGAAGATGTCCGACAGCATCGTGAAGTCGTTTTCGTACTCGGTGCCGGCCGGCAGGTCGAGCAGGTTGAAGTCCGCATACGGCACGCGCAGGTACTCCGCCTGGCCGCCGTCGTAGGGACCCATGTTCGCGTAACCGTAAGCGGCGCCGTCCATTCCCTCGATCGGGTTCACCCGTTCGCAGAACGACGTCCAGCCGGCGCCGCAGTTGCGGCAGGTGCCGCAGGCGATGTTGAACGGCACCGAAACCCGGTCGCCGACCTTGACCCGAGTCACACCGGCCCCGACCTCGGCGACGATGCCCATGTTCTCGTGCCCGAGGATCTTGCCCTCTTCGACATTGGTGCGGCCTTCATACATGTGCAGGTCGGAGCCGCAGATGTTCGTCGTGGTGATGCGCACGACCGCGTCGGTCGGCTGCTCGATCTTCGGGTCGGGGACCTCGCGGACTTCGACTTCGCGCGGGCCCTGGTAGACCACTGCCTTCATATCGGTCCTCCTTCTCGGGTTTCTGATCGGCTACCCGGGAACAGGGCGCCTACACGCCCTCGGACGGGTGGGCGGGTTCGGCCTTCCCGCAATGGATAAACGGCAGGGATGACGACGCGACAAGCACCCCGCGCGATCCCGTCGGACAAAGTGCTCGAAGCAGCCACCGCACCACGGGAGCCGGGTCTTGGTGCCCACTGTGCTCGCCGGCGTCGTCAAACGCCGCCCACGAGTCATGGCGCTCGCGCAGAAACTGCAGGTCGACCGGACCGCCGTGCGGCTGCTCGGCGAACTTCGCCATCGCCACGGCGGCGGCTGGCTGCACCTGCGGGTTCCGCGGCGCTCGATCGACTTCGTCCTCGCCCCTGAGGCCGTCGGCACCGTCCTCGCCGGTACGCCATCCCCGTTCAGCCCCGCGAGCAAGGAGAAGAAGGCGGCGCTGGGCAAGTTCGAGCCGCATGGCGTGCTCATCTCCGAAGGACCCGAGCGTGCAGCTCGTCGCGAGCTGAACGAAGCCGTTCTCGAATCCGGACGGGCCGTACACGAACTCGCCGACCCGTGGGCACGGGCGATCGCGACGCAGGCCCGCGACATGCTTGACGTGCACACGCTCGACTGGGACACGTTCAACACCTCCTGGTGGCGCGTCGTCCGGCAGGTGACGCTTGGTGGTGACACGGCCGAGGACCGCGAGCTCACCGACCTGCTGGCTCCGTTGCGGCGCGCCGGGAACTGGGCTTACGCCACCCCTGGGCACCCGGCGTACCCGAGACCGTTTCCTCGAGCTCGTCCGGCGTCAAGTCGAACTGCGGCGCCCGGGCAGCCTCGCCGCGGCGCTGGCCGCCGAACCTTTCGCGGAAGGTCTGGACCCGGCCGGTCAGCTGCCACACTGGCTGTTCGCCTTCGATGCGGCCGGGATCGTCGCGTTCCGGACGCTGGCGTTGCTCGCCGCGCACCCGGATCAGCTCACCGCAGTCCGCGCCGAGCTGGACGAGCTGGACCTGAGCGAGCCGCAGCAGCTTGCGCGGCTGCGCGCGAGCGTGCTGGAGTCGGTGCGGCTGTGGCCGACAACGCCGGCGTTGCTGCGCGAGACCCGCGGGGCGACGAAGTGGGGGCCGGATCGCACCACGGTCCTGGTCTACACGCCGTATTTCCACCGCGATCCGGAGCGCCTGCCGTATGCCGACCGGTTCGAGCCGGAGATCTGGCTCGATGGCCGCGCGGCGAACAACCCGGCTCTGGTCCCCTTCAGCGGTGGTCCCGGTGCGTGCCCGGGCCGGGACGTGGTCCTGTTCGCGACGTCGACGATGCTGGCGAATCTGGTGCGGGAGAACAACTTCCGGCTTCAGGGGATGTCGCTGAAGCCAGGCGGACTGCCGCTGACGCTGGACAACTTCGGCCTGCGGTTCGAGCTCCGCGATCGCTCGTCATGACGTGCCCGAGGTCATCCGCCTGAAGGTGCGTGGCTGAGGTCGACAACGCAGAACCGGTTGCCGTCGGGGTCGGCGAGCACGACGAAGTCCGGCTTCGGGGGATACCGGTTCCAGCCCGCGTCGCGAGCGCCGAGCCGGATCAGGCGGGCGACTTCGGTCGTCTGCTCGGTGGCGGAGTCGACCACGAGGTCGAGGTGCAGGCGTGGATACGGCTCGACCGGCGAACTGCTGGACATCAGGCCCAGAGCACGGGAGCCGTCGGGGTGAGTCAAGGTGCGCCAGTGTTCGCTCGCCCACTCGTCGGTAGCCAGGAGGTGCAGCGCCTCACTCCAGAAGGCCACAGCGCGGGGGATGTCGGAGACACCGATGACGGGAAACCCAAGTCGGAGCATGGACTCAGGTTAATGCCGGCCCGGGACAACTCGGGCGACTCGAGTTTCACCGGCGGCGAGACCGCCACGGTGTGGACCTCGGTGGCTTCGCGGACCACTCGACATCTACACCGAGGTGGTCCGCCAGTTCGCTAGGAGTGAAGTCGGTTTTGTCGCGGGCCATCACCGTCGAGGTCAGCGTGCGCCGACGGCGTCCCACACGTCGTCCAGGCAGGTGTAGCCACCTTCGACCGGCAAGTTGCCGAGGGGACCGAGGACCTGGTCGCCGCCGCCCGCGGCGGCCGCTCGCATCAGTAACTCCTCTCGGCCGCACGGGTACTTCACTTCGGACAGGTGACGAGCGAATGTTTCGCGATCCGGTGGTGCCATCGAAATCGGCTACCCCGGCCGTTCGCAGGCAAACGCTCACCCGCCGGCGCGCTTGGTGGGCGCAGGCCACGGATTCGAGAAGCAGTGGATCGCTGACCGCTTCCACTCCTGGAACGGCGAGCCGGACCGGAGCCCGTTCGGGTGATTGGTGATCGGGCGCTGTCCGGCCGGCTTGGGGCAGGTCATCCCGCGTCCGCGTTCATCCGCGGTTGGCAGGAGCACGTGCTGCCCGAGTTCCGCTGAGCGGACGAACGCCTGCCGCTCTCGTAGCTGTGGTCCGGTCAAAGCAGGTCGAACGCGCGCAGCACGAAGAAGGCCGCGGTGCCGAGGACGAGCACGGCGACCAGAACCAGCGCGACGACGGCCGGGACCCGGGAAGGGATCGGTTGGGGGTGGGAGAGGCCCGAAGTCTGGCCGGCGTCCGGTGGGGTGTCGCCCGGCCGGACCGAGCCGCCGGGTTCGAGACCGGGAGTGTCGTCCGGTTCCGGGCCGGGCGCGGTCACGACGTCGCCTTCACCGGGCCGTGGCCCCAGTTCATCAGCGAGTACCGCCAGGTGGTCTCGTGCACGTCGCCGGAGAGGCGCTGGGCGAGGTGGCGGTGGATGTAGCCGACCACCTTGCGCATGTGCGCGTGGTCGTCGCCGGACCGGTGTCCGACCGACTCGGTTTGGTCATGCTGTCCGGAACTGCGCGATTCGTCGGTGTCCAGCCACTCGGCCAGCTGCTTCGGCGTCATGTTCACGCACGCGCCGAACCCGGTGCGGGTCTGTTCGTCGTCCATGGTCAGGCGGGTACCCCGGCAGCCCGTCGTAATCGCTCACCGGGCGGGTGACCTTTCGTCCGTAGCCGGACGCCTCCGGTTCCGCACGTGAACGCATCCCAACGCGCACCCCGCCAGGAATCCGGTGAAACCGAGCCCGCCCGCGCCCGCGACGATGGCGGCGACCACCGCGAGCACCGCGGTCACCTCGGCGAAGACCAGCACGGCGATCCAGCTTATGCGGTCGGCGAACACGTGGGCGGCGAAGACGCGCCGGATCGCGGGCGGCCGTAACCCGGCCTCGAGCGCGCGCAACTCTTTTCGGTCTTGTTCATCCAGCATGAGTGCCTCTTTCGATTGACGACCAGGTCCGCGTACCCGTCTGGAGGCCGGTTACCCGGCACTGCGACCCGGCGCGGGTGTAAGTCCGCCCGTCGAGGGCACACACGGAGCCGGTGATGCGAACCGAAGGGGTGGATGTGGTGAAGGCGCTCGAACAGCCGGTCGCGGGGCGGAAGGCGCGTCGGCTCAGAACCCATGTGCTGGCCGCCGACGGCGTGATCTCGATCGCCGTCGAAGGGCAGCTGGCCGAAGCCGATGTCGAGCCGGTGGTGGCGGAGGTCGCGGAGGCCTGCGAGTTGTGCTGCGGCACGGTCTTCCTGGACGTCTCCCGCTGCCGAACCGCGGGGGACACGGTGGTCGCCGTCGTCGAAGCGGCTGTCGTGCGCGCCGGGCGGAGCCGGTGCTCAGTGCGGGTCCTGACCGCCGACCGGGACGTCGCGGTCGCGCTGGACCGGGCCGGGATCCACCGGACGGTGCTTGCCCGATGAACGTGTAGCCGCACGCCGGGTGGGTAGCCACCGGGGACCACTTATCGAGGAGGTGTCATGACTACCCCACGGGACATCATGACCGCGGCTGCCACGTGGCACCGGGCAGGTGCGAAATGCTGATCATCGACGCGGACGCGGCCCAGGCGATCCTGGAGCTCGTGAGCGCCGAGGGCGCCGACCCGGATGGCGGGCTGCGCGTCCAAGCGCTGGCCTCGGCCGAACCGGGCAAGCCGGCGGTCACCGTGTCCGTCTCGCCCGCGCCCACCGAGACCGACACGGTCTTCGTCGACGACACCGGTGCCCGGGTCTTCCTCGACCAGGCCACCGGAGACGTCGTGGACGGCCGGACGTTGACCCTCGAAGAGCGGGAGCCGCCCCGGTTCGCCGTGCGGTGACGCCGCGTCACCGCACGGCCGCGAGAGGTCAGCCGACGTCCAAGACGGTTTTGAGCCAGCCTTCCTCGCGCCGGTCGAACGTGCCGTAGGCGTCGATCGCCGAGGCCGGCGGTTCGTGCTGCGTGATGAACGGCGGCGGGTCCACCGCACCGGAGGCGACCAGTTCCAGCAGCTTCGGCGCGTACCGGCGGTGGTGGCAATTTCCCATGTGGACGGTCAGGTTCTTGTTCATGGCCAGACCAAGGGGAAACCGGTCGAACGCCGGTGGGTACACCCCGACGACGCCGATCGTGCCGGCCTTCGCCGCCGCGTCGACCGCCCAGCGCGCGGCCAGGCTCGGCGCGTTGCCCGGGACCCACTGGTCACCGTCCGGCGCCGCCTGCGGGGCGGCGACGTCCACTTCGGACTCCAGGCCGCCACCGTGGTCGCCGGCCGGGTGCTGCGCGTCGACACCGACGGCATCGATCACCCGGTCCACGCCGATCCCGCCGGTCAGCTCACGGACCAGCGCGACCGGGTCCTCGGCGTTGAAGTCGATCGTCTCGGCGTTCTGCGCGCGGGCGGCGGCGAGCCGGGAGGCGATGCCGTCGACCACGAAGACGCGTCCGGCGCCCTGGCGTTTCGCGGACGCGATCGCGAACTGGCCGACGGCTCCGGCGCCGAGCACGAGCACGGCCGCTGCAGCGTCGCGCCCGGCCTGGAGGAGGATCCGATCACCCCCGAAATGCGGCACTCGCCCGGTCCCGGCGTGGCGCCCGGCCCGGATGTGGCTGGGCGGTGAACGTCGTGGTCCACCCCCGCCGTCCCGCAGCCGGGACAGCCGCCTGCGCCGTCCGTCCTCCGGTCGGCCGGGTTCGGCGCCCGCCCACGGTGGAAAAGGGCTTGCGGGTGCTGGAAGAGCCGCAGTGGCGGTCAGCGGCCCGCGGGTACGGTCGTCGAGTCCGGCGTCTTGGCCGCGACGAGGTGCTGGTAAACGCGCAGGGTGTCCGCGGTGACCCGGTCCCACGTGTACCGGGCCAGCACGCGGTCGCGACCCGCGCTGCCGTAGGTCGCCGCCAGGGTCCCGTGGTCCAGCAGGCGCCCGATCCGGAGCGCGAGCTCACGCGGCCGTCCGGGCGCGACGAGCGCGCCGGTGACGCCGTCGACGACCGTGTCGACGAGGCCGCCGACCGCGGTCGCCACCACCGGCACCCCGCAGGCCATCGCCTCGAGCGGGACGATCCCGAACGGCTCGTACCACGGCGTGCACACCACGGCGTCGGCCGAGCGCAGCAGGGCGGGCATGTTCTTGCGCGACACCTGACCCGGCCAGCGGACGCGGCCGGCGACGCCGAACCGGTCCGCCAGCTCTCGCAGCCGGATGACTTCGGGATCCGCCGCGAGGTCACCGCCTTCGGGGCCGCCGGCGATCACCAGCTCGGTGTGCGCCAGCCGGGACAGTGCGGCGATGACGAGGTCGAACCCCTTGCGGGGCACGAGCCTGCCGACCGCGACCAGGCGCCGCAGTGCGTTGCGACGGGCGCGGCGCCCGGTCGGGCCGAACGCGTCCGGGTCGACTCCGCACGGCACCACCGACACGTCCGCGCGACGGACACCCATGCGGCAGAGTTCGTCCACCTCGTCCGAGCAGGTGGAGATTACGTGGTCGGCCTGGCGGCCGACGAGCCGCTCCAGCCGGATCCGGTCGGCCGGGCTGGTGTCGGCAGCGCCTTGGTGACGGCGCTTGACCACACCCAACGCGTGGAAGGTTTGCACGACCGGAATCCCGGTCGCGTTCGCCGCGAGCGTCGCGGCGATCCCGGACATCCAGAAGTGCGCATGGGCGACGTCAGGCCGATCGGCGGTCCACCGGTCACGCAGGAAAGCGCCGAACTCGCCCATGTACGGCAGGAGGGCGTCCTTCGGCAGCGTGCGCGGCGGCCCGGCGGGCACGTGGACGACGCGGTAGCCGGCTCGCGTCATGACCGACGGCTTCGCGTTTTCGCTGGCACGCCGGGTGTAGACGGTCACGTCGTGACCGGCCCGGACCAGCGCCGTCGACAGCTCGGCGACGTGCACGTTCTGGCCGCCGGCGTCGGGGCCGCCGAGCGCGGCCAGCGGGCTGGCGTGCTCCGACACCATCACGATCTTCATCGGTGTCCTCCCGGATCGGCGGTGACTTCGGTGCGCAGGGCGTCCCACACGGTCAGGAACGCGTCGAGCCCGTAGTGGCGCAGGGCGTGTTCGCGGGCGTCAGCTCGCCCACGCACCGGGCCCGCAAGGTCTTCGGTGCCCGAGCCGAACCGGTCGACCGGCGCCTGTGCTGTCGGCGTCTCCAACAGGTCGGCCCCGGTCACCCGGCGCCGACGGCCGCTGTTCCACATCGTGTTCGTTGAGTGCGTGACGTGGCCGAGCGGGATGTCACTGCATCGGGCCGCCGGATGCGCGCTTTCCGCGGCGCGTTGTGCTCGACGTAAGCGGCGGGCACCCGCCGCTGTTCGGCGACCCACGTTCGGCCAGTCGCGGCCGACCGTGCCGAGGCCCCAGGGTGCGCCGTCCGGTGAGACCGACAGCAAGCAGCGGTACCGGCCGCGGACGAACGCGTCGGTCCAGGAGCCAAGGACCCGCAGAGTGGTCATCTTGAGTGTTAGCCGGGACGGCGCCCGTTAAACACCGCGGGGTCAGTCGGTCTCCGGCTGTGGCCGCTCGCGTCCGGCACGCTCGGCCGCCATCCGGAGCTCCTCGCCGGCTTCGCGCCCGTTCGAGCCGGCCGGGTCGTCGTCGGGCCGAAGCACGTCCGGGTCCGGCTCCGGGACCTGGTGTCGATGGTCGGTGCCCATGATTCCTCGATTCCCGCCACGGTCGTCGAGTGGCGATCCTTGGCGGCTACCCGGGCGCCTCCGGGGCGAATCCCAGGATCGCTCGCGGTGTTTCGCGAGGCCCGGAACGTGGAACGTTTCGAGGGAGAGGCTGTCGCGAAGGAGGGCAATGGCTCACCATGAGGTCGACATCGTGCCAAGGCAGGTCGAATCCGCGCTCGTTCTGCGGCTTTCGGGGGTGCTCGACGAGCCAGGCGTGGCGACCACGGCGGAGAAGCTCTTCGACGCCACAGCGGTGCTGCCTCCACCGCGGCTGGTGATCCTCGACCTGCGCGGCGTGATGGCCATCGCCGCGGCCGGGGTGCGCATGCTTTCCGTTTTCGCCGAGCGGCTGCTCGGCGAAGGGGTTCGCCTCGCCGCGGTCGTGGAGCAGGACGCGCTCGCCACGCGTGTTCTTCGTCTGGAGTTGTCCCGGCACCGCCTGCCTGTGCACCACGGCGTCGCCGCCGCGATCGCGGCCGAGGGCCGGGGCGAGGGCGGCTCCCTCGACGAGCTCAACGGCCAGCTGGCGGCGCTGACCCGGGTGTTGCTCGACGCGTCCACCGTCGAGCAGGCGTTGCGCCAGGTCGTGGCCGCCGCGACCGTGGTCGTGCCGCACGCCCAGGTGGTCAGTTTGACGCTGCGTGATCCGGCCGGCCGGTTCTTCACCCCGGCCGAGACCGACGGAGTCGCCTCGGAGCTGGATGAGGTCCAGTACCGCACCGGGGTCGGCCCCTGCGTCGAGGTGGCCCGGCCCGACAGCCCCGGTTACGTGCTCTCCCAGGATCTGGCCGGTCCGACCGCGTGGCCGCAGTTCGCCGCCGCCGCGTCCGGCCAGGGCTTCGGCTCGGTGCTCTCCACCGGGTTGTTGCCCCTGGCAGAGCCGGCCGGGATCAGCGGGGCGCTGAACATCTACAGCCACCGGCATGCCATCACCGACGACGACCGGCACCGAGCGTTGCTGCTGGCCACCCACGGCTCGCTGGCCCTGGCGCGCAGCCGCGCCGCGGAGCTGGCGGACCTGCACTCGGCGAACCTGCACCGGGCGATCGAGTCCCGGGACGTGATCGGTCAGGCCAAGGGCATCCTGATGGCCCGCCAGGGCCTCAGCGCGGACGCCGCGTTCGCCCTGCTGCGCCGTACGTCCCAGGACCTGAACGTCAAGCTCGGCGAGATCGCCGCGACGCTGGTCGGCCGGCACACCGAACTCGACGTCCCGGAGCCTTGATGGGCGAGTCCTCCACCAGAACCGGCAGCGCACGCGCCCTGCGGGACCGGTTCCAGACCCTGGGCGTGATCGTCGCCCGGTACGAGGGCTCCGACCTGCGGGTGGTGGCCGTGAACGCCGCTTTCCGGGGCTTCGTCGACCAGCCATCCGTGTTGGGCCGGCCGGTTCGCGAGCTGCTGCCGGGCTGGACCGGGCAGCGGATCGTCGCCCTGGGCCGGGAAGTCCTGGCCACCGGGAAGACCGGAACCGGACGCGAATGGCCGGTCCCCTCCCACCGGGACGCACCCGCTCCCCGTGAGCGGTTCCTCGACTTCGTGGTTGATCCCCACCGCGACGACGATGGCGTGGTCACCGGGATCATCGGGTACGCACGCGACGTCACCGACCGGGTGCTGTCCCGCCGCCGCGCGGAGCGGGAGCGCATGGCCGAGGCCGAGCAACAGCGAGCTCGTGACGTCGCCTCCGCGGTGCGGCGGCAGCTGCTGCCGGCCGCCCTGCCGGTGCTGCCCGCGGTGCGGATCGCGGGCGGTCACCGGCCCGCCGAGGACGCGGAAGGCGGCAGCTGGTTCGATGCCGTCCCGGTCGAGGATGGCCGGATCGCCCTCATGGTCGGTGCCGTCGCCGGACAGGGGGTGGCCGCGGCGGCCGCGATGGAGCAGCTAAAGGCGGTCTTGCACGACCGGCTGCAGGAAGCGGGAGATCTCCTGGTCGCGCTGCGAGCGGCTGATCGACTGGCCCAGCGGGTGCCCGAAGCTTACGGCGCGACCGTGTGTGCGGTCCTGCTTGACCCGGCCGACGGCTCGCTCATCCGCTGCTCGGCCGGACACCCTCAGCCGCTGCTGGTGACCGGCGGCGAAGCCCGGCAGCTGCCGGCGACGCCGCAGGGGCCACTGGGTACCGGAGCGCACTACACCCCGACGACGGCCGAGATCGGCGCCGGAGACGTGCTGGTGCTCCACGACCTCGTGCTCCGGCCGGGGCGAGAAGCGGAGGATCTCGCCCAGACCGTGGCCGGCGCGGTCGCCGACGGGACCGCCGAACGAGCAGCCGACCGCGTCTGCGCCCAGACGATCGAACGGGCCGGCCATCCCGGTGGCGTGACCCTGCTGGCCGTGGGGCGCTGTGGGTTGGTGGCGCCGCTGCGGCTGGAACTGAACTTGAGCCGCACGGAAGACCCGATCGGCGACTCACGGGCGGCACTGTCGATCTGGCTGCTGGACCAGGACGCGGGCGAGCCGGACATCCTGGCGCTCACGCACGCGGTCACCGAGCTGGTGACCAACGCGGCCGAGCACAGCCACCCGGACGAGCCCTGTGGCACCGTCACGGTCACGGCCGAGCTGGCCGGCGACGGCAGAGTCAGGCTGCAAGTCGTCGACGACGGGCGGTGGCGGACCCGGGGCCATCCCGGCAGTGACGATTTCCAGCGCGACCACGGCCTCGGCCTGGCGATGACCGCCCAGTTCGTCGACGAGCTCACGGTCACCAAGGCCGCGACCGGTACGACGGCCACGGTGCACCACCGGCTGTCCCGCCCGGCCCGGCTGCTGACACCGGCGGACGCCACAGACCCGGTCGAGCCCGAGGCGATGCTCCTGCTCGACCAGCCCCGGGCGCCGGGTAACCGGGTCGCCGTGCACGGCCCGCTGGACACGGCGAACGCGGAGGTGTTCGCCACCGAGCTCGACCGCTCGACCTTGGGCGGGACACACCGCCTGACGGTGGACCTCACGGCGGTCACGCAGCTGACCGGCGCGGCGGTCGCGGTGCTGCACGCGCGCCGGGACGCACTGACCTTGTTCGCACCGGCCGGTGGCGTGGCCGACCATGTCCTGACGCTGGCCGATCTGCCGCACCGGACGGTCGATCCCGACACCGGGTGGTAAGCGCAACCGGGCTCTTCCCGCCGGCGAGAGCGTGGATTCGCGGTCGATGATCGAACCCGCCGTCCAGCAGGGGCTGCGGGAACCGGGAACACCCGGCAGTGCCCGGTCACGGCCGGTGGCCGACGCCGGTCGCCACTTCGTGCAGCCGCTGGTCGTCCGGAGCGAGGGGAGCGGTGCCGCCGCCCGCGCCGGCTCGCAGTCCCGCGAGGAACTCCGTCACCGTCTCGGCCGCGTCGTGGCGCGGCTGCCAGCCCAACGTGGACTTGGCTCGGCTCGTGCTCAGCACCGGCAACCGCAGCACCGCTTCGAACAGCCCGGGGGTCGCGGGCACCAGGTGCAGCCGCCACGCGGCGGCGAGCGCCGAGCGGACCACGGCGGCCGGGACCGGGACCGTCCGGGCGCCGAACAGGTCGGCCAGGAACTTCGTGCCGACGACCGGCTCCGTGGCGACGTTGAACGCGCCGGTGACCGGAAGCAGGGTGGCGCGGCGGATCGCGTCGGCCAGGTCCGCGGTGTGCACGACCTGCAGCCGCAGGCCGGGCAGGTGCGGGAACACCGGCAGCAGGCCGGGACGGACCAGGCTGCCGGGCACGAACGGTCCACCGAACAGCCGTCGCTGCTCGGAGGCCGCGGCACGCTGGAAGACGAACCCAGGCCGGATCCGGACCACGTCGAGGTCCGGCTGCCGGTGTTCGAAGGCGTCCAACCACCTTTCCAGGTAAGCCTTTTCCCGGGTGTAGGCGGCGCCGGGCCAGCCGTGCGTCGGCCAGCTCTCGTCGACCGGCGTGGTGGTCTCTCGCGGGGAGTAAGCCCCTATCGATGACGAATAGACGATCTTCGGCACGCCAGCTTCCACCGCCGCCTCGAACAGGCGGATCGAGCCGAGCACGTTGGCCCGCCAGGTGCGCTCGGGACGCCGGGTGGGCTGGAACAACCACGCCAGGTGGATGACCGCGTCGGCGCCGCGCAACAGCGGCACGAGGTCGTCGCGCTCGACGTCCGCCCGCACCAGCCGGGTCTTGGGCGGGTTCGCCGGCGAGGTCCGCCGGGCCAGCCCGGTGACCGCCTCGACTTGGTGATCAGCGGCCAGCGCGGCCACCACCCCGGTGCCGATGTTGCCGGTCGCCGGTCACGACAATTCGCTTCGCGTTTCCCATGGCCGATCGGTTACCCCCTCGGACAGGCGCGAACCGGATCGGGGCGCTCAGACCGGAGGTTTCCGCTGAGTGCCCGGCGATCGCTTCAGAGACCCCGTCGAGTTCCGCCACGACACCTGTGAGGCGGCCTGGCGGACGGCCGAGGGCGCGCCCACGACCACTGCTTCAGTCGCGCCGGCGAGCGGCGGCAGGGCGTGCCGGAGGAGTTCGGTGGGTGAGTCCCGGTGTTGCCGGCGCCGCACCGGGCCATGACGGTCACGAGGTGGCCGATCAGCTTCGCGAGCCACTCGGCCTGCTCGGCGCCGATCTGCTGGGCGCACCGGCGCAAGTCGTGCCGGCGGTGCTTGGCCGGCTCGGTTGTCGCCGCCCGGCGCCGGCCGCGCGGCTCGGCTGAAACGGGCCACTCACGCTCGAAGGAGGCCGGAGAACCGGGCTGTCAGCTGCTCGAGCCAGGCGATCGCCTGGTCCGGGGTCAGGCAAGGAATGCCGAGGGCGTGAACCCTGCGCAGCGTGGCGAGCTCGGCGGTGCCGGCACGCCCGGTGTGGACGTCGTCGTCGGCCACGGCGCAGATGAGCGCGGTGTGGGGCACCTGGATCGGGATGAACCCGGCCAGCTCGGCTTGGTGAAGGGCCATGGCCAGCCGCGCGGAGTCACCGAGGAACACGACGGTGCGGCCGGTGTTCGGGCGGCGTCGCCGCCAGGGGAGGTGTCGCATCGCGGCCGGTTTCCCTTGCGCCTGCACGCCAAACTCCGGCGACCGCGGAGACCGGCGATTTCCCTTGAGCACCAGGGGAAAGACGGCTGGTCAGTCGTCGTCGCGGATGTTTTCCGCGCGCCGGGCTTGGTTTCCTGCAACCCGGTCGTCGGGTGTCGACTCGGCTCCGGACTTCTGACGCAGCTCCGAGAGGGGCCTTGGCGCCGGCTCCCGTTCCGGTGGGGAACGGGAGCCGGCCCGTGGCATTGCCGGGCGCGGGGCGAGTCGTCCATCGCGTCGGAAGAAGTCGGCGATTTCCGTGCGGACGTCGCGGGCGTGCCGGCCGTGAGCGTTCCTTTCGCGTCAGGTGAGCTTGTTCTTGACTTCCTTGGCCTTGCCCTTGGCGGTGCCCTTGGCGTCCTGCAGGGGTGCGTAGGTGCCGTAGAGGGCGGGGTCGGGTTTCGGTGCGGTGCCGGGGCCGCCGAGCGGTTCGGGGTCCATCAGGTATTCGATGCCGGCGTCGGTGGTCCAGCTCGTGCCCTTGGCGCCGTCGGGACCGTCGGAGAGGTGCCAGATGGTGTGGTTGTGGGTCTGGTCCTCTTCGTCGAGCAAGGCGTTCGGCGCGATGTCTTCCTCGAGCCCGTCGGCCTTGAGCTCTTCGATGGCGGCCAGCCACTGCTTCTGGTGCACGGTGTCGCGGGCCAGGTTGAACTGCAGCATCGCCTTGACGCCGGGGTCGTCGGTCATGTTGTACAGCCGCGCGGTCTGCAGGCGGCCTTGGGCTTCGGCGGCGGCGTTGGCCCGGAAGTCGGCGAGCAGGTTGCCGGAGGCGACGATGTACCGGCCGTTCCAGGGATAGCCGTTGCTGTCGGCGGGCAGCGCCCCGCCGCCGGCGACGATGGCCTGCTGGACGTCCATCCCGCCGATCGTCGCGGCCATCACGGGGTCCTTGACCGCTTCGGCGGTGACGGTGGCCGGGGCGCCCTCGAGCAGGCGCGCGACCATCGTGGCGAGCATCTCGACGTGCCCGATCTCTTCGGTCGCCGTGTCCATGATCAGGTCTTTGTACTTGCCTTCGATGCGGCAGTTCCAGCCCTGGAACAGGTACTGCATCGTGACGGTCATTTCGCCGAAGGCGCCGCCGATGAGCTCCTGGAGCTTGTGGGCGTAGACGGGATCGGGCCTTTCGGGCTTGGCTTCGAACTGCAGCAGCTTCGTGTGGCGGAACAAATTTCCTCCTGGGTCGCCGGCGGTGTCCGCTCCGCATGCCCGGTCGACGGACGGTTAACCACGCCGGGGCGGAAGCGGGCGGACGTCGTGTGAACGGGAAGGCCGGGGGTACCAGGGAGCTGTTCGCGCACCTGCCGACCGAGGAGTCAGTCGTGTCCCAGCCCGCCCAGCAGCAGAACCCACCCGGCTCGACCGCGGAGATGTCACCGCGGCCGCACCACGGCGAACACACCTACCGCGGCTCCGGCAAGCTGACCGGGAAAGCCGCCTTGATCACCGGCGCGGACAGCGGGATCGGCCGCGCGGTGGCGATCGCGTACGCGCGAAGGCGCCGACGTCCTGATTTCCTACTTGAACGAACACGACGACGCGGAGGAAACGCGGCGCTGGGTCGAACACGCGGGGCGCACGGCCGTCGTCGTCCCGGGTGACGTCGCCGACCCGGCCCACTGCCGCGCTTTGGTCGCCCGGGCGGTCGAGGAGTTCGGCCGGCTGGACGTCCTGGTGAACAACGCCGCCTTCCAGATGACGCACGAGACCCTGGAGGAGATCCCGGACGAGGAGTGGGACCACACGCTGGCGACGAACCTCAGCGCGTTCTTCCACCTCGTCAAGGCCGCGGCGCCGCACCTGAAGGCCGGGGCGTCGATCATCGGCAGCTCGTCGGTCAACTCCGACAACCCCACTCCGCAGCTGATGCCCTACGACGTCACGAAGGCGGGCGTAGCCACCATGTGCGCCGCGTTGGCGCAGTTGCTCGGCCCGCGGGGGATTCGCGTGAACAGCGTGGCGCCGGGGCCGATCTGGACGCCGCTGATCCCGTCGACGATGCCGCCGAAGGCGGTGGAGTCGTTCGGGCAGCAAGTGCCGCTGGGCCGTGCGGGACAACCGGCGGAGCCGGCCCCGGTGTACGTGCTGCTGGCGTCCGATGACGGCAGCTATGTTTCGGGTGCGCGCGTCGCGGTCACCGGCGGAACACCGATCCTGTAGGAGCGGACGACCTCTGTTCGAGGGCGGCTTGACCTACGCGGTCGGCGAGCCGGGCGCCGGCACAGCAGACCCGAGCAGGCGGCGCAGGTCGTCGATGGTCACCAGCCGCCGCTCCCGCGCGGTGAGACGGACGCTGTCACGACGTCACCGGCCCGGTGGCTCCTCGGACCCGCCCTGCTCGTCGGGCTGGGTGGCTCCCGCGGCGACCTCGAACGGCGATGCGGCGCCCTTCGGATGACCCTTCGTGAGGTGGCCCTCGGCGCGCATCCGCTCGATCATGTGCGGGTAGTGCAGTTCGAACGCGGGCCGCTCGGAGCGGATCCGGGGCAGCTCGAGGAAGTTGTGCCGCGGCGGCGGGCTGGTCGTCGCCCATTCGAGGGAGTTGCCGAAGCCCCACGGGTCGTCGACGGTGATGGGCTCGCCGTAGCGGTAGCTCTTCACGACGTTCCAGATGAACGGCAGCACCGACAGCCCGAGCAGGAATGCGCCGATGGTGGACAGCGTGTGCATCCAGGTGAAGCCGTCGGTGGAGAGGTAGTCGGCGTAGCGGCGGGGCATGCCCGCGGCGCCGAGCCAGTGCTGGATGAGGAACGTCGTGTGGAAGCCGAGGAATGTGGTCCAGAAGTGCCATTTCGCCAGGCCCTCGTCGAGCATCCGGCCCGTGATCTTGGGGAACCAGAAGTAGATGCCGGCGAAGGTGGCGAACACGATCGTGCCGAAGAGGACGTAGTGGAAGTGGGCGACGACGAAGTAGCTGTCGTGGACGTGGAAGTCCAGCGGCGGCGACGCGAGGATGATCCCGGTGAGGCCGCCGAGCAGGAACGTCACCAGGAATCCGACCGACCACAGCATCGGCGACTCGAACGTGACCGAGCCCTTCCACATGGTGCCGATCCAGTTGAAGAACTTGATCCCGGTGGGCACGGCGATGAGGAACGTCATGAACGAGAAGAACGGCAGCAGCACCGCGCCGGTGGCGAACATGTGGTGCGCCCACACCGCCACGGACAACGCGGTGATCGCGATGGTGGCGAACACCATCGTCTTATACCCGAACAAGGGTTTTCGGCTGAAGACGGGGATGATCTCGGTGACGATGCCGAAGTAGGGCAGAGCGACGACGTAGACCTCGGGGTGGCCGAAGAACCAGAAGAGGTGCTGCCACAGGATCGGGCCGCCGTTTTCGGGATCGAAGACGTGGGCGCCGAGGTGCCGGTCGGCCAGCAGACCGAACAGGGCCGCGGTGAGGATCGGGAAGGCGAGCAGGATCAGGATCGAGGTGAACAGGATGTTCCAGGTGAAGATCGGCATCCGCCACATGAGCATCCCGGGGCAACGCAGGCACACGATGGTGGTGACCATGTTGACTGCCCCGAGGATGGTGCCGAGGCCGGTGACGATCAGGCCGGCGATCCACAGGTCCCCGCCGACGCCGGGGGAATGGATGGCGTTGGACAGCGGGGTGTAGGCGGTCCAGCCGAAGTCGGGCGGCCCGCCGGGGGTCAGGTAGCCGGAGAGGACGACCAGGCCGCCGAAGAGGTAGAGCCAGTAGGAGAACGCGTTGAGCCGGGGAAACGCGACGTCCGGGGAGCCGATCTGCAGGGGCAGGACGAAGTTGGCGAAGCCGAACAGGTTCGGGGTCGCGTAGAGCAGCAGCATGATCGTGCCGTGCATGGTGAACAGCTGGTTGTACTGCTCGGGGGAGAGGAACTGCAGGCCGGGCCGGGCCAGCTCGCCGCGCATCAGCAGCGCTGTCAGGCCGCCGACCAGGAAGAACCCGAACGACGTCGACAGGTACAGAACGCCGATCGTCTTGTGGTCGGTGGTGCGGAGTGTCTTCAGGATCGCCGAGCCGCGCGGGGCGTGCCACACCGGGCGGTGGCGGATCGGAGCGGACCTGGCCACCGTGTCGGTCATCGGAGATACTCCTCGTCGCCGCCGTCGGGAAAGCCGGTCGGCGCGCAGGTACCCCACCCCGCGCCGGATACACCTCACGATCGGAGCGGGCGGAATTCGCCGCGGTGCAGGAGGCGGACGCGGTAGTCGTCGAAGTGGGACCGGGACCGCACCCGCCGAAGCCCGGCCGAGTCGGCGTCACGAGCGGTGCCCAAAAGGGGAATTCCCGCCGAGGAAGTGCTCAAATCCGCTGACGGACGCCCGGTTTTGTCCTGTACACGAGCGGGCAGCCACCGGGATGTGCCATGAGCGAAGCGCACCCTGGAGCATGGGGCTGGCCGGGACCGATCCGTCGGCGCTCGTGGATGTCCGGCGCTGGACGAGGCCCGCGGCAGGTCCGGGTGGTCGCCGAACCGGAGGAGCGCAGCGTGACGATCGAAGTGGACGATCCATCGCCGATCTGGCCGGTCGTCCCGTCATCCACCGAAGCGGGTATCGGCCTGAAGCTCATCTCGCGGGTGGCCGACGAGTGGGGATACAAGGCCGACACCGAGCGTGGCGGCAAGATCGTCTGGGCCCGGATGCCGGCCGGAGACGGGGTGCTGCCGGAAAACGGGGCATCGCGCTGACAGCTCCGCCGACTCGGTGACGGCGGCGGGTCACGGGTTGCTTCGCGCGGACAGGGTGCCGAGCGCCGCCTGGGTCAGGCGCGTGACCTGCCTCGGGCTCCAGCCCGTCAACCGACTGATTTCCGCAGGGGTCGAGTGCTGGACAAAAACCGCTTGCACGGCGTACCGCTGGCGCGGCGGGAGCAGGGCGACCTCGTCGAGCAGCACGGCGTCACGCACGGCGG
The DNA here is from genome assembly GCF_055583645.1 of Amycolatopsis sp. NPDC104587. Taxonomy (NCBI): domain Bacteria; kingdom Bacillati; phylum Actinomycetota; class Actinomycetes; order Pseudonocardiales; family Pseudonocardiaceae; genus Amycolatopsis; species Amycolatopsis sp. NPDC104587. The sequence continues at coordinate 87,842 of NZ_JBVJNO010000008.1, forward strand.
TCGTGATGCGATCGTGGCCGCGTTTGCCCAGCTCGGCGTGCAGCCGCCGAATCACTGCCGTGCGCAGCAGGCGCCCGGTCGGCTCGGTGGCGCGATCGTGCTCCCGCACGAAGTCCGGTGCCCGGCACACGCGCCGGCAGAGCCGGCGACTGGCCCTTGCCGAGCACCCGCTCCGGCGGGCGACGCCGTAGACGAAGGTGACCATCCGGCCGAGGAGGTCGGGTTCGGACCGCCAGACCGGTTCGGCTTCAAGAGCTGAGTGAGGGGCGGGAAGCGGCTGCACGCGGCGGTTGTACCCCGCGTGCCAACCGATAAACGGTGGGTCACCTCAGTCGGCGACGACGTGACGGTCGTTTCGCGGCGATCATGTCGGACGCCGACCGGCTCCCTCCGACTTTCGCGCAGTCACCTATCGACGCCGGATCGTTTGCGCAGCAATTCGCCGGGTAGCCGATCAGAGACCGCGCCCGACAAGCACGGTCTCGCCCCACCAGTTGAAGGAGCTGACCGCGGCATGAGCACGATCACCAAATCGGTCGACGTCGACGCCGGCCTGAGCACTGTTTACAACCAGTGGACCCAGTTCGCCGATTTCCCGCGCTTCATGGAAGGCGTGGACCGGATCGAGCAGCTCGACGCCACCCACACCCACTGGACCGTGAGCGTCGCCGGCGTAACCCGGGAGTTCGACGCGACGATCACCGAGCAGAACCCCGACGAGCGCGTCGCCTGGAAGTCCGACTCCGGCCCCGACCACGCCGGCGTCGTCACCGTGCACCGCCTCGACGACACCCGCACTCGGGTCACCGTCCAGATGGACGTCGACCCCGAGGGTTTCGTGGAGAACGTCGCCGACAAGACCGGCATCCTCGACCGTCGGGTCCAGGGCGACCTCGACCGGTTCAAGAAGTTCATCGAGACCCGCGACGGCCACGAGACCGGCGCGTGGCGCGGCGACGTCGACCGTCCCGGCCAACACCACGTCTGAGCAAGGAGATCACTGTGACCGAGCCGTCCACCGGGGACCACCGCGATGCTGCGGAGTCCCCGACCGAGGAAGAAGCCCGAGGCGAGCAGGGCACGTCGTCCGGCGATGAGCACGACGACTCCGACCCGCAGTCGGGCTGACCCGAGGAGTTAACCATGGTCGACGTGACCCGTACCTTCACCGTGACCTCATCGCCAGAGGAGGTCTTGGACTACCTCAAGGACTTCGCCAACGCCAAGGAGTGGGACCCCGGCACGCAGTCCTGCGAACGGCTCGACGGCGGTCCGGTCGCCGTCGGTTCGCGCTGGCGCAACACCTCGAAGATCGCCGGTGTCGAGACCGAGCTGATCTACGAGCTCACTCGCCTCGAGCCCGGCCGCGTGGTGTTCGTGGGCCGCAACGACACCGCGACTTCCACCGACGACATCAGCTTCTCGGCAGACGGCTCCTCCACCACCTTGACTTATCACGCGATGATCGAGTTCCACGGTGCCGCGAAGCTGGCCGCGCCGATCGCGAAGGCAGTCTTCGAGAAGGTGGGTGCCGACACGGAGAAGAGCCTGAAGCAGATCTTGGGCACTCCCACCTGATGGCGTTCGTGCCGGTTCGGGGCGTGTGTCGACTACCGCAGGACCCCGCGGCCGTCCGGAGCGCGATGGCGGCGACGGTGCGGCTGGCCGAGGCGGCGGCGCCGACCCGGCGCAGCCGGACGTCGAGAGCGCGAAGGCCGACCTCGTGCTCGTGCCTCCGGCGTTGACCGCGTCACCGCGGCGCCCCAGGATCACGTCCGGCTCGGAGGTGCCTTTGTCCACCGCGCGTCTAATCCCCATCCGCACACCCCGCTCGCCCGCCGCGGCGGTCCTCGTCCTGCACGGAGGAGGCAGCCGGGGTGGTGCCATGCCGGTGAGCCCGACGCAGCTTTCCGTGGTGCGGATGATCCCGATCGCCCACCGCGTCGCCCACGCCGGCCGTGGGCGGCTGGCGGTGTGGCGGCTGCTGAACTCCGTGCGCGGGTGGGACAACGCCCATACCCCCGTCGACGACGTCGATGAACAGCGGGTCGATGTCGGCGGTGCACGCGGTGCGTACTGCTGCCTGCCAGTGAACGAGGTCTTCGTCCGGGCCGAGGTCCTCCCAGCGCGCGATCATCCACTTTCCCCGCTGGAGCTCGCCGACGAGCTCCAGCAGTCCGGACACCCAGTAGGGCGTGGCGACGCTCGTCACGGCTCGACCACGGGGGTGAAGCCGGCCGGGATGCGCCACGCAGGGCGGGGATCGATGAGAGCTCGGTACATCGTGCGCGGGCCAGTGAAGGCGGTGCGGCCGTGCAACCAGCGTCGGTTGTTGACGACGTAGCCGCTTCCGGTTCTCGTGGGGAGAGTGATCGTGTGCCGGTCGACGACCTCGGCGAGTACGGCGAGCCGGCGCCGGGTCTGCGGAGAGAACCGGGCCAGCTCGTCGCGGCGGAGTCTGACCGCGGCATTTCCGCCTGGGCCGGGTTCGAAGACGTTGCCGACGATTCCGGCCGCGCCACCGAAGTAGATCCCGCGCGGGGCCGACAGGTCCGCCAACGCCTCTGGGGCGTTCGTGGCGAGTTCGTGGTGCACGGCGCGGCCGTCCACCAGGACGCAGTCGCCGCCACGCTTGGCGGACCGGACGCACGTCATGGCCGCCAGCAGCGGCGGCCTGGGCGAGTGCGAGCAGTCGGTGTGCGCGGCCAGGGGATGCCGGCTGAACCCGGCCTGTCCCGTCGGCGGGCCGGCGATGCCGCGGTCGGCGATCACCGTGAGGCCCGAGCGGGTGCTGTCGCGGTGGGGGACGAGCCGGCCGAGCCGGGCTGCCAGCTGCAGCAGCTGCGGTTCGGTGCGGACGCCGTCGAACAGCGCGACGCCGTCGCGGGCCAGTACTGCTGCCAGCTCACCGACGCCGCCCGTAGCGCCTATGTCGACCGGTATGCCGACAGCACGATCACGGACACGGCGACATCTCCTTTCGGCTCTGATTGGTTCGACCCGACCAGCACATCGGGCGTGGCCGAGCGGCGTCCACTGACAGATCGTCAACCCTGCAGCGGCGCTGATGGCGACGTCGCGCTGCTACGGTCGGTGACAACAAGCGCGCGGATGGCGGGAGGTTGGTGTCGGTGGCGGAAGCCGGATACCCGGTGTCGATCAAAGGCGTGTTCGTCCGGGACGACCGGGTGCTGCTGGTGCACAACGAGCGCGACGAATGGGAACTGCCGGGCGGCCGGATCGAGCCCGGCGAGACGCCGGAGCAGTGCGTCGCGCGGGAGATCACCGAGGAGACCGGGTTGCCGGTTGACGTCGTGGCGATCGTCGACGCATGGGTGTACCACATCGCCGTCGCCAGGAAAGACGTGTTCATCGTGACGTACGGCTGCACCTCCACCTCGGGCGCGGCACCGGTGCTCAGCCACGAACACAACCGGATCGGCGAGTTCGCCGAGCACGAGGTTCCCGGACTTCGCATGCCGGAGGGGTACAAACGCTCGATCGCTGCCTGGTTCGACCGGCTGCGCACCCGGCAGCCGGTCCGGTAGCGGTCATGGCCGGGTGCGTACGCTGCGGAACGGCTGGTCAAGTCTGCCCAGCGTGCCGCGCCGCGAGTTCCGGCTTGTCTCGCCCGCCTCGGCTGACTCCCGCCGTTTGGATGTGGTCCGACCCCGCCGCCGCGGCAGCACTCGGCTCGCGGGATCTCGCCACCATCCTGCGCGCCTACCGCGCCGCGAACCGGCTCAGTCAAGAGGCGCTCGCCGCGCAGCTCCGTTACGACAAGTCGTACGTCGCGATGATCGAAACCCGCCGACGCAACCCGGGCGACGTCGCCGGGCGCCGGCACATCGCCCGGGCGCTCGGACTGCCGTTCCACTTGTTCGGGGTCACCGACCCGGACGACGCCGACTTCGCCGCGTTGGTGCAGTTCGGCGACAGCGTGGTCCGGCTGGCCGAGATCGCGCGGCAGTCCGGCCGTGTCGTCGAAGCCGTCAACGAGCTGTGGCCGCTGGCTGCTCGTCTCGAAGCCCGCGCGGCCGAAGGTCGTCTTGAGCGCGACACCTTGCGTCTGCTCGCCTCCGCCCGTCTTGCTCTCGGGGTTTCTCTCGGCACGGTGCTGCCTGAGGAACGGCTTGCCGGTGCCGTGGTGTGGACCGGCAAGGCTCTGGTGGTGGTTCGCCATCTCGACGACGACGCCCTGCTGGCCACCACGCTGCGGATGCACGGCAATGAGCTGCGCAAGGCGGGCCGGCTTCACGCCGCGGTCGCCCGGCTGGACCAAGCCACTGCCGTGTCGACGACCGCGGCCGGGCGCGGCGCCGCCCTCGCGTTGCTGGCCCGTGCGACCGGCGACGCTGCTCTGTCCGATCGGTTCACCAGCGCGATCGATGGATGCCGGGATTTGCTGGAGTCGGCGGCGGACGACGAGATGTTGCTCAACCCTTTCACCGTCAGGGAAATCCACGCCCGTGGGCTGCTCGCCTTGGGAAGGCCTCACGAGGCCCTCCGCGTCTTGGAGAGGCGGGCCGGTGACCCATCCGCGCCGCAATGGCACGTCATCGAGCGTGTCACCGCTGGTGAGATCCTGGCCGTCACCGGCGACCGCGACGGCGCCGAGGCAGCGTTGACGGCGGCGATCGACGTTGCCGAGCGTCGTCGGTTGCCGCACCAGCTGCAGCGAGCCATCCGGGCCGCGCGGCGGGAACGCCTTCCTGTGGTTGAGGATGCCGGTCGCGCCGCTCTCGATCGGCTGCGCAGCCTTCTCTCCTTGGCGGCGTAGCTCATCCGTCCAGGCGCAACCTTCGAAGAAAACTGCGTGAAGCCGGGACGTCGAGTGCGAGCTTCCTCAGTTCGGTGATCGTTTCCCGGTAGCGCGCAACCAGAGGCTCGCCGGTCAGGTAATGGATCATGTGGTGATGTCGAAGCGCGACGGTCGCGCGCCGCTCGTGATCTTCGAAAATGCTGAACGGCTCTATCGTGTCGACCGCCGTGGCCTTGGCGGGCACGACGTGGAGCGTGATGCGGTCTCGCCTGGCCAGATCTTCGATGTGGTGTAGCTGCTCGACAAATTCGGACCGCGAGCAGTGCTCACGCCGGAACGCCCTCTCGTGCAGGAAGAAGATGTTGGCCCGGCCGGTGATCTTCAGGCTCTCCTGGCGAATCTGCCGCTGGAAGATCTCGACGTCCAGCAGGCCCTGGTCGACGATCTCGGTTGTCTTGATCGCCCGCGTGTACGCGGACGTCTGGAGCAGCTCGGGCACCAGGTGAGGCGACCACTCGACGGTCTTCTGGGCGACTTGCTCGTATGTCCACAGTAGAGGCTCTGCCGAGGAGTCGAGCTGCTCGACGAGCTCGTCGGAGTGCCTCTGCTGCACAAAGCCCATGATCCGCGCATAGTCGTCCGGAGCGACCTGAAGGTACCCGAGAATGTGCGCTGCCAGTTCCGGAGAGGGGGCCCGGGTGCCGGTTTCGACGTTCGACATGGTCTGCGCGCTGACCCCTAGTTTGACCGCAAGCTGCCGCAGGCTCAGGTCACGCGTGATGCGAGCGCTGCGCAGGCTGCTGCTGACAGCGAGAAGCGCGGGTGAATGAGGGGTTTTCAAGGTCACTTCGTCTCCCGGGGGCTACTTCAGGTCTGAGGGCCGGTACTCGATAGGAGCGATCGAGCGCCGCTCCAAAGCCTTGAAGGTCGATCGGTAGCGCTGCACCGTGTCCGGCTCGAACACGAGGAAGATGTTGTCCTGGTGCCGCAGAGCGACAACGAAGACCTTGCTGCCGATTTCGTGGATGGTGAAAGGATCGGATCGGTCGGCGCTCGGACGGCTCGGCGGGACGATCCTGGCCGTCAGGGTTGCCTGGCCGGTCATCGCCCGGATGACTTGTAACTGGGGAGCCAACGCCGGTTCCAGGGCCGCGGCGCCGAGCAGAACCGTGTGGTGGCCGGATCGGTGTCGCTCGAGCTGCCGGATCCGGTGGTCGAAGACCGCCTGGTCGAGTTCGTCCTGGCTGGTCGCCTGACCTCGTGCCATCGCTTGAACGTAGTCCGGCGTCTGCAGTGGTTCCGGGACGATGTGCGGCGCCCACTCGAAGGTGCGGACCGCGAGCTCCTCGACGATCCGCAGCTGCCCGGCCGGACCGGTATCGAGAGGTTCGACGAAGATCGGGCTGTGGAGATGGTGCTGGAGGCCCATGATGCGGTGGTACTCCCCGGCGCTCACCTGCAGAAATCCGAGAAGGCGTGCGACGTCCTCGGTGGCGGGAATGCGCTTTCCCGTTTCCCACAGTGACAGGAGCGAAGCCGAGACCCCCAGTTCACGCGCCACCTTGCGCAGGCTCAGTCCTTCCGCGATTCGGGCGGCACGCAGCGAGGCGCTCAAGATGAGCAGCGTCGGCGGCCAGGGATTCGTCTTGGTCATGCGCATCCTCGTTCCCGGCCGCGGGACGACGCGATGATGCCCGCCTCGGTGTCGTCCGCGTGGGACCGCAGCGCATCGAGCAGTTCGTCTTCGATCATGTCGGCGACCTTGTGTTGTTCGTCCGCTGTCGCGGTGCCGTCCCGAAGCTGCGCGACGAGCAGGAGCATCCGCCACTGCGCGGCTTCGAGGGCGTCGACGAGATGTTGGGTTGAGAGAGGCATGTCAGCTCCGGTGACCGGATGGCTTGGACCGGACAGCCGGCGCAGCCCGACGAGAACCCGGTTGAGGTGGGCGTAGTCCGGATGCTCGGCGACGCGCAGGTCGTGTTCGTCCGGCCAGGGGATTTCGGGTGACGCCACGGTGCTGCACCGCCTCAGGTGTTTTCATCGGGACGCCTTCGTCGGAGACGCCGCCACCACGAGGTGCCGCGGGGTTCCCGGCAGCCGGTTCGCACAGCGGCGCGGCAGCTCCCGCACGTGCCACGCGGAGCTGCGGTCATCGGCGCGGCCGGGAAGCAGGCGCCGCAGATCCCGCGGTACCAGCCACGGGACTGCATTCCGGCGGTGAAGGCCGCTTCGGTGACGAGGTGGTTGGTACCGGTCGGCGCTTCGGTCACCCAGAACAGGTGTGGAGGGAGCCGGCGGCTCGGAGGTGCGGTGGCCATCGTGAATCTCCGCGGTCGGACTCGTTCGACGGAAGTGGGCACCCGGCCGGTGCGCCGGATCGGGGGGCAAGCGCACCGGCCGGGCTGATCAGGTGGCGGCCTTCGCCGCGAGTGGTGGCCGTTCATCTCCGGTCGCCGGGAAGTTCGCGCGCCAGGATCGTCTCGGCGTGACTGACGAGCTCAGCCGTCGCTAGCCGGGGGAGGAGCGCGAGCGCGCCGTCGGCGATCTGGATGGCGCGCACCGGGCCGTGGGTGGTGTCGACTACGCCGAGGGTGACCTGGGTCACCGAACCGGCCAGTGTGCGCGCGGGGACGATCAGCGGTGCTCCGTGCCATCGGTGTCGTCGCATGTTTGCCTCCCCGCTACGCTGTCAGAGCTCTGACCTGCCCGCTGACAGTGCTACCAAATGTTGGTAGCAAGTGTCAGCGCTGGCAGCGCGGCGGGCAATGCCCTGATCAGGTGACGCTCGTGTGCGGAGCGACCTGCACTAGCATGTGCTGCATGGCTGGTAGCACTTCGAGGCGCCGATGAACCTCGGCGACGCGCTGAAGGAGGCGCGGGATTCGCGAAGCATTTCGCTGCGCAAGCTGGCTGTGCTGATCGGTCGCAAGGAGTCGGATTCGGGCCTGATCTCGCGGTGGGAGAGCGGCGAACGCACGCCGAAGCCGGAAGACGTCGCGTCGATCATCGAGGCGCTCGGCATCGAGGACGACGCTGCCGCCGAGCTGATGGCGCTGGCCACCACTGTCGAGCAAGGTGGCCGCTGGCACGCGGTGACGGTCGCTGAGCGGCGGCAGCAGATGAACGCGCTGCTGGCCGCGGAGCGGACGGCGACGACCGTCACGCACCTGGCGCCGCTGCTGATTCCCGGTGTTCTCCAGACCAGCGCGGTCATCCGCGCCATCATGATCGATGCCGAGGTGCCGGCGGACGAGATCGACGAGCGTGTGGCGATCCGTATCGGCCGACGCGACCTGATCACCCGAAAATCACCGGCGACGCTCGACGTATTGCTGGGTGAGGCAGCGATCCGTCAGGTCATCGGCGGTCGTGACATCTGGGTGGAACAGCTGACCTATCTCGCGGAGATGATCGACCTGCCCAACGTCAAGGTGCGGATCATTCCGTTCGAATCCGGATGGACGCCGCTTCTGACCGGACCGTTCATCCTGTTCGACTCGGACCAGGCGCCGTCGATCATCAGTCTCGAGCTGCATCGCGGCGGCCTGATGTTGTACGCAGACGATGACATCGCGGTGCATCGGCAGAAGGCCGAGGCGGCGCGTGACAAGGCGATGACCAAGGAGAACAGCCTTGAACTCATCGCGAAGGTGAAGAGCGAGCTATTGGAGGCCAAGTCATGACGGACTCGACCGGTTGGTTCAAGTCGAGCTGGAGCTCGGAAACGCAGGACTGCGTGGAGGTTCGCTTTGGTGACGAGGTCGGGGTGCGTGACTCGAAGGCGCCGTCCGGCGGGCAGCTCTCGGTTGACCAGAGTGCCTGGGGTGCGTTCCTGTCTGAGGTCACGTTGTGACGGACTGGTTCAAGTCGAGCTGGAGTACGGAAACCGCGGATTGCGTTGAGGTTCGCCTTGGCGGCGAAGTCGGGGTGCGTGATTCGAAGGCGCCGTCCGGCGGGCAACTCTCGGTCGACCAGCGCACTTGGGGTGCCCTGCTGACGAGTCTCCTCACGAACTGACCTCGAGCTCCGGAGGCCGAAGTGGCGTGGTTGCTGAGGGAGCGCGCTACCGGTCGTGAGTGGCGGATCGGAGACAGCGGTCTCGCCTGGGAGGCCGGCGGTTACGACACGGCCCGGTTCGAGCTGCACTTCCTGGACGAAGACGTGGACGGCGCCCCGGACGGCCTGCCGGGCCGCCGAGGTGCCGTCTCGGAGATGCCTACTGCTTCTGCCCCACCCCGGCCATGATGAGCGACTCGTTGGCCGTGGCGAACTCGATGTCCGGCTCGGTGGGTGAGCGGTCCTCGGGGTGCCAGTCGGTGGTCCAGGTGAGGCCGGGCGGAATCAGCGAAAAGTCACCGAAGAGCCCCCGGATGTCCTGGTGGTTGCGCCAGATGACCGGGCTGCTCTTCTGGTCGTACAGCTCTTTCAGCTTGACCAGCGGTTCGTCGTACTTCGCCGGCACGCCCTCGTCGGTGATGTGGGAGATGGCCAGGTAGGACCCCGGCGGCGCGATCTCGCGGTAGCGCGCCACCGCCGCCGGCCCGACGTCGCCGGTGTCGCCGCTCCGCTCTGAGGCGGGCTGCTGGACGTGGAGGACCGCGATGAGCAGGATCGCCACCGGTTGGTCGAGGTCGAGGATGGCGGTGTCCGCCACCTGCTTCCAGAGCCGGTCGGGCGCGCGCATGTCGGCGTGGATCGCCGCATGGCGGCGCGGGTCGCCGTGCTCGGCGAGCAGGCCTTGGGAGTGTGAGACCGCGATCGGGTCGTAGTCGGCGTACACCACCCGCGTTCGCCCGGGGGCGAGGTCGTCCGCGACCTGGTGCGCGTGCTGCATGGTCGGCAGGCCGGCGCCGATGTCGATGAACTGGGTGACGCCCAGCCGGATCAGATGGCGCACCACGCGATGCAGGAACACCCGGTTGGCCTTGGCGATTTTGCGGAGCATCGGGAATTCGTGCAGGACGGCATCGCCGAACTTGCGGTCGACGGCCCAGGAGGCGTCACCCTCGAGGTAGTAGTCGTAAACGCGGGCGACGCTCGGGCGCTGCATGTCGATGCCGGGTGGTGGATACGCTTCTGGCTCGCCCTCTTCGTCGGCCACCGATGTCCCCTTCTCCGCTTGAAGCACAGGCCCCGTCCTTTACTCAGAGTAGTTCACAGCTGACTCATTGACATATCCGGCACAAGGTGGATTCATTGCCCCTTTTCGGGGGTCGACGAAGTCAGGCCGCGATACCGGCTGTGCAACTCGGCCAGCGTCTCCTCGGGGCTGTCGGCCAGGTCCACCAGCGCATCCCATGCGAGATACCAGGCGGGCAGCTTGGTCTTGCTGGCCCAGATGACATTCGCGGGAGCCTCAGCGTAAGCGCGGTCACGCTCCTCGCCGGGGAACTGCATGATCACGAAGTCAGGCCCCGCGTCGGTCATGGCGTGGTAGCGCAGCAGGTGAATAGTGACGTTGGCGTATCCGGCCAACTTGATCATTTTCTCGAGCTGGTCTTCCGCGATATCACCCGGCTGTGCGCAGAGTCGGTCGAGCGCCGACTCGCTGAGGACGAAAACGAACTCCTTGTTCGAGTCAGCCAGCAGTTCTTGCCGCTGCTTCCGGGATTGCACGCGCGCGGATATCGCAGTCCCGCGCCCGGCGGCGTCGAACACCAGGAGCATGTACGCCTCGGACTGCAACATGCCGTGGATCTTCTCGCCGGACCACGCCATGAGCTTCTTGGCCTGCTGCTCACGATCGATCACCTCGATGAACCAGTCCGGGATGGCCACCAGTTCATCACCGCGCAGTCGTGCGGGCGAGCTGACCAGCTCCCAGATCTGCCAGATCTCGGCTGCCAAATCTTCGGACGTGTCGCACGCCGCCAGCCAGCCCACGAGGCGGTCCCGGGAAATGGATGTCTCGCCTTTTTCGATCTTGCTCACCGTCGCCTGAGACCGGCCGAGCAGCTCCTTCATCCGGAGTTGGCTCAGTCCGGCTGCTTTGCGCTGACGGTTCAACAGCGAGCCTAGGCGGCTTCGCAGCGTGTCGTCCGTGGGCGAGCCGGGCTCCTGCGCCATCACGGTTCCCACCGCCCCGGAAAGCCGACAACCGCGCGAACTCCGCCGCGGCGGGATGCGGTCAGCCGGCTGCGCCGCGGTTCAGTGCGCTGGTGAAAGCTTCCCAGCTGCGCGAGGGAAACTCCAGGACGGGCGAGACGACGAGCTTGCTGTCGCGAACCCCGACAGTCGTCGCGGTGCCGAGGTTGACCTCCACGCAGGTGCCGCCGTTGGAGCCGCTGAAACTCGACTTGAACCAGCCGGTCGGTTCGAAATCGGTGGTGGACTGTGAGGTGTCGTAGAACCGCATCGCTCCCCCTCGAAGCTCGCGTATCGAATATTCGATACCAGCATGCGCATCGAATATTCGGCACGCAAGTCGTCCGCGAGCCGATCCAGGTCATGTTCACTCCATCGAAGTCAAATGGGTCTCATGGGGCACGTGTGGGTGGGCACCTGCGTCGCGCCCCCGTCCGATCGCGACGCAGGTGCCCGGCTTGCCGTGAGCTACGACGGGAGCTGGTGGGGAACCGGCTTCACGGCGTGCGCCCTCCGGGTCGCGAGCAAGAGTGTGGCGCCGGTCAGGGCGGTGCTCGCGGCGCTGAGGCCGGAGGGTGGCCCGAGGGTCAGTGCGACGGCGATGGCGAGGAGGCCGGTCCGCAGGGTTGTCGGCCAGTCGCCGACGACAACGCCGGCGAACTCGGGCCACGACGTCGGCAGTCGCCGTGCGGGCCGGCTGCGGCGCCGCCGGCCGCGCCGGTGTGAAGGGAGACCCTCGTCGATGACCTGGATGCGGCGCAGGGACGGGGTGTCCCCGGCGAACTCGATCACCACCCTGGTGCGGTGGGTCCGAGCGACGAGGGGGTACACGGTGGAGTGACCAGCGGCGTGTTCTGGCGAAACCACCAAACGGCCGGTGTCTGAGGTCACAGCGTTGTCCTTCCGGGAATTTTCAGGTTGGGCGGTGCCGAAGTCGTTCCCCCCACCCAGGGAGCGAATATTCGGGTGGCCCCTGCTGTCGCTCAAGTGTGACACATCGGTAATTGTGTCCGCTGGTCTGGCCCTCATTTTTGCAATGACCGAGGTCAGTCCCTGTCTCGAATATTCGGCAGTCACACTTTAGGGTGAAGCTGGTGGTCAGGAGCGTCATATTTGAGTATCAACCATTCTGTTGATCATGAATTGACGAATATTCGCCGCGCTCGTCCAGGACCTGTCCTTCGATTTTCCAAAAGGTATGCGGAGTTGCTGTTCTGGAATTTCTCCAGCCTTTTGGAAGTCGTCGTCCGACCGGTGGTTGGCGCCTTGGCTGATCGGTTCGAGCTCTGCCGCCGGGAGCCCGGCTCAACTGGTGCGGCTCGACTCGTAAGGAGGCGCTTTCGTCCGCGCAGTCGACAGTGTGTTCGCACCCCTACGCGGCAATTCTCCGTCGCCCTCGGGTGAATCTGCCATGATCGGCTCAGGGGTGAGGGGAGGTCACTGTGGACGTCGTCGTTCGCCTGCTGGTCGGCCTGGGTCTCACCGTGGCCGCCGGGCCGTTGATCGCCCGCCTCACCCGCCGCTCGGCGAGGGCGGTCCTGCCTCGGCACCACGTCGCCGAAACGATCGTGGCCGCCGCGGTAGCCGGGGCGGCGATCGCGTTCTGGCCGTCTGCCGTCATTGCCGTCGGAGCCGCCTTCGTCCTGCTGGGGATCCCGGCCGCCGCGGTCGACGCCGTCGAGCACCGGATTCCGGACCGGCTCAGCCTGCCGCTGTGCGGCGCCACGGTGCTTTGCACGATCGTCGCCGCGCTCGCCGGATCGGACGTCGCGAACGGGATCCGCGCGCTCGCCGGGGGCGCCGGTTGGGGGCTGCTGTTCCTCGTCTCCTACCTGGTCAGCGGCCAGCCCGGGCCGGGAGACGTCAAGCTCGCGCCGAGCGTCGGTGTCCTGCTCGGCTGGTTCGGGTGGAACTGGGTGCTGGGCGGGCTCGTCGCTGCCTTCCTGCTGACGGCCGCGGCCGGGCTCGTCGGCGTGCTCCTTCGCCGCCCGTCCTGCCGGGCCGGACAGGTGCCGATGGGCCCGTCGATGGTCGCGGTCGCGCTGACCTGCGGAACCCTGGCCCAGTGGTAAGCCGCCCGGCTGCCTCGACGCGGTCGTGGGGACGGCGTGGGTACGGTGAAGACATGGCAGAGCGTGTCAGCCGAGTGCGGCAGGTCATTCTGCTGTGCCTGCTCGCGCTGTGCGTCACCGCCATGCATCACGTTCCGGCGTCCGGTGACGAGCCGAGCTCCATGCCGACGATGTCCGTCCCGGTGAGCCTGACGGCCGTCAACGCCGACACGGTTGTCGGGGAGCATCACCCACCCGGTCCGGACGGCACCCACGGCATGGTCCACCTGTGTCTCGCCATCCTGACCGTGGTCGGCGCGCTCTTTCTTGCCTTGGTGCTGCTCGTATGGCGTCCGACCCCGGGAACCAGCGCCCGAACCAAGAGGGTCCGGAGGGACCCTGTTCCGGAACGGCCACCGGACAGATCCGGGCGGACCGTCCTGACCTCTCTCTGCGTACTGCGGGTGTGACCTGCCGGTTCACCTCGGCTGTTCACATTCCCCTGTGCAGAGAAGGTTCTTTCATGCGCAAAACACTGTTCTTCGGCGCGCTCACCGTCGCTACCGCTGTGATTCTCGGCGCGTGCAGCAGCAACGGCTCGATGTCCGGGACGGAGCCGCATTCGTCGGCTCCCGCGCCGGCCCCCGGGCAGCAAGGCGACCACGACGCGGACGACGTCAAGTTCGCCCAGCAGATGATCCCGCACCACAGCCAGGCGATCGACATGGCCAAGCTGGTGCCCTCACACAGCACCAACCCGAAGGTCATCGGTCTCGCCGGGCGGATCGAGCAGGCCCAGGACCCCGAGATCAAGCAGATGCAAGGCTGGCTCGCCAAGTGGGGCGCGCCGTCGGCGTCGAGCATGCCGGGGATGACCCACGAGCCGATGTCCGGGATGATGCGCGCCGAGGACATGACGAAGCTCGAAGCCGGCAAAGGCGCCGAGTTCGACAAGATGTGGCTGGGCATGATGGTCAAGCACCACCAGGGTGCGGTCGACATGGCCAAAACCGAGCTGAGCACGGGCGCGAGCACCGAAGCGAAGGCGCTCGCCCAGAAGATCATCGATGCTCAGCAGACGGAGATCACCGAGATGCAGGGTTTGCTCCAGCAGGGCTGATCCCGCTGTTCCAGGGCCGAGTCTGGGTGCCGTGCCAAGTGGCACCCAGACTCGGCCGCGGGACGGCCGACAGTGGAGCCTTGTCAGGCGAAGCGGCGCGGGAACACGCCCTGCGGGTCGTACCGGTCCTTCGCCTCGTCGAGCATCGCCTGCTCCGGACCGAGGTGACGCGTCCAATCGGCACTGGTGAAAGGGATGGCTCCCGTCGGGTAGCTGGTCCCGCCCAGGTCGACGGCGGTTTCGTACCAGCGCCGGTTGTCCACGATCATGTCGTCGACCTTCGATGCGTCCGGGGCGAAGCGGAGCCCGGCGACGAGATAGATCTTGCTGCCTTCCGGTTTCCGGAAGAGCGGCGTGGTGAAGGCGGTCGTGGACATCGGGTAGATGAGAACCAGCCCGGACGCTCCCATGTCGGCCTGCTCGAGGCCCTCCATGATCTCGTCGGCGAAGGCTTCGACCTTCGCGGCGGGTAGCAGCACGTTGGGCCACGGGTGCGGAGCGTCCCATTCACCGGTGCTTTCAAGATACGTGACAGTTTCGTCGAGGCGGGTGGCGAACTCCCAGTAGGTCAGGTCCTCGACCTTGTCCCGAGCGTCGACGAAGCCGAGCCCGGAGACGAGCGCGCCGTCGTCGGGCTCCTCGGGCGGCGTGTAGTACGAGGCGGCGTCGAGCATGTGGACCCAGCCGTCGCCGGTCGGCAAGACCTCTCCTTGCATGAAGTCGAACCGTCCGCTGGCCAGCAGGTCACGCTGGGCGGCGATCAGTTCATCGATGGTGGGGTAGTAGATCTTGACGCGCCGCACCCGTTCGGGCGCGGGGATCAGCGGCAAGGTGGCCTGGGTGATGATGCCGCACTGACCGAACCCGCCGAGCGTGGCGTGGAAGAGGTCGGGCAGCTCGGCTTGGCCTGGGACCTGGCCGTCGCGCCGTGGGCAGGCACCACCATCGTGACCGTGGTGGGAACCGGGCGGAGCGCGGCCGAACGCCATCCGAGCCGCCTTCGGTTCGCTTCGTGCTGGGACGAAGTCGCAGCACGGGTTCGTGAGCCGGGGGAGTTCCACGTGGTTCTTGCGGTCGATCCGCTGGAGGATCGGCATCTCGAACAGCTTGGCGGTGCGGTTGCGGCGGTCGTTCCCGGCAGCACCGATCTGCCCTTGCCTGGTGCGTGGCACCTGGACGTGAATTCGCCGCGGCCGTTCGTGGAACCGCTGGGGGAGGACGTCGAGCTGCAGCGACTGTCGCCGGGGCAAGCCGACGAACTGGTTGCAGCCCTTGCCGCCGCGGACGATCCGGTTCAGGTTCCGGCAGCGGGCTACCGGAACGTCCCGCCCGAGGACGTCGGTGTTCCGGCGCCGGTCACGAAGGAACCGCGTTCGGGCGAGGCGTCCACGCCCGCAAAACCTGACCGGCCGGCGCAGCCGTACTTGCGCCTGCTTGGACCGGTGCGACTGACCGGCGTGGACCTGCATGCCGTGGAAGGCAAGAAGCTCAACCGGCTCACGGAGCTGGCTGCCTACCTGGCCCTGCACCCCGGTGTCACCGCGGACGAGATCTCCCACCGGCTGGGAACCGACGCCCGGCCGTGGTCAGCGGCGACGCGACAGGGCTACATCTCCCGGCTGCGGACCTGGCTTGGCCGCGACGCGGACGGCGAACTCCTCGTCCTGAACGTTGATGCAAGGCATGGCGGCTACCGCATGTCCGAAGCGTTCAGCAGCGACTGGGGGGACTTCCAGGATCTTGCTCGACGGGGGCTGGCTCAGGCTGCCGTGTCCACCCCTGACCTCCAGCAGGCGTTGAACCTCGTCTGCGGCACGCCGTTCACGAACGTGCCGGCCGGGCGTTACTCGTGGAGCTCGTGGCTGCAGCGGGAAATGGTCGACGCGATCGTCGACGTCGCCCACACGCTGGCCGACGTGTTCCAGAAGACCGGCGAACTGCCGGCCGCGCGCCGAGCGGTGCACCGTGGCCTGCAAGCCGAACCGGTGAGCGAGATCCTCTACCGCGACCTGCTGCGGATCGAGTACCGCGCGGGGAACCTCACCGCAGTGCGGGAGACGGCGGACAAGCTGGCTACTTTGGCGGCGTCGCTGGACGTGGAGCTCGACGAGGAGACGAACGCCCTGGTGAGCTCGTTGCTGGGCCGTCCGGGTGCCGGTATTCGTTGAGTGCCCACGAGATTCCGTTCGACTCGAAGTCGAACAGGTGGTCGACTTCGAGTGTCCAGATGGGACTGATGGAGACGTGGTCGGCTCTGCTTCCGTGGCGACACAAGAGAGTTCGTGGTCACCCTCGTTTGGATTTGGGCCTTCTTGGTAATACTCTGTGTGACGTCGGCCAGTCAGGGCCTGACAAGTTCCACTATGGAGGACTGGAATGACGAACAAGGCCCAGCTGATCGAGGCGCTGTCGGAGCGTCTGGGCGACAAGAAGGTGGCTTCGCAGGCCGTTGACGGTCTGGTGGACATCATCATCCGGACGGTCAACAAGGGCGAAAAGGTCAACATCACCGGCTTCGGGGTGTTTGAGAAGCGCGCCCGCGCCGCCCGCACCGCGCGCAACCCGCGCACCGGTGAGGCCGTCCGCGTGAAGAAGACCAACGTGCCCGCCTTCCGCGCCGGGACCACGTTCAAGGACGTCATCTCCGGCTCGAAGAAGCTGCCCAAGGCCACGCCGGTCAAGCGCGCCACCGCGGCGTCGACGACCACGCGTGCCGCCGTCGCCAAGGCGTCGGCCCCGGCGAAGACCACGAGCACGCGGGCCACCACGACCCGTGCGGCCCAGGCCAAGCCGGCCACCGCCCGCGCGACGGCCACCCGGACCCGCGCCACCGCGGCGAAGCCGGCCGCCAAGGCCACCGCCACCAAGGCGGCCCCGAAGACCGCGGCCAAGGCTCCCGCCAAGGCGACCGCGGCCAAGACCACCACCACGCGGGCGAAGGCCGCCGCCAAGCCGGCCGCCACGAAGACCGCGGCGGCGAAGAAGCCGGCCGCTGCCAAGGCCCCGGCCAAGCGCACGTCGGCTGCCAAGAAGAAGTAGTTCAGCACCGAACGCCGGAAGGGCCCCGCACGAGCTTCGTGCGGGGCCCTTCCGTATCAGCGTCAGGCGTGGTCGTGAACGGTCACCGGGAAAAGGTCGAGGAGCCCGGCAATCGCCAGGACGCGGTGTGCGGCCGACTCGGCGATGACCAGCACACCCGCGATGGCCGGCTGGTGCTGCCGCAGCGTGCGGACGGCGGCTGCGCTGAGCAGAGTCAGCCCGCAAAGGTCGACTACGAACGGCCGGCCCTGCCCGGTCGCGTGCTCGAGCGCCTCAGCCAGGCGATCCACTGTGACCAGGTCGGCTTCGCCGCTGATCAGCAGCCGCGCCGGGCCGGAGGTCAGGTCGTAGGTCCAGGTCAGCGACGCGAGTCCGGTCTGGTGGACGGACGCGCCCGAGTCGCTTTCACTCATGGTCAACTCCGGACGGGTCGGGCACGTGATCACTTCCAGCTCACCGGAGTGCGGCCAGGCCGGCAAAGCCTCGAGCGAACTGCCGGGGCCCGGATTGCGACGCGGTGCCTCCGGTCGCACCTGAAGGCTGGTTCAGTCGTTCTCGCGCAGGAAACGCGCGACCAGTTCGCTCGCGGTGTCCGCCAGCGTGCGACCGCTGCTGAAGGCGACGGCTCTGAGCTCGGCCCGCGCGTCGGTCATGTCGACCCCGTGGCGAGCGGCCAGCAGTCCGATGGCGATGTTGATGTCGTCGCAGTTCGTGGCGGCGGAGATCCGTTCGGCGAGTTCGTCGGCGTGGGCGTTCAGCACCGCGGCCGCGGCTCCGGCGATGCTGTGCGCGGCGGCCAGGTTCGCGCCGGGTGGGACGGGCTGGTGACGGTACAGCGTGATCGTGCCGAAGACGTTCGTGGCGACGCCCAGGGGGTGGGCGAAGACGGCCCCGACGCCGAGGGGGAGCGCGGCGTCGGCGAACCCCGGCCAGCGGACGTCGTCTGGATGCAGCGCCGGGACCACTTCCGGGTGACCCGACGCGAACGCGCTGATCGAGGGCCCTTCCCCGGTTGTGCACTGAATGTCTTCGGCCCGGCGTCCCCAGTCATCGGTCGCGGCGAGCTGGTGCTGGGCCGCTCCGGTTCCGGCACTGCGGACGGTGATGACCGTCGCGTCCGCTTCGTCGAGCAAGGCCGAGGCTGCTCTCGCCACGGACATCGCGCAATCGACGTCGTCCCTGGCGGCCAGCACGACCCGGCGCCACAGGTCCCGCTCATCGGCATCCGGTGACCACGGATCCACCCGCTGTCCACCTCCTCGGGCCCCCGCTGGGTGGGCTACCCGCCCGGGCAGGTGGCAAACCGTCCGTCCCGGACGCGTCGTTGCGATGGTGGTCAGTTTGACGTTGAGGTCCTGCGATGTGCGACGCGGGAGAGCGAGCGCCGCTTCGGCGCCCGGGCCCTGCCGCGCAGACACGCCGATTTTGGCGGCGATCTGGCTCTGGGTGAGCGTGTGCGCCGCGGTCGTCGCCGAGCCGGTCGGCGATCGTCGCCTCACCGCCGGCTCCCAGCGGCGCGTCCAGGGAATGGGCGCGGTAGGCATCGGCGGCGAGGAGCCCCTCCCGGATGGTCTCGACGTCCAGGCCGAGGTGCCCGGCGAGCTTACCGGGCATGGGTGCGCGGCCCAGCTCGTCGCCGAGGGCTCTGGTGGCTTTGGCGAGGGTCTGCTGCAGGTCCTTCAGGCTCCGGGGCACCCGCATCGACCACGTGGCATCGCGGAAGTACCTGCGGTCCATGACTTGGATGAGGCCGGTGCGGGCCACCTGCTGCAGGTCCTCGAACGGTTCGCCGCGGCCGGCGAAGCGACGGGCGATGTGCTCGGCCAGCGGGAGGTACTCGGTGATCAAGCGCTCGCGCAGGACGTCGCGGTGGCGGTCGTCCGCGGCGAGGCGGCTGCGTTCAGTGAACATCGAGGCGCAGTGCGCGTAGCGGTCTCGGCTGTCAGCTCGAAGCCGCGCACGGTGAATAAGCTGGTCTTGTTTCGATGACAAGGTCGGCCACGCCGCTGCCCCGGACCCGCGGGTCGGCTGTGCCGTGCCTGCCCGCAGCTGCTGTCGGTGGACGGCACGTCGATCTCGCTGATAACGCGTGACGGCGGCCGCTGCCGGTCCCGTTCGTCGTGCCTGTCCGACATCGCCACCGGCTTGCCAACGCCACGCGCGACCCGCAAGTGTGCTGGCGTAACGCCCCGCGACCACACCGCCACGACCATCCGGGTCCGGGCCGAATTCGAGCCGGGGGTCACCGCGGCGGCAAGACACAGAACTCGTTGCCTTCCGGGTCGGCGAGGACCACGAACCGCTCGACCGGGTCGTCGGTGAGCACCTGCGCGCCGAGGGCGACGAGCCGGTCGACTTCGGCTTGCCGGCTGCCTGTGGTGGGGGCGATGTCGATGTGCACGCGGTTCTTCACACGCTTGCCTTCGGCGACGGGCTGCAGCAGTAGCGGCACTTCGCCTTCGCGGGCGAGCTCGACGTAGGTCAGGCCGTGTCCGTCGCGCCATCGCTTCGTCGACGGATAGCCGAGGGCCGCGCGCCAGAACGCGGCGAGGACCTCGGCGTCGTGGCAGTCGATGGTGACCGCGATGATCCGGGTGGGCATGTCCGGCACCTCGATCGTCAGTCGGCGACGCCGTTGCTCTGGTCGATGAACGTCTGCCGCTCGGGGGTGACGCGCAGGATGACGCGTTCGGACTTGATCTGCTCCGGCGGGTAGTCGTCGCCGGTGTACTTCCGGGCGAGTTCGTCGACCTGACGGCGGGCTCGTTCGCCGTTCTCGACGCCGGTCACCCGCCCGCGCACCTCGGCGTAGCGGTAGGGGTCCTGTTCGTCGCGGATGAGCACCGTGATCCGGGGGTCACGGGCGACGTTGTGGCACTTGGCCCGGTGGGTTTCGGTGTTGAGCACGATCTCGCCGTCCTCGACGTGCACCCAGATCATCTGGGTCTGCAGCCGGCCGCCAGGCAGGACGGTGGTGACCGCGGCGAAGTTCTTCCCGGTGGCCAGCGCTTCGGTTTCGGGCATCAGCTTCGGGCCGTCTGCGGTACGTGCGGGCACGGCAACCTCCTTGTGTCGTGGGTGGTTCAGTGACGGGGCAGTTCGGGGGAGTCGGTGTCCAGCGGGACCGATCCCGACCGCACCAGTCCCAATTGGACGGTCTGGCGCCGGGTCACCGCGTCCAGCGCCCAGTCCACGGCGGTGCGCAGGCGGTTGCCCGGCATCGCCGCGAGGTGGTAGCCGCGGGTCACGGCCTTCGCCGGCCGTCCGGACAGGGGGATGTGCAGCGGGTTCGCCGCGGCGGCCCCGGCGCCGAGGTCGACGACGAAACCGAGGTCGTGATGGCGGTAGGTGCCCAGCAAGCCGTGGCCTAGGGATGCCGCGACGTTGCGGCCGGCGAGTTTCCCTTGGCGTTGCGCGTGTTGCGCGGTCATCGCGGTGTACTCGCCCGAGCGGGTCAGGTCCGGTACCGCCGCCGCGTCGCCGCAGGCGAACACGTCGTCGCGGCCCGGCACCCGCAGCTGAGCATCGACGACGAGCCGGCCTTTCGCCGTTTCCAGCCCGAGATCCGACACCAGCGGGTCCGGCCGCACGCCGACGCACCACAGGAGGGTGCGGGTGGGCACCGCGTCGCCGCTGGTCAGCGTCACGCCCTTCTCGTCCGCGTTCTCGACCGACGTCTTCATCAGGACCTCGACCCCGCGCGATCGCAGGACGGCATCGGCGGTCCGCCCGAGGCGGGGAGCCAGCTCGGGCAGCACCTTGTCCGCGACGTCCAGCAGCAGCCACCGGATTTTCTGCCCGGCGAGTTCGGGGTGCCGCGCGGTCAGCGCGTCGGTGAAGGCCGGGCCCTGTGCGGCGACCTCGGTCCCGGTGTAGCCCGCGCCGACGACCACGAAGGTGCAGCGTGCGTCGCGTTCGGCCGGGTCCTCGGTCGCTGCGGCCAGCTCGATCTGACGGGTGACGTGGTCACGTACGTACAGGGCCTCGGGCACGCCGCGAAAGCCGTGCGCGTACTCCGGCACGCCGGGGATCGGCAGGAGCTTGTTGACGCTGCCGGCGGCGAGCACCAGCCGGTCGTACCCGATCCGGTGCTCCTCGTCCTCGGGGTCGGTGTAGGTGACCTCGCGGGCATCGAAGTCGGCCCCGGTCGCCTTGCCCAGCAGCAGCCGCACCCCGGGCAGCGTCTGCGGGATAGAGACGGTCACCCGTCGCGGGTCGAGGATGCCGGCCGCGACTTCGGGCAGCAGCGGGAGGTAGAGGAAGTAGTCGGTCGGATTCAGCACGACAATGTCGGCGCCGGGCAGCTTCTTCCGCAGGCTCTTGGCCGCGTGGTAGCCGGCGAATCCGCCGCCGACGATCACGACACGCATCTTCGCTCCTCTTTCAGGTGGCTGCCGGTGGCGTGTGGTTACCCGGGACTGTTCGCGGTAATCCCGACGGTATGACCCGGAAATTCAGCAAGGGCGACCGCGTCCGGTGGGACGCCGGCAACGAAAGCTCCGTGGGTACCGTCGAAGACGTCCTCACCGGGGAGACCGACGCCGGTGGTAGGCATGTGAAGGCGTCCGAGGAGGAGCCGCAGTATCTGGTGCGCAGCGAGAAGACCGGCCGGACCGCGGTCCATCACCCGGACAAGATCCACCCCGCCTGACCGTGGCCGGGTGTCTCCGCCGGCGAACTGTTCGCGTCCTTTTCGCCAGCCGGAGAACGTGCCGCGACACCTCCCCCCCCCCGGATGAAGCGTGGCGGCGGTGAGTGCGGCCGTCGCCGTCAGGAGACCGGAACCTTTCCACGACACAGAAAACTCGGGGCCCGGCGCGAACGCCGGCCGATCGGGGAGGACGTCGTGCAGGCAGCCCGCACGGCCTGCGGCCTGCGCACTGGCCGACACCATCACCGTCCCGCACCCACGGGAAGACGCCGACGACACCACCCTGACCGGCTACCTGCGTGCCCACCGTGAACCGCTCGCCGCCGACCCAGCCGATGACGTCACCGTCGCGGCGATCGCCACCCGGTGGGGTTTCGCGAAGCTCAGGAGCCTACCGGCGCGCCGACGGCGTGCCGCTCAGCCACACCCTGCGGACCTGACTGCCGCTCCCGGAGACCTCACGCTGCGCCTGGCCGGCACCGACGACCTGTCGGTCACCACGCTCCTCTCCGGGGGCACCCATGCAGAGCTGGGCAAGGACACCGAATGCTACGCCGCCGGGGATGTCCGCCTGGGCAGCTTCCCGCGCGGGGACTCTCGTGCGCTGCGTGGAGTGCCGGGATCCTCACCGTGCCCGCAGCTGCGCTCGCGGACGTCGCCGGGTCTCAGCCCGGCGAGTCCGGCCCAGCCCGCGGTTCGAATCCCTGAGGCCGGTCACTCCGCCGCTGCCGCGTTGTGGCGGCGCAATGCCGCCCGACCGGCCAGCACGGCCATGACGGCGGGACACCCAGGGGCGGCGAGTCTGACGCGAACACCGTCCGTCCGGGTCATCGGCGTGTGCCGCCCACATTGCCGGGCATCCGGGACGTCCGAGGTACCAGTCGGGGGGCCCGATGAGGGCGTCGGCGGCGACGAGGATGCCGTCGAAAGCGACGTCGCCGCTGTCGGAGGCGGCTTAAAGCGTGCGCAGGTCGGCGCCGATGGAGGACGTGGATCGCGGCAACGGCAGTGGTTTCGGGGTGAGGTCTTCCAGAAGACCGTGGGCGGGTCTTCCTTCCCAGGTGATCAGGTGGTGGGAGGTACCCGGTCTGTCACCGCCTCACGCGCCCTCTGCATCCACGCCGCTCCCCACGCGCAGCCCACCGACGGTGATGATCGGCGCCGGGTGGAACTGCTGTCCGAGCTCACCGGCGTCTTGGAGACCGGCACCCTGCTGGTCGACGATCAGCCCGTTCACACTTCGGCCGGCCGCGGTCTGCCCGCCCGTACCGGCTCGGTGCGGCCGGTGTGCGTCGGGCGCTAGCCGACATCGTCGAACGGGCTGGGCACACCGGGCTGTTCGCTGCTGCCTGCCGCACGTGCTCACCACGGCTGCCGCGACACCGCGGCATGGACGGCCGCTGGCACGGGCCGTGTTTGCGTGAGGTTGATTGCGGGCATTCAAATCGTGGACGAGGTAATTCGACCACCTGGAGGATTCATGCCCAGCGTGACCGTCGGCCACGAGAACTCCGCGCCGATCGAGCTGTACTACGAAGACCACGGGGCCGGGAAGCCGGTGGTGCTGATCCACGGCTGGCCCTTGAGCGGCAGGTCCTGGGAGGCGCAGGTGCCGGCGTTGGTCGATGCCGGGTATCGCGTCATCACCTACGATCGGCGCGGTTTCGGCCGGTCGTCGCAGCCCTGGAGTGGCTATGACTACGACACGTTCGCCGCCGACCTGGAGACTCTGCTGACCCAGTTGGACCTGCGTGAGGTGACGCTCGTCGGGTTCTCGATGGGCGGGGGCGAGGTCGTCCGGCACATCGCCACGCACGGCACCGGCCGGGTTGCCAAGGCGGTGCTGGCGGCCGCGGTCCCGCCCTACCTGTTCAAGAGCGACGACAACCCGGACGGCGGCCTGGACGACGCGACGATCGGGCAGTTCGAAGCCGGCGTCCGCGGTGACCGGCTCGCGTTTCTCAAGCAGTTCACGACCGACTTCTTCAGCGCGAACGGCGACCTGCTAGTGAGCGAGGAGCAGCGTGCCTACGCCCAGGAGATCGCGGCGTTCGCTTCGCCGAAGGGCACTCTCGACTGCATCGCGGCGTTCGGCCGCACGGACTTCCGCGCCGACGTCGCGAAGATCGGGGTGCCGACCCTGGTGATCCACGGTGACGCGGACGCGATCGTGCCCTTCGAGGTCAGCGGCAAACGCACGGCCGAGGCGATCGAGCGCAGCGAGCTGGTCGTGATCAAGGGCGGTCCGCACGCGATCAACGCCTCGCACGCCGAGGAGTTCAACAACGCCTTGCTGGCGTTCCTGGCCCGGGACGTCGCGTGAGCGCGGCCGGCGCCGTCCACCACATCCGGTTGACCGTCACGGACGTAAATCGCGCGCGTGACTTCTACACGGGCGTGCTCGGCTTCTCGGTGGCGGTGGACGCTTTGCCGTCCCAGGACGATCCTGACTACTGGCTGATGGTCTACAACCTGCAGGGCGGCATCGTCCTGACCAACGGGCAGCTGCAGCTGGGACTGCGGCCGTGCGACGACCCACGCCGGCAGGCCGGTGACCGGTTCGACCCGCTGCGCGTCGGGCTCGACCACGTCAGCTTTTCGGTCGGCGGACGCGCCGAGCTGGCTGAGATCCGGCAGCGATGCGCCGAGGCGGGATACGCACACGGCGAGGTCGCGGAGCTGGCGCCGTTCGGTATCGCGGTGCTGTCGCTCACCGATCCCGACGGCATCCAGCTCGAACTCACGAGCTCACTGGAGGATGTGGACGCCTGATCACGTGGGCAGTGTTTCCACCCGGGCACCTGGTGACCGCAGCAGGCTCTCTACCTGCCTGGGCGGTCTATGGGTCACTTCACGGCGATGATGTCGACCTGCCGGATGTCCGGGTCCGCGGCGAGCAGGTCGGACGCGACCTGGCCGAGCGCGGCGGGGATCTGCCCGTCGAGGTGGGCCTGCCGGCCTTCTTCAGTCTCGAAGGTGTCGAAGATGCCGTAGGTGGTGTCGTCGATCTTGAACGCGTACCAGGTGACGGTTCCGGTCTCGGCGGCGGCGAGCGCGCGCCCCTGTTCGAGGAACGCGGCGAGCTCGTCGCCCTTGCCGGGCTTGGCTTTGAGGGTCGCGAGAAGTCCTCGGTCGACGGTCATGGGATGACGGTCCTTTCGGTTGTGTGTCAGGTGGCTTCCATGTCCACACCGGACACTCGTCCGGTCGGCGACGGCGCCGGAGTGGACGGTTCGGCTGACGGCGGGTCGAGCACGAACCGTGTCAGGGCGGTGCGGGGATCCAGCGTGCGGAGCTGGTTGAGCTCGCCCAGTGGCTTGCGCAGCTGCTCGAACTCGGGCCCGATTTCGTTGCTGATCTGCTCGTGGGCGTTCGCGAGGGCGTCCTTGGCCTTCTGCGTGGTTTTGCGCACCGTGGCGATGGCGCCCGGGAGGCGTTCCGGGCCGAGGATGAACAGGGCGGCGACCAGCAGGACGAGCAGGTGTTCCGGGCTGAGACCGAACATTCGTGTCCTCCGGCCGTGGTCGGGTGGAGGGGGGGGGGGGGGGGGCCCGCCCCCCCCCCCCCCCCCCCCCCCCCCCCCCCCCCGCTCCGGGATCAGTTGGCGGCGCTGGTGTTCACTTCGCCGTTGACACCCTTGGGGAAGAACCCGCCGGAGGTGGCGGCCTTGTTCGTCAGGTACACGATGTTGAGGACCTGACCGGGCGAGCGGCTGTAGGCGATGCCGTTGGCGTCGGTGGGGACGATGTTGGCTTGGCCGTGGCTGTCGATGACGCCCTGGTCGTCGTCGGTGGGGCCGTCGAGGCTGTCGCGGGCGTTGGACAGCTTGACACTGGCCTCCCGCAGGTCCCGGCCGAGCAGGCCGAGCCCGAGGATGCCGTCGGTGTGCTGGTAGAGCGCGCTGCGGATGTTGCCCGCGTGGTACGCCTCGACCGCGAGAATCCCGGCGGCCGCCTCCAGGTACGTCTTGTTGCTGATCAGGGGCGCAGCACCCTTGTAAGCGGTGACGCCGACATCTTCGAACAGGAACGCGGCGAGCAGAAAGTTCTCCTCGCAGGCGAACGCGTCGAAGCTGTGGCCCGGCTTGACCAGCCCGGCGGCCTGCGCGGCGGCGGTGAAGCTGGACTGCAGGTCGATCGCCGGGCGGCTGACCGCCGCGGAGCCGAGCGCGGAGCGCAGGAACTGGACATGGGCTTTCTCGTCGCCCGCGATCTCCTGGGCGTACTGCTTCGCCGCCTTCGTCTTGAACTTCACCGCGCGGCCGCCGGTGACGCCGCCGCGGGTGCCGGTGCCGGTGGTCATCGAGTCGGCGAGGCCCTTGCCGGTGACGGCGTGCAGGTAGAACTCGGCTTCGAGGTACTCGAGGTTGAGGGCGAAGTTGAGGACCGCGCCGTCGCTGACTTCGGCGGACGCGGCGGCGGCCGTCGCGGCAGGCCGGGCCGTGGCGGCGGACGCGGTCCCGGTGGCGAGGCCGCTGAGGGCTCCGGCGCCGACGACACCGAGGCCGGTCATGCCGGCGGCCTTGAGGAATCGGCGGCGATCCTGGTCGTTCTCGGCGCTCCGGTTGATCATCGAAGCGGCATAGCGCTTGCCGAACACATGCTCTCCTTCCCGCCCGCGCGCGACCGAGCACGACATCGGGCGTGTCCCGCATGCGCGGCATGGCCTCCCGCGCGCGGGATGGATCCGTCGTTGACCCCTTCCGTTCGAGGCCGTGGGGCCGTCGGACGGGGCGGAATCCGGATCAGGTGAGAGGGCTTGTGCTCGGTGGCCGGCGGTGTCCACTTTGTCCAGCCCAGCGGAAAGCGCTGTGGAGCAGCGCAAAACCACGGTGTATACCCGCTACCGACCGGTAGAAACCTTGGGAGAAAAAGAAAAAAAGATCGCGAGCGACCCCAATCCGGTGACGATCTCGCGGCGAAAGCCCACTGACGGGTGAAATTCGTACTCGAAGGGAGGTGAGATGGATGAATACTTCCCAGTTCGACTCTGTGCCGGCGGACGAGCGCTCGGTGTTGGTGCGGGTACTCGTGGTCGCGGGCACGCTGGTCGGGTTCGGTGTCCTGGCGATGCTGTTGTCGGGCACCGCGAACGCGTCCGAAAGGTCGCCTGACCAGCCGGACCAGCCTGGACTGCTCGCCGCGGCCGGCAAGCCGCTGCAGAGCACGGTCAAGCAGGCCGACCCGGTGCTGCGGCCGGTGACCGACGTCGTGCACACGGTGACGTCGCAGGTCGCGCCGGTGGTCAAGCCGGTGACCGACCTGGCGGAGCCAGTGCTCGCGCCAGTGACGCGTCCGGTCGTCAAGGCGGTCGCGCCGGTGCTGTCGGTGGTGCGTCCGGTGACCGAGCCGGTGCTGCGGCCGGTGCTGAACTCGGTCGCCCCGGTGACCGAGCCGGTCGTGCACGCGGTGGGCGCTGATTCTGCGGTCAAGGCCGTCGCCGGAACCACGGCGACGACCCCGCGCGACGACGTTCGGCCTGCTCCGGCCGACCGGAGGCCGACGTCGGCACCCGCAGTGACCGCAAGTCACCTCGCGTCCGATGTGGTCGTTGTGCCGGAACAGCCGCGTGCGGAGCGATCGGTGTCCGCCGGTGTCACCACGCAACACCCGGGCATAGTCGCCGGCCGTGACGCGGCTGGCGAGATGTCCGGATCGGACGGTGGTGGCAGCACGCCACCCGCGCCCGCCGCACCCGCGGCGAGTGGCTCGATGTCGGCGAGTTCGGCCGGTCAGCACGGTGGCGAGTACGCCGTGACCGAGACCGGTTCGACCGTGCCCGGCACCGACCGCACCTGGCGAGCACCGCCGGGTGGCCCTCCGTCGTTGTACTGGCTGGTCTTCTACGGAAACGACCATCCGAGCTGACGAACCCTTTCCACCTCCAGAAATCCATAAAGGACAGATGGTAAGGAAAGGGAAGTCATGCACAAGTACGTACGACGCGGCCTGACCGCCGCGTTCATCTCCGGCGGGTTCGTCCTGCTGGGGTCAGCGGTGGCCAGTGCGGACACCGGGAACTCGGGCCCGCTGGGCGGGCTCGGAAACACCCTGCACTCCGTGGTCAACGGCGTTTCGGCCGGCGGCAACGGCGGTGACTCCGGTTCCGGCGGGAACGCGAGCAGCAGCAACAACGCTGTGAGCGGGAACTCCGGCAACTCGGGCAACTCCGGCTCGACCGGGCACAACAGCGCCTATGGCGTCTGTGTGCTGGCGAAGTGCAACACCTCGGTGTCCTCGGGCAACTCCGGGAACACGGGCGCGACCGGCTCGACCGGGAACGCCTCGAACACCAGCAGCACCACCGGTGGGAACTCCGGGAACGCCGGTAACGGCGGCTCCGGGACCACGGCGGCGTCCGGCAAGAACACCGCCGGCTCGCACTCGTCGCGGGGCGGCATCCTCGGGACCCTCGGTTCCGTGACCGGCACCGCGAAGGGCGGCAACGGTGGCAACTCCGGCGACGCCGGGAACGCCACCAGCTCCAACACCGCGACGTCGGGGAACTCGGGCAACTCCGGGAACTCCGGCTCCACCGGCGGCAACAGCGCCTACGGCCTCTGCCTGCTGGCGCAGTGCACCACCACCGTGTCCTCGGGCAACTCCGGGAACACCGGCGCCACCGGGTCGACCGGCGACGCGACCAACACCAGCACCACCACCGGCGGGAACTCCGGCTGGGCGGGCAACGGCGGCGACGCCACCACGGTCGCGTCCGGTCAGAACTCCGCCACGAACAACGGTGGGCACAGCTGGAAGCGTCACGAGCAGGGCGGCACCACGGGCGTCCTGGGTGTCGTGACCGGCACCGCCAAGGGCGGCAACGGAGGCAACTCCGGTGACGCCGGCAACGCGAACAGCAACAACAGCGCGGTGACCGGGAACTCCGGCAACTCGGGTGACTCGGGTTCCACCGGCGGCAACACCGCCATCGTGTGGACCATCGGCGGCCAGCACAACGGCCGTGGCCACCAGAACGGCTGGAACAACGGTGGCTGGAACAACGGCAGTGGCACGAAGTCGAGCACCACGGTGACCTCGGGCGACTCCGGCAGCACCGGCGCCACCGGTTCGACCGGTGACGCGTGGAACCACAGCACCACCACCGGCGGGAACTCGGGCTGGGCGGGCAACGGTGGCGACGCCACCGTCGTCAGCACCGGCCAGAACTCCGCCACGAACAGCGGTGGGCACAGCTGGAAGCGTCACGAGCAGGGCGGCCGCACCGGCGTCCTGGGTGTCGTGACCGGCACCGCCAAGGGTGGTAACGGTGGCAACTCCGGCGACGCCGGGAACGCCACCAGCCACAACAACGCGGTGACGGGCAAGTCCGGCAACTCGGGCGACTCGGGCTCGACCGGCGGCAACACCGCCGTCTCCTCGACCCGCGGGCACGAGCAGCAGGGCCGCCACAGTGGCTGGAACAACGGTGGCTGGAAGCACAACGAGGGCACGAAGTCGCACACCAAGGTGACCTCGGGCAACTCGGGTGACACCGGCGCCACCGGTTCGACCGGCGACGCCTGGAACACCAGCAGCACGACCGGCGGGAACTCCGGCTGGGCGGGCAACGGCGGCGACGCCGATGTCCTGACCTCCGGCTGGAACACCGCCGCGCACGCCCCGCACACCGTCTGACGGTTCAGCGGGACGCAGTAAGAGCGGGGCACCGGAGAAATCCGGTGCCCCGCTTTTTCGCGTTCGGAACGATCAGTCGCCGAGCGTCAGGCCGCCGTCGCCCAAAAGACCATCGCCCAGGAGGCCGCTGTCGCAGTCGTCGCCCTCGTGCGAGCCGCCGTGGCCGTTGATGTGCAGGCCCAGCACGAGGCTGAGGTGCAGGCCCAGGCCGTGGTGATGGTGGTGTCCGTGGCCTTCGTCGGAGGACTGCGCGACCGCCGGGGCGGGTGCGGTGGAGGCGGACGCCGCGCCGGGGGCGGCGAGCAGGAAGCCGAGTGCCGCGGCGGGCAGCGCGGCGGTCACGAGCAGGCGACGGCGGAATGTGCTCACGGTGTTCTCCTTCTCCTCAAACGGTCATCGGACACGATCCGGGTGGCGAGTGGATCACCAGGAGTTCGGAGGGGACGGGCCGGGTGGACAGGTCGCCGGCGCGGGACCACGCCTGTGGGTGACGGGGGGGGGGGGGGGGGGGGCGAGCTGGCCAGGACTCCCCTCCATTTTTTCCCGGCCCTTGCGGGG
>NZ_JBVJNO010000008.1:117753-141746 GCF_055583645.1 Amycolatopsis sp. NPDC104587
CCCCTCCCCCCCCCCCCCCCCCCCCCCCCCCTTCCCCCCCCACCCCCCCCCCCCCTTCGCCCCCCCCCCCACCCCCCCCCCCCCCCCCCCCCCCCCCCCCCCCCGCCGGTGTCAGCTGACCGTGAGGGTGGCGACCGACGGGGTGGTCGGCTGCAGTGATCCGGTGGCGGGCTCGACGGTCACCGCGACACCGTCGATACCTGCGGGAAGGACCGCCTCGACGCTGCCGACGGACCCGATCAAGCCCGCCGACCGCGGCAGACCGGGGCCGGTCAGCCACACCTCGTAGGCGTGGCCCACGTCCAGCGGCGGCAGTGCCTCCGTGACGACGGAGATCGTGCCCAGCTGCCGGGAGAGCGTGGCCGAGACCGAGCCGCCGCCGGCTGCGGCAGTGCGGATGGTGGTCGTGTCGGAGGACGGTGCAGCGTTGCCGCCGGCGACCGGCACCGGCCCGGAGTCCGGTTGGCCGAGCCCGATGCTGATGCCGCCGACGAGCACGGCCGCCGCCGCGGCGATCGAGGCGATGCCGATCAGGGCGCGTCTGCGCCATGACGGGTGGAGTGGCCGGGCGGCGGGTTCGGCAGGGAGCCGAGGTGGGAGCTGGCGAGTCTGGGTGACCTCGGCGAGCACACGCAGCCGGAAGCTCTCGTCCGGCAGCGCAGCCGCCGCGCCACCCAGGAGCGCAGCGGTTTCCTGAAAGCCGACGACTTCCTCGGCGCAGATCGGGCAGTCGCTCAGGTGCCGGGTGAAGGCGGCGCGTTCGAGGTCGTCGACCGCGCCGAGGGCGTAGGCGCCGGCGAGGATGTGGGCGTCGGCGGTGCTCATCAGTGTGCTCCCAAAGCGTTGCGCAGGCGGACCAGGCCGTCCCGCATACGGGACTTGACGGTGCCGACGGCGACATCGAGCCGCTCGGCGACCTCGCGGTAGGTGTAACCGTGGAAGTAGGCGAGCAGGATCGACTCCCGCTGCAGGTCGGTCAGCACCGCCAGGGCGGCGCGGACGCGGGTGTGGTCGAGGTTCGACAGCGTCGTCTCGGTCACGTCGTCGTAGGGCCGGCGCAGATCGAGCCGATCCGCACGTTCCTCCCGGCTGACCAGGGACTGCTCGGACCGGACCCGGTCGATCGCGCGCCGGTGGGCGATGGTCAGCGCCCAGGTCTGCACCCGTCCGCGTCCGGGTTCGAACGTCGCCGCCTTTCGCCAGATTTCCAGCAGAACCTCTTGGGTCACGTCCTCGGCGTGTGGTCGTGATCGCAAGACCTGGAGCACCGTCCCGAAGATCGGGCCGGCGAGCCGGTCGTAGAGCGCGGCGAAGGCCTGCTCGTCTCCGAGCGCGGCACGGGCGATCAATTCTTCCGATGTGCTTTCGGCCATGGAAACTTCCCTGCCGGCGTCGAGAAGTGCTGCGCGGACGACCATGGCCTGTCCTTCCCGGCCTGTGCCGACTTCAGCGCCGTTGTCGACGGCGTCTCATCGAGCTTTCGTGCCTGACGACCTTTGCGTATTGGTGGCGGTGACCGGTGGTGGCTCGAGTGCGGCCAGCGCGGCGTTCAGCGCATCACGGCGCCACTCGCGGTAATGCGCGACAGCGACCCCGTGGGCGCTGGCGTACTGCTGATCCGATCGTCCGTCACGGAGTCCACACAGGACGATGTCCATTTTCCTGAGCGCGGAGATGCCCGCGTCCGAAGTCCCTCGCTGCTCGGGCACGATCGGCCGGCGGTGGCGGCGATGGGCGACGTCGGCTGTCGTGATCACGAGCGCCGCCGCGGCGAGGATGATGTCCTTGAGGACGTACTGACCTTCCAGCGTCGGGGCGTGGCCTGGGCCGCTGAACAACCGCCCGGGGAGAAGCACGACCGGTGACAGGATGCCGGCGATCTCCACCGCCAGCAGGTAGCGCACTCGCCGGATCGACCAGCCGGTGACCAGCGCGAGGCCGAGCACGCATTCCAGCGCCGCCGTGGCCACCAGCGCGACGCCGTAGGGCACGAGACTGGGAACGGCGCCGAAAGTCAGCAGGTGCGTCGTGGCGAGCACGAGATTCTCAGCGGGGCTGACGCCGGGGAAGAACTTCAAGAACCCGAAGCCGAGGAAGACCAGGCCCATACTGATCCGCAGCACTGCAACCCCGTTTTCGGCAGCCCACCTTCGGAAGGCGGCGCCGTGTTCGGGTGTGCTGTGACGGTATCTCGTGCTCATCGCGACCCTCCGTCGTGCTGGGATGCTTTTGACTCTCGTTCGACGCCGGCCGCAGGTCCGGGCTCTGCGGTCACCGGATCGAGGCGTCGGGCAACCCGGATGGCGGCACCGGCGCGCAACAGCGCCGACGTTGCCGCATTCACCCGATCGGGTTGCGCTGGATCTTGGACCAATCCACTGGGGACGACGGCGCGAATGCCCTCATGACAGACCAATCCGGTTCCGGCCACGTGCCGAATCACCGGCATCACGTAGTTCCACAGTGGACTGCCTCAGCCGCTCAATAGGAGTGATCTTTCGTGACCAAGCTTCGTGTCGCCGGAATCGGCATCGTCGCCATCGCCGCTCTGTCGCTGACCGCGTGCGGCAGCAGCGACACCGCTTCCTCGGGCAGCTCCAGCGCCCCGGCCCCGTCCTCCTCGATGGCCGCGCCCTCGTCCAGCGCCGCCGCCGGTGGCGACGGCATGACCACCAACGCCGACGTCTTCGGCCCGGCCTGCTCCCAGCTGCCGCAGGGTTCCGCTCCGGGTTCGCTGGACTCGATGGGCCCGCAGCCGGTCGCCTCGGCCGCGTCGACCAACCCGCTGCTGACCAAGCTGGTCGCCGCGGTGAAGGCCACCAACCTGGTGGACACGCTCAACAGCGCGCCGTCGATCACGGTGTTCGCGCCGGCCGACCCGGCGTTCGCCGCGCTGGGTGACGCGAAGTTCGCCGAGCTGGCGGGCAAGCCGGCCGAGCTGTCGCCGATCCTGCAGTACCACGTCGTCGGCAAGCGTTACGACGCCAAGGGTCTCGAGGGCGCGGGCACGCTGGAGTCGCTGAACACCGCCGGTGGTCCGCTGAAGATCGAGGGCTCGGGCGAGAACATGACCGTCAACGGGGCGAAGATCCTGTGTGGCAACATCCCCACCAAGAACGCCACCGTCTTCGTGATCGACAAGGTGCTCACCCCGGGCACCAACAAGTAGCAGGAATACTCCCGGGTCATCAGCCCTCCCTTGCGGTGTCCCGGTGAACACGCGGCCGTCGCAGCTTCTCGATCACGAGGAGCTGCGACGGCCGTATTTCCGCTTCCCGAAAGACTCGCGGGTCGGGGGAAGCGGCCTCGATCTGGCGGCGGGTTGCAGGAGATCCGCCGCCGGGGGACGCCGAATAGCGGCGGCGTCCCGCCGGTCGCCGCCACCGCCGGATCACTCCAGGGCAGTAGCGGCGACCGGCCCTCTTTCACACAACGTCCGACGTGGACACACATTCGTGCCCTGCTGCGACGCTCGATGTGCTTGGCAACCACTACGGCAGTCGGTCTTCCCCGAGAATTCCTCGGAAGACCGACTGCCGATTTGTCGTGACCAGCTGGTCGGTGGGGGTCGGCGACGGAACCGATGGACACGGTTACGTCGTCGATCCGCACGTGAGAGGCCTCGACTTCGTACCTCACCGATCACGGCAGGTCGGATGCGACTAGCTTGGCTGTCCGGAGGCCGGAGGGCCGCAGCGGCATCCGCCGCTCAGGTGACAGATCATGCCTTCGGTCTCCGGGACCCGGCTGTAGCGGGTTCCGTCGTCGAACTCCACCTCGATCAGATCGAGCGGGTCGACGTCGCGGACCGTCCCTCGAGTGGCCTGACGCGTGCCCGTCGCCGGGTCGGGCGCGCTGAACACGACCACGCGGTCACCGCGGTGGAAGTGGTTCCACTCCCAGCCGTTGAGGTCGAACCACGTTCCGGTGAACGCGCGGGAGACGACTGACACTGGCAGGTCGAGCGCCATCGCCACCCGGATCATCGCCTCGGGCGGAATCAGCTGGGCCGGGCGTCCGCCCGGATGAAGCCAATCGGCCAGCGACGGCAGAGCCGCGGATGCCGCGATCGAGCGCGTCGACCGGCCCGGCTGGTGTCGGTGGAGCAGCACCGCGACTCGCGTCCGGTTCATCATGGCCCCTCTCCTCGGGATCATTGTCCCGCATTTGCCGTTCGATCGGATCTTTCAGACCGATAACGCGGCGGAAAACCCCCACCTGAACCCGCATCTGCGTCGAATGACCGGTACACGGTGCCCGACAACGGGTCCGGGAGGTCTCGGAGGGTGCGGCGATGTGGACGTTGGTTTTGATCGGCCTGCTGGGCGGCCTGATCACGGGGGTGTCGCCGTGCATCCTGCCGGTGCTGCCGGTGGTGTTCTTCGCCGGTGGCGCGAAAAAGACCGAGGACAGCGGTGACGCCCGAGTCAAGACGAAGAACCGGCGACCGTACGCGGTGATCAGCGGGCTCGTCCTGAGCTTCACCGTCTTCACCCTGCTGGGCTCGCTGCTGATCAAGGCTCTGAACCTGCCGGAGACATCCTGCGGATCGTCGGGCTCGTCGTTCTCTCGGTGGTCGGGCTGAGCCTGCTGATCCCGGCGCTGGAACGCTTGCTGGAGAAGCCGTTCGCGAAGCTGCCGCAGCGGAAGGTGAACCCCAACGGCGGTGGGTTCGGCCTCGGGCTGGGGCTCGGGCTGCTGTACGTCCCGTGCGCCGGGCCGGTGCTGACGGCCATCACGATCGCCGCGGCCAACGGGAAGATCGGCGTCGAGACCGTCGCGCTGACCATCGCCTTCGCGATCGGCGCCACCGCGCCGCTGCTCGTGTTCGCCTTGGCCGGCGCGAAGATCTCCGAGCGGGTCAAGTTCTTCCGCAAGAACAACGGCAAGGTCCGCGCGGTCGGCGGCGTGCTGATGCTGCTGCTCGCGGGCGCGCTGTACTTCGACCTGCCGTCGCTGCTGCAGACCGAACTGCCGAACTACACCGATGCGCTGCAGAGCAAGGTCGAGAACGCCCCGGCGATCAGCCAGCTGCGGCTCTCCAGCCTCGGCGACAGCACCAACCAGGCGCTGGACAAGTGCGCGAACAACGACCAGGGCCAGCTGCGCGACTGCGGGCCGACGCCGGAGTTCGAGAACATCGACGGCTGGCTCAACAGCGCGCCGCTGACGATGGCCGGGCTCAAGGGCAAGGTCGTGCTGGTCGACTTCTGGACCTATTCCTGCATCAACTGCCAGCGCAGCATCCCGCACATCAAGGACCTCTACGCGCGGTACCAGGCCGACGGCCTCGAGGTCGTCGGGGTGCACACGCCGGAGTTCGCGTTCGAGCACGACAAGGGCAACGTCGAGTCGGCGACGAAGAAGTTCGGGATCACCTACCCGGTGGCGATCGACAACGAGACGAGCACGTTCAACAACTTCCGCAACCAGTACTGGCCCGCCCGCTACCTGATCGACGCCACCGGCCAGGTCCGCTACCTCAAGCTCGGCGAGGGCGCCTACGACCAGACCGAAAACCTCGTCCGTCAGCTGCTGCAGCAGGCCAAGCCGGGCGTGGCGCTGCCGGCGCCGGGCGGGCTGCCCGACACCCGCCCGACCGACGAGCGCACGACCCGTGAGACCTACCTCAGCCGCGGTGAACTGCCGAAGAACTACGCGCCCGGCGCGACGCCGCTGGTCCTGGAGAAGGAGGCGCCGTACCGGTTCCCGGTGACCGTCCCGGACGGCAAGGTCGGGTTCGAGGGCAACTGGGCGATCGACTACGAGAAGGCGACCGCGGGCGCCGGGGCCGCGATCCGGCTCGGCTACACGGCCAAGAGCACAAACCTCGTCCTCGCGGGCCAAGGCACGGTGACGGTGTCGGTCGACGGCGGCCCGCCGCGCACGGTGAACGTCTCGGGAACGCCCAACCTGTACCGGTTGTCGCAGACCCCGGACCTCCACAGCGGACAGCTGACCCTGACGCTCAGCCCGGGACTGCAGGCCTACTCGTTCACCTTCGACTGAGCACGTGAGGAACGCCTAATGACCGAGGAAATCAGGAACCTGATCATCGTCGGGTCGGGTCCTGCCGGATACACCGCTGCCGTTTACGCGGCACGGGCCCAGCTGGAACCGTTGGTGTTCGAGGGCACGCAGTTCGGCGGCGCGCTGATGACGACGACCGAGGTGGAGAACTTCCCCGGGTTCTCGGGCGGCATCATGGGTCCGGACCTGATGGAGGAGATGCGCAAGCAGGCCG
This sequence comes from Amycolatopsis sp. NPDC104587, assembly GCF_055583645.1. Taxonomy (NCBI): domain Bacteria; kingdom Bacillati; phylum Actinomycetota; class Actinomycetes; order Pseudonocardiales; family Pseudonocardiaceae; genus Amycolatopsis; species Amycolatopsis sp. NPDC104587. Next base: position 123,998 of record NZ_JBVJNO010000008.1, read on the forward strand.
AGCGCTTCGGCGCCGAGCTGCGCGCGGAGGACGTCGAGTCGCTGGAGCTGACCGGGGACGTGAAGTACGTCCACGCGAACGGCAAGCGCTACGCCGCGCGTGCGGTCGTCCTCGCCATGGGTGCCGCGGCGCGGTACCTGAACGTGCCGGGTGAGCAGGAGCTGCTCGGGCGCGGTGTCTCGGCCTGTGCGACCTGTGACGGCTTCTTCTTCCGCGACCACGACATCGTGGTCGCCGGCGGCGGCGACTCGGCGATGGAGGAGGCGACCTTCCTGACGAAGTTCGCGAAGTCCGTCACCGTGGTGCACCGGCGTGACGAGTTCCGCGCGTCGAAGATCATGCTCGAGCGCGCCCGCGCGAACGAGAAGATCAAGTGGCAGCTGAACTCGCAGATCACCGGCGTGGTCGGCGACGGCAAGGTCGAGGGCTTGAAGATCAAGGACACCAAGGACGGGTCGGAGTCGACCCTGGACGTCTCGGGCTTCTTCGTCGCGATCGGGCACGACCCCCGCAGCCAGCTGGTGAAGGGGCAGGTCGACCTGGACGAGGACGGTTACGTCATCACCCAGGGCCGCAGTTCCTACACGAACCTGGACGGCGTCTTCGCCGCCGGTGACCTGGTGGACCGCACCTACCGCCAGGCGATCACCGCCTCCGGCTCCGGGTGCAGCGCGGCGATCGACGCCGAGCGCTGGCTCACCGAAAACTCGACTCACCACAAGGAGACACCATGAAAGAAGTCACCGACGCCAGCTTCGCCGCCGACGTCCTGACGAGCGAAAAGCCGGTTCTAGTCGACTTCTGGGCGACCTGGTGCGGTCCGTGCAAGAAGGTCACCCCAGTGCTGGAGGAAATCGAGGTCGAACGGGGCGACAACGTCACCTTCGTGAAGCTCAACGTCGACGACAACCCCGACACCGCCCGCGACTACCAGGTGATGTCCCTGCCAACCCTGATCCTCTTCCAGGCAGGCAAGCCGGTGAAGCACATCGTCGGCGCGAAGAAGAAGGCCGCGTTGTTGTCGGAGCTCGCCGACGTCCTCTGACCCTTCGCGGCATCGCCCTCTCTCGGCGATTGCGGCCGAAGTAGCCGCGAGCAGGTCCTTCTTGGTGGACGGTGATGACGTCGCGTTCGCTTCGTCGAGCAAGGCCGAACGAGGTCTCGCCACGGACTTCGCGCAGTCGACGTCGCCCCGGCGATGAGTACGACCCGGTGCCACAGGCCCGGCCCACCGGCATCCGGTGACCACGGATCCACTCGGTGTCCACCTTCTCGGGCCCCCGCTGTGTCGGCTAGGGCGTGTCCTGTAAGTGATCTAGCTGCGGTCCGGTTGGATTGCCGACGTGGTTGGTCGCGGTGAGTTGACGGACAAGGCGTGGGCAGTGATCGAGCCGCTGCTGCCACCTCAGCAAGGCGGCGGTCGGCGGTGGCGGGATCACCGTCAGGTGATCAACGCGATCCTGTGGAAGCTGCGCACCGGCGCCCCGTGGCGTGACCTTCCCGAACGGTATGGGCCCTGGAAAACCGCGCATGAGCGGCTGCGGTTGTGGACCAAGGACGGGACCTGGGCGAAGATCCTGGACCGGGTGATCGTCAAGGACGACGCCGTCGGCGACCTCGAGTGGATCATCTCGGTCGACTCCAGCGTGGTCAGGGCGCATCAGCACTCGGCCGGAGCCCGGAAAAAGGGGGATGCAGCGACGGAGTCGAAGCCCTCGCCGTCGACGGGGAAGGGCTCGGGCGGTCCCGCGGCGGGCTGAGTACCAAGATCCATCTGGCCGTGGACGGGCGTGGCCTGCCGATACGGTTCTTGATCACCGCGGGCCAAGCGGGAGACAACTCGCAGTTGCTGCCGTTGCTGGACGGCATCAGCGTCGCTCGGCCAGGAGCCGGGCGTCCGCGGTGTCGGCCGGAGACGGTGATCGCGGACAAGGCGTACTCGCATCCCTCGACCCGGCAGGCGATGCGGGACCGGCGGATCGCGTTCGTCAGCCCCGAACGGGACGACCAGATCGCCCGCCGCGTCGCCAAAGGCGCCCGCGGCGGGCGACCACCGGCTTTCGATCCCGAGGTCTACAAGCAGCGCAACGTGGTCGAGCGGTGCTTCAACCGACTCAAGCAGTTCCGCGATCTGGCCACTCGCTATGCCAAACGCGCTGCCTACTACCAGGCCGAACTCATCATCGCCGCGATCGTGCTCTGGCTCCGATGACTTACAGGACAGCTCCTAGCCGGCCGGGCAGGCGGCCACCCATCCCGTCCGGGACGTACCTGAGTTGCGGCGGCAGTTCGGATCAGGGCCAGGTTGCGGGCCGACCGTGCCGGGCGCGCACCGCCTTGCCCGTCCCGCGAGGAAAGCCGTGCTTGCCGAGGCGGACCTCGGCGAGTTCGTCGGCGCTGGTCAAGGTGAAGAACAGGCTGAGGAACAGGCTCAGGGCGAGTCCGGTGAGCAGCAACGGGATCGGCACCGGGGTGAGGGTCACCGCGAGCACGAATGTGGCGGCCAGCCACGGCAGTGCTTCGAAGCAGATGCGCACCGCGAACCGCAGAAGCCAGGTCTTTGCGGTGGCGTCGTGCAGGACCCATTCGCGGTAGCGGTCCGGCAGCTGCCGCCCGTAGACGTAGCGAATCCACCACAGTGGACCAGGTCGCTGCATGCTCATGTCCTCTCGAGTACCCGAAGCCGGTCGAACCATCGAGCTAGTCGCCGGCGGCGCGGGTTCGCTGCGAGAAGTGCTGGACGACGAACACGCCGATCGTGACGGTCCCGGCGAGGGCCAGGACGGCATGGTCGGCGAGGATTCCAACGGCGAGTGCACAGGCGCCGGTGATCGCCACCAGCGTGAGGACGAGCCGCCAGCTCGTCAGGGGCCGACGCAGCCGATCGGCGAGGGTCGGATCGGTGGCGGTGATCTCGGCCTCGATCCGTTCAAGCGCGCGCCGTTCGTAGTCGTGCACCACAAAACCTCCTTCGCCGTGCGGTCTGGCAACACAGTTGGGTGCCCTCCGCGACGCCTGATAACCCGGCGGGCCGAATCGTCACCCGAACGACCTACTCGGCCGGACTGCGGGACGGGTGCCGTCGTGCGGGCCGCCGGTCGAGGAGCCGTTCGGCGAGCGCCTGGATGACGTTCAGGTCGCGGTGCCCAGGCGGGCGAAGCACCGCCCGTGGCGGTGCCGGGTTTCGCGGACCCGCAGTCCGGTGGCCGCGGCGAGCGCGGGCAGGGCCGTCAGCCCGACAACGGCCCAGGGGAAACCGGCTCCGAGGGGCCCGTGGTGGTCATGGAGCCTGGCTTGGCCGCACCACGTGCGATAGGTGCCCAGGGCGGCCTCGACCAGAATGACCCCCTCCGGCCCGAGCAGCGCGCGGGCGCGGCGCAGCAGCCGCGCGGGGTCGCCGCCGATGCCGATGTTGCCGTCCGCCAGCAGGACGGTGCGCCGGCAGCTCTGATCCGGTACCGGGCCGAAGAGGTCGCCCTGCAAGGCCGCACCCCCACGCTGGTGGCACGCGGACCGCGACGGCCGAGGAGTCCACAGCCAACGCCGGCACGCCGCGGAGGGCCAGCGCGGCGACCAGCCGGCCGGGCCCGCAGCCGAGGTCGAGCGTGCGGCCGTCGCACCGATCCAGAAGCCACTCGTCGCCCTCATCTGCGGGCCCTCGCCAGCGAGCGGTGTCCAGGGGGACCCGGCGGTGGCCGTCGTGGTCGGCGTCGATCCCGGCCTCGACCAGCAGCTCGGCCGGGATGCCGGAGGCGGGCACCGCGCGCACAGCGAGCTTGCGGACCCGCACCCCGTCCGGGAACTCGGCAGTCCAGCCGCGGACCTGCAGGCCGACCGCGGCGGCGACCATCTGCTGCTCGGCGATGTACATCTCGAAGTACCGCTCGGGGGTAAGCCTCGGCGAACAGACCGCTGTCGGTCGAGTTGGACACTTCACCGTCGAGGGCCATGATGTCCGCCCGCGCGGCGCCCAGCGCAGTCAGCGTTTCGCCGGAGGCGTAACGGGTCGCGACCTCCTCGCCGAGCTCCCACGAAGGCAGCCGGAGGTCGCCGGCGACGGGCTTCGCCGCGGCCGAGGTGTACTCCTTCGACGGCGTCGAGGTTCCAGCCGAGCATGATCTCCGTGGTCTGCCCGAGCCGGTTGACGTCGACGACGACGGTCAGGTTGTCCAGCTCGTAGTGGGCGGCGTGCGCGAAGGCCTCCCAGATCGAGCCTTCGGCCAGTTCTGAGTCCCCACAGAGCACCCAGACCCGGCACGGGATCCGGTCCAGCCGGTTGCCCGCGAGGGCCTATTCCGACGCCGATCGAGAGTCCTTGGCCGAGTGAGCAGCACGGCCATCAGGTCGGCCGCCGACATCGACGAGGTCGGGTGCACGGAGCGGGCCTTGGTGCTGGTGCGGATCGAGTCGATCCGCACCTGCTGCGCGAGCTGATGCCGGAAGGCTGTGTCGCCCGTGGTTTTCCCCTCACACGGTGAGCAGGTGGTCTCGCTTCTCGGCGATCCCGTCCAGCAGGTTCTGGAAGGACGCGCTGAACTTCTCGATGCCTTCGCGCTCCAACGTCGTGACAACGTCTTCGTAGTCGACCCCGGCCACGGCGAGGGCGTGGAGCGTCCGGCGAGCATCGACCGGGTCGCCGGAGAGGCGGTCGGCGACGTCTCCGTGGTCCAGGAAGGCCTCAGCCGTGTCACGGGGCAGGGTCACAACGGTATCCGGCCCGATGAGCTGCTCGACGTAGTGGACGTCGCGCCGGCTTTCGTCCTTCATGGACGTCGAAGCCCACAGACACCACTGCGGGGCCGCGCCGGCCGAGGCCAGATCCGTCCAATCAGGACCGTCGAACACTTCGAGGTAGGTCTGGTAGGCCAGCCGTGCGTTGGCGACGGCGAGGATGCCGAGCAGGTCGTCATGCCCGCCCAGCTCGCGTAGCCGGCGGTCGGCTTCGGTGTCCACGCGCGACACGAAGAACGAGGCCACCGACGCCATCTTCCGCAGATCACCACCCGCGGCACGCAGCCGCTGCAAGCCGCGGACGTAGGCCTCGGCGGCCTGGCGGTGCCGGTCGAGGGAGAACAACAGGGTGACGTTGACCGGGATCCCCTGGGCGACGGTCTCCTCGATCGCGGGCAGGACTTCCTCGGTGCCCGGGATCTTGACCATGAGGTTCGGCCGGCCGACGAGCTGGTGCAGCCGCGCGGCTTCGGCGATCGTCGCCCCCGTGTCGCGGGCGAAGCGCGGATCGACCTCCAGGGACACCCAGCCGTCCTGACGGTTGTTTCCGTCGTCGAAGACCGGTCGTAGCAGGTCGCAGGCTGTTTGGACGTCTTTGATCGCCAGCGCCAGAAAGATCTCCTTGGGGTCACCCTGGCCTCGCAGGACTTCCTGCAGCTGGTCGTCGTAGGCGGGGCCCTCGGCCATGGCACCTTGGAAGATCGTCGGGTTCGACGTCAGGCCGCGTACGCCTGCTTCGACCGAACGGGCCAGCTCGCCGCCTTGCAGGAAAGGACGTGACAGGTAGTCCAGCCACGGGCTCTGCCCCTGCCGGGCGAGGTGCTGCAAGGACGTGTGCACTGTTCGACCTCCCGGATCATCGCGTTTCTCGGGGCCGAGGAGCCCTGCGAATCGGCTACCCGTGGCTGACCCGGGTACACATCCGGCTCGCTGAATCCCGGCAGGTACGACCCAGCCGGCAGTACCTGTCTGGTGGGCAAAGGCGAAGGACGCACAGGCCGAACGATCCGGTTCGCTGTTGCGGGGAGAAGGGCCGGTCGTCGGCTGCCGGTGCCGGACGCCCCGAACCGATGAGCCACCGCACCTCGGATCGGCAAACGGAGAGCTGAAAGTCAGCTAAGACCACCGGCGAGATGCACGTGTCTCCTACGAGTCAAAGTCAGCCACGTCGACGACTGGAACCGTGCCTTGTTCGCTGTGACGATCGTCGGCGAGGGGGCGGCGTCGGCGGCGACAGCGAGATCGACGACGAGGAAGCAGACGATGGGGCCGGTTCGGTCAGGCATCCGGGTAGTCGGGGTCGGTGGTCTCGTGCGCGAGCCCGACCAAGGTCATGATGACGTCCGCGGGCGTGCCGGTCGGTGCATAAAGGCGCAGCGTCGTGCCATTGTCACGATGCAGCGCCACCACGCGGTGCAGCTCCGCGACGCCCGCACTGGCCAGGTGGCTGACACCGGTCAAGTCGAGCGTCAGCGAGCGCCCGCCGGTTGAACCGGCAGACCGGATGCCCCGGTCGAACTCCTCGACCGTGGTCGCGTCGATCGGGCCATCCACCCGCAGGCGCGGCCGAGGTGCGGACGGCTGGTCCAGCACCAGCAACGGTGCCGCCGGTGGCCGGGCGGGTGTGCCCGCCTTCACGTCGTTGCCGGCCAGCAGACGGCCTGGTCGGATCAGCCGGTGTGACACGGTCGCGGTGGTCCCCCGGTCGTCGTGGTCGACGCGGAGATCGTCCACCAGTTTCGAGGTGATGTGGAGGCCCAGCCCGCGATCGGGTGAGGGCTGGGGGGTGCGCCAGCGGCCTTGGTCGATCACGCGAACCCGCGCTTGGCCGGTGTCGGTGAGCTCGGCCGCGATCGTCATGGAGTGGAGCTCTCCGGAGTCGATGTAGGCGTGGTCCACAGCGTTGGTGGCCAGTTCGATGACGGCGTGCTGCAGCGCTTCGCGGTCGGTTTTGGCGACGTGGACGGTGTCGAGCCAATCATCGGTGCGCGTGCGGACTTCGGTCAGCCATTCCTGGCTCGCCGGCACGGTCATGGCCAGCTCCGGCGCGGGCGGCAGGAGTTGCGCGGCGAGCAGAGTGACGTCGTCGTCGTGGCCGGTCAGCCGGATCAGCAGCTCCAGGGTCTGGGTGGCGACGCGCTCGGCGGGGAGGGTGCCGTCATCGCGCAGAGCGCGGCCGGCGGCGATGTCCCCGGCGGCTTGGGCCAGCTCCACCGTCGCGTAGGACAGCTCGCGCCCGGGCCTTTCCAGGATGCCGTCGGAGTACAGCAGCTCCAGCTCCCCGAGCTGAAGCCGGTCGATGCCGACCACCGCTTTGGTGAAGGTCCCGCCGACCCCGAGCGGGCCGGCGCCGCTGGCCGGCAGGTAGCGGGGCTCGCCGGTCGCGGCGACCACCAGGGTGGCGGGTGCCCGGCCGTGCAGTACTCCACGGCGCCGGTGCTCTGGTCGAGCACGACAACGCACGCGGTGGCCGCGCGGGCGCCGCGGATGCGTTCGGTGGCCGCGTCCACCTCCTGCAGCGCAGCGGCGATGTCGCCGAGGGCGGCGAGCCGCTCGCGCAGCAGCACGCGCAGCTGGCCCATCGTGGCCGAGGCGGTGACACCGTGTCCCACGACGTCACCGATGATCAGCGCGACCCGCTCGTCGGGCAGCACGAGGGCTTCGAACCAGTCGCCGCCGGCGGCGTCTTCGGCGTGGGCCGGCAGGTAGCTGGCGGCGATCTGCACCCGCGGCAGCACGGGCACGCCCTCGGGTAGCAGTTCGCGTTGCAGCGTGTCGATGATGTCGCGGGCGTCGGCGTAACGGCGTTCCGCTTCGGAGGCGCGGTCCTGCGCCGCGCGGCGTTCGAGGACCCGTTCGGTGACGTCGGCGTTGTTCGCGATGACGCCGGCGATGTTCCCGTCCGCGTCGTGCAGCGGCAGGATGGTGAAGTCGAGGAACACCTCGACCGGGCCGGTGTCGGGCAGGTCCATCTGCAGCCGGAACTCGTGCACCGACTCCGGTTGCCCGGTTTCGTAGACGCGGTCGAACATCTGGAACACCTGCTGGCCGATGACCTCGGGGAAGGCTTCGCGCACCGGGCGGCCGATCATGGGCCGGCCGACGAACTGCCGGTAGAGCGCGGTGGCCGCGGTCAGGGTCATCTCGGGGCCTTCCATGGCGGCCACCAGCAGCGGCATCTGGTCGAAGACCCGCCGGACCACGTCCGCATCGCCGGCCAAAGCGGAGAGGTCGTCACCTTCGCGTGGTGCAGCGGCCATCAACGCAGTTCCTCTCGTCCCGACCACGCACGAGTACCCCGGGGGTGCCGGTTGATACGTCCGGTGGACCAGCGTAGGCAAAGTCGAGCCGACGCGGGGGTGGAGCCGTCCGAAGGTTGGTCGTGCGCTGTCCGGCTGCCGATGCACGGTCGATGCGTCGAAGCTGTCGATGGGTGTCGGCAGACGCTGTGTTGTGCTCGACTCGTGTCAGCTCTTACCCTGTTCGCGGGTGGATTGAGAAACAGCCACGAACTCGGGCCGAGTCAAGGACGCCGAGGGTGGAGTGCTGCATGGATTTCAACCTGTTCGATGCGCAACCTTCGCGGCTGCAGGTCTTCCGATCGCACGGTGACCCCGCGGTCGTGGCGCTCGACGGCGAACTGGACTGCGGGACCGTGCTGGTCGCCGTGCGGGCAATCGGGTCGGTCCTGACCCACCCGCCGGCTCCCGGAACAGTTGTCGCGGACCTGAGCGCGCTGACGTTTCTCTCGGCCGCGGGAATCGCGATCCTGCACTCCGCTGCAGATCACGCGGCTGCCGACGGCGCCGCGCTCCGCTTGGTGACCGGCGCGAACCGCCCGGTGGTGCGGGCCCTCGGCATCGGTGGCCCGGACCGGGTCCTGAACGTCTACCCCGACCGGATTTCCGCCTTGCGCGTCGCGGAACGGGATGCGTTCGTCGCCGAATCCAGGCGCATGTGGTCGGGTTGAGGTCACTGTGGCAGATTCGACTTCGAGAAGTTTTCGGCGGCTCCGCTACGACGCCGAGAAGGGACCACCATGACGCCGGACGAAGTCTTCATCAGTCCGCACAACATCGATTCGACCCTGGTCCTGCGCTTGGGAGGACCGCTCGCCGGAGGCGGCGAAATGATCGCGGAAGAAAAACTCGCGGACACCACCGCGACCCTGCCGCCGCCCACCCTGGTGGTGCTGGACCTGCGCGCGGTCACCGACCTGTCCGCCGCAGGTGCCCGGATCTTGCAGCGGTTCGTCGAGGGCCACGCCGACCAGGGTGTTCGCGTGGCCGGGGTCCTCGACCGGACCGCGGTCACCTTCGCCGCGCTGCGTGTTGCCCTTCCGGCCGCGGACCTGCCGATATACGGCACCGTCGATGCTGCCATGGCCATCGAGCCGCACCCGGCCGCCGGAACGGATGCGCTGGACGGTCAGCTCGCCGACCTGACCCGGGTACTGCTGGACGCGACGACGGTCGAGCAGGCTCTGCGCCAGATCGTCGCCGCGACCGTGGTGGTCATGCCGCACTCCCGGATCGTCAGCATCACCCTGCGCGACCCGGCCGGCCAGTTCTTCACCCCGGTCGAAACCGACGACGCCGCCTCCGCACTCGACGAGGTCCAGTACCGCACCGGCGCAGGTCCCTGCGTCGACGCAGCTCGCCCGGACGGCCCCGGCTACGCCTTGGAGCTCGACCTCGCCGGCCTCACGCCGTGGCCCCAGTTCGCCATCGCGGCCACCGCCCGCGGGCTCGGCTCGGTCCTCTCCACCGCCCTGCACCCCCAGACCGGTGCCGACCCGGTGCGCGGGGCGTTGAACGTCTACAGCGACGCCGGCGCGTTCACCGAGGACGACCGCCACCGCGCGCTGCTGCTGGCCACCCACGCATCGCTGGCGCTCGCGCGCGTCAGCGCCACCGAAGTCTCAGAGCTCCAGTCCGCTCAGCTGCACCGGGCGATCGCCTCTCGCGACATCATCGGGCAGGCCAAGGGCATCCTGATGGCGCGGCAAGGCCTCAGCGCCGACGAGGCCTTCAGCTTGCTACGCCGCACGTCCCAGGACCTCAACGTGAAGCTCGCCGAGATCGCCACGACCCTCGTCGACCGGCACGACGAACTCGCGCCACCGACCTGAGGAACGCCGAGGGCAAGGATCCGGCCCCTGCGTTTATCGCCTCAGGACACGGGAACGCCGAGGCCGACCTTGAGCTGTGCCGTTCCCACCGTTCGTTTCCGGACCGGGCGCGACACCTCTGGGCGCGGGCGCCGCAGCCGGTGGACGCGGTGCCCTCGCCGTGAACTCGATCGCGGCCGGAGCACACGGTCGCGCGGTTGGAGGTACGCACGTGGGTGACGAGCGCAACAGCTCGGTCGGCGACGCCACGGTGGTTCGGGACGCGTTCGACGACCTGCCCGTGGCGCAGACGGCGACAGAAGGACCGCACCATCGGTTCGTTGCCACCAACGCCGCCTTCCGCCGGTTCGCCGGGCGTACCGACCTCATCGGCGTGCCCTTCCGGGAGGTGTTCCGGGAGGTGGGTGACCGGCTGCTGCGCGAGCTGATGGACCTCTCCTACACGACCGGCCGCACGCACGTCGCCTGGGAGCGACGGGCCCGGTCCGGTCAGGGCGGCAGCGGGGATCAGGGCGAGCTGTTCGTCGATGTCACCATGTCGCCGCGCCACGACCCGGCCGGCGAGGTCAGCGGAGTGGTGATGGCCGTGGGCGAGGCCGCCGAGCACGCTCGTGAGCGCCAGGCGGCGCAGGATCGGTTCCCGGCAGCCGAACAGCGCCCGGCGCGGCTCGGTGATCAGATCACCGCTCTGCAGCGAGTGCTCTTGCCGCCCGAGCTGCCCGTCCTGCCGGGTGTGCGGCTGGCCGCCAGCTACCTGCTCCTCGACGCCGGCGCGGCCGCGGGCGGCGACTGGTTCGACGCGATCCCACTGGCGGACGGCCGGGTCGCGCTGGTCGTCGGCGATGTCGTCGGTCACGGTGCCGCCGCGTCGGCGACGATGGGACAGCTGCGCGCCGTGGTGCACGAACGCCTGGAATCGACCGGGGACGTCGTCGGCACGCTCGCCGCGGCCGACCGGACGGCGCGCCGGGTTCCCGGCGCCTATGCCGCCACGGTGTGCGTGGTCGTGCTCGATCCCGTCGATGGCGGCGTGTCGTGGTGCTCGGCGGGACACCCGCCGCCCCTGGTGATCGGTTCCACCGGCGCGCGCTACCTCGCCGCGCCCGAAACGGGTCCGCTGGCCACCCACGCCGAGCACACGATCGCCACCGATCAGCTGCGCCACGACGACGTCATCCTGCTCTACAGCGACGGGATCACCGAGCGACCCGGCGAGGAACCCGCTGCCGCGCTGGCCGAGCTGGCGCACGTCGCCACCGAGGCCGTCGCCGACCCGGATCTTCGCGAACCCGGTACTTCCGCGGTCGACCGGGTCAGCACCCGGCCCCTGGAGCTCCTGTTGCGCCGCACCGGTCACACCGACGACATCACCCTGCTGGCCGCTCAGCGCGTCCGGCCCGCAGCCGGTCTCGATGTGCGGCTGCCGGCCGACGCCGACGGAGTCGCGCCCGCGCGGAGGGTGGTCCAGCAGTGGCTGGACCAGGTGGGTGCCGGCCCAGCGGACAGCATCGCGATCCAGCACGCGGTCACCGAACTGGTCACCAATGCGGCCGAACACAGCCACCCCGATGCCCCGGCCGGCACCGTCACCGTCACCGCGGACCTGGACGCCGCCGGCGTCGCGACCGTTGTCGTCGCCGACGACGGCCGCTGGCGCGAACGGGTCCGGCCCGGCAGCCCCGACTACCGGCGGGACGCGGGGCTGGGCCTCGCCATGACCACCACGTTCGTCGACCACATCGAGGTCGAGCGGAGCGCGGACGGGACCACGGTGACCGTGCGGCACGGGTTCACCCGTCAGGCTCGGCTGTTCACCGCCGAGGAGGTCATCGCCGACGCCCGGCGGCCGCCGCGGGACCTGCCCGAGCTGATGCTCATCCTCGACCAGCCCTCCGCACCGAGCTCACGGGTCGCGATCCACGGTCCGCTCGACGTCACCAACGTCGACGAGCTGGCCGACGAGCTCAACCGCCGCACCTTGGGCGGCACCCACCTGCTGACCGTCGACCTGTCGGCGGTGACCCACCTGGCCAGCGCTGCCGTCGCCGTCCTCCACCGCGCGTACGGTTCCCTGCGGCTCTACGCCCCGGCGGACAGCGTCGCGCACCGCATCCTGACCGTCGCGGGTCTCGTGCACGTCACCACCGATCCGGATCATCCGACTGCGTCCTGATCCGGACCGTCGGCGGCCGGTGCCGACGAGTGCGGGGTCGGCGGTGACGTGGCCCGAGCGGCCAGGACCGTGCAGGCGTCGCCGATCGTGCGATGCGAGCGCAGGCGGGTGTGCAGGCCGACGGCGCGGATCGGCTGGAGGACGGCGCGCTGGTCGGTGACCAGGGCGTAGTCGATTCCGGCGGTGCGGGCGGCGCCGGCGGCGTTCAGCAGGACACGCAGGATCGCCGCCGAGCAGAACGTCACCCCGGACAGGTCGAGGATCAGCGCGGTGCGGACGGAGAGGATGAGGTCCAGGATCCGGTTCTCCAGCGCCACCGCGACGGCGGTGTCGAGTTCACCGGTCACGGTGAGCGTGATGAACCTGCCGGTCGCGGCGATGGTGAGGGTCATCGGCCGGCAAAGATCAGCAGGTTCGGAAGGTGATGTCATGAAGTCCTCCGGCAATGTGTGCGGAGGGCGGAGAGCCCATCACACCGCCCTCCGGTCCGTGCCCCGCGCGAGACAGGCGAGGTCGGTCGAGGGCGGCTGTCCGGCTGAACCGCGGCTCTTCCACGGTACGCCCGATCGCCCTGGCGAGCGCAAGGGCAGATGCCGGAAATACGGAGGCGGCGGCGCTCAGGCGCGCGGCACACCGTCGACGCCGGGCGCTCGGTTGCCGAAAGCGGCGAGCGCGGCGACGCGGGTGTCGAAGACGCGCAGGAGGGTGTCGGCGAGCCCCAAGAGCTCGAAGGTGCGCCGGTTGGCTGCGCCCGCTGCGATGTGCAGGGCCATCGCGTCGTCGAGGGCGGCGTAGGCGAGGCGGACGACCTCGTTCACCCCGGTCGAGGCCAGGAAACTCACGTCGGTCAGATCGAGCACGAGCCGCAACGGCCGGGCCGAGAGGATGACCGCGATCTCGTCGCGCATCCGGGAGGTGCTTACCAGATCGAGCTCACCGGTCAGGCCGATGACCAGGGTCGCCTGGTCGATCCAGGTCCGGGTGACCGTCAGCGGGGACGTGGTTTCGATCGTCGAATCGGCGACTTGCAAGCAGGAGACGAGTTCGCTGTGGCCCAGCTGGGGCAGGAGCGCGGGCGGCACGTCAATGTGCAGGTGCACGTTTTCCCGAGCGCAGCTGAGAGCCAGTTCGCGCAGTTCCGACGGCAGAGCCTCGTCACACGAGGTCACCGCGGTCAGCGTGACACTCAGTGCGCGTGACGGCGTCGACCGCGCTTTCAGCAGTGCCGTGCGGAGGGTGCCGTGCAGCAGCGTGTGCGCTGCCGGGCCGAGGGAACCGGACATCACCACCCGCACCGCCGTGGTGCTGGGGTGGGCGGGTGGCATCGTGATCGTCCAGGCCGGCGGTGCGCCGCGGTCGTCCATGCCGATCAGTGTGCCAGCGCTGACCGGGCCTGGCGTGTCGATGCCGCTGCGCCGGGCAAATGCCCGTTTCTTCAACGGAAACAACCGGACGCGAAGGGCATTCGGCTTCGCCTCGAACACCATGCCGAAGTCGACGAGGAGCCGCAGTACTTGGTGCGCAGCGAGAAGAGCGGCCGGCCGGCGATCCCCCTGGCGAGATCCACCCCACCTGACCGTGATCCGGGATTGCCGCGGCGACGGCGTGGCCTCGCCCTCGGGATCGAGGCCCGGACATCGACCACCGGAGAAACCGAGCTACAGACGCGGTTCGACGTCATCGCCGAGCGGGCGGCACACTACCCGGGACGAGGTGCGCGCAGGAAGCGGTGTTTCCCGGACCAGCGCTCAAAGCCAGGCCAGCCCGGCGAGGGCGGCGACCCCGGCCAGCAGCCAGGCCACGTAGTCCCCGACCTGGCCGGAATGCGCGCGGTGCAGCACGTCCAGCGCACCGGTCAAGGGCCGGGCCAGGCGCCGGCGGGACCACAGCGCCGCGGCCGCCGCGCCGGCGGTGAGCGCGGCCGTCACCGTCGCCGTCAGGAGACCGGAACCGGTCCACGAAACGGAAAACGCCGGTTCCGGAAGCGGCTCCGGCAGAGATGGCAGGACGTCGTGCAGGTAGCCCGCGCGGTCCGCGGCCTGCGCACCGGCCGACACCGCCACGTCCCGCACCCACGGGAAGACGCCGACGGCGAGCGCCGACCCGAGCAGCAGGACGATCGCCACGAGCATCGCCACCGGTGTGCGCCGGATCGGCGTTCCGGTCTCGGGTTCCTCGTCGGTGCCCGCGGTGGTGTCGGCCGACTCGTCCGACGGCCGACGGCCGAGGCCGAAGTAAACGCGCAGGCCCGCGCGCAGCACGGCAGCTGCCGTCATCGCGGACACGGCGACGAAGACTCCAGCGAGCCAGCCGTGGCCGGCGTGCTCGGCCGCATCCTTGCCCAGCGCGAGGCCGAACGGCGGCAGCCCGGCGAGCGCCGCCGCAGCGACCAGGAACAGCGCCGCCTCCAGCCGGGAGTGGGTCGCGCGGCCGAACAGCTCGTCCTCGTCGACGCTGCCGTAGCGGTCCATCAGGACGCCCGCCAGCAGGAAGAGGGCGCCCTTGGCGCCTGCGTGCCCCAGCACCGAGAGCAGAAACGCCGTGGTCGCCTCGCCGCCGTTCGCGGCCAGCCCGCAGAGGAACAGCCCGATGTGGGCGATCGTCGAATAGGCCAGCAGGCGTTTGATGTGCCGCTGGGTGAAGCAAAGGATGGCACCGAGCACGGCGCTCGCGATCCCGGCCACCAGGAAGATCCGGCTGACCGTCGCGTCGTCGAGCGCGGTACCGAAGACGGTGCTCCGGACGCGGAGCACGCCGTAGAGCCCGAGTTCGACCATGACACCGGAGAACAGGACGCAGACCGGGGACGGGGCGACGGCGTGGGCGTCGGCCAGCCAGAAGTGGAACGGTACGACCGCGGCTTTGACCAGCAGGCCGGTGCAGACGAGCACGAACGCGGCGACGACCAGCGCGTCCGCCGGCCGGCTGTCGAGCGCGACGCCGAGCTGGGCGAGCCCGAGCTGGCCGCCGCGGGCGTAGAGCAGGCCGATGCCCATCAGCGTGAAGTACGCGCCGAGGGAGTTGACCACGCCGAAGTTGAACGCGCCCTGCACCGAGTCCGCCTCTTCGATGCGGTACCCGGTCAGGGCGTAGGCGACGCCGCTCATCAGCTCGAAGAACACGAAGAGGGTGAACAGGTCGCCGGTGAACAGGAACCCGAGCATGCCGGTCAGGAACAGCAGCATCATCGCGTGGTAGCGGGCCTCGACGGCCTTGAAGTAGTGCCAGCTGTAGAGCAGGGCGCACACCATCAGGAACGACGCAAGCACCGCGAAGGTCGTGTTCAGGCCGTCTGCGACGAGGACGATGCCGACCGAGCGGGCGCCCTCCGGGCGTTGCCCGCCCAGCCAGCCGACCACTCGTTCGTGCCGGGCGGTGGCCAGCAGGACCACGCACAGCACGCAGACCGCGGCGGCCGTCGCGGTGGCGGTGACGTCGACGACGGCGCGGGGGAGCACCCGGCCCAGGCCCAGCAGCAGGCACGCGGCCAGCAGCGGGACGGCGACGGCGAGGGCGGGCAGGATCGTCATCGGTCAGCCGCGCAGCGCGCGGAGCTCGTCCGGGTCGACGGTGCCGTGGCGGCGCGAGATCTGCAGGGTCAGCGCCAGCAGCAGCGCCGTGATCGTCGCCGAGACGACGATGTCGGTGAGGGTCATGGCCTGCACCATCGGGTCGACCACCGGCTGCGCCTGCCCCGGCGTCACGATCGGCGCGCCCGCCCGATCCTGGTAGCCGATGGCCAGTAGCAGGACGTAGGTACCGGACTGGGCGATCGACAGCGAGACGACGGTGTGCACGAGGTGGCGGCTGCGCATGATCCCGGCGCAGCCGAGCAGCAGCAGCCACGCGGCGACGACGTAACAAGCCATCGAGACGATCACGGCTCGTCCTCCTCGAGCCCGTGCACGAAGAACCGCGACAGCAGCACCACGAGCCCGGCGGCGACCTCGACGCCGACCAGCACGCTCAGCACCGGCACGATCCCGGCCGAGAGCAGCGAACCGAACTCGCCCAGCGGCAGCACGTTCACCAGGAACGAGCCGCCGACGACCAGGCCGAGCAGCCCGGTGACGACGTACAGGCCGGTTGCGGCTGCTTCGGCGTACTCACACCAGTCCAGCGGGCGCAGTCGCGCCAGCGCGCGGTAGCTGCCGGAGAGGTACAGCAGGTGCCAGCCGGTCGCGAGGACGACGCCGCCCTGGAAACCGCCGCCCGGCGTCAGGTGGCCGTGGACCACGATGTCGAACCCGAGCAGCACGGTGACCGGCAGCAGCAGGTACCCGGCGAACTTCACCGCGGGCAGGACGTACCCGCTCCCGTCCGGCTTCGGCGTGCGCCGCGACTTGGCCGGCTGCAGCAGCGCGAGGGTCCCGACCACCGCGGCGGCGACGATGGTCTCCTCCCCGAGGGTGTCGAACGCGCGCAGGTCGAAGTTGATCGAGGACACCAGGTTCGGGGTGGCGCGCTGAAACCCCTGCGGCAGCACGAGGTCCCGGTAGACGTGCGCGGTCGCGCCGACCGCCGGCATCCTGGCGAACGCGGCGACGAACAGCGCGGCGATCCCGGCCAGCCCGATTCCGCCGACGACGTCACGGGTTCTCATCGTTTGCCGACTTTGCGCAGGGTCAGCAGCACGAGCAGCGGGACGACGGCCGCGCCCACGGCGAGTTCGGACAGCGCCACGTCCGGGGCCTGGAAGACGACGAACAGCACGGTCAGGCAGAACGAGAACACCGACAGCGTGATCGCCTGCCGTTTCGGGTCGTGCGTCGCGACGACGGCGAACCCGGCCACCGCGACCAAGGCCAGCGCGACGAGCAGCACCACCGTCGTCATGCCGGGAAGTCCTCGTCGATCACGTCCCGGCGGCGGGCTTCGATCCGCGCGTTGGCGCTCTGCAGGACCGGCCCGGTGACCGCGAGCAGGGTGACCGTGACGACGATCGCGCCCGAGCCGAGGTGCACCCCGTTCACCAGGACCAGCCCGATCCCGATCAGGGGCGCGCCGAGCGTCGTCACCGGCGAGAGGAGGTGCAGCCGGGTGAGCAGGTCCCGGGCGCGCAGCATTCCGGCGGCGGAGGCGAGGACGACGGCGACCCCGGCGAACACGAGGACCTGCGCGGCAAGGGTCATCGCGCACCCAGCAGGCGGGCGAAGGCCAGAGTTCCGGCGAAGGCGAGCACAGTCAGGGTCAACGGCAGGATGATCGCGCTCGACGGGCCGTAGGACTGGACGAGTACCAGCAGCGTCAGCACGGTGACCGCGCCCGCGAGCTGCATCCCGGCGAGGCGTTCGACGGCGCCACCGCGGGACGCCAGCCACAACGCGGGCCCCAGGCCACCCGCCATGAGCAGCACGGCGGCGAGCAGCAGCCACGTCATCGGGTCACCCGTTCGAGCGGGCCGGACCGGGCCGGCAGCAGCCGGTGGACGAGAAGCCGGTTCCCGTCCGGCGGGCTCGTGACGACCATCGTGCCCGGCGTGCAGCCGACCACGACGGTGGCGACGGCGAGCCGTGCTTCGTGCTCCGACGCCGGTTCCTCCGGCACGGCGACTTCATCGAACGCGCCTGCGGAAGGGAGCCGGGCCACGGTGAGGAGTGGGGGGGGGGGCTCCCCGACCCCCCCCCCCGGGACCCCCGCCCCCCCCCCCAGCCCATCCCCCCCCCAGTTCCCAGAGACTCGCACCCCCCCCCGGGTGAAATGCACCCCGGGCC
>NZ_JBVJNO010000008.1:141756-164383 GCF_055583645.1 Amycolatopsis sp. NPDC104587
GGGGGGTTGTGTTTGTTTCCCTGTGTTGTGTTCTCAACGCGGGGCCCCTCCCGTAACCGGGGGGGGGGGAGGGGCCGGGGGGGGGGGGGGGGGGGGGGCTTTTTCCCCCCCCCCCCCCCCCCCGGGCACCTCGGCCCACCACCTGAGCCAGTCCGCCCGCAGTCGCCAGGAGCCGCGCATCGCCCGGCGGGCGAAGTACGCCGCGGCCGCGGCGGGAACGGCGGCCACCGCGGCCGCGACCAGCTCGGGCGCCGACGGCGTGGCCAGGGTCAGCACCCACAGCCCGGTCAGCGCGAGCCACCAGACCACGATCTCGGCTGTCGCCCGCATCAGCCACCTCCGGTTCCGGAGCTACCCGCTCAGTCGGCGCGTCAACCGGCGATCACCTTGGCGATGGCTGCGGCGACCACCTCCGGCTCCGCGACGGTCGCGGTCAGCGACGGGTGGCGCAGCAGCCCGGACGGCTCGATGCCGGGGACGGGTTCGCGGAACCGCACGCAGACCCCGCGGGCCGAGTTGGTGCCGAACGTCAGGCCGCGATCGGCCAACGACAGCCGGATACCGAGCGCACGCAACGGGTGGAAGGGCCCGCTGACCTCGACGTCGGCGAGGTTGGCCAGCGGCGTCGAGACGAGCCAGGGCCTGAGGCGGACGCGCAGCCCGGCCGCGTCGAGGTCCAGCCCGCTGTGGCGGTCGAGCCAGGGCTGCAGCCACCCAGGCCCGGCGAAGGCGGCGTGCAGCCGGTGCCGGACGACCGTGACCGCGTCTTCGGACTGGCTCATGCGACCCCTCACTTCCGCTTGCGGATAACCCGCGGACGGCCAGGGCAAACGCGTCAGCCTGCGACGATCGTGTGCTCGCCGCGGGTGACCAGTTCGCCGATCACCGGGTGGCCGGGCAGTTCGCCCGCGACGAGGAGGCCGCCAGAGGTCTGGGCGTCCGCCAGCAACAGCGCGTCGTCCTCGGTGAGCCGGGACAGGTCGGCGTGCGGGCGGACCCAGTCGAGGTTGCGCCGCGTTCCGCCGCTGACGTAGCCGTCGCGCAGCGCCTCCCGGGCGCCGTCGAGGTAGGGCACAGCCGCCGGGTCGATCCGCGCGGTGACGCCGCTGGCGCGCGCGAGCTTGTGGAGGTGGCCCAGCAACCCGAAGCCGGTGACATCGGTCGCGCACGTCGCCCCGGCTGCCAGCGCGGCCAGCGAGGCGTCGCGGTTGAGCGTCGTCATCGTGGCGATCGCCTGCTCGAACCGGTCGCCGGTGGCCTTGTGTCGGGAGTTCAGCACGCCGATCCCGAGCGGCTTCGTCAACGTCAGCGGCACGCCTGCGCGGCCGGCGTCGTTGCGCAGCAACCGGTCCGGGTCGGCGGTGCCGGTGACCGCCAGGCCGTACTTGGGTTCCGGGTCGTCGACGCTGTGCCCGCCCGCGAGGTGGCACCCGGCCTCGCCGCAGACGTCCAACCCGCCGCGCAGGACCTCGGCGGCCAGCTCGAACGGCAGGACCTCGCGCGGCCAGCCGAGCAGGTTCACCGCGACCACGGGTGTGCCGCCCATGGCGTAGACGTCGGACAGCGCGTTCACCGCGGCGATCCGGCCCCAGTCGTACGGGCCGTCGACGACCGGGGTGAAGAAGTCCGTGGTCAGGATCAGCGCGACACCGCCGACGAGCCGGACCGCGGCCGCGTCGTCGCCGTCGTCGAGGCCGACGAGCAGCTCACCCGCGGGGTTCGCGGGTGCGACGCCGGTGAGGCCGCGGACGACGTCCTCCAGCTCGCCGGGCGGGATCTTGCAGGCGCAGCCGCCGCCGTGGGCGTACTGGGTCAGCCGGACGCTCATGCGGTCCATGGTGCGCGGGTCACGCGAGCTTGGCAGGATGGCGGGATGGTGCAAGGAGGCGTACCCGGCCTGGTGGCCGGCGCGGTCTTCAAAACCGTTGAGCGGCAGGTCCTGCCGCTGGCGGGTTCGATTCCCGTCCGCCTCCGCCATGACTGACCCGCGGCGGGCGATCCCGCGCACCGACACCCTCCTCGCCGAGCCCCGCGTGGCCAAAGCCGCGCAGACCCTCGGGCGTGATCTGGTGAAGGCGCTGGTCGTAGCGGCGCAGCAGCGGGCCCGGGCCGGCGAAATCGGGCCCGGCGAGGTCGTTGACGAGGTCCTGGCCCGGCTGCCCTCCACAGTGTCGTCACTGCGGCCCGTGCTCAACGCGACCGGCGTCCTCGTCCACACCAACCTCGGCCGCGCCCCGCTGTCCCCGGCCGCGCTGGACGCCGTCGTGGCCGCGGGCGGTTCCACCGACGTCGAGTTCGACCTCGAGACCGGGGAACGGGCGAAACGCGGTCGTGGCGTGCTGGCCGCGCTGTCGGACGCGGTCCCGAGTGCAGTGCACGTGGTCAACAACAACGCCGCCGCGCTGCTGCTCTGCGCACTGACGTTGGCGCAGGGCAAGGAGATCGTGGTCGGCCGCGGCGAGCTGGTCGAGATCGGCGACGGCTTCCGCATCCCCGACCTGCTCGCCTCGACCGGTGCCCGGCTGCGCGAAGTCGGCACGACCAACCGGACGACCGTGGGCGACTACGCGGCGGCGATCGGTCCGGAGACCGGCTTCGTGCTGAAGGTCCACCCATCGAACTACCGCGTTTCCGGCTTCACCGCGGAGGCCACGATCGGCGAGCTGGCCGGGCTCGGCGTGCCGGTGGTCGCCGACGTCGGGTCCGGGCTGCTCGCGCCGCACCCCCTGCTCCCGGACGAGCCGGACGTCGCGACCGCCCTGGCCGACGGCGCGGCCGTCGTCACCGCGAGCGCGGACAAGCTGCTCGGTGGCCCGCAGGCCGGACTTCTGTTCGGCAACGCCGACCTGATCGAACGGCTGCGGCGGCACCCCGCGGCCCGGGCCCTGCGCGTCGACAAGCTGACGCTGGCCGCGCTCGAAGCCACCCTGCGCGGGCCGGAACCGCCGGTGCGCGCGGCTCTCGACACCGACGTCGCCGAGCTGCGGACGCGGGCCGAAGCCCTGGCCGCGTCCCTGCGGTCTGCCGGGGTCGACGCCGAGGCGGTGGCGTCCACGGCGGTCGTCGGCGGCGGGGGTGCGCCCGGCGTCGACCTGCCGAGCGCGGCGGTGGCCTTGCCCACCCGGTACGCGGTGGCGTTGCGGCTGGGCGAGCCCGCGGTCGTCGGCCGGATCGTGGGCGACCGGTGCCTGCTCGACCTGCGGACGGTCCGCCCGGCCGACGATGTGACGCTGCGGGAGGCCGTCCGCCGATGCGGGTGATCGCCACGGCGGGCCACGTCGACCACGGGAAGTCCACGCTGATCCGGCGGCTCACCGGGATGGAACCGGACCGGTGGGCCGAAGAACGCCGCCGTGGGCTGACCCTCGACCTCGGCTTCGCCTGGACGCGCCTCGGCGGCGAGGAGATCGCGTTCGTCGACGTCCCCGGGCACCAGCGGTTCGTGCCGAACATGCTGGCCGGGATCGGTCCGGTGCCGGCCGTGCTGTTCGTCGTCGCGGCCGACGAGGGCTGGATGCCCCAGTCCGCGGAGCACCTGGCCGCGCTGGACGCGTTCGGCGTCCGGCACGGCCTGCTGGTCGTCACCAAGAGCGACCGCGTGGACCCGGCCGCGGCGACGGCGGCGGCGCTGGCCGAGCTCGCCGGGACCTCGCTCGGCGAGGTGCCCGCGGTGAGCACCGGCAGCACCACCGGACTCGAAGAAGTGCGCGCTCACCTGGCCGAGCTGGCCGGCCGCCTGCCCGCGCCCGATCCGGCTGCGGACGTACGGCTCTGGATCGACCGCACCTTCACGATCAGGGGCGCGGGCACGGTCGTCACCGGGACGCTCGGTGCCGGGACCCTCCGCGTCGGCGACGAGCTGGTCCTCGGCGGGACCCGCGTCCAGGTCCGCGGGCTGCAGGCCCTCGGCGAACCGCACGAGAGCGTCGCCGCCGTGGCCCGGGTCGCGGTCAACCTGCGGGGCATCGCCCGTGACGCGGCCGAGCGCGGCGACGCCCTGCTGACGCCCGGCGCGTGGCGCACGACGTCCGAACTCGACGTCCGGCTGCGCGGCGCGGCGGAGCTGCACCGCCACCTCGTGCTGCACGTGGGTTCCGCCGCTGTGCCCGTCCGGATCCGGCCGCTCGGGCCGGACACCGCGCGGCTGCTGCTCGCGACGCCGTTGCCCCTGCGCGTGGGAGACCGCGGCCTGCTGCGCGATCCGGGCGAGCACCGGATCCCCGCCGGGTTCGACGTCCTGGACGTCCGCCCGCCGTCGCTGTCCCGCCGTGGTGCCGCGCGCGCCCGCGGCGAGCAGCTGACCACGCCGGAACCGGGGTGGGACCTTCTGCGCCGCGAGGGTTTCTTGCGCCACAACGACTTTCACGCACTCGGGCTCCCGGAGGTGGGCGAGCGGCTCGGCGACTGGCACGCCGACCCCGCCCGCCTCGCCGAGCTGCGCGGCCAGGTCCCGGCCGTCGTGGCCGGGTGGACGCGCGAGCACCCGATCGCTGCCGGAATGCCCCTCGACGCCCTCCGGCAGCGGCTCGGCCTGCCCGCCGCAGACCTCGTCCCGGCCGTCCTGAGTGAAGACCTGATCGCGGAGGGCGGGCTCGTCCGGCGGCCTGGTGCCGGGCTGACCGCCGAGGTCGAGCGCGCGGTCGCCGTGCTCACCGAAGGGTTCGCCGAGCATCCGTTCCGCGCGCCGGAAGCGGACGACCTGCGCGCACTGGGCTTGGGCAAGCGGGAACTCGCCGCCGCCGTCCGGCTGGGCCGGCTCAGTGCGGTCGCCGACGGAGTCGTGCTGGGCCCGGACGCACGCGAACGCGCCGTGAAAGTGCTGGCCGATCTGGGAAAACCGTTTACGGTGTCGGAGGCCGGACAAGCGCTGGGCAGTACGCGCCGGGTGATGATCCCGCTCCTCGAAGCCTTCGACGCGGCTGGGCTGACGGAACCGCTCGGTGACGGCACTCGCCGGATCGCGGAGTGACCGCTCGCGAGCTACCGTTGCGGTGTGGGCATGCGGCGGTGGATCAAAGGCTGGCCGGTGTACCGGCAGCTGACCGGTCCCGACCCACTCGGCCGCGGTCAGGCGGCCAAATCGGACGGTTCGGAAAAATGGCACGCGCGCACGGAAGACGCGGACCACGTTGTGCGCTCGGTCTGTCCGTATTGCGCGGTCGGCTGCGGCCAGAAGGTGTACGTCAAGGACGGCCGCGTCACACAGATCGAGGGTGACCCGGACTCGCCCATCTCCCGCGGCCGGCTCTGCCCGAAGGGCTCGGCCAGCAAGCAGCTCGTGACCAGCCCGAGCCGCGTCACCGAAGTCCTCTACCGGCGCCCGTACGGCGCCGACTGGGAGCGCCTGCCGCTCGAGACGGCGATGGACATGATCGCCGACCGCGTCCTGAAGACGCGCGACGAGACGTGGCAGGACGCCGACGACCAGGGTCGCAAGCTCAACCGCACGCTCGGCTTCGCCAGCCTGGGCGGCGCGACCCTGGACAACGAAGAGAACTACCTGATGAAGAAGCTCTACACCGCGCTCGGCGCGATCCAGATCGAGAACCAGGCCCGGATTTGACACTCCGCCACGGTTCCCGGTCTGGGGACCTCCTTCGGTCGTGGGGGCGCCACGACGTTCCAGCAGGACCTCGCCAACGCCGACTGCATCGTCATCCAGGGTTCGAACATGGCCGAGTGCCACCCGGTCGGGTTCCAGTGGGTGATGGAGGCGAAGGCCCGCGGCGCGAAGATCATCCACGTCGACCCGCGGTTCACCCGCACCAGCGCGGTCTCGCACGTCCACGCGGCGCTGCGCGCCGGAACCGACATCGCGTTCCTCGGCGGGCTGATCAAGTACGTCCTCGACCACGACTTGGACTTCCGTGAGTACGTCCTGGCGTACACGAACGCCTCGGCGATCCTGACCGAGGAGTTCGCCGACACCGAGGACCTCGACGGCCTGTTCTCCGGCTTCGACCCGGAGAAGCGTCAGTACGACATCGCCACCTGGGCCTACGAGGGCGCCGACGCGAGCCCGGCGGCCGGGTCCGGTGAGCCGGAGCAACCCGGTGGGCACCACGGCGGGGAGAAGCACCAGGAGTCGGCGCGCGCGGAATCCTACGGCAGCGGCGGCGCGTCGATCGGCGCCAAGCCGAAGACCGACGAGACGCTGCAGCACCCGCGGTGCGTCTTCCAGGTGCTCAAGCGCCACTTCGCGCGCTACACACCCGAGCTGGTCGCCGACGTCTGCGGGCTGTCGGTCGAGCAGTTCGCCGAGATCGCCGAGGCGATCACCGCCAACTCCGGGCGTGAGCGGACCACGGCGTGGGTGTACTCGGTCGGCTGGACCCACCACACGGTCGGCGCGCAGTACATCCGTACCGCGTCGATCCTGCAGACGCTCCTGGGCAACATCGGCCGCCCCGGTGGCGGCATCCTCGCGCTGCGCGGGCACGCCAGCATCCAGGGCTCCACCGACATCCCGACGCTGTTCAACCTCCTGCCCGGCTACATCCCGATGCCGCACGCCCACCAGCACCTCGACCTCGACTCGTTCGTCGAGGCCGATGCCGGCAAGACCGGCTTCTGGGGCAACATGCGCTCCTACGTCGTCAGCCTGCTGAAGGCATATTGGGGCGATAATGCCCAGCCGCACAACGACTTCGGGTTCGGCTACCTGCCGCGTCTGACCGGCGACCACGGGACGTACGCGACCGTGCAGAAGCAGATCGAGGGGGAGTGCAAGGGCTACTTCCTGGTGGGGGAGAACCCGGCGGTCGGCTCGGCCAACGGCAAGTTCCAGCGGCTCGGCCTGGCCAACCTCGACTGGCTCGTCGTGCGCGACCTGCAGCTGATCGAGAGCGCGACGTTCTGGAAGGACGGCCCGGAGATCGAGACGGGCGAGCTGAAGTCCGCGGAGATCGGCACCGAGGTCTTCTTCTTGCCCGCCGCCGCGCACACCGAGAAGGACGGCAGCTTCACCAACACCCAGCGGCTCCTGCAGTGGCACCACAAGGCCGTCGAGCCGCCCGGCGACGCGCGGTCCGACCTCTGGTTCTACTACCACCTGGGCCGGATCATCCGGGAACGCGTCGGCGACGACCCGCGGGACGCGCCGATCCGCGACCTGACCTGGAGCTACCCGGTCGAAGGCCCGACCGACGACCCGAGCGCGGAGTCCGTGCTCGCCGAGATCAACGGCCACGGCCCCGACGGCCCGCTGTCGGCCTACACCGAGCTGAAGGACGACGGCTCGACCGCGTGCGGCTGCTGGATCTACTGCGGCGTCCGCGCCGACGGCCACAACCACGCGGCGAACCGGCGACCCGGGTCCGAACAGGACTGGGTCGCCAACGGCTGGGCTTGGGCATGGCCGGCCAACCGGCGGATCCTCTACAACCGCGCGTCGGCCGATCCGGACGGAAAGCCGTGGAGCGAACGGAAGAAGCTGATCTCCTGGGACGCCGAGCAGAGCAAGTGGGTCGGCCCCGACGTCCCGGACTTCGAGCCCACCAAGGCACCCGGCTACGTCCCGGAGGAGGGGGCGAAGGCGCAGGACGCCCTGGGCGGCGGCGACCCCTTCATCATGCAGACCGACGGGAAGGCCTGGCTCTACGTCCCGGCCGGGCTGGCCGACGGGCCGCTGCCCACGCACTATGAGCCGTTCGAGAGCCCGGTCGGCAATGCGCTCTACGGGCAGCAGGAGTCACCCACCCGGCAGACCTTGGACAGCGCGTCGAACTCCTACAACCCGGCGCGCAGCCCGGTTTACCCGTACGTCTTCACCACCTACCGGCTCACCGAGCACCACACCGCGGGCGGGATGAGCCGGACCCTGTCGCACCTGTCCGAGCTGCAGCCGGAGTTCTTCTGCGAAGTCTCCCCCGCGCTGGCCGCCGAACGCGGTCTGGAGCACCTCGGCTGGGCGACCATCGTCTCGGCCCGCACGGCGATCGAGGCGCGCGTGCTCGTCACCGAGCGGATCAAGCCGCTGAAGGTCCGGGGCCGGACGATCCACCAGGTCGGCCTGCCCTACCACTGGGGTCCGAACGGGCTCTCGCGCGGTGACGCGGCCAACGACCTGCTCTCGATCGTGCTGGACCCGAACGTGCACATCCAGGAGTCCAAGGCGGCCACCTGCGACATCCGGCCGGGACGCCGTCCGCGCGGCGCCGCCCTGCCCGAGTTCGTGGCCGAGTACCGGAGGCGAGCCGATGGCTGAGTACGGCACCCAGCCCCGGATGGGGTTCTTCACCGACACGTCGGTCTGCATCGGCTGCAAGGCGTGCGAGGTCGCCTGCAAGGAATGGAACGACGTCCCCGAAGCCGGCGGGCTCGATCTGCTCGGGATGTCCTATGACAACACCGGCGACCTCGGCTCGAACACCTGGCGGCACGTCGCCTTCATCGAGCAGCCCAAGCCCGCTGTGGAGCTGGGGATGCCCACGGTCGGCGCGCCCGAGCAGGAAGACCCGGGCGTGCGCTGGCTGATGTCCAGCGATGTCTGCAAGCACTGCACGCACGCCGCGTGCCTCGACGTCTGCCCGACCGGTGCGCTGTTCCGCACCGAGTTCGACACCGTTGTCGTTCAGCAGGACATCTGCAACGGCTGCGGCTACTGCGTTCCCGCCTGTCCTTACGGCGTCATCGAGAAGCGCGAGAGCGACGGCCGCGCGTTCAAGTGCACCCTCTGCTACGACCGGCTCGGCGCCGGGCTGGAACCCGCGTGCGCGAAAGCGTGCCCGACCGACTCGATCCAGTTCGGCGAACTGGACGAACTGCGCGAGCGCGCCGCGGCCCGAGTCGAGACGTTGCACGAAACCGGCGTGCCGGAAGCGCGTCTCTACGGCCACGACCCCGACGACGGTGTCGGCGGTGACGGCGCGTTCTTCCTGTTGCTGGACGAACCCGAGGTCTACGGCTTCCCGCCGGACCCGGTCGTGACGACCGCCGACCTCCCCGCGATGTGGAAGCGTGCCGCGACGACGGCGGCCGGAGTCGCCGCGGCGC
This sequence comes from Amycolatopsis sp. NPDC104587, assembly GCF_055583645.1. Classification (NCBI taxonomy): domain Bacteria; kingdom Bacillati; phylum Actinomycetota; class Actinomycetes; order Pseudonocardiales; family Pseudonocardiaceae; genus Amycolatopsis; species Amycolatopsis sp. NPDC104587. The sequence continues at coordinate 150,751 of NZ_JBVJNO010000008.1, forward strand.
TGGTCGTGTCGTTCCTGGGACGGCGCCGATGAGCCCCCGCCGTGAACGGGCGATGGTCGAGCCCGCCGAGTTCCGCTCCTACTACGGGCGGCCGATCCTCAAGGAGCCGGCCTGGAAGCAGCCGGACGTGCCGCTGTACCTGTTCCTCGGTGGCGCGGCCGGGGCGTCGGCGTCGATGGCGGCGCTGGCCGATGTCACCGGTCGTCCGGAGCTGGCGCGCGTGGGCCGGCTGGTGGCCTCGGGGGGATCTTTGGCGAGCGTCGTCGCGCTGATCCACGACCTGGGGAAGCCGACGCGGTTCTTGCACATGCTGCGCGTGGTCAAGCCGACGTCGCCGCTGTCGGTCGGATCGTGGATCCTGTCGCCGTTCTCCGGGCTTGCCGCGGTGGCAGCGTTCTCGGAGCTGACCGGGGTCCTGCCGCGCATCGGCCGCCTGGCGGGAGCGGCCGCGGGTCTGCTGGGGCCGGCGATGTGCACGTACACGGCGGTGCTGCTCGCGGACACGGCGACGCCGTCGTGGCACGAAGCTCACGGCACGCTGCCGGTGCTGTTCGCGGGCAGCGCCATGACGAGCGCGGCCGGCGCGGCTTTGCTGGCTGTCCCGAGAACGAGAAATGCTCCGGCGGTGCGTGCGGGACTGCTCGGCGCGATGGCCGAACTGACGGCGGAGCACCGGCTGGAGACCGGGCTGGGCCTCGCTTCCGAGCCGTACCGGACCGGCCGGGCCGGGAAGCTGCTGACGGCGGCCAAGGCACTCACTGCGGCGGGAGCTGCCTTGTCCCTGGCCGCCGGCCGCCACCGCACGGCGGGTGCGGTGGCGGGAGCGGCGTACCTGGCGGCGGGCCTGTGCACCAGGTTCGGGGTCTACGCGGCCGGCGTCGAGTCGGCCAGGGATCCCAAGTACGTCGTCGTGCCGCAACGGGAACGGCTTGATCGACGGGCTTTGTGAGGGGTCGCCGCGCTTGTCACGGACGCAGGAGGACCTTGGCCCAGCCGTCCTCGCGGCGGTCGAACTTGTCGTAGCCCTCCGCCGCCTCGGCCAGGGACAGTTCGTGGGACACCAGGAACGACGGGTCGGCCTCGCCGGCGATGATCACCACCTGGCAGGTGCCGGTTCTAGCGCTTGGCCGGTGCCATGTGCTGGCTCTTCATGCGTGCCGGCGGCGGTTCTCCCCACGGTCGGCCCGGCCGAAGCCCGGACCTCCACCGAACGCCCGGCCGCAGCCGCTCGGTGGCGCCCCGCGCGACGGTCGACTTGCCCGAGCTGGGCAGGCCGGTCAGCCACGCGGTGACGCCGCCCGCGGCCGGTGCCGCGGGATCCGCCGCGTGAGTGTCCACTGTGGTCCGAACCGCTGCCACGTCCGCCACCCGGAGAACGCTTTCTCCGGCAGCCTGCCCAGCGGCCCGGGACCGGACAGCCACTTTTCGGGTAGTCAGTCCAGGCAGAACTCGTTGCCTTCCGGGTCGGTCATCACGATGAACCCGCCGCTGAGCGGGGGCTCGGGCTCGAACCGGCGCACCCGTGACGCGCCGAGGGCGACCAGGCGTTCGCACTCCGCCTCGAGGGCCGCCATCCGCTGCTCGCCCTGCAGACCCGGGGCCGCCCGGACGTCGAGGTGGACGCGGTTCTTCGCCGTCTTGTCCTCCGGGACCTGCTGGAAGAACAACCGCGGCCCTTCGCCGTCCGGGTCTTCGATCGCGGACCGCGAGTTGCGCTGGTCCTCCGGCACGCCGATGCGCGCGAGGAACTCGTCCCACGCGGCGAGCGGGTCGCCGCCCGCGGGCACGCCGGGTGGGGCCGGGTGTTCGTAGTCCAGGACGTCGCGCCAGAACGTGGACAGCGCTCGCGGGTCGTGCGCGTCGAACGTGACCTGGACCTGTCGGCTCATCGGGTGCTCCCTGGGGCTGGGGGACGCTGACCCGGTCCACTTTGGCAGCAAAAGCGGACAGCCTCAGTCCTCGACCAGGTCGGCGGTGATCAGTTCCGCCTCCGGCAAGGTGACGCGCAGACCCTCCGGCAGCGGACGGCCGAACCGGGCCGCGAGCGCGTCCATCGTCTCGACGCCGGTGCGCCAGCCCTGCTCGTGCAACCACTCCACCGGGTTGCGCCGCGGACCCGTCGCGAGCAGGTTGTCGACCTCGATGCCCATGCGCCCGGTGGCGTCGAACTCGCGCAGGCTGCGTTCCATGCCCGTGGCGTCGCCGTTCGTCAGCCGCTCGACGCCGATCCGGCTCCCGGCGGCCGAGCGGGCGTGGACGGTCTCGAACAGCGCTTCCTCGGCCGGCCCGGGCAGGTACGGCAGCAGGCCTTCGGCCAGCCACACCGCCGGGCGGGCCGGGTCGAAGCCGGCCGCTTCGAGTGCGGCGGGCCAGTCTTCGCGCAGGTCGGCCGCCACCGCGTGCCGGCGGCCGCGCGGCCGGGCCCCGAGGTCGTCCAGGACGCGCTGCTTGAACGCCAGCACCTGTGGCCGGTCGACCTCGTAGACGTCGCGGCCGGCCAGGTCGAGCCGGTACGCCCGCGCGTCGAGCCCGGCGGCGAGGATCACCACCTGCGCAGCCGCGGAGCCGGTCACCACCTCGTCGAAGAACCGCGACCGCAGGCCCATGTAGGCGGCCATCGCCGTCCACACCTCGTCGGCGACGGGGGCGGTCGGCAGCGGCCGCGGCGGGTCGGCGGCCCGCACGAAGGCCGCGGCGAACGGGTCGTCGACCGAGCCGTCCGGCGACGCGGTGTCGATCGCCCGCGCGGCGGCGACGGCCAGCGCGGTCAAGCCGACGCCGGTGACGATGTCCCAGTCCCGGTCCGTGGTGGTCACCCGTGCCCCTTCCGTCGATCTTGCCTCCAGGATGGCATCGAGCGACGGCGCGCGTGCGGTCCGTGAGCGTGATACCGCACTCTGGCGGATGGCTCAGGTGAGGTGGGCGGCCGGCGGCGGGTTCGGGCCCTCCCAGCCGAGGTGGGCCGACACGCGGGCGGCCGCCTTGGCCGTCGTGCGGCCCGCCGCGTCCAGGTCCGAGCCGAGTCTCGACGTCGGCGCCGAGATGTTCACCGCCGCCACCACCCGGCCGCGGAAGTCGCGGATCGGCGCCGAGACCCCGACCAGACCCTCCTCGAACTCCTCGTAAACCCGCGCGTAACCGTCCCGGCGGCACTGACCGATCTTCGCCCACAGCTCGGGCAGCAGCTGCGCCTGCGCCGGGAACCGGACGTACAGCTCGTCCGGGGTCGCGTCGAGCAGCAGGACCCGCCCGGCCGACGTGCAGTGCGCCGGGACTCCGCGGCCTTCCCAGCCGTGGACGCGGAACGAATGCCCGGACACCGACAGCAGCGTCAGGACCTCCTGGTCGCGCAGCACGCAGAGGTGGCTGGTCTCCTCGAGGTCGGCCGACAGCTCGCGCATCACCGGCTCGGCGGCGCGGGCCAGCCGGTCTTCCACCGTTCGGGCGACGAGGGAGAACAGCCGCCAGCCGAGCCGGTAGCCGAGCGTGTCCGGGTCGCGTTCGACCACGCCCTCTTCGGCCAACGCCTTGAGCGCACGCGAAACCTGGCTCTTCTCCCGGCCGGTGAGCTGGGCGAGCCGGACCACGCCCAGCTCGCCGGCCCGCTGGGCCTCGGGAGAGGCGAGCGCCTCCAGCAGGCCGAGGTCGCGGCGCAGGCCGTGGCCCTGCTGCCGGGCGGCGTCGTCCGGGGTGTGCACCGGACCGAAACTAACCACGCCGTGTGGTTGGCGCCAGCGCAACCCCGGTTGCAATCTCCGGCCGTCCCTTGCCCGCCGTTTCGGGGCGCTCTTACCGTCGATTCCGGCCGCACTCCCCGCGATCTGGAGCACCCCATGACTTTCGCGTCCACCGCCCTCGTCGGCGAGGCCTTCGTCGGCGAAGGCGCCAACGCCGCCCACACGAACGTCGTGCTGGGGCGACGCGGCGGTCCGGTGGAAGCCGCGTGGGCGACCGCGCTCGCGACGCCGAGCGCGGGCCACGTGCCGTTCGTGACCGTGCTGCGGCCCTCCGTGCCGGTGCAGCCGCCGACGTTGTTCGTGCCCAAGGCGGCGGCCGGCACCGACCTGCACCAGCGCGCCACCTGGGGCGCCGCCCAGGCCGGGCTCGCCCAGGGCGTCACCGATGCCGTCGAGGCCGGGGACCTGCCCGCCCGGGAGACCGGCGACCTGCTGCTGATCGCCGCGATCTGGGTCAACCCCGCCGTGGACGACCTCGACGAGGCGTTCGCGAACCAGCGGCTCGCCGCGGCCCGGGCGATCCGCGCCGCGGTGCTCGGCACCCCGCACGTCACCGACGTCCTCGACGCCGCCCGGGCCGGCGCCGCGAACCCCTTCTACACCCCGGATCCGGACGTCCTGCGCCGGACCGAGCCGGCGGTGGCCCGGTGAAGATCACGGCCATCACCCTCGACCGGCTGCGCCTGGAGCTCGACCCGCCGCTGAACGCGGCCTGGGACCCGGACCCGCGCCGGCACTTCGACGCCACGATCGTGCGCGTGCACACCGACGAAGGCGTCACCGGCATCGGCTCCGGCGACACCATGGCCGGCTTCGCCGCCGTCGAGCACCTGTTCCTCGGTGAGGACCCGCTCGACATCGTCCGGCACGTCAAGGCGATCGAGACGGCCAACTTCCACGGCGGCTGCTTCTGGCCGCTGGAGGTCGCGCTCTGGGACATCATCGGCCAGGTCGCCGGCCTGCCGGTGGCGACACTGTTCGGGAACTCGGCCCGCTCGGTGCCCGCCTACGCGTCTTCAGCCGAGCTCAAGCCGCCGGAGGAGCGGGTCGAGACCGCGCTGCGGGCCCGGGAAGCCGGGTTCCGCGCGATGAAGATCCGGATCGACCGCGACCACGCCGACGCCGGGGTGGCCGCGGTCGCCGCGGTGCGCGACGCGCTCGGCCCGGGCTTCGAGATCATGGTCGACCTCAACCAGTCCTGGCGGATGGCCGGGGACACGGCTCCCGCGGCCGACCTGGCGCAGACCCGGAAGCTGGTGCGGCGGCTGGCCGAGCTGGACGTCTTCTGGGTCGAAGAACCGTTGCCCTACGCCGATGTCGCGGGCTTCAAGACTCTCCGCGCGGAGAACCCGGGCGTGCGGATCGCGGCGGGGGAGATGCACCACTCCGTGCCGGAGCTGCTGCGCTACCTCGAAGACGACGTGCTCGACGTCTACCAGATGGACGTCGTGCTCGCGGTCGGCATGCACCGGGCCCGGACGCTGGCCGAGCTCGCGCAGCTGAAGCACCGCGCGTTCACCCCGCACAGCTGGACCAACGGCATCGGCGTGCTGGCCAACCTGCACGTGGCGGCCGGGGTCGGCGGCGGCCCGTTCTTCGAGTTCCCCTGGGACCCGCCGGGGTGGACACCGGAGCGTCGCGACTTCATGCTTGCCGAGCCCCTGATGATCACCCCGGCGGGGGAGCTGGAAGTGCCCCGGCGGCCGGGGCTCGGGATCGAACTGGACGAGGAGGCGGTGCGGCGGTGGCGGATCTGACCCACCAGGACTGGGTGGCGGCGGCGGGCCGGCTGACCCCCGAGACGAGACCGTTCATCGGCGGCCGGTTCGTCGAGTCCACTTCGGACGGAACGTTCCCGAGCGTGTCCCCGCGTGACGGCCGGGTGCTCGCCCACCTGCCGGCCGGCAGCGCCGAGGACGTCGACCGCGCCGTGCGCGCGGCCCGCGAGTCCTTCGACGACGGCCGCTGGCGCGAGCTCCCGCCCCGTGAGCGCAAGCGGATCCTGCTGCGCTGGGCCGACGCGATCACGGCGAACACCGCCGAGCTCGCGCTGCTCGACACGCTCGAGATGGGCAAGCCGATCAGCGAATCCCAGCGCGTCGACGTCGCCAAGGCGGCCGAGACGATCGCCTGGTACGCCGAGACGATCGACAAGACCTACGACGAAGTCGCGCCCACGCCGGGAAACGCGCTGGCCTGGGTCACGCGGGAGCCCCTCGGGGTCGTCGGCGCGGTGGTGCCGTGGAACTACGCGCTGCTGATCGCGTCGTGGAAGCTCGGCCCGGCGCTGGCCACCGGCAACTCGGTGGTGCTCAAGCCCGCCGAACAGACGTCGCTGGCGTCGCTGCTGCTGGCCCGGCTGGCGAGCGAGGCCGGGCTGCCCGACGGTGTCCTCAACGTCGTGCCCGGCCGCGGCGAGGTCGCCGGCCAGGCGCTCGGGCGGCACCCTGACGTGGACAAGATCGCCTTCACCGGCTCGGCCGAGGTCGCGCGGCTCTTCCAGGTCTACGCCGGGGAGTCCAACGGCAAGCAGGTCGCGGTCGAGGCGGGCGGCAAGTCGCCGCAGCTGGTGCTGCCCGATGCCGATCTCTCCGCCGCGGCGTCCGCGGTCGCGTGGGGCATCTTCTACAACGCCGGCCAGACCTGCAACGCCGGTTCGCGGCTGGTCGTGCCGGCCGCGCTCAAGGACGAGCTGCTCACCGAGATCGTCAAGCTCACCGGGGAGACCTTCCGGATCGGCGACCCGCTCGACCCGGCGACGGTGTTCGGCCCGCTCGTCGACGACGTCCAGCTCGACCGCGTCCTCGGCTACCTCGACACCGCCCGCGAGGAGGGCGGGACGATCGTGCTCGGCGGCAACCGCGACGGCCTGCACCTCGAACCCACCATCGTCGACGACGTCCGGCCGGGCTCGACGATCGCGCGCGAGGAGGTCTTCGGGCCGGTGCTCGCGGTGCAGACCTACGACGGCACGCCGGAAGAAGGCGTCCGGCTGGCCAACGACACGGACTTCGGTCTGGTGGCGTCGGTCTGGACGCGCGACGTCACGACGGCTCACCGCGTCGCGCGCCGGTTGCGCGCCGGCACGGTGTGGATCAACACCTTCGACGCCAGCGACGTGATCACCCCCTTCGGCGGCTTCAAGGCGACCGGCGCCGGTCGCGACAAGTCGCTGCACGCGATCGACGCCTACACCGCCCTGAAGACCACCTGGCTCGACCTTCCGGAGACTTAGCATGAAGATCGGATTCATCGGCCTCGGCGCGATGGGCGCGCCCATGGCCCGCCACCTGATCCTCGCCGGCCACGACGTCACGGTCCACGACGTCCGCTCGGAAGCGGCGCTGGAACACCTGAACCTCGGCGCGCGCTGGGTGGACGACCCCGCCACCTGCGCGGTGGACGCGGACGTGCTCGTCACGATGCTCCCGACCCCGCGCGTGGTCGAGGACGTCCTCCTGCGCGGCGGCGCGGCCGAGGCGCTAGCGCCGGGCGCGCTCTGGATCGACATGTCCACCTCGACCCCCGCGGTGGCCCGCCGGGTGGCGGAGGAGGTTCTGGACGGCCGTGGGGTGCGCCGGCTCGACGCCCCGGTGAGCGGCATGGCCCGCGGCGCCGAAGCGGGGACCCTGCAGATCTTCGTCGGCGGTGACGCGGGGGACTTCCGCGCCGCCTTGCCGCTGCTGGAGGTGCTCGGCGATCCCGAGAAGATCCTCCACGTCGGCGCGGCCGGCCACGGGTACACCGTCAAGCTGATGATCAACCTGCTGTGGTTCGCCCACGTCGTCGCGACGTCCGAAGTCCTCGCGATGGGCGTGAAGGCCGGGGTCGACCTCGGCGTGCTGCGCTCGGCGCTGCTGGCCAGCCCCGCCGCGTCGCACTTCCTGGAGCGGGACGTGCTGTCGGTGCTGGTCGACGGCGACTACGACGACTCCTTCGCGATGGTGCTGGCGTGCAAGGACCTCGGCCTCGCCGTGGACCTCGCCCGCGACGTCGGGGTGCCGGCCGAGCTGTCCGCGCTCGTCGAGCAGGTCTTCCGGCGGGCCAAGGCGGTCTACGGCGACCGCGCGGGCGAGATGAGCCCGGTCCGGCTCTACGAATCGTGGGCGGGCGCGGACTTCCGGCTGCCCGACCCGCTCGACCCCGCCGTCCCGGCCGCCTGAAGGGAAGAGTCGCCGTGCGCCTTACCGTCGAGCCGACCGGCCGCACCGAGTTCGGCCCGGGTGTGGTCGCCGAGCTGCCGGGCTTCGTCGCAGCATTGGGCCGGAGCCGGGTCTTCGTCGTCACCGACCGCGGCCTGCGGGCCACCGGGATCGTCGGGCGGGTCGAGAAGATCCTGGCGGCCGCCGGGCTCGAGCACGGCGTCCACGAGGACGTCGGCCCGAACCCGTCGACGGCCGAGCTCGACCGCGGCGCCGCCCGACTGCGCCAGTTCGGCGATGCCGCCGTGCTCGCCCTCGGCGGCGGCTCGGCGCTCGACGCGGCGAAGGGCATCTCGCTGCTCGCGAGGAACCCGGGCGCGGCCGCGGCGGACGCGGACCGGTTGTGGGAGGCCGAGCCGGGCTTGCCGCTGATCGCCGTGCCCACCACGGCGGGCACCGGGGCCGAGACCAACGGTTTTGGTGTCACCGAAGACGTCTGCGCGCGCCGGAAGGTCTACATCGGACACTCGTCGGTGAAGCCGCGGATCGCCGTGCTGGACCCGGAGCTCACCCTCGGCCTGCCCGCGCGGGGCACCGCCGCCACCGGCCTCGACGCGCTCGTGCACGGGATCGAGTCGCTCGCCTCGCTGGGCTCGACCCCGTTTTCCGCGGCCTACGCCGCCCAGGCGGTCAGCCTGGTCGGGCGCTGGCTGCCGGTGGCCTACCGCGACGGCGGTGACCTCGAAGCGCGCGCCGGGCTGATGCTCGGCGCGCACCTGGCCGGCCACGCGCTGACGCTGTCCGGGCTCGGGCTGGTCCACGGCATCGGGCACGCGGTGACAGCGCATACCGGCACCCCGCACGGGGTTGCGCTCGCCGCGGTCCTCGAGGAGGTCATGGCGTTCAGCGCCCCGGCCGCCGAAGCGGCTTATGAGGCGACCGCCCGCGCGCTGCACGTCACCCCGGCGGCCGGCTGGAGCGACGCGGCGATCGAAGCGGTCCGGGAGATCTCGGGCGCGATCGAGATCAAGCGCCCGCTGCGCGAGCTCGGCGTCACCCGGGACGACCTCCCGGCGATCGCGGCGGCCGCGGTCGCCGACGCCGTCACCAAGAACGCGCCGCGCCCGCCGTCGGAGGCCGAGGTGACCGAGCTGCTGCACGGCGTCTACTGATCGGCTTCCAAGATCCGTCGGTCGACCGATGGACCCGTCCCTCGCGCCGGGAGACCCCCCACGGCTGGACCGCAACTACGCCGAAATCCTGCAAGAGGTGCGGGTGGCGCAGACGGGTGTGCAGCTGCTGCTCGCGTTCCTGCTGACCGCTGCCGTTACCCGCGGTTGACGACGCTGCGCAGGTTCGAACGGAACGCCTACGTCGGCGCGCTCGTCCTCGGGGCCGCGGCCAACGCGTTGCTGATCGCGCCGGCAGCCTTCCCCCGCCTCGTTTTCCAGCGGCAGCTCGTGCAGGCTGCACGCCGGCTGGATCACCGCCGGGGCGATGGGCTGGTTCGGGTTGTGGTGGTACGTCGTGGAGCCGGTCCCGGAGCGGGGCCTGAGTCTCGGCCCTTCTCAGCCGGACGCGGACTGGTGGCGGGCCGCTTCCCGGGCGATGTCGATGCGGGAGTGCACACCGAGCTTGGTCAGGACGTGTGAGACGTGGGTGGCGACCGTACGCGGGGACAGGAACAGCCGGGCCGCGATCTGGGGGTTCGACAGGCCTTCGACGACCAGCCCGGCGATCTTGCCCTCGGTCGGGGTCAGGCTGTCCCAGCCGTGCGTGACCTGGCGGTGCTTCACCGTCGGGCCGCGCCGGATGCCGAACGCCCGGAACCGCGCGCGCAGCCTCGCTACGTCCCACTGCGCGCCCAGTTCCGTGTAGAGGTCGAGGGCGTGGGTGAACGCGGCCCGCGCGGAACCGCGGTCGCCGGCCTCGGCGAACGCGACCGCGGCGGCTTCCAGTGCTTTGGCGCGGGGGAGCGGGCGGCTGGCGTCGCGGTAGCCGTCGGCGGCCTGCAGCAGGGTCGCCGCGTCCCGGTGGACCAGGCCGGCGCAGTACTGGGCCAAGGCGCTGCGGTGCGGCAGGGCGGAACCGGCGAGGAGCGCGCGAGCCCGCGCTTCGATGCCGGCAGCGATGCCTTCGTCTTCACTCGCGACGGCGAGGCGGGCGGCGTCGCCGAGCAGGTCCTCACCTTCGTCTTCGCCGGTCAGGCCGGCGGTCAGCGCCGCGAGCGCGTCAGCCGTCGCGCCGGCCTGTTCGAAGTCGAGACTGCGCGCGCGGGCCAGGGTTTCCACCACGCGGCCGCCGATGCGTTCCGAGAACGGCGCCGCGACGTCGAGGTGCCGCCGCGCCGCGGCCGCTTCACCGCGGTGGAAGTGGATGATCGCCGCGACGCCGTGGTCGCAGCAGGCCACGCTCGGGTCCTTGAGGTCGTCCGGGACGACGTCGACCTCGGCCAGCGCGTCGTCCCACCGGCCGCTGCCGAGCAGCAGCTGGCCGAGCGCGCTCTGCACCTGCGTCAGCCGCACGACACTGCCGGTGCGGTCGGCCAGCTCGCGCGCCCGGGCGGCGGCGGCGAGGGCTTCCGGGTAGCGGTCGAGCGCGCCGAGGGTCACGGCCTGGTTGATGCGCAGCAGCAGCCCGAGGTCGAGCAGCGCCGGATCACCGTGGGCGGTGGCCATCGCGCGGTCGAACAGCGGCAGCGCGGTTGTCCACTCGCCGCGCATCATCGCGACGAGGCTGAGCACGTGCAGCGCCCACCCGTTGGCCCAGCGGTCTTCGCCGGCTTCGGCCAGCGCGGCGGCGGCGACGCGGGCGGCGGTGTCGACCTCGCCGAGGTCCCGGTGCGTGCGCGCGGTGAGCACGAGCAGCCGGGCCCGGTGCCGGGCTTCGAGGCCCGGCTCGGTCACGGCTTCCTTGAGCGCGGTGAGGGATTCGGCGGAGCGCCCGGTCATCCCGCGGCACTGCGTCACCGTCGTGTGCAGGTCGACGAGCAGGTCGGGGTCGGTCGCCCGGGCGAGCGCGCGGCAGGCGACCCGCTCGGCCTCGGCGATGTCGCCGACGCGGTAGAGCGCGTCGGCCAGCCGGCCGGCCAGCACCGCGATCGTGGTGTCGCCGGGCGCGACGTCCCGCAACGCCCGCCGCAGCAGCGTGACGGCGACGGCGGGCGCCTGGCCGATCAGCGGCGCGGCCGCGCGGAGCAGCCAGCCCACCACCCAGTCCGGCACCGGCTCGGTTCCGTCCTTTGTGGACACCGTGGGCAGCAGCTGCCGGGCCACCCGCTCGACCGGGGCGCCGGCCTCGGCCAGCGCCCGCGCGGCGGACCCGTGCCAGGCGATCCGGACCGCGACGGGCATTTCGTCGTAGAGGGCGGTGCGGATCAGCTGGTGCCGGAAGGCCAGGTCTTCCCCGGCCGCCACCAGCACGCCGGCGTCGCGCGCGTCGTCGAGCGCGGGCAGCAGGTCGGGCAGCCGGGCGCCCGACACGGTCGCCAGGTCCGCGACCGAGAAGCCGGCCCCGAGCAACGCCGCGGCCCGCAGCACGGTCCGGGCCGGTTCGGCCAGGAAGCCCAGCCGGTCGGCGATCGCCTCGGGCAGCGAGTCCGGCGCGGGCCCGCCGGTCAGCTCGGCGATCCCGGCTTCGTCGACGGCCAGGCACGAGCCCCGGGTCAGCGCGCCGAGCAGTTCGGCGAGGTACAACGGGTTGCCGGCCGCGCCGTCGGCCAGCTCTTCCAGCCGCGCGCCCGGCTTGCCGCCGGCCAGCGTCGCGACCAGTTCGAGCACCGCGGCTTCGGGGAGCCTGCCGACGCGCAGGCGTTCGGCGGGCTCGACGATCCGGCGCAGCGCCCGCAGGTCGTCGCGGCGGGGCACTGGGCGCAGCACGCCGATGAGGAGCAGGGGGAGCTGCCGCACCGAGCGGGCGAGCCGGCTCCAGGTCGCGACCGTCGTCCGGTCGGCCCAGTGCAGTTCGTCGACCACGAGCACGACGGGCCCGGTCTGGCAGAGCTCTTCGACCAGGGCGTGCAGCTGCTCGGCGGCCGCGGCGGCGAGGTCGACGCTCTTGCCGGCGGCCGATTCCCCGCGCAGCAGCCCGGCGATGGCGCCCCGCCGCGGGTCCGGCGCGGCCGCGCTGATGCGCAGGGCGTCCAGCAGGGGAAGAAGGGGGAGGTCTTGGCCGAGCTCGTCGCCGGCGCCCTGGTAGACCTGGCACCCGGCCTCGGCGGCGAGAGCACAGCCGGCGCGCACGAGTGCGGACTTGCCGATGCCCGGTTCGCCGTCCACGAGGACCGCCCGCCCGCGCCCGGCGGCCACGTCATGGACCCAGCCTGCCAGCCGGGACAGCTCGCCGTCCCGGCCGACCAGAAGCTCAGCACCGTCCGTGAGCGCGTGCACACAGACGATAATAGAAGGGAAACTCTTGTTTAACAAGAGGTGTACGCGGGGCGACCGACCCGTGGGTTGGTCGCCGGTGATTTCCTTCCGGTAAACATCCATTTGGTCTGGTGTTCGTAAAACTGTTCCAGGGCTCGCTGTCCTCCTGGCGTTGGTGGTCCATTAACCGGCCATTCGTCTCCGGTTAGGGCTGTTCTGCAATCGTCGCCCAGCCCGAAAAGTCAGTCTCGTACGATTGACCACCCGGAGGAATGATGCGGGTTCACCGCGCGGTCGCCCTCGGCGCCGCGGCCGTGCTGAACATCCTCGCAGCTGCGGCTGTCCTCGGCGCCACCACGGCGTCCGCCGCCACCAGCGGCCCGAGCACCAGACCGGTCGTCACCGTCGTCAGCCCGGACGAAATGGGGTACAACGGCGTTTCGCCCGACGAAATGGGATACAACTAAGGGACTTCGTCCGCAACTCCCCGGCGGACGGACAATCGGAAACCCTGCGGCCGCAACCAATTCTGGTTGCGGCCGTTGTTGTGTGTCCGGCGGGTTTGAGATCTTGACGGGGTGGGTTTTGTGGACCTTGAGTGGCCTTCGTTTCGTGGGTGGCGAGGGTGGTTTTCGCTTGTTTCGCGGGTGGTGGGGTGGTGGGCCCTTCGCATCGGGTGTGGTGGGGCGGTTGTGCCTCGGGCGCTTCGCGGGGTGGGCCGGGCCTGCTGCCCTGCGCGTGCGGCGGAGGGGTTTTCACTCGGCCAGCGGCGGCGATGCCTTCGCTCCGCGTGCGGCGGCGTGTTGGTGCCCCTGGCTCTTCGCGAGGGGTGAGGGGTGTATCTCTGGCCCTGCGTTCGCGGCCGAGGGGCCTTCACTTCGCGTGCGGCGGCGTGGCGCCCTAGCCCTTCGCAGGCGGTGAGACTGGATCTCCGGCCCTCGTGTGCGCGGAGCGCTTCGCTCTGCGTGCGGCAGGCACCGGTCTTCCTTATGTCGCGTGCGGCGGAGGCCGAGTGTTCATCGCTTCGCTTGCGCCGGCGCGGTCTGCCTTCAGTCCCTCACGGGTGTCGGAGGCTGAGCGGCGTCCGCCTTCAGCCTCTCGTGCGGTGGAGGCCGGATGTCCTTCGCTCGCGTGGTCTGCCCTCAGTCCCGCGTGCGGCTAGCCCGGTCCCCGGCGGCAGCGCGGCCATCCCCAAACAAACCCGGCGCCGCACTCGTCCCCCAAAGCGGGCCTGGGGGGGGGGGGGGGGGGGGGGGGGGGGGGGGGGGGGGGGGGGGGGGTGGTGGGTGGGGGGGGGGGGGGGGGGGGGGGGGGGGTTCCCCCCGCCGCGGCACAGAGTTTGAGCGTCGCCATGACACTAGTCCGTGACGCGCTGCTGACGGTGTTC
>NZ_JBVJNO010000008.1:164393-189824 GCF_055583645.1 Amycolatopsis sp. NPDC104587
CCCCCCCAACCCACCCCCCCCCCCCCCCCCCCCCCCCCCCCCCCCCCCCCCCCCCCCGCCTCCCCCCCCCCCCTCCCCCCCCCCGGGCCGGCTCCCGTGATCTCTCCCCAGTGATGCACGTGGCCACCGTGGTCACTTCTTGGCGGCGGCGACCTTCTTGCGCGGGGCGCGCTTGCGCGGGGCCGGCTCCGGCGCTTCGGCCTCCGCGACCTGAGCCGCCTCGTAGGCGGAGATCACCTCGGAGGACAGGCGTCCGCGCTCGGAGACCTCGTAGCCGTTGGAGTTGGCCCACGCGCGGATCTGCTGGTTGCGCTCGCGGTCGGTCGTGCTGGTCGTCGTCGACTGGCCGGTCGCGACGCGGACCTTGCGGCCGCCGATGCGACGGCCGGCGGTGATGAAGCGGGCGAGCTCGTCGCGCAGGGCCGACGCGTTTTCGTCCGACAGGTCGATTTCGTAGGTCACACCGTCGAGCCCGAACTGGACGGTCTGGGCGGCGGTGCTGCCGTCGATGTCGTCCAGGATCTCGACAAGGACTTTCTGGGCCACGGGAAAACTCCTCAGCTGGATGTGCGTCCGAGAACACGACGTGTGACAAGTTGCACAATGGTCGACGTTCTTCGGTGGAGTGTATCCACTCCGGGATCCGCACGGCAATTCTCCGCCGCTTGACGGCGAACACACTCCGGCACCGGCCTCCCGATTGGACCGGAAATGGCGCCGGAATGCCGCCCTCTTACGACGGCGTCGAGCCCTGTTCGCCGTGCTGGGCGGGCCGATCCCCTTCCCCGGCCTCGGGGGTGTCGGCCTCGGGCGGGTCGGCGAGACCGACCTCCTCGGCGGCGTCTTTGGCTTCCCGGATGTTCTGCCGGGTCCGGGCGAGTTCCGCGTCGGGATCCTCCGGCCGGTTTTTGTTCTCCGTCATCACAACTCCTCGCCGGGCGCAGCGCCGCGAGTGGCGCGGCTTCCCGCTTCTCCGGCTACCCCGCCGGACGGCGGCGCAACCGTCGGCGGTGAATCGCGGAGTTTTGCGCGGGGGCCCATTCACCCCGTCGGGTGGCCGGGTGGGGCGGGAAAGCAGTCCACCCGGCTCGGTGGTCCGCTCGGCGGGACCGGTTCCGGTTTTGTGCGGCAGCGGGAAAACGGTGTTCACCACAAACCGGCGCAACTCCGGATGTGCCCGACAAGGAACTCCCGGCGTGCCTGGGCCGGGCTCTGGAGCGCAGCACGGCTCCGCGCCATCCCACTGACCGGTGAGCCACAGGAACGCCCCAGAGGCACCGGAAGACCCACAGCCGACCCCGAGGGCCCGGAAACGCCGGAAGGGCCCCGCACGAAGCTCGTGCGGGGCCCTTCCGGCGTTCGGTGGGGAACTACTTCTTCTTGGCAGCCGACGTGCGCTTGGCCGGGGCCTTGGCAGCGGCCGGCTTCTTCGCCGCGGCGGTCTTCGTGGCGGCCGGCTTGGCGGCGGCCTTCGCCCGCGTGGTGGTGGTCTTGGCCGCGGTCGCCTTGGCGGGAGCCTTGGCCGCGGTCTTCGGGGCCGCCTTGGTGGCGGTGGCCTTGGCGGCCGGCTTCGCGGCGGTGGCGCGGGTCCGGGTGGCCGTCGCGCGAGCGGTGGCCGGCTTGGCCTGGGCCGCACGGGTCGTGGTGGCCCGCGTGCTCGTGGTCTTCGCCGGAGCCGACGCCTTGGCGACGGCGGCACGCGTGGTCGTCGACGCCGCGGTGGCGCGCTTGACCGGCGTGGCCTTGGGCAGCTTCTTCGAGCCGGAGATGACGTCCTTGAACGTGGTCCCGGCGCGGAAGGCGGGCACGTTGGTCTTCTTCACGCGGACGGCCTCACCGGTGCGCGGGTTGCGCGCGGTGCGGGCGGCGCGGGCGCGCTTCTCGAACACCCCGAAGCCGGTGATGTTGACCTTTTCGCCCTTGTTGACCGTCCGGATGATGATGTCCACCAGACCGTCAACGGCCTGCGAAGCCACCTTCTTGTCGCCCAGACGCTCCGACAGCGCCTCGATCAGCTGGGCCTTGTTCGTCATTCCAGTCCTCCATAGTGGAACTACTCGTACACGGCCCATCTCGGCCGACACTGCACACGGTATTACCAATACCGCACAAAATCCAACCGGGGGTCGAAATATTTCCTTGTACGGGGGCGGGTTCCGCCTCTCCGGCGGCCCTCCCCGGATGGCTCCCCGAACCGGCCCCGGAGGTCGACCATGGCCCTGATCAGGCAAAACCCCGTCGCACCGCCGTCCACAGTGGTCGTCCATATAGGACCCGACGGCCTTCGGAGACTTTTTCGCACCCGACACGCCGGAGCGGCCCTCCCCGCGTGTGTCGGAGCCCACGCGGGCCCCGATCCCGCGCAGCGATCGGGGATCGCGGCCCCTCCGGAGGGCGCTCGGACGCCGCTTCGCAGTGGAGCCAGGCGGAAGCGGGCGCGGTGACGCCGGGCCCGCCCGCCGCGACCTCCCGGGCGGGACCGGCGGGCCCGTTGCGGCACAACCGGAGGAGCCCGCCGCGACCGTCCGCGACGGCCAAAAGATCTTCCCCGAAGGGTGAACTCACTCGTTCGGCGCAGCCGTGGCCTGCGGCGACACTATGAGTACCCCACGGCCGCAACGCCGTGTTGGGCGCGGGACTGTCGGACCGGCGAGCTAGTCTGCGGCCGGAGGAAGAGCCGGGCGGACAGGGAGAACCGTGGACCAGGAGACGCTCACGACCGTCGTCGGACGGGTGGCGGGCACCGAGGACTCGACGCCGCTGCAGTTCCACGTGGCCATCGATCCGGAAGCCTATCTGCAGCTCGACGACGTGGTCGTGACCCGGCGGGAACTCCCTGGCCTGGGCGAAGTCACGTCCTACGGCGTCGTGACGCAGGTGAGCGCGCGGCACGAGGGCGCCAGCTTCGGCAGCGACGTCTTCCTGATCTCCGACGGCGTCCTGCCCGCGCAGGTGCAGGAGATCGCCGAGATCGCGACCACCCGCGTCGAGCCCGAATGCTACGTGCCGCCGCGGCCGGGGTCGGTCGTCGAGCGCGCCAAGGGAGAGGATCGCGCGCAGGCGCTGTACTTCGACAACATGACCCGCCAAGTGGCGGTCGGGCTGGGCCGTGACGGCGAACCCGTGTACCTCAACCTGGACTTCCTCGACGGCACGCGGGGTGCGCACGTCAGCATCAGCGGGGTCTCGGGCGTCGCGACGAAGACGTCGTTCGCGTTGTTCCTGCTGCACTCGATCTTCCGCGGCGGCGCCCTCTCGAACGCCCACAACGCCAAGGCCCTCGTCTTCTCGGTCAAGGGCGAGGACCTGCTGTTCCTCGACACCCCCAACATCCACCTCGACGCGAAGCTGCAGGGGGAGTACGCCAAGCTGGGCCTGCCGGCGGAGCCCTTCGCCTCGGTCGGCTTCTACGCCCCGCCGACGCCGTCGGACACCACGGGGAAGCCTTACGTCACCGGGCGGACCTCGGGGGTCGGCGCCTTCTGGTGGACCATCGCGGAGTTCTGCGCCGGCGACCTGCTGCCCTACGTCTTCGCCGACGCCGAGGACGAGCGCAACCAGTACACGATGGTCATCCACCAGGTCGCGAACCGGTTGCGGCTCGACAGCACCCCGGCCGGCAAGGACGGCGCGGCCAACGTCGACGGTGTCCTGTGCCGTACTTACGCCGAGCTGATCGACGTCATTTGCGAGCGCGTCACCGACGAGGAAACCCGCGCGAGCTGGGCGGGTGCGGTCACCGGCGCGGGCACCGTCAACGCGTTCATCCGCCGCCTGCGCTCGAGCCAGCGCGCGTTGAACGGGCTCATCCGCGGTGATCTCACCGACCACGCCGCCCGCAAGCTGTCCACGGAGAACCAGCAGGTGACCGTGGTGGACATCCACAACCTCGTCGAGCGCGCGCAGCGGTTCGTGGTCGGCGTGACGCTCGCGGCGGAGACCGCGCGCAAGGAGGCGGCCGGCGCGGGTGGGCTGCTGTTCACGATGCTGGACGAGCTCAACAAGTACGCGCCCCGGGAAGGCAGCAGCCCCATCAAGGAGGTGCTGCTGGACATCGCCGAGCGCGGCCGCTCCCTCGGCGTCATCCTCATCGGCGCGCAGCAGACCGCCTCCGAAGTCGAACGCCGGATCGTCAGCAACAGCTCGGTGCGGATCGTCGGGCGCCTCGACGCCGCGGAGGCTTCGCGCCCCGAGTACGGCTTCCTCCCGGCCAGCCAGCGGGTCCGCGCGACGCTCGCCACGCCCGGCACGATGTTCGTGAGCCAGCCGGAGATCCCGGTGCCGATCGCGGTCGGCTTCCCGTTCCCGGCCTGGGCCACGCGGCTTTCCGAGGCCGGCCGGGTGCCGACGACCACGGCGACGCCGAAGTCCGATCCCTTCGCCGGCCTGCCCACGGGCAGCAGCGATCCGTTCGGTGACGACCCGCCTCCGTTCTGAGCCCGCCTCCGCCCGCTACTCGAACGGAAGGAAGCCGAGTGAAGTTCCTGCACACCTCCGACTGGCACGTCGGCAAGACGCTCAAGGGGCGCAACCGGCTCGACGAGCAGCGCGCGGTGCTCGGCGAAATCGTCCGGATCGCGAGGAAGGAGCCCTTCGACGCGATCCTCGTCGCGGGTGACCTCTACGAGACGTCGGCGCCGTCGGCGGCCGCGCAGGAGCTCGTGGTGCAGGCGCTGATGGCGCTGCGCGACACCGGGGCCGAGGTCCTCGCGATCGCCGGGAACCACGACCACGCCGCGACGTTCGAGGCCTACCGGCCGCTGCTGCGCAAGGCGGGCATCCACCTCGTCGGCACGCCGCGCCCGGCCGCCGACGGCGGCGTGGTCGCGTTCGACGCCCGGTCGACCGGCGAGCGCGTCGAAGTCGCGGTGCTGCCCTTCCTTTCCCAGCGCTACGCCGTGCGCGCGGCCGAGCTGCTCGCCGGGACCCCGGCGGACAACGTCGGCGAGTACGACCAGCGGGTGCGCGACATCCTGGCGCACCTCAAGTCCGGGTTCACCGACGGCGCGGTGCACCTCTTCATGGCCCACCTCACGGTGACCGGCGGGACGATGGGCGGCGGAGAGCGCGCGGCGCAGTCGATCTTCGAGTACCACGTGCCGGCGACGGCGTTCGGCGCCGATCCGCACTACGTCGCGCTCGGCCACCTGCACCGGCGCCAGTCGCTGCCCGCGCCGTGCCCGGTGCACTACAGCGGTTCGCCGTTCGCCGTCGACTTCGGCGAGCAGGACAACACGAGTGTCGTGCTGTCGGTCGAGGTGAGTCCCGGCACACCGGCGAAGATCACGGACGTCCCGCTGACGGCGGGGCGGCGGCTGCGGACGGTCTTCGGCACGGTGGCGGAGCTCGTCGGCCGCGCGGCGGAGTTCGGCGAGGACTACCTCCGGGTCTACGTCCGCGAAGCGACCAGGGCCGGGCTTCGCGAGGAGATCCAGGAAGCCCTGCCGAACGCGCTCGAGATCCGCATCGACCCGGAGTTCGCCGCGCCGGTGACGACTTCGGGCGGCGAACGCGCGGTCGCGGACCGGTCACCGGGAGAGCTGTTCGCGACCTACTGCGACGAGCGGACGGTCGAGGACAAGAGGGTGCAGGCGCTCTTCTCGCGGTTGCACGACGAAGAGACGAGCGAGGTGTGAGATGCGGCCAGTGCTGCTGGAGATGACCGGCTTCGCGTCGTTCCGCGACAAGACCGAGGTCAGCTTCGAAGACACGGACTACTTCGCGCTCGTCGGGCCGACCGGCGCGGGCAAGAGCACGGTGATCGACGCGCTCACCTTCGCCCTCTACGGCTCCGTCGCCCGCTGGGACCACGAAGGGCTCGTCGCGCCCGCGCTCGCCCCGACGGCGAACCGCGCCACCGTGCGGCTGGTCTTCGACGCCGGCGGCACGCGCTACCACGTCGTCCGGGAAGTCCGGCGCAGCGGCGGGAAGAAACCCACGGTCAGCGTGAAGAACGTGCGCCTGGAACGGCTCGCCGACCCCACCGCGCTCGGCGGCCCGGAGGACGACGCCGACCCGGTGGCCGCGGACTCCGAGGTGACGCCGGCGATCGAACGTCTGCTCGGGTTGACGTTCAAGCACTTCTGCACCTGCGTGGCGCTGCCCCAGGGCGACTTCGCGGAGTTCCTGCACGCCAAGGCCGCCGACCGGCAGAAGATCCTGATCAAGCTGCTGGGCCTGGAGGTCTACGAGCGGATCGGCCGCCGGGCCGGGGTGACGGCCGAACAGCAGAAGCAGCGCGCCGCCGTGCTCGCCGAGCAGCTCGGCAACTACGCCGACGCGACCGAGGAAGCCGTCGCGGAGCTCGCCGCGCGGATGACGGCCCTCGCGGAGCTGGAGGCGCGGGTGAATACCGCGCTGCCGGGCTTGAACGACGCGACGCGTGCGTACGACGACGCCCGGCTGCTCGTCACGACGGTTGCTAAAGAACTGAGTGTCCTCGACGCGTTGGAACGCCCGGCCGGTGTTGAGGACCTGGAAACCCGGCGCCGTGCCGCGGCCGATGACGCGACGGCCGCGCGGGCCGGGCTGGAGCAGGCCGAAAAGGCGGACGAAACGGCGCGCGCCGCCTTGGCCGCCGCGCCCGACCGGAGCGGGCTGGAGCGGATCCGGGCCGCCCGCACCGAACTCGCCGACACCGAGGCGGCGCTGCCTCGCCGGGAAGAAGCGGCAAAGACGGCGTCGGAGGCCAAAGCCGCCGCGGCGGTTTCGGTGACCGAAGCGGTGTCCGTCGTCGAAGCGGCGAGGAAGACGCGGGACACCACCGCGCGGGCCGCCGAAGACGCGGCCGCAGAAGCCGCGCGGGCCCGTCAGGAGCGTGACCGGCTGGCCGGGCTGCGGCCGCCGGCGGATCTCGGGGACCTGTCGGCGGATTCGGCGCGGGTGGCGAAACGCACAGCGGACGCGGCCGCCCGGTTGACCGCTGCCGAAGCGGCGGACGCCGAAGCGCGGGCCGCGCTGGCCGCCCAGCCGGACGTCGCGCCGCTCGCCGCCGCCCGTTCGGACGCCCGTACCCTTTATGCGTTGTGTGAAGCGCAACGGAAGGCCGCGCCCGAGCAGGCCGCGCGCCGCGCGGAGCTCGAAACGGCGCGAACCGCCTTCGCCCGGTCTGACACCGAACTCACCGCGGCCAAGACCGCGCTGACCGAAGCGGAACGAGCGGGACAGGCGCTGGCCTTGCGGTCCGGGCTCGCCGTCGGGCACCCGTGCCCGGTGTGCGAGCAGGAAGTTCCGGCCCTGCCCGACTCCGACGGCCACGCTCACCTGGCCGAGGCACGTGACCGGGTCGAGCGGGCCGAACGCGAGCGCGCGGCGGCCGAGACGGCGGTGCGCAAGCTGGAACGGGCGGCGGACCGCGACACCGATGCGGCCGTGTCCGCCGCCGCGCAGGCGGAAGAACTGCGGCTGGTGCTCGCCGAGGTCGACGGGCCGCCCGAGTCCGCCGTGCTGCGGCGGCCGGTCGAGGTCTCTTTCTCCGAGCAGGACTTCGCGGACCTCGTCGCCGCCGTGCGCGAGCGGGGCGAGTGGCTGTCGGCGACGATCGAGGCCCGCTCCCGTGTCGCCGAAGCGGCCGGCGCCGCGGACAAGGAACTGGCCGCGGCCCGCGCCGAACGCGCGGCGGCGCAGCAGGACGCCGACGTCGTCGAGCGATCGGCCGCGGCGGCCCGGGAAGCCCTGCGGGCGGCGCGCGACCCGCTCGTCGAGCTGGGCGCGCCCGCGATCGACGGCGACGACGTCCCGGCCGGTTGGCAGCGGCTCACCGCGTGGGCGGCTGCTTCACTGGAGGAACGGCGGACCGCGCTGGCCGCGCTCGAAGCGGCCGCCGAAGCCGCGGGCAAGGAAGCCGTCGTGGCCGCGGACGATCTCGCGGCCGCCGAGCGGAACGCCGAGCAGCGGCGCACCCGCGCGGTCGACGCCGGCCTGACCGAGCAGTCGGCGAGCACCGAGCTGGCGACCGCCCGGCGCCGGCACGGTGAACTGGTCACGATGCTGGCCGACGCGCCGTCCGCCGACGTGGTCACCGAACAACTCGCGCGTGTCGCGGAGCTCGAGCAAGCCGCGAAGGCCGCCGACGGCGCCCTGCGGACCGCTCGCGCAACTGCCAAACAGGCGGCCGACGCCCAGGCGAGCGTCACGAAGGAGGTCGACGCCGAACGGCAGAAGCTGTCCCGGGCCCGCGATCCCCTCGTCGGCCTGGGCGCTCCGCCGATCGACGGTGAGAGCCTGCTGGACGCCTGGTCCGCGCTCACGGACTGGGCGTCCGGACAGGCGAAGGACCACCGCGAGCGGCTGGCCGTCGCGAAGACCACCGAGGACGAAACCGCGGAAGCGTTGCGGGTGGCCGAACGCGCCGTCGCCGACGACGTCACCGCGCTCGGGGTCGACCTGCCGGAAGGGCCGGTGCGGGACCGTGTCCCGGTCGCCGTCGCCACCGCACGGGCGCGCGCCGAGGGTGACCACGACGACATGCGGCGGCGGGTCGCGCGCGTGGCGGGCCTGCACGGCGACATCACGGCGGCGGAGTCGGAGGCGCAGGTCGCGCGGCTGCTCGCGGATCTCCTGCGCTCGGACAAGTTCCCGCGCTGGCTGATCGCCGGGGCGCTCGACACGCTCGTCGCCGAGGCGTCCGCGTCGCTGCTGGAGCTGTCCGGCGGGCAGTTCGAGCTGACCCACGACAAGGGCGACTTCCTGGTGGTGGACCACAACGAGGCCGACGCCCGGCGCCCGGTGAAGACGTTGTCCGGCGGGGAGACGTTCCAGGCGTCGCTTTCGCTGGCTCTGGCGCTGTCGTCGCAGCTCGGGGCGATGGCGGCGGACGGCGCGACCAAGCTCGAGTCGATCTTCCTCGACGAGGGTTTCGGCACGCTCGACGAGGCCACGCTCGACGTCGTGGCGTCCACATTGGAGAACCTCTCCGCGTCCGGCTCCCGGATGGTCGGGGTGATCACGCACGTGCCGGCGCTGGCCGAGCGCGTGCCGGTGCGGTTCCAGGTCACCCGCGACGGCACCGGCTCGCACATCAGCAGGGAGGGCGCATGACGGCGGTGGCCGGGATGAACTTCTCCGTCGACGCCTGGGACCCGGGTTACGGCAGCTCGATGGAGGCCGAAGAGCTGGCCCGGTCGCAGGCCGAGGTCGCGCTCGACGTCGAGGTGCCGGCGGCCGAGTGGGCGCCGATCGACCCTTCGCCGGTGCCGTCCCCGCCGGACGCGGTGCTGTTCGTCGACGGCGTCCGCCGCATCGACGCCCGTGTCTGGATCGACGACCCGGCCGGGAACTCGGCGTCCATCGGGATCTGCGCGTCGTACGCGGCGGGAGTGGTGTGCTGCTGCGCGGGCCGGGCGCACGTCGTCGGCGCGAACGTCCGGCGCGGGCTGTTCACGGTCGCGGCGGAGGCGGAGGGCATCCCGACGTCGGCGGGGGTCTACGAGCCGTTCCGCGCGGCGGCCAAGGACGACAAGCCGCTGCCGGTGGTGCTGTCCTCGGCGCTGCAGGAACAGCTGGCCGACGTCGAGCTGGAGACGGCGACCGAGGCGCGCCGGGCGATCGAGGGGCACGTCGGCAGCGACCTGCTGGTGGTGGACGGCCCGCTGAGCGGGCGCACGCACCTGCCCCGCGCGGTCGGGTTCATCAAGAGCCACCAGACGACGTACCTGCCGGGCGAGCTCAACTCGATGGTCGGCGACCTCGGGCCGCACCAGCGCACCCCGGTGTTCCTGATGGGCACGACGTGGGTCCGGCATTCGTGGTACCTGCGTTTGCCGTCGCCCGGCGGCCCACCGTGGTCGGGGGTGGTGCGCGTCGAGGCGGCCCCCCACCTGGGGCGCGCGGAGGTGGCGGACCTGGCGAACCTCACGCAGTCGGTGCTGGGGAGGTTCGCGTCGGTGGAGTACAAGGACTCCCGGGCACCGCAGAACCTGTACCCGATCGCTGGTCTGGAGCGCGATCTGCGGCATCGGCTGGGGGACCAGCAGTTCGTTTATCGGGCGCTACGGCTGGCCGCGGCTCGCTGAGGCGCAGGGAGGGCGGGGCTCGCCGAGGATCCCTGGCGCTCGGCCGGAAGGGCCTCCGATCCTTGACCGGTTCCGCGCGCCGAGCGGGCCGACTGTGCCTTGCCCATTCGGCTGGAATGGCGGGAACGTCGCCCCGCCGAAGTGGCCGAGCGCGGGCCCGCCACGGCTCGCCGAGGTCGAGGTTCCGGCGGCTTGGCCGGAACGACTGCGGCCGAGACCGGCGGCGGCGTGCATCCTCACCTTCCGACCCCGGACCGACCCCGGACCGACCCCGGGCCGACCCCGGGCCGGGCCCCGGGGCGGGGGCCTGGGGAGACCACCGCCGCCCCGGGGTGTCCTTTGTGGAGGGTCAGCTCAGTGACCCGTCGCCCGTCTGCGGTGCTCCCGCCGGCTTGACCGCGACCTGGGGCTTTGCCGGCTTGGGCGCCTTCGTGGACGTTGCCGGGGGCTTCGTGGCCGGCGGCTTCGGCTTGGCCGTCGAGCTCGGCGGCGGGGTGCCGAGGATCGTGAACGACCCCGTGGCGACGCGGCCGTCCGAGCACGTGAACGTCGCGGTGTACCTGCCCGGCGTCTTGATCGCCGTGGTGTGGCCGCCCGCGCGGCCGAAGTTGCCGCCTTCGGTGAACTGCAGCGGCGCCGCGAACCCCTTCGACGTGACCGGCGTGGCCGGGCTGCAGCCGTTGCCGACCGCCGCGCGGGTTTCCGCGTCGACACGGCCGCCGGGCTCGACCTGCGCCGTCAGCCCCCAGCTGACCTCGGCCGCGCTCGCCGGGGCCGCCAGGGCCAGGGTTGCCGCGCTCGCCGCCATTAGGCCGATCAGTGTTTTCTTGACCATGACTCGTCCCCTCTCGGTGCTGCCGCCTCCACGCCTGAGCCGGGGAAATGGTTGAGTCCACTCTCGAATTCAAGTACGTGAACGACTATCGAGTCTATGTTTCCCCGTCACGTATGGGTTAGCTTGTCCGCCGTCGATCCCGTTCGGTGCCGAGGGAGACTGCGATGCGTCACGGCCGGCTCGTTCTCGTGGTAGTCCTGGGGTTGTCGCTGGCGACGCCGGCGGCGGCCGCCGCGCAACCCTGGCGTGACGCCCGCCAGCCGCCCGACCGGCGGGCCGCGGAGCTCGTCGCCGCGATGACCCTCGACGAGAAGATCTCCCAGCTGCACCTGCAGCCCGACGCCCAGCACCAGCGGTTCGTGCCGCCGATCCCGCGCCTGGGCGTGCCCGGCTTCCGCATCGCCAACGGCCCGGCCGGCATGGGCCCCGCCGACGACAAACCGCAGAAGCCCGCGACCGCGCTGCCCGCCACGATGGCGCTCGCGTCGACCTTCGACACCGACGTCGCGCGCCGCTACGGCCGGCTGATCGGCAGCGAGACCCGCGCCCTCGCGCACAACGTGTCCGAAGCGCCCGACATCAACATCGCCCGCGTGCCGCGCAACGGCCGGACGTTCGAAGGCATGGGGGAGGACCCGGTGCTCGCCGGGGCGCTCGCGGCCGCCGACATCCGCGGCATCCAGGAGAACGGCACCATCGCCGAGGTCAAGCACTACGCGGCGAACAACCAGGAGACCCAGCGCTTCAGCATCGACGAGCACATCGACGAGCGCACCCTCAACGAGATCTACCTGCCGCACTTCGAGCAGTCGGTCACCGAAGGCCGGGCCGGCTCGGTGATGTGCGCCTTCCCGCAGATCAACAGCGTGTACGTCTGCGAGAACCAGGCCCTGCTGCAGGGCAAGCTCCGCGACGAGTGGGGGTTCAAGGGGTTCGTCCAGTCCGACTGGGGCGCCGCGCACAGCACCGTCGGGTCGGCGAACGCGGGCATGAACCTCGAGATGATCGACGGCACCTGGTACGGCGACAAGATGAAGCAGGCCGTGCTGGCCGGGCAGGTGACCGAACAGCGCGTCGACGAGCTGCTGCTGCCGCGCTTCCGGACGATGTTCGCCTTCGGGCAGTTCGACCACCCGCCGGTGCTCACGCCGCTGCCGACCGCCGAGCACGACGCGGCCGCCAAGCAGTTCGCCGAACGCGGCATGGTGCTGCTGCGCAACGACCACGCCCAGCTGCCGCTCGACGACCGTGCGGTGCGGTCGATCGCGTTGGTCGGGCCGTTCGCGACGCAGGCCAAGACCGGGGGCGGCGGCAGCTCGGCCGTCATCCCGATGTCCACAGTGGACCCGCTGCCGGGGCTGCGGCAGCGCGTCCCCGGCGCGGCGGTGACCCTCGACGACGGCAGTGACCCGGCGCGGGCGGCCGCGCTGGCGGCGTCGGCCGACGTGGCCGTCGTGATGGTCGGCGACAACGAGGCCGAGGGCAAGGACCGGCCGAGCCTCGCGCTGGAGGGCAACCAGGACGCGCTGGTCTCCGCGGTCGCGGCGGCCAACCCGCACACGGTCGTCGTGGTGAAGAGCGGCGGGCCGGTGCTCATGCCGTGGGCGTCGAGCGTGCCGGCGATCCTGCAGGCGTGGTACCCGGGCCAGCAGGACGGCGCGGCGGTGGCCGGCGTGCTCTTCGGTGACAGCAACCCGTCGGCGAAGCTGCCGATCACGTTCCCCGCGGCGGACGCGGACACCCCGGCGAACACCCCGGCGCAGTTCCCGGGGATCAACGGCGTGGCCACGTATTCGGAAGGGCTGCAGGTCGGCTACCGCTGGTTCGACGCGCAGGGCCGCGCCCCGCTGTTCCCGTTCGGGTACGGCCTGTCGTACACGACGTTCGCCTTCTCCGGGCTGTCGGTCCGCACCACCGGCGACGGCGCGACGGCGACGTTCACGGTCCGCAACACCGGACGCCGGGCGGGCGCCGAAGTGGCTCAGCTGTACCTGGGCTTCCCGGCGGCCGCGGGTGAGCCGCCGAAGCAGCTGAAGGGCTTCGAGCGGGTGGAGCTGGCGCCCGGCCAGTCTCGCCGCGTGACGATCCACCTGGACCAGCGGGACTTCTCGGTGTGGGACGCGGCGAGCCACGCGTGGTCGCCGGTGAAGGGCGGCTTCACGGTTCAGGTGGGCGACTCGTCGCGGTCCCTGCCGCTGCAGGCGTCCCTGAAGCGGCGCTGACGGAGGTGGCCGACCAGCTGCGGCGGGGCCGGGCCGGATCCGGCGCCCTGTGCCCAAGGCTTCGACACCGGGTCTAGGCCTTGCAGCCGGGCGCGCTCGCCGCCGCCGTCATCAGCTCCGGCGACTCCACCAGCGGGGCCACGGGGTCGTAGGTGCCGTCGAGGTCCTGCTGGGCCAGCCCCATGGCCTTCGACGCCGGCTCCTGGGAGGCCTGGTCACCCGGCTTCGCGCGGTCGAGCACGGTCTTGGCGTTCGCCGCCCGGTCGCGGGAGGTCGTGTACTTCGTCGTGAACGCCGCGCGCACCTTCTCGGCGAGCGGGACCGGGGCCGGTGGCAGCGCGTTCAGCTTGTCGACGACCTCGCCCGCGCGGGCCGAGATCCCGCCCAGCGCCGCGCTGAGCGCTTTCTGCGCCTCCTCGATCGAGGTCGGCTCGGCCTGCGGCTGCCCCGCTTCGGCCTCGGTGCGCTTGCGGTAGCCGTTGACCGCCGAGCAGAAGCCGTCCATCCAGCTCAGCGTGGCCGGGTCGGCGGACGGCGTGGCCGGCACGGTCGGCGGCGCGGTCACGGTCACGGTCGGCGTCGCGGCCTGGTGCTGCCCCGAACACGCGGTCAGCACCAGGCAGGCGCCCAGCAGTCCCGGAACGATCTTCATGGCTCCCCCTCGCGGTGCCTCTTTGCAGCTACACGCGCGAGTGTCCCGAACGGTTGCGTCAGGCCGCCGCGAGCGTCTCGCCGAGGGCCTCCCGGCCGTCGTCGGTCAGCTCCGCCCGCGTCCACTGCCCGACGGCCACCACCCGCGCCGGGCGGATCAGGCCGGCTCGCGCCAGGTCGTGCGCCGTCGCCTGGTCGCAGCACGGCAGGCCGTCCACCCGCAGGTCCGGTTCGCAGCTGCACGTCAGCTCGGCGCGCCCGGCGCCGACCGCTCTCAACATCGCCAGTGCCCGGCGGTTCAGTCCGGTGTCCATGGTCTTCCCCCTCTGTGCTCCCGACAGGAAGGAGACGTGACCGCGGTCACCGAATACGCGGGTTTTGCGAGGTTCCCCCGAACGGTGCACGCCGGCTTGTGACTCCTGGGGCGGGAGTTACAGGCGTTCCTGCAGGGCGTCCGCCGCCGCGAGGAGGTCGGCCGCCCAGCGGGCGCCCGGCTTGCGGCCGATGCGCTCGATCGGGCCCGACACCGACACCGCCGCCACGACCGTGCCCGCCGAATCGCGCACCGGCGCCGAGATGCTCGCCACGCCCGGCTCGCGCTCGGCCACGCTCTGCGCCCAGCCGC
The DNA here is from genome assembly GCF_055583645.1 of Amycolatopsis sp. NPDC104587. Taxonomy (NCBI): domain Bacteria; kingdom Bacillati; phylum Actinomycetota; class Actinomycetes; order Pseudonocardiales; family Pseudonocardiaceae; genus Amycolatopsis; species Amycolatopsis sp. NPDC104587. Next base: position 178,740 of record NZ_JBVJNO010000008.1, read on the forward strand.
GCCGGCGCACCTCCAGCAGCGTGCGCTCGCCGAAGACCGCGTCCGCCAGGATCGTGCGCTGCGTGTGGGGATCCGCCCACGCCGCCAGCACCTTCGCGCCCGAGCCGGCCGTCATCGGCAGCCGGGAGCCCACCGGCACCGTGTCCCGCAGGCCGGACGGCGGTTCCGCCGTCGCGACGCACACGCGCTGGACGCCGTCGCGCCGGTACAGCTGAACGCTTTCGCCGGTGACGTCGCGCAGTTTCGGCAGGACGACGCCCGCCGCGTCGAGCAGCGGGTCCGTCGAACCGCCGGCGAGCTCGGCCAGCGCGGTACCGGGACGCCAGCGTCCGTCCGGGCCGCGGCGCAGCAACCGGTGCACCTCGAGGCCCACCGCGAGCCGGTGCGCGGTGGCGCGCGGCAGACCGGTCCGCGTGCACAGTTCCGCGAGGCCGCAGGGGTCGTCCGCGACCGCCTGCAGGACGGCCACTGCTTTGTCCAGTACTCCGATACCGCTATGCTGTCCCACGAACCGATACTAGCGTCCCGCACTTTGGGAAGTCCAGTATCTGGGAAACCCGAACTCGAGCTGCGCCCCTCCGTTCGCGGCTCGCACCGGTTCCGCAGGTGTGCGCCCGAGTTCCACCACCACAGTGACCGTGGAAAGGAGCCGGAGATGACCAGCCCGACCGGCAAGGCCCGCACGCTGGCGGAGAAGGTGTGGGACAGCCACCTCGTGCGCCGAGGCGAAGGCGCCGAACCGGACCTGCTCTACATCGACCTCCACCTGCTGCACGAAGTGACCAGCCCGCAGGCCTTCGACGGCCTCCGGCTGGCCGGGCGGCCGCTGCGCCGCCCCGACCTCACCATCGCGACCGAGGACCACAACGTCCCGACCGTCGACATCGAGCTCCCCATCGCCGATCCGGTCTCGCGCACCCAGGTCGACACCCTTCGCCGCAACTGCAAGGAGTTCGGTGTCCGGCTGCACCCCATGGGGGACGCCGAGCAGGGCATCGTGCATGTCATCGGCCCGCAGCTCGGCCTGACCCAGCCCGGCATGACCGTGGTCTGCGGCGACAGCCACACCTCCACGCACGGCGCGTTCGGCGCCATCGCCTTCGGCATCGGGACGTCCGAGGTCGAGCACGTCATGGCCACCCAGACGCTGCCGCTCCGTCCATTCAAGACGATGGCGATCACGGTCGACGGGCAGCTGCGCCCCGGCGTCACGGCTAAGGACATCATCCTCGCGGTGATCGCCAAGATCGGCACCGGCGGCGGCCAGGGCTACATCCTCGAGTACCGCGGCGAGGCCATCGAGGCGCTCTCCATGGAAGCCCGGATGACCGTCTGCAACATGTCGATCGAGGCCGGCGCCCGCGCCGGGATGATCGCCCCGGACGAGACGACGTTCGCGTACCTGAAGGGCCGCCCGCACGCTCCGCGGGGCGCGGACTGGGACGCCGCGGTCGAAAACTGGCGGCAGCTGCGCACCGACGACGGCGCCGCGTTCGACGCCGAGGTGCACCTGGACGCGGCCGCGCTGACGCCGTTCGTGACCTGGGGCACCAACCCCGGCCAGGGCCTCCCGCTGGGCGCCGACGTGCCCGACCCCGAACAGATCCCGGACGAGAACGACCGCGTCGCGGCCGAGAAGGCCCTGTCGTACATGGACCTCAAGCCCGGCACGCCGCTGCGCGAGATCTCGGTGGACACCGTCTTCCTCGGTTCCTGCACCAACGGCCGGATCGAGGACCTGCGGGCCGCGGCCGAGGTGCTGCGTGGTCGGAAGGTGGCGGACTCGGTCCGCATGCTGGTGGTTCCCGGCTCGATGCGGGTCCGCAAGGCCGCCGAAGAGGAGGGCCTCGACGAGGTCTTCACCGCCGCGGGCGCCGAGTGGCGGCAGGCCGGCTGCTCGATGTGCCTGGGCATGAACCCGGACCAGCTGAAGCCGGGCGAGCGCAGCGCGTCGACGTCGAACCGCAACTTCGAGGGCCGGCAGGGCAAGGGCGGCCGGACGCACCTGGTCTCGCCGCTGGTGGCCGCCGCCACGGCCGTCCGGGGCACGCTGTCGTCCCCGGAAGACTTGTTCACTGCGACGCGCTGACCTGCTGTAGATCTCCTGAGGAGCACCCACCATGGAACCGTTCACCCAGCACACCGGCGTCGGCGTCCCCCTGCGCCGGTCCAACGTGGACACCGACCAGATCATCCCGGCGGTCTACCTCAAGCGGGTCACCCGGACCGGCTTCGAGGACGGCCTGTTCGCCGCCTGGCGCGGCGACGAGGACTTCATCCTCAACCAGGAGGCGTTCAAGAGCGGGAGCGTGCTGGTCGCGGGCCCGGACTTCGGAACCGGTTCCTCCCGCGAGCACGCCGTCTGGGCGCTGATGGACTACGGCTTCCGCGCGGTCATCTCGGCCCGGTTCGCCGACATCTTCCGCGGCAACTCCGGCAAGGGCGGCCTGGTCGCCGCGCAGTGCGAGCAGCACGACGTCGAGCTGCTCTGGAAGCTGCTCGAGAACGAGCCGGGCACCGAGGTGACGGTCGACCTCGAGACCAAGACCGTGCGCGCCAAGGACTTCACCGCGCCCTTCCAGATCGACGACTACGTCCGCTGGCGGCTGCTCGAAGGCCTCGACGACATCGCGCTGACGTTGCGCCATGCCGGTGAGATCGACGGCTTCGAGGCGGCCCGCCCGTCGTGGCAGCCGACGACCACCCCGGTCGCCGCGAGCTAGTCCGTCTTCGGGGCGGGATTCCTTGCCGGGCAAGGGATCCCGCCCTTTTTGCGCGTCCGGGGAAAAGTCGCCGGAGATCGCCGCCGGGAGGCGGAACCCGCCCCGGGGCAACGGAAAGGGGCGCGCGGGCCGGTTGGATTTGCGCTGCCTTGGTAATACCGTGGGGCAGATCGGCCGGCGCGGCCGAGGACGAGGGGCTCCTTCCCGGGAGGACTGCGATGGCCAACAAGGCCCAGCTGATCGAGGCGCTGACCGAGCGCCTGGGCGACAAGAAGGCCGCCGCCGCGGCGGTCGACGGTCTGGTCGACATCATCATCCGGACGGTCAACAAGGGCGAAAAGGTCACCATCACCGGCTTCGGGGTGTTCGAGAAGCGCGCCCGCGCGGCCCGGACGGCCCGGAACCCGCGCACCGGCGAAGCCGTGCGCGTCAAGAAGACGAACGTGCCCGCCTTCCGCGCCGGGACGACGTTCAAGGACGTCGTTTCCGGCGCGAAGAAGCTGGCGAGGGCCACCCCGGTCAAGCGTGCCGCGGCCGGAACCCGCGCGACGGCGTCACGCACGACGGCGACCCGCGCCGCGGCGGCGAAGCCCGCGACGACCACGCGCACCCGTGCGACGGCGGCGAAGGCGGCCCCGAAGACGACGACCACCCGGGCGAAGGCGGCCGCTCCGCGTGCGGCGGCCGCGAAGCCGGCCGCGGCCGAGACCACGGCGGCCAAGACGACAGCCGCGAAGCCCGCCGCCGCGAAGGCGGCCACACCGCGGAAGCCCGCCGCGGCCAAGGCGCCGGCGAGGCGGGCTTCGACGGCCGCGAAGAAGAAGTGAGGTGAGTGGGAAGGCCCCGCGCCGAGGTGCGCGGGGCCTTCCTGCGACCGCTGTTTTCGCCGTCGCGAACATGAACAATTTTTCGCCCGAACGCGATGTCCTGCGTCGCACCCAGTTCGCGTGATCAACCGACCCCGCAACGTGATTCGCCGTCCCCATCGGACTTCCCGCCCGGCCGAACCCGGTCCCGGGACCGGTTCCGGGCAATTTCGCAAAGTGGCTTGAGCGCCCGGCCGAGTGGTGCCACGCTGCCTCCTCGGGGCCCGCGTCCGGCGGGGCCCGGCGGTGCGCGGAGCGAACCTGGGGGCGACCACCATCGAGATCCGGCTGCTCGGTCCGTTCCAGGCGTCCGCCGGCGGCTCGCCGGTCGTGCTGACCAGTTCGCGGCAACGCGCGCTGCTCGCCACCCTCGCGATGTCCGCGGGCCGCCTGGTGACGATCGACGCCCTCGCCCGCGGAGTCTGGGGCGAAGCCCCGCCCGCGCACATCCGGGGCAGCCTGCAGACCTACGTCATGCGCCTGCGCCGGTTGTGCGGCGAGGAAACCGTCGTCACCGAACCGGACGGGTACCGGCTCGTCGTCGACCCGTCCCGGGTGGACGCCCTGCGGTTCCTGCGCACGCTCGACCAGGCCGCCGCCGCGACGGAACCCTCGCGCCGCCGCGACCTGCTCACCACCGCCCTCGACGCGTGGGGTGGCACGCCGCTCGAAGGCGTCGGCTCACCCGCGCTCACCGCGGAATGGGGCCCGCTGCTGACCGAGCGGTACCTCTTCGCGGTGGAGCAGCGCATCGACCTCGACGCCGGGCTGGTCCCCGACGCCCGGCTCGTCGCCGAGCTGACCGACCTCGTCGCCCAGCACCCGCTGCGGGAGTCCTTGTGGGAACGGCTGGTGCGCGCCCTCGCCCGGTCCGGCCGCCGTGCCGAAGCGCTGGCCCGGTACGCCGGGCTGCGCGCGTTGCTGGCCGACGAGCTGGGGGTCGAGCCGGGGGAGAGCCTGCGCCGGCTGCACGCCGAGCTGCTCGCTGCCGACGCCGGGCCGGCCGCCGGCGCCACCGTGCCGCGGCAGCTGCCCTTCGACGTCGCCGGCTTCACCGGCCGCGAGCCGGAGCTCGCCGAGCTCGACCGGCTCCCGCCCGGGGGCGCGTCCGGCATCGTGGTCATCGAAGGGACCGCGGGGGTCGGGAAGACGTCGCTGGCCGTGCACTGGTCCCACCGCGTCCGCGACCGCTTCGCCGGCGGTGAGCTGTTCCTCGACCTGCGCGGCCACTCCGCGGACACCCCGGTGACGCCGGAGGCCGCGCTCGCCGGTTTCCTCCGCGCGCTCGGTGTCCCGCCCGAGACCCTGCCTTCCACAGTGGAAGAACGCTCGGCGCTGCTGCGCAGCCGGCTGGCCGGCAGCCGCACCCTCATGCTGCTCGACAACGCCCGCGACGCCGACCAGGTCCGCCCGCTGCTGCCCGGGACGGGCAACCTCGTCGTCGTGACCAGCCGCAACCAGCTGCGCGGCCTGGTCGCCCGCGACGGCGCCCGGCGCATCGCCCTGCGTTCCTTCGACGACCGCGACGCCACCGCGCTGCTCGCCGGCAGTGTCGGGCCCCGGCGCCTGGCCGCCGAACCCGGCGCCGTCGCCGAGCTCGTCCAGCTCTGCGGCCGCCTGCCACTGGCGCTGGCGCTGGCCGGCGAACGCGCGTCACGCTTCTCCGGCGTCTCCCTGGCCGGCATCGTCGAGGAGCTGCGCGACCAGCGGCTGCGGCTCGACACCCTGCGCGACCCGCAGGACGCCGGCACCGACCTGCGGGCCGCGTTCTCCTGGTCCTACAAGGCGTTGCGCCCGGCCGCCGCCCGGTTCTTCCGGCTGCTCGGCCTGCACCCGGGGCACGGCTTCAGCCTGTCTTCGGCCGCCGCGCTCGCCGGCGCCGGACTGCGCGAGGCGCGTGAGCTCGCCGACCAGCTCGCCGCCGCGCACCTGCTCAACCAGCCCGGCACCGACCGCTACCAGTTCCACGACCTCCTGCGCGTCTACGCGGCCGAGCTCGTCGAGACCGAGACGACGGAGGCCGACCGCGCGGCGGCGCTGCGACGGCTGCTCGACTGGTACCTCGCGACGGTCGCGGAAGCCATCAAGCTCGTCCGGCCGGACCTGCTCACCGAGGACATCACGCTCGACCCCGCGCCGGTGCCCACCGTCCGGTTCACCCAGCACGAGCAGACGATCGCCTGGTACGCCACCGAACGCCCGGCCCTCACGGCGCTCGTCGGGGTCGCCGCCGAGCACGGCCGGCCCGGCCACGCCTGGAAGCTGGCCTGGCTGCTGCGCGGGTTCTTCGCCGAGCGCCATGACCGCGACGACTGGATCACCACCGCCCGCACCGCCGTCACCGCGACGCGCGACGCGGGGGACAGCACCGGCCTCCAGTACAGCGCCAACAACCTCGGCTCGGCGTACCTGCGCACCCTGCAGCCGGACAAGGCGCTCGAAGCCCTGGAGGAGGCGCGCGCGGCGTCGGAGACCGGCGAGAACACGGCGCTCACGGTGGCGATCCTGTCCAACCTCGCGGGCGCCTACTACGTCCGCGCCGAGTACGCCGAGGCCGAACGCCACGCGCTCCAGGCCGTCCACCTCGCCCGCGACCAGGGGCAGCGCACGTTCGTCCCGCACGCGCTCCTCAACGTCAGCGCCAGCCGCATCGGCCTGCGCGACTACGACCACGCGGCCGAAGCCGCGTTGGCCGCGCGAGTCGCCTTCGCCGAGCTCGGCGACCGCTACCACGCTGCGCTCGCGCTGGGGAACGTCGCCGAGGCCCTCGAAGGCGCCGGACGGCACGACGAAGCGGAGAAGGCCGGTGTCGAGGCGCTCGAAGAGCTGAAGGAGCTGAACGCCGACTACGGCACCATCGACGTCCACATCACGCTGGGCCGGCTGAACCACCGCACCGGGCGGCTGGGCGAGGCCCGTGACCACTGGGCCGAGGCGCTGACCGTCAGCCAGCGCCTCGGGGACCCCCGCAGCGCGGAGATCCAGGCCCTGCTGGCGACGGTGCCCGCGGGACGACTCCCCGCGCGGGATGCGCCGTACCCCTAGCCCGGCGCAGCCCAACGGGACCCGGGACCAGTACACCAAGGTCCACTGTCACGACGCTGTCGCGCCGGTGCGCCGGCTACCCCCGCGCCCCAATGTGGCCTTCGGTGCGTTGAACGCACCGAAGGGCCCCTTGGGTGCGTTGAACGCACCCGAGGCCACATTGGGGCGCTGGGGTCAGGAGTGGCTGGGGGAGGGGGTGGGCAACGCGCTGGGGTGGTAGTCCGCCGAGAGCAGCAGCGGGCCGTCCCGGACGGTCGGCGGGCGGAACGACAGGACCCAGAACGAGCCCTTCTTGCTCGGCACCACCCCGCCGCGCGCCGCCGCCGGCTCGACGCCGTCGCGGTCGGCCAGCACGCTCACCAGGTCCGGGATCACCCCGCCCTGGCTGCAGATCACCGGTGTCCCGCCGTCACCGGCGATCGCCAGCAGCCGCGCGAGCCCCAGCACCGGGTCGGGCCAGTAACCCTCTTCCGACAGCAGCGGCTCGTGCCGGACGTCGGCGCCGATGTCCTCGGCGATGCCGTGGACCGTCTGGACGCACCGCAGCCGCGGCGCCGAGAGCACCCGGTCCGGCCCGAACAGCGTCACCACGCGCCGCAACGCCGAGGCCTGGCGCTGTCCGGCGTCCGACAACGGCCGGAGGTCGTCGTCGGCGTTCCAGTCGTCGCGCTTGCCCGCCTTCGCGTGCCGCACCAGCACCAGCGTCGTCAGGCCCACCGGCAGCTCGCAGAACGTCCGCAGCACCCGGACATCCTCCGGCCGCGTCAGCGCGCGTTCCGCCGCCGGCGCGTCGAGCCAGCGCAGCTCGTCGACCTCGTGGTTCACCGCGAACTCGCCGGACACCGCTTCGGCGGCGAAGTAGTCGACCGTCTTCGGCACCGTCCCGGACCCGTTCTTCGCGGGCACCGGGTACGCCGATCGGGTCAGGTAGCGGCCCAGGACCGCGTCGAACCCCGTCTCCTCCCGCACCTCCCGGACGGCGGCTTCGGCGATCGTCTCGCCCGGGTCGAGCTTTCCCTTCGGCAGCGACCAGTCGTCGTACCGCGGGCGGTGCACCAGAGCGACCTCCGTCGTCCTCCCGGCGCGGCGCCAGAGCACCGCGCCGGCCGCCCGTACCTCCTGGGTCATCCGGCGGCCCCGTGCAGCTTCGCCAGTTCGAGCTGGTGGTCGCGCACCCGCGACCCGTCGGCGGGGAACGGCGACCATTCGCCGCTCTCGGTCAGCACCCAGCACCGCGTCGCGGGGTCGAGCGCCGAGTCGAAGATGTCGTCGAGCTGCCGGGTCAGCTTCGGGTCCTTGACCCGCACCAGCGCCTCGATCCGCCGGTCGAGGTTGCGGTGCATCATGTCCGCGCTGCCAATCCAGTGCGTGCCGCCGGCGCGGAAGTTGAAGATCCGCGAGTGCTCCAGGAACCGGCCCAGGATCGACCGGACGTGGATGTTCTCCGACAGCCCTTCGACACCCGGCTTGAGCGTGCAGATCCCGCGCACCACGATCTCGACCGGCACCCCGGCCTGCGACGCGTGGTAGAGCGCGTCGATCACCTGCTCGTCGACCAGCGAGTTGCACTTGATCCGGATCCCGGCCTGCTGCCCGGCGCGGGCCAGCTCGATCTCCTCGCCGATCGCCCGCACGATGCCCCGGCGGATGCCGTGGGGCGAGGTGAGGATCGTCCGGTAGGTGTCCTGCCGCGAGTAGCCGGTGAGCACGTTGAACAGGTCGGTGACGTCCGCGCCGATGCTCGGGTCGGCGGTGAACAGGCCGATGTCCTCGTAGAGCCGCGCGGTCTTCGGGTTGTAGTTGCCGGTGCCGATGTGGCAGTAGCGGCGGATGGTCGAGCCCTCCTGGCGCACGATCATCGACACCTTGCAGTGGGTCTTCAGCCCGACCAGGCCGTACACGACGTGCACACCCGCGCGCTCCAGCGTGCGCGCCCAGGTGATGTTCGCCTGCTCGTCGAAGCGCGCCTTGATCTCGACCAGCGCCACGACCTGCTTGCCCGCCTCGGCGGCGTCGATCAGCGCGTCGACGATCGGGGAGTCGCCCGACGTCCGGTATAGCGTCTGCTTGATCGCGAGGACCTTCGAGTCGGCCGCCGCCTGTTCGATGAACCGCTGCACGCTCGTGGAGAACGAGTCGTACGGGTGGTGCACGAGCACGTCACCCTCGCGCAGCGTCGCGAAGACGCTCTTGGGCGTCTCGCGCTCGCCGAACGCGGGGTGCGTCGCCGGCACGAACGGCCGGTCCTTCAGCTCCTTGCGGTCCACACCGGACAGCTGGTGCAGGCAGGTCAGGTCGAGCAGGCCGGGCACCTCGACGACGTCCGCCGGGTCGACGTCCAGCTCGCGCAGCAGCAGCTCGAGCATGTGCTCGCTCATGTCCTGCGCGACCTCGAGCCGCACCGGCGGCCCGAAGCGGCGCTGCGCGAGCTCGCGCTCGAGGGCCTGCAGGAGGTCTTCGTCACGGTCTTCGTCGACCTCGAAGTCGGCGTTGCGGGTGACGCGGAAGACGTGGTGCTCGGTGACGTCCATGCCGGTGAACAGCTCGCCCAGGTGCGCGGCGATGAGCTCTTCGAGCGGCAGGAACGTCGCGGTGCGGCTGGTGCGCTCGGTCTCGACGCGCATCAGGCGCGGCACGTTGCTCGGCACCTTCACCCGCGCGAAGCGCTCGGTGCCGCCTTCCGGGTCCCGGACCGTGACGGCCAGGTTGAGCGAAAGGCCGGAGATGTACGGGAACGGGTGCGCCGGGTCGACGGCCAGCGGCGTCAGCACCGGGAAGATCTGCTCGGAGAAGTAGCTGGACAGCCGCAGCTGGTCGGCGCCGGTGAGGTCGGCCCAGCCGACGATCCGGATGTCGTGCTCGGCCAGCAGCGGGCGCAGGCCCTTCTCGAACGCGCCGGTCTGCTGCTCGACCAGGTCCTGGTTGCGCTTGGAAATGTAGTCCAGCTGCTCGCGCGGGGTGAGCCCGTCCGCGCTGCGCACCAGCAGGCCGGTCTCGTCGCGGCGCTTCAGGCCGGCGACGCGCACCATGTAGAACTCGTCCAGATTGGACGCGAAGATGGCGAGGAACTTCGTCCGTTCGAGCAGCGGCTGCGACTCGTCCTCGGCCAGCGCGAGCACGCGGGCGTTGAAGTCCTGCCAGGAGAGCTCGCGGTTGAAGTACCGGTCGTCCGGCAGCGTCTCGGCGGCGGTCGGCGCGGTGGTGGTGACCGCGGGCGGCGCGGAGGGGACGGCGCGGAACTCCTCGGCGTTGCGCGCGTTGCCCTGCACGGAGCTGCGGCTGCGGGTGGTCGCCGGAGTGCTCTTGCGGACTCTGACCTTCCCGGCGGTGGCACGGGCGGCGGTGTCGCGCGCGGTCGACTTCGACGGAGTCTTCTTGGCGGTGGTGGACTTCTTCGCCGTCTCCGAAGATCCAGTGGCCGGGGTCCGTCGCCTCCGCGGTGCGGGCGTGCTGCCGTCGTCTGTGCTCACGGCCCCCATTCTTCACCAAGCCACGCGGAATTGCGCAGGCCGCGGTGAAGGTCAGGTGAACAGCTCGGCAGTGTGTTTCCCGACACCCAGGGCCCGCACGTGGGCGAGGTCTTCCGGGGTGTCGACGTCGCTGCGCAGGCTGGGGAGCGCTTGCCGGAGGCTCGTCGCGCCGGAGCCGGCGTGCTTCTTCGCCGAGCCGACGCCGAAGTGGGGTTCGAGGGGTGCGCCGGGCGCGGACAGCAGGAGGGTGGTGCCGGTGCCTTGACGGTCCGCGACGAAGGCGCGTTTTCCGGCGGCTTCGGCGAGGGCGTCGGTGAGGTCCCCGGCGCGGAGGGCGGGCAGGTCGGCTTGGAGGGCGCCGACGACGGCGTGCGGGTCGTCGGCGCGGAGGAGGTTCTCGCCGTGGCGGAAGGCTTCGTTGAGGCCGCCTCTGCTCGGTTCCCGGACGATCTCGATGCCGAGGTCGGCCAGGTCGGCCACGGCCCGGGGATCGGCGGCGACGAGCAGCACCCGCCGCACCTGCCCCCCGGAGGTGACGGCGGCGAGCGTGTCGGCGGCGAGGGCCAGGACCAGCGCGGGGTGCAGGTCTGTGCGGATGGCCCCGCGCAGGCGCGACTTGCCGTCGCGGGGGTGTTTCATCGGCACGACCAAGTCCACGTCCACGTGTCCATCTTTACCGGAAAGCGGAGGAGGGGGTGGGGGTGGTTGTCCACAGGGTGCGGGTGTTGTGGACAACTTCGGGGGTGGGGGTTTGCGGGCGGGGGTTTTGGGGGTGGGGGGCGATACGCTGACGACGGGGTGGCCCCCAGGGAGGGTGGGCTCTGCTGGGGTGAGGCTGTTGGCTGGTGGGACCGCAGGTGGGGGCGCGGAACTCGGCCTGCTCGCCGGGTCTCGAGTGGCTCATTCGGGACGCGAGACGTCTCCAATGACCCGTTCGCGACGGCGCACCCCGCCGATCGCGCAGGAACCGACCGGCTGGTC
>NZ_JBVJNO010000008.1:189923-194255 GCF_055583645.1 Amycolatopsis sp. NPDC104587
CCCGCGGAAGCCTCCGCCCGCTCGCCGGGGCTGGAGCGTCCCCGATGATCCGTTCGTGACGGCGCGCCTCGGGTGATCGCGCAGGAGCCGACCGGCTGGTCCCGCGGAAGCCTCCGCCCGCTCGCCGGGGCTGGAGCGTCCCCGATGATCCGTTCGTGACGGCGCGCCTCGGGTGATCGCGCAGGAGCCGACCGGCCGGTCCCGCGGAAGCCTCCGCCCGCTCGCCGGGGCTGGAGCATCCCCGATGATCCGTTCGTGACGGCGCGCCTCGGGTGATCGCGCAGGAGCCGACCGGCTGGTCCCGCGGAAGCCTCCGCCTGCTCGCCGGGGCTGGAGCATCCCCGATGATCCGTTCGTGACGGCGCGCCTCGGGTGATCGCGCAGGAGCCGACCGGCCGGTCCCGCGGAAGCCTCCGCCCGCCCACCCGGCCTCGGGTGTCGCGAATGGCCCATTCGGGACGCGAGATGTCCCCGATGACCCGTTCGCGGCAACCCACCCCGCCGATCGCACCGGAACCGACCACGCACCCGGCGTCACCCCCGAAAGCCCCCTCGGCCTGCGCGGAACAAGCTGAACCCACCCTCCCTGGACTGCGCCGACCCCGGCGCGGCAGGATCTGACGCAGACGTGTGACGTGGAGGAGGAGATCGTGGCCCGGCGTGAGAAGGGCGGCTTCTGGGTGGGGTTGGCCGCCGCCGTGTTCTACCCGCTCACCGGCATTGCGCGGCGGGTCTACGTCGGCGATGAGAAGGTGCCGCGGCAGGGGCCCGCGCTGCTCGTCCTGAACCACATCTCGCACCTCGATCCCGTCGTCGACGCCGTTTTTGTGCACCGGGCGAAGCGGGTTCCGCGCTTCCTCGGCAAGGAAAGCCTGACCCGGACCCCCGTCTTCGGGAAGGTCTTCGTCGGCTCCGGGCAGATCCCGGTTTCGCGCGGCTCGGCCGCCGCCGGGGACAGTCTCAAGGCCGCGCACCAGGCCCTTCAAGACGGCAAAGTTGTCGTCATCTACCCCGAGGGCACCATCACCAAGGACCCGGCCGGCTGGCCGAAGGAGTCCTTCACCGGCGCCGCCCGGCTCGCGCTGCAGAACGACGTCCCCGTGATCCCCATCGCGCGCTGGGGCACCAGCGAGCTCTTCAACGGCTACACGAAGAAGTTCAAGCCCTTCCCGCGCAAGACCATCACCCACCGCGTCGGCGACCCGCTCGACCTGTCGGCCTACCGCGAGGGCAGCGTCCGCAGCGCGTCGAAGCTGCGTGAGGTCACCAAGGTCATGATGGACGAGGTGACCCGGCTGCTCGGCGAGGTCCGGCACGAAGAACCGCCGTCGGCTAAGCCGGGGGACCCCGCCTGATGCGCGCCGACGTCCAGCGGGTCACCGTGCTCGGGGCCGGTTCCTGGGGCACCGCCTTCGCGAAGGTCCTCGGCGACGCCGGCCGTGACGTCACGATGTGGGCGCGCCGCGAGGAGGTCGCCGAGGACGTCCGCGCGCGGCACGTCAACAGCGCGTACCTGCCGGGCATCACCCTGCCGGACACCGTCACCGCCACCAGCGACCCGGCGAAAGCCCTCGAAGGCGCCCAGGCCGTCGTGCTCGCGGTGCCCAGCCAGAGCCTGCGGGCGAACCTCTCGGAGTGGCGCCCCCTGCTGCCGTCCGACGCGATCCTCGTCAGCCTCGCCAAGGGCGTCGAGCTCGGCACGCTCAAGCGGATGAGCGAGGTGATCGGCGAGATCGTCGGGATGGCCGCCACCGACGTCGTGGTGGTCACCGGGCCGAACCTGGCCAAGGAGATCGCCGCCGGGCAGCCGTCCGCGTCGGTGCTCGCGTGCGCCGACCACGAGCGCGCCGTCGCGATCCAGCGGGCCTGCGCCAACTCGTACTTCCGGCCCTACACCAACACCGACGTCGTCGGCTGCGAGCTCGGCGGGGCGTGCAAGAACGTCATCGCGCTGAGCACCGGCATGGCCGCGGGCCTCGGCCTCGGCACCAACACGATGGCGACGCTGATCACACGCGGCCTGGCCGAGATGGCCCGGCTCGGCGCGAAGCTGGGCGCCGACCCGCTGACGTTCGCCGGGCTCGCCGGGGTCGGCGACCTGGTGGCGACGTGCTCGTCGCCGCTTTCGCGCAACCGGACGTTCGGTGAGCGCCTCGGCCGCGGCGAGACGCTGGAGCAGGCCCAGGCGGCCACCGGCGGGCAGGTCGCGGAGGGCGTGATGTCGTGCTCGTCGATCCGCGCGCTCGCGCTGAGCCTCGGTGTCGACATGCCGATCACCGACGCGATGCACCGCGTCTGCCACGAAGGTGTCGACCCGCGGCGGGCCGGCGCGGAGCTGCTGGGGCGCTCTCAGAAGCACGAGTGGTCCTGACGGAGGTGCCCTTCTTCCCGGTTGCTGAGAGGTCTTGACCGGTTCCGGGGTGGCTGCCAACCTGGTCGTATGTTCGCGCACGGGATGACTGAGCTGCGGGGTCGCCACGACCTCTGCGCCGTCGTGTGCGCGTGTCGCTGTTGTCGCTGACCGACCGCACGACCCGGCTCGACACCCTTTTTCTGCTTCCGTGAGGACCCTCATGTTCGCCGTTCCCGACAACACCCTGCTGCGTCCCGAGAACCCCGCGCTGCGCCACCCGGTGCGCGTCGCGCTGGAGGTCGCCGCCGACCGCGAGCGCTGGAAGCACCTCCTGCGCTACGACCCGGACGAGCGGTTCGCGACGCTCGTCACGAAGGACGAGCGGCAGGAGGTGTGGCTGATGAGCTGGCTGCCCGGCCAGCACACCGACCTGCACGACCACGCGTTCGCCAGCGGCGCGTTCACGGTGGTCAGCGGTCGCCTGACCGAGGCGGTCGCCCGCCGCGCCCCGGGCGGCCGCGCGGTCACCGAGCTGCACGCGCTCGCGGCGGGCCAGTCCCGGGTGTTCGGGCCGGGGTACGTGCACGAGGTCCGCAACGACGGCCCGGACCCGGCGGTCTCGGTGCACGTCTACCGGGACGCGGAGCGCGAGATGCGCTCGTACCACCTCGACCCCCTGGGCGGCCCGGTCCTCGACTGACCCGGCTCAGTCCTACCTAGGTAGACTTACCAGGGCTACCTAGGTAGGATAAGGGTCGTGCGCAAAACACGGGCTCTCGCCGACGTCGCGGTCGCGTTCCTGGCGGACCCGCACGGACGCCACTGGGGGTACTCCCTCGGCAAGGCGTCCGGGGTCCCGTCCGGGGTGCTGTACCCGATGCTGTCCCGGTTCCTGGCCGAGGGTCTGGTGACGGACGGGTGGGAGGACCCCGCCGCCATCACCGGGAAACGCCCGCCGCGCCGCTACTACGAGCTGACCGACAAGGGCCGGTCCGAGCTCGCCGCGGCCGCCCGGGCCGTCGAACAGCGCGACCTCCGGGTGGGGTGGGCCCGTGGTTGAGCTGCTGGAACACGCTGCTTCGTGGGAGACGCTCCTGGTGGCGCTCGTGATCTACGGGTTCGCCCCGGGATTCGTCCTGCGGCTCGCGGTGAAGCTCTACCCGAAGGACGACCCGCGGCGTTGTGAGCTGGTCGCCGAAATGTACGCGGTGAAGCCGATCTGGCGTCCGTTCTGGGTGGCTGACGTGCTCGGCGCCGCCTTCCTCGAAGGGCCGCCCAGCCGGGTTCACCAGATCCGGGTCCGGAACCGGGAGAAGGGAAAGGGCAAGGCGCCGAAGGGTTCCCCGGCCCGGTCCGTCCGGACTCCCGACTACGCGGGGCGCGGTTCCGGCCGCCCGCCGGTGGTCACCGCCGAGGACTGGAAGAAGCACGAGAAGCGGTGGGTGATGGAGTCCGCCAAAACCGAACGTCCGCCGCCGCGCTGACCCGGCTCAGTCGAGGTCGCCGCGCAGGCGGAACTCGCGGTTGATCGCCTCCCGGTCCGCGCCGCCCGCCAGCAGCGTGTGGAGCAGGATCCGCGCCTTCCGCGCGTCCAGCCAGCCCGCCATCGTCGCGCCCATCGTGATCAAGCTGGACTCCGAGCCGTGGAAGCCGTACGTCGAACGCAGCGTCGGGCCCGCGCCCGTTCGTGAGGCGACCACCACCGGCAGCGAAGCCGGCAGCCGCTCGACCACGTCGGCAGTGCCCGCCGACACGTGGCCGGCGCCCGTCGCCGCCAGCACCACACCGCGCACTCCCGGCTGGGACGCCGCGAACTCCAGCACCGCGCCGGAATCGTCGAGCCCGGTCTCCACCACGGGGACCAGGCCGTCGAAGCGGGCGCCGGTCAGGACCGGCGAGCGCGGCGGGGAGGGATGGAAAGAATGCACCCCGCTTTTGCCCACCACGCCCAGAGAGCCCCCCCTCTCCTACAAGAAAGC
>NZ_JBVJNO010000008.1:194265-210902 GCF_055583645.1 Amycolatopsis sp. NPDC104587
CGTACCACCACCCCGCTCCCTTTTGGTGACACCGCCGAAAGCTACGCCCCCGGGGCGGGCTCGTCACCCCGCGCCCCAACCGGGGGGGGGGGGGGGGGGGGGCCCCCCCCGCCCCCCCCCCCCCCCCGCGGCGGGGAGGGATGGAAATAGTGCACCGCGTGCTCGACCACCATGCCGAGCGGGCCCGCCGGCGCCGACGAGAACGCGTCCAGGTGGCTCGAATGCGCCTTCCGCACCCAGCGCGCCGCGTGCACGTCGTCGTTCAGCGTCACCAGCGCGCCGCGGCCGCGGCTGCGCGGGTCGGCCGCCACCGTCAGGGCGTTGCGCAGGTTGGCCGGGCCGTCCGGGCTGAGCAGGCCCGCGTGGCGCATCGCGCCGGTGACCACCACCGGGATCTCCGACGGCCAGCGCAGGTCCAGGAAGTACGCCGTCTCCTCGAGCGTGTCCGTGCCCTGCACCACGACGAACCCGTCCGCCCCCTGCTGGAGCCCCCAGTCGGCGCACCGCTGCAGCGTCGCGAAGTCCAGCGACGCGCTGCCGACGCCCGCCAGGGTCTCGGCCAGCACGTCCATCGGCAGGTCGCCGAGACCGCCGAGCAGGTCGGCCGCGCCGAGGCGCGGGACCGCGCCGCCCGCTTCGCCGGTGTCCGGGGCCATCGAAATGGTGCCGCCCAGCGTGGCGACCGCGATCAAGGGCATGCCGCCACCTTAGGCAGCCTTGACCGCCTGGAGCGTGTAGCTCGCGGCCACGCGCGACGGCTGGTCCTTCAACCGCCACTCGTTGCCGGTCTCGTCGACCTCCATCTGGCCGGGGATCGCGTTCCACGGCACGCTGTCGTGCTCGGTGAACGCCGTCAGCGTCAGGCCCTGGTCCAGCAGTGCCGTGATGATCTCGCCCAGCGAGTGGTTCCACGAGTGGCTGACGCTGTGGGTCAGCGGCCGTTCGGTCTCGACGTAGGACTCCGGTTCGTCGAACACCAGCGGTTCGGCGTGCTCGAAGTACGGGTACCGCGGCCAGGCCGGGTCGGCCGTCTCGTCCAGCGTCAACAGCATCGGGTGTCCTTCGCGGACGAACAGCCGCCCGCCCGGGCGCAGCAGGCCCGCGACCACCTCGGCCCAGCGAGCCGCCGACGGCAGCCAGCACAGCGCGCCGACCCCGGTGTAGACCAGGTCGAACGCACCCGCTCCCAGCACCGAGACGGCGTCGTAGACGTTCGCCTCGTGGAAGTCGATTTCCGCGCCCGCCGCCTTCGCCAGCCGCGCCGCTTCGGTCAGCGCCGGGCCCGAGAAGTCCAAACCGGACATCCGCGCGCCCAGCCGGGCGAGCGACACCGTGTCCGTGCCGATGTGGCACTGCAGGTGCACCCCGCGCAGGCCGCCGATGTCGCCCAGCCGCGGCCGGTCGAAGCGCACCACGGGACTGAGGAACGCCGGATCCGCGGTGAGCTCGGCGAACCGGTAGTCCGGCGACGCCGCGTGGAGCACCGCGCGCTCGTCCCAGTTCGCTTTGTTGACCGCGAACGAGTCCGTCACGACGTCGCCACGCGCTCGGCCGCGCTGCGCAGCACGCAGAACTCGTTGCCCTCCGGGTCGGCGAGCACGGCCCAGCCGGTGCCGTCGGGGTTGCGCCGGTCGTGCACCAGAGTGGCGCCCAGGCCGATCAGCCGGCCGACCTCCTCGTCGCGCGGGTCGTCCGGCTGCAGGCACAGGTGGAGCCGGTTCTTCACCGTCTTCGGCTCCGGCACCTTCAGGAACAGCAGGTCGATCCCGCCTTCGAGCTCGATGCCGACCTCGTCGTCACCGGGCTGGTCTTCGTCGGGAATCGGTTTCCCGGTGACCTGGCTCCAGAACTGGCAGAGGGTGTAGGGATCGGCGCAGTCGACGGACACGTGCAACACGGCGGAAGGCATGCCCCGAGTCTGGCCGAGCGCCGGCGCGGAGGCGACCGGTTTTGGGCGACGCCGTCAGGAAGCCAGGGCGAGTCCCGCCGTCCGGTGCACGCGCCGGCTGTCGTCGACGATGAGGATCTCGCAGTCCGGCCGGTCGGCCGCCCACGTGATGCCCTCGGCGCCCATCGCGAACGCCGCGGTGGCCAGCGCGTCGGCGGTGACCAGGTCCCCGGCCACGACCGTGACGCTCATCAGCCCGGTCGCGGGGGCGCCCGAACGGCCGTCGAGGATGTGCGAACCGCGCTCGTAGGCGGCCGACGTCGCGATCGCCCCGTTGCGCGACTCCAGCACCGCGCACACGGCGAGGGGCTGCTCGGGGTGGCGCACGCCGACCCGCCACGGGCGGCCGGGTTCCGGCTCGCCCGCGGTGACGACGTCGCCGCCGGCGTTGAGGCAGAACGTCGTCGCGCCCTCGGCCTTGAGCAGGTCGGCGGCGCGCTGCACCGCCCAGCCCTTCACCACCGCGCACGGGTCGAGGCCGCGGCCGGGCAGCCGCGCGCGGAACGCGCCGCCGGAGAGCTGCTCGTAGTACGCGCAGAGCTCCAGCACCTCCAGGAGGTCGTCGCTCAGCTCGGCCGCCGTCAGCTCGCCGCGGTCGTACCGGCTGACCTCGCTGTCCTCCTTGAACGGGGAGAACCGCGCGTCGACGTCGCGGAACCAGGCGAAGACCTCGTCCACGACCTCGGTGAAGTCGTCTTCGTCCCGCAGGTCGAGCGAGATCGGCAGGCCCATCACCTGGTCGACGCGGACGGTCATCTGCTGCCTCTCGCGTCGATGGCGGCCTGCAGCGACGTCTTGTACGACTCGCTGGTCTCGGTCGCGCCCGTGATCGTGTCGATGCCGGCCCCCTGCGCCTGGATCGCCTCGTCCTGCAGGCGCGGCAGGGCGGTGAGTGCGCGGCCGCTGTCCGGCGCCTGCAGCAGGGTGATCGCGACGAGCCGGGAACCGGTGAACGTCACCTGGACCTGCACGGTGCCGTAGCTGCTGGACTCCGGGGTGCCCTGGGTGGTGACCGTCGCGTTTGCACTGTCCGAAGTGGACTTCGTGGTGCCGGTCGACGGCGGCGGGGCCGATATGGACGGTGCGCTGACGCTCGGTGGCGGCGCCTGCGCGACAGCCGTGCTGCGCAACGGTTCCGGCTCGAACCGCCAGACCGCGATGAACCCCGCGATCGAGAGCGCGACGACGAAGATGGTCTTCTTCACAGCGTCCCAGTCCTTTCTCGGGGCTGCGCCCCGAACCCCGCGGGGGCAAGCCCCCGAACCCCCGGGTCAAGCCGCGAGGCTGAAACGTTCGGCGTGGACCTGGCGGTTCGGCACCCGCAGCTCCCGGAGGCTGCGCAGCACGGCCGAGGTCATCCCCGGCGGGCCGCAGACGAACACGTCGCGCTCGTGCACGTCCGGCACCATCATGTGCAGGTTCGCCGGGCCGAGCATCGTGCCGCGCGGGCCGACCGCCTGGTCGGGTCCGGTGAGGACGCTCACCATCGCGCCGCGGGCCTTGGCCAGCGCGTTCAGCTCGGGCAGCAGCACCGCGTCGGCCTGGGTGCGCACCCGGTACAGCACGACGACGTGGCCTTCGATGTCCTCCAGCAGCGCGCGGATCGGCGTGATGCCGACCCCGCCGGCCACGAGCAGCGCGTCGGGCCGCTGCTGGTGGATCGTCGTGAAAGCGCCGTACGGGCCTTCGGCGAACACCCGCGTCCCGACCCGCAGGGAGCGCAGCGACGCGCTGGAGTCGCCGAGCGCCTTCGCGGTCAGGCGCAGCGTGCGGCCGTCGGGCGCGGCGGACAGCGAAAAGGGGTTGGCCTGCCACCAGCGGTCCTTCGTGAGGAACCGCCACAGGAAGAACTGGCCCGCCTTGGCCGGCATCTTGTCCAGGTGCTTCCCGGTCATGTACACCGAAACGACGTCGGGGGCTTCGGAAACCACCGCGGTGACCCGCAGCTGGTGGCGCACGTTCCGCCACAGCGGCAGCACGACGCGCCCGGCGAGCACGGCGGCGCCGGCGCCGAGCCAGAGCGCCCACCAGTACGCCTTCGCGGCGGGGGAGCTGGTGAAGGTCTGGCCGAGCGCGACCTGGTGGCTGAACGCCAGGAACACCGCGGCGTAGGTGTAGAGGTGGACGAAGTGCCAGGTTTCGTAGGCCATCCGCTTGCGCGCGAACTTCGCCGAAGCCGCGCCCACGACGAGGATCACGGCGAAGGCGACCAGCGCCCGCAGGATCCCCTCGAGCCGGTTGGCCATCTCCACGAGCTCGTCGACGACGCCGCTGCTCTCGACCTCCGCGTAGCCGAAGGTGATGAACACCAGGTGCGCCAGCAGGGTCCACAGGATCGTGAAGCCGGTCCAGCGGTGCCACGAGGTGAGCCGGTCCATCCCGAGCCGCCGGTCCAGCCAGGGCAGCCGGGCCACGAGCAGCAGCTGGAACGCCATGGCCAGTGCGCCGTACAGCCCGGCCAGCCTGCCGATCGTGATCAGCACGTTGTCCGAGAGCCCGGCCTCGGTGAAGAGGACCGTGACGGCGGCCACGTTGGCGCCCAGGAAAAGGAAGAGGCCGGATTTCGCGGCGATCCGGGGGCGGATCGCCGGGCGCGTGGCCTCGGCGGTCTGCGTCATGCTGGTCACACGGATCCCCCTTCGGTTCGGTTCACGAAGGCCAGCCTCGCCAGGCAGCCTGTGGCGAGTCTGGGTACCGGCTGTCGGGTTCCTGTCGGCCCCGGCCACCGGTCGCCGGGGACTCGGCCGCCGGGAGAAGATGGGGTGGTGCAGCCGACCGAACCCGTGCGCCTGCTCGTCGTCGACGACGAGCCGCACATCGCCGACCTCGTCGCCACCGTCGCCCGGTACGAGGGCTGGCAGGCGGTCACGGCCGGGTCCGGCAAGGCCGCGCTGAGCCGGGCCGCGGAGTTCGCGCCGGACATCGTCGTGCTCGACCTGATGCTGCCCGACCTGGACGGCTTCACCGTGCTCGACCGGCTCCGGGAGAACGGCACCGCGGTGCCGGTGGTGTTCCTCACGGCGAAGGACGCGACGGCCGACCGGATCGCCGGGCTCACCCGCGGGGGTGACGACTACCTGGTGAAACCGTTTTCCGTCGAGGAGCTGATGGCGCGGCTGCGCGCGGTCCTGCGGCGCAGCACCGGGGCCGCGCACCAGCCCGCCGCGCGCGGCGCGGTGCTGAAGGTCGGGGACCTGACGCTCGACGAGGACACCCGCGAGGTCCGCCGCGGCGAGCAGCCGCCCGCCGAGCTGACCCCGACCGAGTACGAGCTGCTGCGCTACCTCATGCGCCGCTCGCCGTCGGTGCTCACCAAGGCGCAGATCCTCGACCACGTCTGGGAGTACGACTTCGGCGGCCGGTCCAATGTGGTCGAGCTGGTCATCTCGCACCTGCGCCGCAAGGTCGACGCGGGCGCGGGTGAGCCGCTGATCCACACCGTGCGCGGCGTCGGGTACGTCGTGCGCCAGGTCAACCGGTGAGGGGCTTCTTCCGCCGGTGGTACGGGGCCTGGCAGCGCACCCGGCTCGGCACCCGCATCACGCTCGGCCTCGGTGCGCTCGCGCTGGTGGTGTTCGCCGTCGTCGGCGTCACCACGGTCGGGATCATGCACGGCTACCTCGACCGGCGGCTCGACGAGCAGCTGTCCAAGAGCCAGAACACCCAGGTGCCGCTGCTGCGCGAGACGCACGGCTCCCCGCAGTCGGTCTACTCCTGGTACTCCGCGCTCTACCACGTGCGGGAAGGCGTCGCGACGCCCGAGCCGGGCGGCAAGCTGCCCCAGGACACCAAGCAGCTGGCGAAGATCGCCGTCGACGCGCTCGGCGGCGACGTCACCCGGAACATCTACCTGCACGACGACGGCCCGTACCGGGTGCGCGCCTGCCCCGTCGACACCGATTCGGTGCTGTTGAGCGCCGCGCCGCAGCAGGACCTGAACGGGACCGTGCAGCAGCTGATCTGGGTCGAGGCCGGCGCGTTCGCGTTCGCGCTGGCCGTGCTGCTGGTCGTCGGCCGGCTGGTGCTGCGCCGCGGCCTGCGCCCGCTGGCCGACATGGCGGGCACCGCGCACGACATCGCCTCCCACGACCTCACCGCGAACCCCGACCTGCCGGTGCGCGCGGCCGGCACCGGCGGCGGCGCGGAGGTCGACGAGCTGCGCACGGCGTTCAACGTGATGCTCGCGCACATCGACACGTCCCTGGCGGCGAAGACCGAGGCGAACGAGCGGCTGCGCCGGTTCGTCGCCGACGCGTCCCACGAGCTGCGCACCCCGCTGACGTCGATCCGCGGGTACGCCGACCTCTTCCGCTACGCCGCGGCGAACGAACCCGAGGAGCGGGAAGCGCACCTGGCGAAGATCCGCGAGGAGACGGCGCGGATGACCGTGCTCGTCGACGACCTCCTGCTGCTGGCCCGGCTCGACGCGCGGGCCGCCGAAACGCCGTTGCGGCCCGAGCGCGTCGACCTGGCCGAGCTGGCCGGCGACGCGGCGGACGCGTTCACCGCGGGCCGGCCCGGCCACCCGCTGACGACGTCGGCCGAAGCCGCGGTCGTGGACGCCGACCCGGTGCGGCTGCGGCAGGTGCTCGACAACCTGCTGGCCAACGCGGCCGTGCACACCCCGCCCGGCACCGCCGTGCACCTCTCGGTGACGGCGTCGGGCTCCGAAGCCGTCGTCCGGGTGACCGACGCCGGCCCGGGCATCGGCCCGGCCGACCAGGAGCGGATCTTCGACCGCTTCTTCCGCGTCGACGACTCCCGCACCCGGGGGAACGGCGGGACGGGACTGGGCCTGTCGGTGGTCCAGTCCTTGGTCACCGCCCACGGCGGCACGGTGTCGGTCGAGTCGGCGCCGGGCCGCACGGTGTTCACGGTCAGGCTTCCGCTCGCCCGCTGATCCGGTCGTAGTAGGCGATGATGACGCCCTTCGTGGTCGTGACGCTGCGGGTGAGCGTGAACTCGGCGACCGGCCCGGCATCGGGGAACAGGCGTGCGCCGCCGCCGAGGGTCAGCGGGTGGATCAGCAGCGCGTAGTGGTCGACCAGCCTGGCGTTGTGCAGGGCGCGCACCAGCGACGCGCTCCCGACGACCGACAGGTCGTGGCCGGGCGTGGCCTTCAGCTCGGCGACCGTCCGGGTCGCGTTTCCCTTCAGCAGCAAGGAGTTCTGCCACGCCCCGGCGTCGTCGAGGGTGGTGGAGGCGACGTACTTGGTGGCGGCGTCCAGGTGTTCGGTGAACGGGTTGCCGTCGGTCCGCCCGGCCCACGCGCCGAGGAAGTCCTGCCAGGTGCGGCGGCCGAAGAGCATGTCGCCGGGCTTGGCCATGCCCGCCGCCATCTCCTCGGCGAGGACGTCGTCCTGGTGGCGGCCGCCCCAGCCGCCGTGGGTGAAGCCGCCGCGGGTGTCCTCGTCGGGGCGGCCGAGGCTCTGCACGACCCCGTCGAGGGTGACGTTCATGGTGACGCTGAGCGCGCGCATCGGGTGTCCTTTCGTCCGTCGGTCACCGCTCATACGAACGGCGGCCCCGCGGATCGACAGGGACGCCTCAGCCGCGTTCGGCGACGTGCCGCGGGGTCGTCCAGCCGGGGGAGAGGTCGGTGGACGGCTCCGGCTCGCCGAAGACCGTCCGGACCGGCAGCACCCCGGCCCACGCGGCGTCCGCGCCGACGTCGTCCGGCTCGTCGTCGGGGCCCTCGGCGCGCAGCTTCACCGACGCTTCGGCCAGGTCGAGGGACAGCACGCTGACCGCCGCGAACTCCTTGGCGTTGACGTCGCGCGCGTGCTCCCACGAGCCGGGCGCGAGGTGGTCGGTGAGGACCTTGAGGCCGTGCATCTTCGCCTCGGCGTCGACGACCGGCTGGGCCTTCCCGAAGATCACCGCGCTGCGGTAGTTCATCGAGTGGTTGTTCACCGAGCGCGCGTAGACGATGCCGTCGAGCAGCGTCACCGTGACGCAGACGTCGAGGTCGCCGGCGGCGCTGCGGAGGCTGGACGCGCCGGTCGAGCCGTGCAGGTAGAGCGTGTCGCCGTCGCGGCCGTAGCCGGTCGGGAGGACCAGCGGCACGCCGTCGCGGACGACGCCGAGGTGGCAGATCAGGCCCTCGTCCAGGACTTCGTAGAGCGTTTCGCGGTCGGTCGCCGCGCGGTTCTTCTTGCGGCCGAGCGTCGTGCGGGGCGTGGTGGAGAGCATGCGACCAGCGTCTCGCGGCTCAGTGGCATCGGAAAATGTCCACTTCTCGTACACTTGGGAAGTCCACTTGAGGAGGTCCCGTGTCCCACGCCGACACCGCGCTCCCGGTCAGCCTCGACCGCTCGGCCGTCACGCCGCTCGCCGTCCAGCTCGCCGACGCGCTGCGCGAGGCCGCCGCGTCCGGGCACCTGCGCGGCGGCGACCGGCTGCCCTCGACCCGCGCGCTGGCCAGCCGGCTCAACGTCAGCCGCACGGTGACGTCGGCGGCGTACGAGCAGCTCCACGCGGAGGGCTGGATCGCCGGGCGGCACGGCTCCGGCACGTACGTGACAACGCCGCCTTCGGTGTCTTCGGCCGAGGTGCCCACCCCCGCCGTCCCGACGCCCGAAGCGGAGATGCCGTCACTGCTCGACCTGGGCCCCGGCACGCCGTGGGCGGACGGGCTGGACCGCGCGGCGTGGCGCCGCGCCTGGCGCGCCGCGGCCGACCCGGACCCGCTCATCCGCGCGCACCGCGCCGGGCTGCCGGAGTACCGCGCGGCCGTGTCGGAGCACCTGCTGCGCCACCGCGGTCTCGCCGCCGGTTCGGTGCTCGCCACGGGCGGGACGACGGCCGCCGTGGTCGAGCTGGCCGCCGCGGTACTGGAGCGCGGGGACCTCGTCGCCGTCGAGGAGCCCGGGTACCAGCGCGCGGTGCAGGCGTTCCTGCGGGCGGGCATGCGAGTGGTCGGCGTCCCGGTGGATCTCGAAGGGTTGCGCCCGGAAGCGATCCCGGCGGGCGCGCGGGCGGTGTACTGCTCGCCGGCGCACCAGTACCCGATGGGCAGCCGGCTGAGCGCGGCGCGGCGGGTTTCGCTGGTCGAGCTGGCGCGGGCGACGTCGATGCTGGTGATCGAGGACGACTACGACGGCGAGCTGCGCTTCGACGTCGCGCCGCTGCCGATGCTGGCCGCGTTGGCGCCCGACGTCGTGGCGCATCTCGGGACGACGTCGAAGATCCTCACGCCGACGCTGGGCGCGGGCTGGATGGTGGCGCCGGAGGCGATCACGTCGGCGGTGCTGGCCTACCGCGACCTGACGGGCACGCGGCCGTCCCCGGCGGGGCAGCGGGTGCTGTACGAGTTCGCCCGCAACGGGGATCTGGGCCGTCACCTGCGGAAACTGCGTCGCGAGATGGCGGAGCGGCGGACGTTGCTGGCGGGCGCGCTGGCGGCGGCTCATGTTCCGGTCCGCGGTGACGACGCGGGGGCGCACCTGGTGGTGCCGTTCGCGTCGGCCGAGGTGGAGACGTCGGTGATCGCCGCTGCCGAGCGGAGGGGTATCCGGTTGGACGGCCTGGCCCGGCACTTCGCGGGGACGCCGACCGCGCATGGCGTGGCGATCGGGTACGCGGGTTGTGCGCGGGACGCGTTGGTGGCGGCCTTGCCGACGTTGGTGTCGCTGCTGCGGTGACTGCCGGCGCCGGGCCCAGCCGTCCCTCGACGTAGCAGACGCGAGACCGCCCGGGCAGGTTGCGCTCACCGCTCGCGGCGGTCCGTCCGGCGCACGGGGCTCGGCTGTTCGCCGAGGTCACCGGGTACGGTGGCTCACCATGAGCGAGAAGATCCGGGTGGCGGTCGTGTTCGGCGGGCGCAGCAGCGAGCACACGATCTCGTGCCTGTCCGCGGGCAGTGTGCTGGGCAACCTCGACCCGGAGCGGTTCGAGGCGGTGCCGGTCGGGATCACCCGCGAAGGCCGCTGGGTGCTCGGCACCGGCGACACCGCCCAGCTCGCCATCCGCGGCCGCGAACTCCCGTCCGTCGACGACGGCAAGGGCCTCGTCCTCGCCGGCGACCCGTCGAGCCGGGGCCTCGTGGCCGTCGAGCCCGGGCGCGAGAGCGAGCTGCTGTCCCAGGTGGACGTCGTCTTCCCGGTGCTGCACGGCGCCTTCGGCGAGGACGGCACCATCCAGGGCCTCCTCGAGCTCGCGGGAATCCCGTACGTCGGCCCCGGCGTGCTGGCCAGCGCGGCCGCCATGGACAAGGAGACGGCGAAGAAACTCCTTGCCGCGGAAGGGCTTCCGGTCGGCACGTTCGCCGCGCTCCGCCGTGACCAGTCCACTTTGGACGACGCGGACCGCGCCCGGCTGGGCCTGCCGGTGTTCGTCAAGCCGTCGCGCGCGGGTTCGTCGGTCGGGATCTCGCGCGTCGCGTCCTGGGCCGACCTGGACCCGGCCGTCGAGCTGGCCCGCGCGACCGACCCGAAGGTCCTCGTCGAGGCGGCGGTCGTCGGCCGCGAGGTCGAGTGCGGTGTCCTCGAGTTCCCGGACGGCCGCGTCGAGGCGTCGCTGCCGGCCGAGATCCGGGTGCTGTCCGAGGACGAGGACGCCTGGTACGACTTCGAAACCAAGTACCTCGGCGACGACGCCGAGCTGGACATCCCGGCCAAGCTCGACGACGCCCTCACCGAGAAGCTCCGCGCGATGGCGGTGGCGGCGTTCCGCGCGCTGGACTGCCAGGGCCTGGCCCGCGTCGACTTCTTCGTCGGCGAGGACGGCGAGCTGACCATCAACGAGGTCAACACGATGCCGGGCTTCACGACGAAGTCGGCCTACCCGAAGATGTGGGAGGTCACCGGCGTGGACTACGCGACGCTGCTGACCACGCTCATCGAGACGGCGGTCGCCCGGGGCACCGGTCTGCGCTGAGCCTCAGGAGAACCGCAGCGGCCTGACCGGCAGCTTCGCCGCCACGGTGTCCGAGATCTGCTGCAGCGGTCCCGTCCCGGCGCTGTCCGGCACGGTCAGCGCCGCGTAGACCTCGCGGTCCACCACGTACCACGTCGACGCGCCGTCGCCCGGGACCTGGAGCCACTGGACCTTGTTCACCAGGCGCAGGGCCGCCGTCGGGGTCAGCTCCGGGGGACGGCCCAGGCCGCAGCGCAGGACCAGCGGCTCCTGGTCACCCCAGGCGACCGTCGCCGGCGGGGCCGGGGAAGCCAGTGAACGGACCTTCAGCGCGGCGCCGTTCGATGTCAGCTCCGTCGGGACCGCGCCCAGCAGCGTCGTGCACGCCGGTGCCCCCGCCTCGGGGGCGGGCACCGGGACGAGCGGCAGCGGGCCGGCCTCCGGCTCCGAAGAGCGGTGGGTCAGCGCGAACACGGCGACGGCGACCGCCAGGGCGACGGCGAGCGCGGCTGCGGTGACGAGCACCACGCGAGGTGGCGCACCGGTGTCGGATTCAGGCACCCGACCACTACACCACTGACGCGGTTTCGGGGGGTCTGGGGGGGTCGGCCCCCCAGGAACGACACTGCTCAGAGATGGACCACCGGGCAGGTCAACGTCCGCGTGATGCCCTCCACGTTCTGCACCTTCGCGACCACGAGCTGGCCCAGCTGGTCGACGCTGTCGGCGGCCGCGCGGACGATCACGTCGTACGGTCCGGTGACATCCTCCGAACTGGTGACACCCGGGATGCTGGAGATCTCGGCCGCCACCGCGGCCGCCTTGCCGACCTCGGTCTGGATGAGGATGTATGCGTGGACCACGGCGCGCCCTTTCGTCGGGATCGGTCGGCTCAAGGTAGGAACGTATCGCCAGCTCACGGAAAAACATAGGGCATCCGACTATCGGTGATCGATCTTTGTCCCGATGGAGAAAGCAGAGGTGACCGGTGTCACCGAACGACGCGACGGTCGCCGAGACCGGCGAGTTCGCGCTCATCCGCGCCGTCACCGAAGGACGGCGCCAGCCACCCGGCACGCTGCTCGGGCCGGGGGACGACGCCGCCGTCGTCGCCGCGCCCGACGGGCGGGTGGTCGCCAGCACCGACGTCCTCGTGCAGGGGGTCCACTTCCGGCTCGACTGGTCGCCGCCCGAGCACGTCGGGCGCAAGGCCGTCGCGGTCAACCTGGCCGACATCGCCGCCATGGGCGCCACCCCGACGTCCGTCCTGGTCGGCCTCGCCTGCCCGCCGGACACCCCGCGCGAGGTCGTCACCGCGCTGGCCGACGGCATGTGGGCCGAGGCCGAGCGCGCCGGCATCGGCGTCTCCGGGGGTGACATGGTCCGCGCCGACCAGCTCGTGATCAGCGTCACGGCGCTCGGCGACCTGGGCGACCGCGAGCCGGTGACGCGCTCGGGCGCCCGGCCCGGCGACGTCCTCGCGGTCTGCGGGCGGCTCGGCTGGGCCGCGGCCGGTCTGGCCGTGCTCGGCCGCGGGTTCCGGTCGCCGGTCGGGGTGGTCAACGCCCAGCGCTGCCCCGAGCCGCCCTACGAGGCCGGTCCCCGTGCGGCGCTGGCCGGCGCCACGGCCATGATCGACGTCTCGGACGGCCTGCTCGCCGACCTGGCGCACATCGGGGAAGCCTCCGGTGTCGGGATCGACGTGCGCACCGCCGACCTCGACGTGCCCGCGCGGCTCACCGAAGTCGGCGCAGCGCTCGGAGCCGACCCGCTGGACTGGGTGCTCACCGGCGGGGAGGATCACGCACTGGTGGCGACGTTCCCGCCGTTCGCCGAGCTCCCCGAAGGCTGGCGCACGATCGGCGTCGTGACGATGGCGGACTCGGGGATCACCGTGGACGGCAAGCCTTTTGCGCGAGAAGCCGGTTGGACGCACTGGCGCTGAACTAAAGTCGGGAGACGTGAGAATCGTTCCGGTCCCCTACGACCATCCCGACGCGGCCAAGCTCATGGCCGCGGTGCAGCAGGTCTACGTCGAGCGCTACGGCGACGAGGACATGACCCCGATGAGCCCGGCGGACTTCGATCCCCCGCAGGGCGTCTTCCTGGTCGGCTACCAGGGCGAGGAGGCGGTCGCCTGCGGCGCCTGGCGCGCCCACGACGGCCCGGCGCCGGACTTCCGGGACGGCGACGCCGAGTTCAAGCGGATGTACGTCGCCGATTCCGCCCGCGGCCGCGGGTTCGCGCGGATGATCCTGTCCGAGCTGGAGCGCACGGCGGCGTTGTGCGGCCGCAAGCGCGCGATCCTGGAAACCGGGACCAAGCAGCCCGAGGCCATCGCGCTGTACACGTCTTCGGGCTACGCCGAAATCCCGAAGTTCGGCGTGTACAAGGGCGAAGAGTCGAGCCGCTGCTACGGCAAGGACCTCACCTCGGTGTGAGCTTCAGCAAGGCCGCCGCGTGCGGGCGCAGGGACGCCGAGACGTCGGTGCCCACATCCTTGTGCGCCCACAGGTCCCGGACGTTCCACGAGCCCGGGACGTCCGCGGACACGGTCGCGGTGGTGGTGCCGGTGTTGAGCAGCACCACCGCGAACCCGCCGCCGGACAGCGGTTTCCCCCAGACCTGGTAGCCCGGCCCCGACGCGAGCCGGCGGCCCTGGCCGCCCGCGAAGTCCTGGTCGACGGCGATCGCCTCGGGGTTGCCCAGCGTTGCGAGGTCGGCGTCGCTCAGCTTCGCCGGGTCGGTCCCCGCGAACAGCGGCGCGTTCAGCACCGCCCAGACGCTGAAGTGCGCGCGGGCCTCGTCCGCGGTGAGAGTGCCGTTGCCGACCTGCAGCATGTCCGGGTCGTTCCAGCCGCCCGGCGCGCCGCTGTGGGTCGCGACGGCGGCCTGCTGGTCGATCGTCGTGAGCACCGAGTCCCAGGTCGCGACCAGGTCGTTCGTCGTCCGCCACAGGTTCGCGACCGGCCTCGCCCAGGTCCACGGGCTCGAGACGCCGTACTCGGAGATCGCGTAGACGATCGGGCGGGGCAGCGCGGCGAGCTCGTCGCGCATCTTCTCGAACGCCGTCTTCCGGTCGAGGCCGTCGACGGTGTCGGCGTTGCACCAGTCGTACTTGAGGTAGTCGACACCCCAGCGGTCGAACGTCTCGGCGTCCTGGCGTTCGTGGCCCAGCGAGCCGATGCCGGCCGCCGGGTAGGCGTCGTTCGCCATCGCGCAGGTCCGGCTGCCTGGCACCGAGTAGATGCCGAAGAGCAGGCCGCGGGAGTGCACGTAGTCGGCGAGGTCGGCGATGCCGTGCGGGAACCGCTTGGGGTCCGCTTGCAGCGAGCCGTCGGCCGCGCGTTTCGGCGCCTGCCAGCAGTCGTCGACGACGACGTAGCGGTAGCCGGCGTCGCGCAGCCCGGTGTCCGCGAGCGCGTCGGCCGCGCGCTTGACGACGTCTTCGGTGAGGTCGTAGCAGCGGACCTGGTTCCAGCTGTTCCAGCCCATCGGCGGGGTCGCGGCCAGGCCGTTCGCCAGGGCGGGCGACGCCGTCGGCAGGCTGAGCACCCAGGTCACCACGACGAGCAGGAGCACGAGGGCGGTGCTCCCGGTACTGGCTTTCCGGTTCGCGGTGATGCCGTGATCCAATCGCACCGCACGTGAAACCGCAGTCACCCGGAGGCGGCATGGCCATTTACGCACTCGGTGAGCTCGAGCCGACGATCCACCCCGACGCCTACGTCCACCCGGATGCGACGGTGATCGGTGACGTCCGCATCGGCGCGTTCGCGTCGGTGTGGCCGCAGACCGTCCTGCGCGGCGACCACGGGTACATCGAGATCGGCGAGCGGTCCAACGTCCAGGACGGCTGTGTCCTGCACTGCACCGAACGGCACCCGACGATCCTCGGGCCGTCGTCGGCGATCGGGCACTCGGTGCACGTCGAGGGCGCGATGATCGGCACCGGCTGCCTGATCGCGTCCGGTTCGGTGGTGCTCAACGGCTCGGTGATCGAGGACGGCGGCATGGTCGGCGCCGGCGCGGTGCTGTCGTACGGGTCACACGTGAAGACCGGGGAGATCGCGCTCGGCGTGCCGGCGAAGACGCGGGAGAACACGTCGTTCAGCGCGGAGAACATCGCCCTCGTCGTCGATTCATACGTGCAGCGGGGGCAGCGGTTCCGCACCGAGCTGCGGCGCCTCGACCCGCGTGGGTGACGCCGGCCACGCCCGGTAGGCTTGCGCGCCGTGACCGCACGACCGCTGCAGGACATCGTCGAGGCAGGCTGGGCCGAGGCCCTCGAACCGGTGGCGCCGCAGGTCGCCGCGATGGGGGAGTTCCTCCGCGCGGAGATCGCCGCGGGCCGGACCTACCTGCCGGCGGGTGAGCACGTGCTGCGGGCGTTCAAGCAGCCGTTCCACGACGTCCGGGTGCTGATCGTCGGCCAGGACCCGTACCCGACGCCGGGGCACGCCGTCGGCCTGAGCTTCTCGGTGGCGCCGGACGTCCGGCCGATCCCGAAGAGCCTGGTCAACATCTACAAGGAGTACGCCGAGGACCTCGGCCACCCGCTGCCGGCCAACGGCGACCTGACGCCGTGGGCCGACCAGGGCGTCCTGCTGCTGAACAGGGCGCTGACGGTGCAGCCGGGCAAGTCGAACTCGCACCAGGGCAAGGGCTGGGAAGACGTCACCGAGCAGGCGATCAAGGCCCTCGCGGCCCGGTCGGAGCCGATGGTCGCGATCTTGTGGGGCCGCAACGCGCGCAACCTGCGCCCGATGCTCGGTGAGGTGCCGTGCATCGAGTCGGCGCACCCGAGCCCGCTCTCGGCGCACAACGGCTTCTTCGGGTCACGGCCGTTCAGCCGGGCCAACCAGCTCCTGGAGCAGCAGGGCGCGGCGCCGGTCGACTGGAAACTCCCGTAGGTTCGGTGTCCGGATCCGCGCGACGGCTCCGACCAGGGGGAAACGAACCCTTTCCGGAGGCATCATGAACGTCACATCGGCGGACGGCACTTCCCTCTTCTTCGAGCAGCGCGGCGCCGGCGCTCCGGTGATCCTGGTCGGCGGCGCCTTCAACGACCGGACGACCGTCGCGGGCCTGGCGGAGGTCCTCGCGACGGACTTCACGACCATCGCGTACGACCGGCGCGGCCGCGGGGACTCCGGCGACGCGTCTTCGTACGCGTTCGAGCGGGAGATCGAGGACATCGCGGCCCTGATCGACCACGTCGGCGGCTCGGCGTCGGTGTTCGGGCACTCGTCGGGCGCCATCCTCGCGCTCGAAGCGGCCGGGGCGGGCCTGGCGATCGAGAAGCTGGTGGCGTACGAGCCGCCGTACGCGACCCCGGAGGAAGACCGGCCCGACGTCCTGGACGAGGTGCGCGCGCAGCTCGCGGCGGGGGACCGTGACGGCGCGGTGGCGACGTTCCTGGTGCTCGCGGGCACCCCGGAGGCGATGCTCGACGGGATCAAGGCGTCCCCGGCGTGGGCCGGGCTGACGGCGCTCGCGCACACGCTCCCGTACGACCTGACGATCTGCGGCCCGGTCGGCCGCCCCCGCCTGGACCACCTGGCCCGCATCACGGCCCCGACGCTGGTGATCGGCGGCGGCGCGAGCCCGGAGCCGCTCAAGGCCGGCGCCCGCGTGGCCGCCGAGGCGATCGCGGGAGCCCGGCACGAGGTCCTGAAGGGGCAGGACCACGGCGTGCTCGCGTTCCCGGAGACCCTCAAGCCGCTCCTGCTGGAGTTCCTGAAGTAAGGCCCCGAGCGCCCCAATGTGGCCTTCGGTGCGTTCAACGCACCGAAGGCCACATTGGGTGTGCTGGAAGCAACCAAGGGCAGCG